>NZ_CM182098.1:5900000-6600738 GCF_059429415.1 Pseudomonas sp. CH61 | reverse complement strand
ACCTATTTTCATAATTCTGTCACATCGGTCAAAAAACCCCGAAAACACGAAGGCCGACCCCAAGGGGTCGGCCTTCGTTGCATCGCCCTTCTACTTACAAGCTAGGGAAGGCGAACTGCGAAGCCTCATGGCTGGCACGCTGCGGCCAGCGCTGAGTGATCGCCTTGCGACGGGTGTAGAAGCGCACACCATCCGGACCATAAGCGTGCAGGTCGCCGAACAGCGAGCGCTTCCAGCCGCCGAAGCTGTGGTAAGCCACCGGTACCGGCAGCGGCACGTTAACGCCAACCATGCCGACTTCGATCTCGTCGCAGAACAGACGCGCGGCTTCACCGTCACGGGTGAAGATGCAGGTGCCGTTGCCGTATTCGTGATCATTGATCAGTTGCATCGCCTCTTCCAGGCTATTCACGCGAACAATGCAGAGGACCGGACCGAAGATCTCTTCTTTATAGATGCGCATTTCCGGGGTGACGTTGTCGAACAGGCAGCCGCCGAGGAAGAAGCCTTCTTCGTGACCGGCCACGCTGAAACCACGACCGTCGACCACCAGGGTCGCGCCCGCTGCCACGCCGTCATCCACGTAACCGCTGACCTTGTCGCGCGCCTGACCGGTTACCAGTGGCCCCATATCCAGACCGCACGAAGTGCCGGCACCGATTTTCAGCGCCTGAATCTGTGGAACCAGTTTGGCCACCAGCGCATCTGCCACTTGATCGCCAACACACACGGCAACCGAGATCGCCATGCAGCGCTCACCGCACGAACCGTAGGCCGCGCCCATCAGTGCGCTGACCGCATTGTCCAGATCGGCATCCGGCATCAGCACCGCGTGGTTCTTCGCGCCGCCCAGCGCCTGAACGCGTTTGCCGCGCTTGGTGCCTTCGGCGTAAATGTATTCTGCAATCGGCGTCGAACCAACGAAGCTCAGCGCTTTGACTTCCGGCGCTTCGATCAAGGCGTCTACCGCAGTCTTGTCACCGTGCACCACGCTCATCACGCCTTTCGGCAGACCGGCTTCCAGCAGCAGTTGAGCGATCAGCAGTGTCGAACTTGGATCGCGCTCGGACGGTTTGAGGATGAAGCAGTTGCCGCAGACGATCGCCAACGGGTACATCCACAGCGGCACCATGGCCGGGAAGTTGAACGGGGTGATCCCGGCAACGATGCCCAGCGGCTGAAAGTCCGACCATGCGTCGATGTTCGGGCCGACGTTGCGGCTGTACTCGCCCTTGAGGATTTCTGGCGCTGCGCAAGCGAACTCGACGTTCTCGATACCGCGCTTCAATTCACCGGCGGCGTCTTCCAGAGTCTTGCCGTGTTCTTCGCTGATCAATTGCGAGATGCGCGCTTCGTTCTGCTCCAGCAGTTGCTTGAAGCGGAACATCACCTGCGCACGTTTGGCCGGTGGCGTGTTGCGCCAGGCCGGGAACGCAGCCTTGGCGGCATCGATGGCTTTCTGGATGGTTGCCTGGCTGGCCAGTGGCAGCTTGTGGATAGCCTGACCGGTGGACGGGTTGAACACATCTACCGCGCGACCGTTCTCGGTCACCAGTTCGCCGTTGATCAAATGCGGGATAACGCTCATCGAAAACTCCTGAATTCTTGTGCGCAGACGCCCGCAAGAGGCGCCTGCTATTTGCATAGCTATATAGAAGGAAAAATCAGTCGAGCTTGTTCAGCACTTCGCCGACCGCGTCGAACAGACGATCGAGGTCTTGCGGCTTGCTGTTGAAGGTTGGGCCGAACTGCAGGGTGTCGCCGCCGAAGCGCACGTAGAACCCGGCTTTCCACAGGGCCATACCCGCCTCGAACGGACGCACGATGGCGTCGCCGTCACGACCGGCAATCTGGATCGCACCGGCCAGGCCGAAGTTACGGATGTCGATAACGTTCTTCGAGCCTTTCAGACCATGCAGCGCGTTTTCAAAATGCGGTGCGACTTCAGCGACGCTCTGCACCAGGTTTTCCTTTTGCAGCAGGTCTAGTGCTGCAAGACCTGCGGCGCAAGCTACCGGGTGCGCCGAGTAGGTGTAGCCGTGCGGGAATTCCACGGCGTATTCCGGGGTCGGCTGGTTCATGAAGGTCTGGTAGATCTCGGAGCTGGCAATCACTGCGCCCATCGGGATCGCGCCGTTGGTGACTTGCTTGGCGATGCACATCAGGTCCGGAGTAACGCCAAAGGTGTCGGCACCGAACATGTTGCCGGTACGGCCGAAACCGGTGATCACTTCGTCGAACACCAGCAGGATGCTGTGCTGATCGCAGATCTCGCGCAGACGCTTCAGATAACCCTGCGGCGGTACCAGTACGCCAGCGGAACCGGCCATAGGTTCTACGAATACGGCGGCAATGTTCGAAGCATCGTGCAACTCGATCAGCTTCAGCAGCTCATCGGCCAGTGCAATACCGCCCTGCTCCGGCATGCCACGGGAAAATGCGTTGCTGGCCAGCAGCGTGTGCGGCAGGTGATCGACGTCCATCATCGCCTGACCGAACAGCTTGCGGTTGCCGTTGACGCCGCCAAGGCTGGTGCCGGCGATGTTCACGCCGTGGTAACCACGGGCACGGCCGATCATTTTGGTCTTGGTCGACTGGCCTTTCAGGCGCCAGTAGGCACGGACCATTTTCACTGCGGTGTCGGCGCACTCGGAACCCGAGTCAGTGAAGAACACGTGATTGAGGTTGCCCGGGGTCAGCTCGGTGATTTTCTCGGCCAACTGGAACGACAACGGGTGGCCGTACTGGAAGCCCGGCGAGTAATCGAGGGTGCCCAACTGTTTGGAGACCGCTTCCTGAATTTCCTTGCGGGTATGGCCAGCGCCACAAGTCCACAGGCCAGACAGCGAGTCATATACCTTGCGGCCCTTGTCGTCGATCAGCCAGCTGCCTTCGGCGCCAACGATCAGACGCGGGTCGCGCTGAAAGTTGCGGTTGGCGGTGTACGGCATCCAGTGCGCGTCCAGCTTCAGTTGGCTGGCCAGTGGCGACGGCGCGTTTTCAGGCATGTTCATCGGGCAAAACCTCGCAGGGCATAAGCGTCAGGGAGATAAAAAGCGTTGTTGCAGCTAAATTGCCACGGCGATAAAGTCGGTGAAATTCAACTCTTCTAACCTTCAGTTAGAACTTTGCTAAACAATGAGAACAATAAGATGAGCAGCCGCCGCCCCGATCCGCTGGCCCAGGTCAGTGACTTTGATATTCGCCTACTGCGGATTTTTCGCAGCGTGGTGGAATGCGGCGGCTTCTCGGCAGCGGAAACCGTGCTCGGCATCGGTCGTTCGGCGATCAGCCAACAGATGAGCGACCTGGAGCAGCGCCTCGGTTTGCGTCTGTGCCAGCGTGGTCGCGCCGGGTTTTCGCTGACCGAAGAAGGTCGCGAGGTGTATCAATCGGCGCTGCAACTGTTAAGTGCGCTGGAAAGTTTCCGCACCGAGGTCAACGGTCTGCACCAGCATTTGCGCGGTGAGCTGATCATCGGCCTGACCGACAACCTCGTCACCCTGCCCCACATGCGTATCACCCACGCCCTCGCCCAGTTGAAGGAGCGCGGACCGGATGTGCAGATCCAGATCCGCATGATTGCGCCGAATGAAGTCGAGCAAGGCGTGCTTGATGGGCGGCTGCATGTTGGCGTGGTGCCGCAGGCCAGTGCACTGTCGGGACTGGAATATCAGCCGCTGTACAGCGAGCGTTCACTGCTTTATTGCGCGGTGGGACATCCGTTGTTTTATGTCGATGACAAACAGCTCGATGACGAACGCTTAAACAGTCAGGACGCGATTGCGCCGACGTTTCGGTTACCGGCGGAGATTCAGGCGCATTACCAGGCGCTCAATTGCACAGCGAGTGCTTCCGATCGGGAAGGCATGGCGTTTTTGATTTTGACCGGGCGTTATATTGGGTATTTGCCGGATCATTACGCCAGTCTTTGGGTGCAGCAGGGGCGTTTGCGTGCTTTGAAAGCAGGAACGCGGTTCTACGATTTGAGTCTGGCATCGGTCACGCGCAAGGGGCGGCGCCCTCATTTGGTGCTGGAAAGCTTTCTGGAGAGTCTGGCGGCGACGCGTTGATAAATCCCGCAGGCCCAGCAGCGTTGGGCCTCAACGACGGAACCATCGAATAACCTGAGCAAGTGGACAGCTTTTTGCAAAGCAGGATCAACCTCGATCCTTCAACAAGAAGCCCTAAGCCATGCAGCCAGATTCCGCACCGTCCAGCGACCTGATCTACGGCCTCAACGACCGCCCCAAACCACTCGCCGCGACACTCGCGGCACTACAACACGTGCTCGCCAGTTTCGTCGGCATCATCACCCCGCCGCTGGTGATTGGCTCGGCGCTCGGGTTGACCGCCTATTTGCCTTACTTGATCAGCATGGCGTTGATGGTTTCGGGCGTCGGCACCTTCATTCAGGCCCGGCGGCCGTTCGGCATCGGCGCGGGGATGATCTGTTTGCAAGGCACCAGTTTCGCCTTTCTCGGCGCGGTGCTGTCGGCGGGGTTTCTGGTCAAGCAACGTGGCGGCAGCCCGGAAGACATTCTGGCGATGATTTTCGGTGTGTGCTTTTTCGGCGCAATCGTGCAGATCGTTCTCAGCCGCTTCATCGGTCAACTGCGTCGAGTCGTTACGCCGCTGGTGACCGGGATCGTCATCACCCTGATCGGCATCAGCCTGATCAAGGTCGGCATCACTGATCTCGGAGGTGGCTTCAATGCGCCGGACTTCGGTGCGCCGGGCAATCTGGCGCTGGGCGTGTTTGTGTTGCTGACGATCATTCTGCTCAACCGCTCGAACACGCCATGGGTGCGTTTGTCGGCAATCATCATCGGTTTGCTGCTCGGCAGCCTGGCCGCGTGGTTCAGTGGGAAACTGCTGCCGCAGCCATTGCCTGACTTGCCGCTGGTGAGCTTTCCTACGCCGTTCAAGTTTGGCTTCAGCTTCGACTGGACGGCTTTCCTGCCGGTCGCGCTGATTTATCTGATCAGCACCATCGAAACCGTCGGCGACCTCACCGCCAATTGCATGCTCGCTCGCCAACCGATCAGCGGCCCTTCTTATATAAGCCGCTTGCGCGGTGGCGTACTCGGCGATGGCGTGAGCTGCATGATCGCCGCGACCTTCAGCGCCTTCCCCAACACCACGTTTGCGCAGAACAACGGCGTGATCCAGTTGACCGGCGTCGCCAGCCGTTACGTCGGGCTGTACATCGGCGCGATCCTGTTTTGTCTGGGTATGTTTCCAATGATCGGCGCGGTGCTGCAACAGATTCCGAAACCGGTGCTCGGCGGCGCGACCCTGGTGATGTTCGGCGCGGTGGCCGCTGCCGGCGTGCGCATCCTCGCGCAGTCGCCACTGGATCGACGCAGCATGTTGATCATCGCCACATCGTTCGGCGTCGGCCTGGGCATTGCCGCGCAACCGAACCTGCTGCACCTGCTGCCAAAACTGGTGCAGAACCTGTTCGATTCGGCGATCACCAGCGGCGGCCTGACCGCAATCGTCCTGTGCCTGCTGCTGCCGGAGTCGAAAACCGAGGCCGCTGAAGCGCACGCATCGCTGAACAAGATCGAACAGGCATAACGGTTTTATCGCGCAAAGACTTGTCGGATGCCTGTGGGTGCGCTATCAACGCACTTGGTTGCACCCACAGACAAACCCGGAAGTGCCTATGACCTTTGAAGTCCCAGCCCATGGCGGCAAACCCGCCAGCCGCATTCGTCAGAAGAACGAAGAGACCATCCTCAAAGCCGCCGAAGACGAGTTCGCCCGTCACGGGTACAAAGGCACCAGCATGAACACCATCGCCCAGAATGCCGGGTTGCCCAAGGCGAACCTGCATTACTACTTCACCAACAAACTCGGTTTGTACGTGGCGGTGCTGAGCAACATCATCGAGCTGTGGGACAGCACCTTCAACACGCTAACGGCCGAGGACGATCCGGCCGAAGCGCTGACCCGCTACATCCGCGCCAAGATGGAATTCTCCCGCCGCCAGCCGCAAGCCTCGCGAATCTTCGCGATGGAAGTGATCAGCGGCGGCGAATGCCTGAGCGAATATTTCAATCAGGATTACCGCGCCTGGTTCACTGGCCGCGCAGCGGTGTTTCAGGCGTGGATCGATGCCGGCAAAATGGACCCGGTGGATCCGGTGCACCTGATCTTCCTGTTGTGGGGCAGCACTCAGCATTACGCGGATTTCGCCACGCAGATCTGTCGCGTCAGCGGTCGCAGCAAGCTGACCAAGCAGGACATGGAAGACGCCGGCAACAACCTGATCCGCATCATTCTCAAAGGCTGCGGCCTCACTCCTTCTCTATAAGACGTTTATGCCTTTCACCCTCAGCGGTTTTTGCGAGTACCGCGAAGAGATTCGCAAAAGCCGCTTTATCACTTTCGCCGCACCGATCGGCAGCCCTGCCGAGGCACAGGCTTTTTTCGAACAACACAGCGATCTCAACGCCTCGCACAATTGCTGGGCGTGGAAGCTCGGCGATCAATACCGTAGCAATGATGACGGCGAACCGGGCGGCACGGCGGGTCGGCCGATTCTCGCGGCGATTGAAGCGCAGGATTGTGATCAGGTCGCGGTGCTGGTGATTCGTTGGTATGGCGGCATTCAACTTGGCACGGGTGGTTTGGCCCGAGCGTATGGCGGTGGGGCGAACAAATGTTTACAGACGGCGGCGAAGATTGAGTTGATCAGTCGGGTGCCGTTGAGTTGTGCGTGCGGGTTTGCCGAGTTGGCGTTGGTGAAGTTGCGGGTTGCCGATCTGGGTGGGTTGGTGGTGGAGGAGAACTTTACCGCCAATGGCGTTGAGTTGAAGTTGGCGGTGGGTGAGGCGCAGATCGAGTTGTTACAAAACCAGTTGGCAGATTTGAGCCGTGGGCGGATTTTGCTTCAACGATAAAAGATCGCAGCGTTCCGCAGCTCCTACACTTGAAATGCGTTCCCCTGTAGGAGCTGCCGAAGGCTGCGATCTTTTGGGGCGACCCCGAATTTCCTTATTCCACAGAGTTGCCCACATCGGCTGTGCACCCGACTGTGGATAACCTGAGTACATTTCGCTGTAACCCTTCTGTCACGTGGCTTTGCGCGGTTTGTTCACTTTTCGTTCAATTCACCCGACGAAACGAAATTTTCAAACAGAAACAGTCAGTTAGCGCGGTTTATCACCATTAGAAGAAAGCACCGCAGTGCTTATGCCCGGGTTTGCAGCTTGCGCACAATAACTGTGGAGCAACCTGTGGATAACCCGTTCATGGCTGGCGCAGTCGCAGGTCCCGTCTAGTCCACAAGGTTTTGCTCGTTTTTTGATCAGTTACCGACGGGCAAAACTGGCGCCCGTTCAACGGCTTTGCTCTGAATTGGTGCCGCCGTCGCGCGTGATTCGCTCCTGAATGCTCTGCGCCAAGCACCTCCACACGCGGCCCGCCCGCGTTCCTGACTCAATGGCCAGGAAATTGCTTTATCCACAGGTACAACTCCAAGCAAGTCGAGCCTGTCATGCCAATCGCTCCTCCCCTCCCGCGCCTGCAATTGCGCCATATCAGTAAACGCTATCCCGGTTGTCTGGCCAATGACGCCATCGACCTGAGCATCGCACCCGGGGAAATCCATGCCCTGCTCGGTGAAAACGGTGCGGGCAAAAGTACCTTGATGAAGATTATCTACGGCGTCACCCAGGCCGATTCGGGCGAGATGCTCTGGCAAGGTCAGCGGGTCAACATCCGCAATCCGGCACAGGCGCGGCAGTTGGGCATCGGCATGGTGTTCCAGCATTTCTCGCTGTTCGAAACCCTCAGCGTCGCGCAGAACATTGCGCTGGCGATGGGCGCTGCGGCCGGCACACCGAAACAACTGGAACCGAAAATTCGCGAAGTGTCACGCCGTTACGGCATGGCGCTGGAGCCTGAAAGACTTGTCCACAGCCTGTCGATCGGTGAGCGCCAGCGCGTGGAAATCATTCGCTGCCTGATGCAGGACATTCGCCTGTTGATTCTCGACGAACCGACTTCGGTGTTGACGCCGCAGGAGGCCGATGAGTTGTTCATCACCCTGCGTCGCCTCGCTGCCGAAGGCTGCAGCATTCTGTTTATCAGCCACAAACTCGCCGAGGTTCGGGCGTTGTGTCACAGCGCGACAGTTCTGCGCGGTGGTCGAGTGGCCGGGCATTGCCTGCCAGCGGAGTGTTCGGATCAGCAATTGGCGCAGTTGATGGTTGGCGAAGCGGCGGCGTTGATTGGCGACTATCCGAAGGTCAGCGGTGGCGCGGCGTTTTTGCAGGTGAAGGGATTGAGTTGGCACAACCCGGATCCGTTCGGCTGCTCGCTGACGGACATTGATGTGCAAGTGCGCAGCGGTGAAATCGTTGGCATCGCCGGGGTCGCGGGCAACGGTCAGGATGAATTGCTCGCCCTGCTCAGTGGCGAACAAACCTTGCCTCGGGCGCAAGCCGCGACCATTCGATTCGCCGAACAACACGTCGCTGATTTACGCCCGGATGCGCGACGCAAACTGGGCCTGGCTTTCGTCCCCGCCGAACGTCTCGGCCATGGCGCGGTGCCGGAATTGAGTCTGGCCGAAAACGCTCTGCTTACCGCGTTCCAACAAGGCTTGGTCAGCCACGGTTTGATCGAACGCGGCAAAGTCGAAGCCCTCGCCCAACAGATCATTCAGCGCTTCGGCGTGAAAACCCCGGACACGCAAACTGCCGCGCGCAGTTTGTCCGGCGGCAATCTGCAGAAATTCATCCTCGGCCGGGAAATCCTTCAGCAACCGAAACTGCTGATCGCCGCGCACCCGACCTGGGGCGTCGACGTCGGCGCTGCCGCGACCATTCACCGTGCGCTGATCGCGCTGCGCGATGCCGGCGCGGCGATTCTGGTGATTTCCGAAGATCTCGACGAACTGTTCCAGATCAGCGATCGCCTCGGCGCGTTGTGTGGCGGGCGTCTGTCGGCGCTGCACAACACCGGCGATACCCAACTCAGCGATGTCGGCGGCTGGATGGCCGGCCAGTTCGACCACGCACCTTTAGCCGCCACGGTTTAACGGAGTTATACACATGCTGCTTTCCCTCGAACCCCGTGGCCAGCAATCGCGCTTGATGCTGTGGTGCTCGCCGTTACTGGCGGCGGCGCTGACGCTCGGTTGTGGCTCGCTGTTGTTTATCGCCCTTGGCCATGAGCCGCTGCAAACCTTGCACACGCTGCTGATCGCTCCGGTCAGCGACTTGTATGGCGTCTCCGAATTGCTGGTCAAAGCGCTGCCGATTCTGCTTTGCGCGCTGGGCCTGGCAGTGGCCTATCAGGCGCGAATCTGGAACATCGGCGCCGAAGGCCAATTACTCCTCGGCGCGCTCGCCGGCAGTGCCTTGGCGGTGAACATCATCGGCATGCAAAGTCGTTGGGCGCTGGTATTTATTCTGCTCACCGGCACCCTCGCCGGCGCCGCATGGGCCGGGCTGACCGCGTGGTTGCGCACACGCTTCAACGCCAACGAAATCCTCACCAGCATCATGCTCAACTACATCGCCCTGAACCTGCTGCTGTTCTGCGTGCACGGGCCGTTGAAAGATCCCGCCGGGTTCAACTTTCCCGAATCGGCGATGTTCGGCGATGCCAGCCGTTTGCCGTTGTTGATGGAGGATGGCCGCGTGCATGCCGGGGTGTATTTCGCCCTGCTCGCACTGGTTGCGGTGTGGGTGTTGTTGCAGAAAAGCTTTGTCGGTTTTCAGATCAAAGTGCTCGGGCTGGACAAGCGTGCGGCGGGGTTTGTCGGCTTTCGCGAGAAGCGGTTGATCTGGCTGGCGCTGTTGATCAGCGGCGGCTTGGCCGGGCTGGCGGGTGTCTGCGAAGTGACCGGACCGATTGGCCAATTGGTGCCGCAGGTGTCGCCGGGTTATGGCTACGCGGCGATTACCGTGGCGTTTCTTGGGCGTCTGAATCCGATCGGGATTCTGTTTTCGAGCCTGCTGATGGCGCTGCTGTACATCGGTGGCGAGAGCGCGCAAATGACGATGAATCTGCCGCAGGCGATCACCCAGTTGTTTCAGGGAATGATGCTGTTTTTCCTGCTCGCCTGTGACGTGCTGATCCTCTATCGGCCACGCCTGAACCTGAGCTGGGTGAAGCGCACCTCGACCACTGCCGTAACCGCCGGAGCGCTGTGATGGATATCGATCTGTTGAGCAATATTTTCTACGCCATGGTGCGGTGCGGCACGCCGCTGTTGCTGGTGGCACTGGGTGAACTGATTTGCGAAAAGAGCGGCGTGCTCAATCTTGGGCAGGAAGGGATGATGCTGTTTGGCGCGGTGATCGGTTTTATCGTCGCGCTGAACAGCGGCAACCTGTGGCTGGGCGTGTTGCTGGCGATGCTTGCCGGGATGTTGCTGTCGTCACTGTTTGCGCTGGTGGCGTTGGTGTTCAACGCCAATCAGGTGGCGACCGGGTTGGCGCTAACGATTTTTGGTGTCGGGCTGTCGACCTTTGTCGGCGCGGCTTGGGTGGGTAAACCGCTGGCCGGTTTTGAGCCGTTGGCGATTCCTTGGCTGAGTGAAATCCCGCTGATCGGGCGGATGCTGTTTGCTCAGGATCTGCTGGTGTATCTGTCGTTCGCGCTGTTTGCGCTGGTGGCGTGGGTGATCATCAAAAGTCGTGTCGGGTTGATCATTCAAGCGGTCGGAGAAAATCCGGATGCGGCCAGTGCGATGGGGCTGCCGGTGTTGACCGTGCGTACCTTGGCGGTGCTGTTCGGCGGGGCGATGGCCGGGTTGGCCGGGGCTTATCTGTCGCTGGCGTACACACCGATGTGGGCGGAAAACATGACTGCCGGGCGTGGCTGGATCGCGCTGGCGCTGGTGGTGTTTGCCAGTTGGCGAGTGTGGCGGTTGTTGCTCGGGGCTTACTTGTTTGGACTCGCCAGCATCCTGCATTTGGTGGCGCAGGGGCTGGGGCTGGCGATTCCGTCGAGTTTGCTGGCGATGCTGCCGTATGTGGCGACGATTGTGGTGCTGGTGTTGTTGTCGCGGGATGCGCTGCGGACGCGGTTGTATGCGCCGGTGTCGCTTGGGCAGCCTTGGCAGGCGGGGCATTGATGCGGTGACCTTGTTGGCCCTATCGCGAGCAGGCGAAGGCCTACATTGGATCGGGTTCACAATTCCCTTGTAGGAGTGAGCCTGCTCGCGATGGCTGTTCAACAGGCAATACTTGAGCAATGCCCCACGCCAGTTCGAAGACCAGGAAAACAAGCAATATCGAACTGGCACCGTGGAGCAAGGCATACCCCTGCCAAGCCGCAAACAAAAATCTGGCCACCGCGTCATAGCGCCCATAAAGCGCCTGCGGATCACGAATCCGCAGCACCGCCCAAACACACACCACCGAACCCAACAGATTCGCCATCAACATATGCACAGGCTGAAACGCCGGCAGTTCGCCGGGTAAATTCAGCGCGGTCAAAAAACCATGCAAAGCGGCAAAACTCCAAGGCGTGGCAAACGCTGCCGTGACGATCAAGTCATACCAGGCACTGCCGCGCACCACGTTGCGATACTGCGTTGAAGTCCACATCATCCATGCTCCAGAAATTCAGGGAGCAAGCACGGTAAAGCCTGGAGTATGCTCCAGGGTCAATAGACTTTTTGAGAGCCCGTATGCGCATCGGTGAATTAGCCCAGGCCAGCGCCGTCAGCCGTGACACCCTGCGTTTCTATGAGCAACGCGGGTTGATTGCGGCGCAACGCAGTGCCAACGGTTATCGCGACTATCCGCCGGAGATGGTGCAACTGGTGCTCTACATCAAAACCGCGCAGCGCCTGGGATTTACCCTCGGCGAGATCGGCGACAGCGTTGCCGCATTGTGGAACGCGCCAGATCCGGAGAACTCCGTGGCGCAGTTGCTGCGCGACAAACTGCAATTGATCGAAACCCGCATGCGCGAACTTGATGCGCTGCGGCAGGAGTTGCAACTTCGCCTCGGTCAGGCCTGTCCATTGAATCCATGATCCTCATCCATCAAGGAAGCCCCTCATGTCTGCAAAAAACGCACTGATCATCGGCGCCTCCCGGGGCCTTGGCCTCGGTCTGGTGAAAACCCTGCTGGCCGACGGCTGGCAAGTCACCGCCACCGTGCGCAATCCTGCCAATGCCGATGCGCTCCAAGCATTAGGCAAGGTGCGGATCGAGAAGCTCGACATGGACGATCAGCAAGCGGTCATTGCTCTGAGCCAACAGCTCAAGGGTGAAACCTTCGACTTGCTGTTCGTCAACGCCGGGGTCAAAGGCCCGGCCGATCAAACCCCTGGCGGCGCGACACTGGCTGAAGTCGGTCAGTTGTTTTTCACCAACGCGGTGGCGCCGATCAATCTGGCTCAGCGTTTTGCCGGGCAGATTCGTGACGGCAGCGGTGTGCTGGCGTTCATGAGTTCCGGACTGGGCAGCGTGACCGTGCCGGACGCGCCGGAGCTGGCGCTGTATAAGGCGAGCAAGGCTGCGCTGAATTCGATGACCAACAGTTTTGTCACGCAATTGGGCGAGCAGAAGATGACCGTGCTGTCGCTGCACCCGGGTTGGGTAAAGACCGATATGGGCGGCGAGGGGGCGGACCTTGACGTGGAAACCAGCACCCGTGGGCTGGTCGATCAGGTGAATGCGTATACCGGCAAGGGCGGGCATCACTTCATCAACTACAAGGGTGAAACGATCCCCTGGTAAACACTGAAGATCCCAATGTGGGAGCGAGCCTGCTCGCGAATGCGGTGTGTCAGACAATGAATGTATCGACTGATACGACGCCTTCGCGAGCAGGCTCGCTCCCACAAGGGTTGTGTGGTGAATGGTCGGGTTGGGCTTGCCCGCTGCAACAATTTGTTTGAAACTGCGCACCTCGTCCCCGCGGCGACCCTGGATCAGCAGACAGGGCATCACTGAGCTGGCAACCCTGAACCCCATTTTCAGAGGAGCCGGCAACATGCCCGCGACCCGTACCTGGTTAAAAAATCCCCTCGCCATTTTCACCTCCAACGAGCTCGATGCCCGTGGCGGTCTTGTCGTGCAAGACGGTGTCATCGTCGAAGTCCTCGCCGCTGGCCAGCAGCCGTCGGCGCCGTGCAATGCAGTGTTCGATGCCCGCGAGCATGTGATCCTGCCGGGCCTGATCAACACCCACCACCACTTCTATCAAACCCTCACCCGCGCCTGGGCCCCAGTGGTCAATCAGCCGTTGTTCCCTTGGTTGAAAACCCTGTACCCGGTGTGGGCGCGCCTGACACCGGAAAAACTCGCCCTCGCCACCAAAGTGGCTTTGGCCGAATTGCTGCTGTCCGGCTGCACCACCGCTGCCGACCACCACTACCTGTTCCCCGACGGTCTGGAAAACGCCATCGACGTGCAAGTCGAAAGCGTCCGTGAACTGGGCATGCGCGCCATGCTCACTCGCGGTTCGATGAGCCTCGGCGAGAAGGACGGCGGCCTGCCGCCGCAGCAGACCGTGCAAGAAGGTCAGGTGATTCTCGACGACAGTCAGCGCCTGATTCACGAGTACCACGAACGTGGCGACGGCGCGCAGATCCAGATCGCCCTGGCGCCGTGCTCGCCGTTCTCGGTGACCCCGGAAATCATGTCCGCGAGTGCTGATCTGGCGAACAAGCTCGACGTGCGTCTACACACCCACTTGGCCGAAACCCTCGATGAAGAAGATTTCTGCCTGCAGCGTTTCGGCCTGCGCACTGTCGATTATCTCGACAGCGTCGGCTGGCTCGGCCCGCGCACTTGGCTGGCCCACGGCATCCATTTCAACCCCGACGAAATCGCTCGTCTCGGCGAGGCGGGCACCGGTATCTGCCATTGCCCGAGCTCGAACATGCGTCTGGCTTCCGGCATTTGCCCGAGTATCGATCTGACTGACGCCGGTGCGCTGTTTGGTCTGGGCGTCGATGGTTCGGCGTCCAACGATGCGTCGAACATGATTCTCGAAGCGCGTCAGGCGCTGTACATCCAGCGTCTGCGTTACGGCGCCGAGAAGATTACGCCGGAACGCGTGCTGGGCTGGGCGACCAAGGGTTCGGCGAGCTTGTTGGGCCGTACCGATATTGGTGAGATTGCCGTGGGCAAGCAGGCGGATCTGGCGTTGTTCAAGCTTGATGAGCTGCGTTTCTCGGGCAGCCATGATCCGATTTCGGCGTTGCTATTGTGCGGCGCGGATCGTGCGGATCGGGTGATGATTGGTGGTAAGTGGCGCGTGGTCGATGGCCAAGTCGAAGGCCTGGATCTGAAAGGCCTGATCGCCGATCACAGCCAGGCGGCTCGCCAGTTGATCGCCGGTACCTGATACACCGCCGTTCAAAACTGTGGGAGCGAGCCTGCTCGCGAAGAGGGAGTGTCAGACAACATGTTTGTTGAATGACACACCGCTTTCGCGAGCAGGCTCGCTCCCACATTGGTTTCTGTCAGCCTCAAAGGCCCAGCAGGGACAGCATGATGAAGGTCGCAAACAATACGAAGTGGGTCATGCCCTCAATGGCATTGGTCTCACCATCATTTAGGTTGATCGCGCTGACGATCAGCGTGATGAAGATCATCACCGTCTGCACCGGCGTCATCGCCATTTGAAACGGTTGGCCGGTGTACAGCGCCATCGCCTCCATCACTGGCACGGTCAGAATCACCGTCGACAATGACGCGCCCATCGCAATGTTCACCACCGACTGCATGCGGTTGGCCAACGCTGCACGCAACGCGGTCAAAATCTCCGGCGCCGCGGAAATCGCCGCGACCAGAATCGCCGTGATCACCGGCGGTGCGCCCGTGCCTTCCAGGCCCAGATCGAGGGTCTTCGACATCACTTCGGCCAATGCGCCGATCACCACAATGCCAAACACCAGAATGCCGATCGACAGGCCGATGCCCGGCGCTTTCGCCTGCGCGTCCTGCGGTTCTTTCTTGCGGCGTTTGTCCGGGTAGCTGTAGCTGAAAAAATAACTGTGCGGGCCGACTTGCATGCGCAGAAACAGCGCGTAAAGCACCACCATTGCACCGATGGTGAACGCCGAATAGATCTTCCAGTTGGCCTCGGGAATGAACTCCGGCACCACCATCGATACGCCCATGGCGGTGAGGATCATCACGCTGTAGCTGCGCGCGGAATCGTCGTTGTACGACTGTTCGCCGTGCTTGATCCCGCCCATCAGCGCGGCGAGGCCGAGGATGCCGTTGATGTCGAGCATCACCGCCGAATAGATCGTGTCGCGCACTAACGTGGGCGACGCTTCGTTGCTCATCATGATCGCCAGAATCACCACTTCGACCAGCACAGCCGCGAGCGTGAGGATCATCGTGCCGTAAGGGTCGCCGACCTTTTCCGCGAGCAATTCGGCGTGATGGGCGACGCGCATCGAGGCGGCGACGATGAAAGCGATCAGCACCAGGCCTGCAGTCAGCGCGACGATCTGGCCGCTGTGCAGCATCCAGTGTTCCAACGGATAGGCGATGCACGCGGCGATGACGGCCAGGAGCAGAAAGCTTTCTTGCTTGAGGATTGTGAACATGGCGGGCCTTTTGCCGAAGAGTGCGAATGAGCTACTGACTGCGGGGCGGCGCTAACGTTTCGTTACACCTTAGCGCACCAAGCGCTGGCAGGGCTTTTGGCAGTTGCACTTTTATTGGCCTTGAGGGCGCTATCGCGAGCAGGCTCACTCCTACAGTTGATCGCATTCCCCTGTAGGAGAGAGCCTGCTCGCGAAGGCCTTCACACGGTTTCACACCAGTTTGTTGTCCTGTTGGTCAGCAATTTGCATTGGCCCTGACCACACACAACAAAATGGAGCTCCAATTCATGCAAATACGTCCGCTGCACAAACTGCTGTGCGCCGCCCTCGGTCTGGGGATCAGTCTGAGCGCCAGCGCTGCCGATCCGCTGAAGGTCGGTTTCGTCTACATCGGCCCGATCGGTGACCACGGCTGGACGTATCAGCATGAACAGGGGCGCAAGGCACTCGCAGAAAAACTAGGTACGCAGATCACCACCAACTACGTCGAGAACGTTGCTGAAGGCGCCGACGCCGAGCGGGTCATCCGCAACATGGCCAAGGACAACTACGACCTGATTTTCACCACCTCGTTTGGCTACATGAACCCGACGCTGAAGGTCGCCAAGCAATTTCCCAAGGTGACCTTCGAACACGCCACCGGCTACAAGCAAGACAAGAACCTCGGCACCTATCTGGCGCGCACTTACGAGGGGCGTTATGTCGGTGGCTTCCTCGCGGCGAAGATGACCAAGACCAAGAAAATCGGTTACGTGGCTTCGTTCCCGATCCCCGAGGTGATCCGCGATATCAACTCGATTCAACTGGCCTTGAACAAATACAACCCCGGCACCGAGATCAAAGTGGTGTGGGTCAACTCGTGGTTCGACCCGGGCAAGGAAGCCGATGCCGCCAACGCGCTGATCGATCAGGGCGTCGACGTGGTGTTCCAGCACACCGACAGCCCGGCGCCGATCCAGGCCGCCGAACGTCGTGGCGTGTACGCGGTGGGTTACGCCTCGGACATGGCGCACTTCGGCCCGAAAGCCGTGCTGACCTCGATCGTCAACGACTGGGCGCCGCACTATATTCAAGCGACGCAAAGCGTGATCGATCACACCTGGAAATCCCAGGATTACTGGGGCGGGTTGAAGGAAGGCACGGTTGAACTGCCGATCAGCGATCTGGTGCCGGCGCCGGTGAAAGCCGAGGCCGAGCAGATCATCGCCGACATCAAGAGCGGCGCATTTCAGCCGTTTACCGGACCGATCAAGGATCAGGCCGGGGTCGAGAAAATCCCGGCGGGCGTGAGCGCGACGAATGCGGAACTGGCGTCGATGAACTATTACGTTGAAGGCATGAAGGCTGAGATGCCGAAGTAATCCCAGTCGTACCACCGTCCCTTGTAGGAGTGAGCCTGCTCGCGATAGCGGTGGGTCATTCAGCAAAAGTGTCGCCTGATACACCGCTATCGCGAGCAGGCTCACTCCTACATTTGATCTTCAGCGCTCTCAAGGATTGTGTATGGATCAGCTTCCGATCATCGACATCAGCCCGCTCTATTCCGCCGACGAAAACGCCTGGCCCGCCGTCGCCGAGCAAATCGACCACGCCTGCCGCGAGTGGGGTTTCTTCTACATCAAGGGTCACCCGATTTCGGCGCAACGCATCGACGCGGTGCTCGATCAGACTCAGCGTTTTTTTGCCCTGCCCGCAGCGGAAAAACTCAAGATCGACATCACCCAGACGCGCCACCATCGCGGCTACGGCGCCATCGCCACCGAGCAACTCGACCCGAGCAAGCCCAGCGACCTCAAAGAAACCTTCGACATGGGCCTGCACCTGCCGGCCAACCATCCCGACGTGCTCGCCGAAAAACCGTTGCGCGGGCCGAACCGGCATCCAGCGCAAACCGGATGGGCTGAGTTGATGGAGCAGCACTACCTCGACATGCAGGCACTCGCGCAAACCTTGTTGCGGGCGATGACCCTCGCCCTGAACATCGAACGCGACTTCTTCGACAGCCGTTTCAACGACCCCGTCAGCGTGCTGCGCATGATCCATTACCCACCGCGCCACACCGCCAGCTCCGCCGAGCAGCAAGGCGCCGGCGCGCATACCGATTACGGCTGCATCACCCTGCTCTATCAGGACAGCGCCGGCGGCCTGCAAGTGAAAAACGTCAAAGGCGAATGGATTGATGCGCCACCGATCGACGGTACCTTCGTGGTCAACCTCGGCGACATGATGGCGCGCTGGAGCAACGACCGTTATCGCTCGACCCCGCACCGGGTGATCAGCCCGCTCGGCGTGGATCGCTACTCGATGCCGTTCTTTGCCGAGCCACACCCGGACACGGGCATCGAATGCCTGCCCGGATGTCAGGACGCACAGCATCCAGCGAAATATCCGACCACCACCTGCGCCGAATTCCTGCTCTCACGCTTCGCCGATACCTACGCCTATCGCCGCGAGCAGGAAGCCGTTTGATGGATCGCTTGGTCAGGTTTTGCCAATTGTTTCGGCGCGCATCTGTAGAATGCCGTCATTGCACCTGATGAGAAAAGAATATGTACGACTGGCTCAACGCCTTGCCCAAGGCTGAACTGCACCTGCACCTGGAAGGCTCGCTGGAGCCCGAGCTGCTGTTCGCCCTGGCCGAACGCAACAAGATCGCCCTGCCGTGGAATGACGTGGAAACCCTGCGCAAGGCTTACGCGTTCAACAATCTGCAGGAATTCCTCGACCTGTATTACCAGGGCGCGGACGTGTTGCGCACTTCGCAGGATTTCTACGACCTGACCTGGGCCTACCTGCTGCGCTGCAAAGCACAAAACGTGATTCATACCGAACCGTTCTTCGACCCGCAGACTCACACCGACCGGGGCATCCCGTTTGAAGTGGTGCTCAATGGCATCGCCGCGGCATTGAAGGATGGCGAACAGCAACTGGGTATCACCAGCGGTTTGATCCTCAGCTTCCTGCGCCACCTCAGCGAAGAAGAAGCCGAGAAAACCCTCGATCAGGCGCTGCCGTTCCGTGACGCGTTTGTCGCGGTCGGCCTCGACAGTTCCGAGATGGGCCACCCGCCGAGCAAGTTCCAGCGTGTGTTTGATCGTGCCCGTCACGAAGGCTTCCTGACCGTTGCCCATGCTGGCGAAGAAGGCCCGCCGGAGTACATCTGGGAAGCCATCGATCTGCTGAAAATCCAGCGTATCGACCATGGCGTACGCGCCATCGAAGACGAGCGCCTGATGCAGCGGATCATCGACGAGCAGATCCCGCTGACCGTGTGCCCGTTGTCGAACACCAAGCTCTGCGTGTTCGATCACATGTCGCAGCACAACATTCTCGACATGCTCGAACGTGGCGTGAAGGTCACGGTGAACTCCGATGACCCGGCGTACTTTGGTGGTTATGTGACCGAGAACTTCTACGCGCTGCATGAGCATTTGGGCATGACCCAGGATCAGGCCAAGCGCCTGGCGCAGAACAGCCTGGATGCGCGCCTGGTAAAACCGTAAGCAACACCGAAGTACCCATGTGGGAGCGAGCCTGCTCGCGAAGAGGGAGTGTCAGTTAACATTTTCGTTGAATGACACTCCGCTTTCGCGAGCAGGCTCGCTCCCACAGTGGGTTCTTTGTTCAGCCTGGGATTTGGGTTTCAGTCAGCTCTTCCAGGGTTTTCCCCCGCGTCTCCATCCCGAACAGCCACACCACCCCCGCCGCAATCGCAAAGCACGCCGCGCCCAGCGCAAACACCCCGCCCTGCCCGGTAATCGGGAATACCAGCCCGGTCACCAACGGCCCGAGCAGCGAACCCACGCGGCCAATCGCCGAGGCAAACCCCGAGCCTGTCGCCCGTGCCGAGGTCGGATACAACTCTGGCGTGTAGGTGTAGAGCACCGCCCACATGCCGAACAGGAAAAACTGCATCAACAGCCCGGTGCCGATCAGCAGCGCCACGTTGCCGCCAAACACCGCGCTCTGCCCATACAGAAACGCCATCACCCCGCCACCCAGCAAAGTGACGATGCACACCGGTTTGCGCCCCCAACGCTCGACCAGCCACGCCGCCATGAGAAAGCCGGGAATCCCGCCCAGGGAAATCAGCACCGTGTAATACACCGACTGCGTCACGGCAAATCCCGACTGTTGCAGCAGCGCGCTGAGCCAAGACGTCAGCCCATAAAAACCGAGCAATGCAAAGAACCACAGACTCCAGATCATCGTCGTGCGCTGGCGATACTGTGGCGACCAGATCTGCTTGAGCGCCGCAAAGAAGTTGCCCGGCGGCGTCACCGTCCGCGGCAAACGAATAGGTTCCGGCAGCGCCGCACCGCCCAGCGACGACCGCACCCGCGCCTCGATGCCGTTCAACACCTTGTCCGCGGCATCATTGCGTCCGGCTTGTTCCAGCCAGCGCGGTGACTCGGGAATGAAAAAGCGGATCGCCAGCACAAACACTGCTGGCACTGCCAACACCAGAAAGATGTCGCGCCAACCGATCAACGGCAGCAGAAAGTAAGACAGCACGCCGGCCGCCACGAAACCCAGCGGCCAGAAGCCATCCATCAACGCGATGTAACGTCCGCGTCGTTGCGCCGGAATCAGCTCGGACAACATCGACTGGGCGATGGGAAACTCCATGCCCATGCCAATCCCCAACAGGATGCGGAACAGCGTCAGCGTCTCGACCGTTTGCGCCGTCGAGCACAGATAACTGGCCACGCCCCACAATACGATGCTCCACTGAAACACCGGTTTGCGCCCAAAGCGATCGGCGAGCATGCCGGACAGCGACGCCCCCAGCACCATGCCGAAAAAGCTCGAACTGGCGAGCAACCCCGCTTGCGCACTGCTCAGACCGAGCTCGGCTTTGATCGAGCCCAGCAGGAACGTCATCATCGCCAGGTCCATGGAGTCGAAGAAAAACGCTAGGGCGATGATGATGAAAATGATCCGGTGATAACCGCTGATGGGCAGTCGTTCCAAGCGTTCTGCCGCGCTGTAGCCGTGAGTGTCCATGCCGCCTCCCACATCCGAAATGTCCGCGGATCGAGTGTGCGCGATAGCGACACGGCGTTCGTGCTGGATGCGACCTGTTCGCAACCGTGGACGACGCCAGAAGTGCTGACGTCGAAAGCCAGTGCTCTACAACGCCATTTCCAGCTCGGTTTCCTTGGCGAATCGGTGCAGTTCCCGCTGGCCGGTGGCCGTCAATTGCAGGGCTCTTGAGTCGTTGGGCAGCGTCAGCCAACCGGACTGCATGAATAGCTGCAGCAACGCCGCGCCGAGTGAGCCACCCATGTGCGGACGGCGCTCGCTCCAGTCCGGGCAAGCGCACGCCACTTGTACGTTGCGATGAGCCAGCGCCTGAATGAACACGCCGCGCCCGGCCAGCAATTTCGCCCCTTTGTGGGTCACCACAACGCGTTGTTCAAGCTGCTCGATCCAGCCGGCATCAAGCAGCCGCTGATACAGATCCGCCGCCAGCGTACCGCCCAGATGGTCATCGCAAAAACGCGCACGCAACAACGAGGACGGTGCGGTCTGCGGTTTGGCCATGGGGGTGGTGCGTTTGAATACTTCGGGAATTTCCCTTGGAGCACTGGCGATGGTGGCGCTGGCCAATGCTTCTATCGCGGCCCCGACCTCCGGTGCCGAGAGACGGAAAAAGCGTTTGCGACCACGGACTTCGACCTTCAACAGCCCACCCGTGGAAAGCCGCGCCAGATGTGCGCTGGCCGACGACGGCGACAGCCCTGCCAGTAGCGCAAGCTCCTCGGTTTGCCGGGCCGAACCATCCATCAACGCCCACATCATCGCGCTGCGCTTGGGGTCGGCCAGCAGCGTGGCAATCTGGCTGATGCAAGGTGCATGTTCCATGTGTTCACTCCCTGTTGAATCGTATCGTCTACTGCTCGGAGACATCTTGGCCGGTAATGAGTCATCGGCCAAGACGCGAAAATCGCCATGAACCGGGGCGAGGCAAGCCGCTGACGCAGCCTGCTCCGGCACAGAACCCGCAGCAGATGCGCGACCGTCACTCGAAGACTGGCGACGCGCTGCGAGGGTCTCCGGGCCGGGGTGTCGGTGCTGGCATGAGGCGGGCGCTAGTATAAGCGGGTTAGCCCCCGCGTCCCGCACTGGGGCCTGCGCAGGTGGTGATTGTTCCTGACAGAAATTTCTCTATTTACCTGCGACTAATGATCAACTTTCGGAAAAACGGGAAATTGACTACTCAAATCAGCGCATCGGCTGGCGAGCATTTCCCTCAGAAGGTTCACCGGCTTACTCAATTGTGCGCGATGGGCGCACAGCAAATTCAGCGGTGCGCGCTCACAAAGCAGCTCTGGCAGCAGCACTTTGAGGCGTCCGGCGAGCACATCGGCGCCCACGTCCAGCCACGACTTGTAGGCAATTCCGGCGCCGGCCACCGCCCACAGGCGCACGACGTCAGCGTCATCGCTGAAGCGGTCGCCACTGACAGTCAGCCCGACTTCACGTTTGCCGTCGTGAAAACTCCAGTGGTCATGAACCCGGCTGCCGAGCATGTACAGCAGGCAATTGTGTTGAGCCAGTTGCTCGAGCTGACGCGGCTCGCCGTGCCGGGCCAGATACGCCGGCGAGGCGCACAGCACGCGGCGGTTTTGCGGGGCGATGGGTAAGGCGACCAGACTTGAATCTTCCGGCTCGCCATAGCGCAAGGCGATGTCCACCGGTTGCCGAAACAGATCGGCGATGCGGTCGCCAAGCAGCAAACGCACGGTCAGCTTGGGGTGTTCGCGCTGGAACTCATCGAGCCACGGCAGCAACAGGTTGCGGCCGAAGTCCGAAGGCGCCGACAACTGCAACACCCCGCTGACCTGATCCTGGCCGCTGGCCAGCAGACGCCGGCCTTCATCGAGGTTGCTCAACGCCGCGCGGGCGTATTCGAGAAAGCCCTCACCCTCGGCCGTCAGACGCAAACTGCGGGTCGAACGCGCGAGCAACCGCGCACCGAGCTGCTGTTCGATCCGTTTCAACGCCGCACTGGCCACGGCAGCGGACATGTCCATCACCCGCGCGGCCGCCGACAGACTGCCCAGATCCGCCGCCCGGACAAACAACTGCAAGTCGTCAAAACGCAGCATGCTCAGCCTCGATTATCAAAAAAATATTGAAAGAGACTGCTCTTTTAGCCGGTTTTATCTCGCAGAGAAATAGCCAATCATCTCTCCATCGCATTCATCCCGCTTCTCTGGAGCCGAGCATGTCCCAGCCGTTCACCGCTATCGCCACCCTGATTGCCAAACCCGGCCAGCAGGATCTTCTTGAACAGGGCCTGCGCGCCTTGGTTGAACCGAGTCGCGCCGAAGACGGTTGCAGCCAGTACGACTTGCACCGCGATCTCGCCGACCCGCAGGTGTTTTATGTGATCGAGCACTGGGCCAGCGAAGCGATTCTCGAGGCGCACAACGCCAGCGCACACTTCCAGCATTTCCAGGCCAGCGTCGGTCACGCCATCGAACACTTTCAGCTCAAGCGCCTCGGCGCGATTGCCTGATCTTCTACTATTAACTGTACGGAGCCATTCATGAAAGCCATCGCCTATTACGCTTCCCTGCCGATCAGCGACGCCAAATCCCTGCAAGACATCGAACTGCCAGAACCGGTCGCCGGCCCGCGCGACCTGCTGGTGGAAGTCAAAGCCATCTCGGTCAACCCGGTCGACACCAAAGTGCGCCAGAACGTGGCGCCGGAAAACGGCGCGGCGAAAGTGCTGGGCTGGGACGTTGCCGGTGTGGTCAAGGCTGTTGGCAGCGACGTGACGTTGTTCAAGACCGGCGACAAGGTCTTTTACGCCGGCTCCATCGCCCGTGCCGGCGGTAACAGCGAACTGCACGTGGTGGATGAGCGCATCGTCGGCCATATGCCGAAATCCCTCGGTTTTGCCGAAGCCGCCGCACTGCCGCTGACCGCGATCACCGCGTGGGAATTGCTGTTCGAGCGCCTGCAAATCCGCGAAGGCAAAACCGATGAAGGCCAGAGCCTGCTGATCGTCGGTGCCGCCGGCGGGGTTGGCTCGATCCTCACGCAATTGGCAAGGCAACTGACCGGGCTGAAGGTGATCGGCACCGCATCCCGCGAGCAGACCCGCGATTGGGTCAAAGAACTGGGCGCCGACCTGGTCATCGATCACAGCCAACCGCTGAGCGAAGAGCTCAAAGGCGCCGGGATCGACAGCGTGACTCACGTCGCCAGTCTGACCCAGACCGATCAGCACCTCGATCAACTGGTCGAGGCGCTGGCGCCGCAAGGCAAACTGGCACTGATCGACGATCCGAAGTCGCTGGACATCAGCAAACTCAAGCGCAAAAGCCTGTCGCTGCACTGGGAGTTCATGTACACCCGCTCGCTGTTCGAAACGCCGGATATGATCGAGCAGCACAAACTGCTCAATCGCGTGGCTGAGCTGATTGATGCCGGGACGTTGAAGACCACGGTGGGCGAGCACTTCGGCACGATCAATGCCGCGAACCTGCGTCGCGCCCATGAGCTGCTGGAAAGTGGCAAAGCCAAGGGGAAAATTGTTTTAGAAGGTTTCTAAAAAACCGCACAGCGCAGCCTTCGCCTAACCTAGAGCGGTCGGCGGGGTTGCGCTGTTTTTTGCCGTCAGTCCGATGCTTGACCGTTGTCACAATTGCGATCGTATTCAGGTCTACAATCGAAGCCTCTGCGATACATCTTTTACGCAAGGGAGGTCAGCAATGAAGATCCTGATAAAAGAAGTGGCAAAGTCTCAATGGCAGGTTCGTCTGGACCAACACGCCGTGACATTCCGCAGTGAAGCCGAAGCATTGGCCTTCACCCGCATCCTTGAAGCGCGCCTTTGCGCACCCCATCAGATTCCCGACCGCAGCCAGCAGCGCGCCGCCGGCTGAGGTTATTTATGCCTCGGCCTGAGCTTGCGCCAGTGCCCGGGCATTCTGCAGACGGCGGGTGAGTAGCGCCACGCACACCACCAGCAAACCGCACACGCTGATGACGATTGCCATCGGCACGGCGGTGCCGTCGTGCAACACCCCGACCAACGCCGAAGCCCCGGCGGCGACGCTGAATTGCATGCAGCCGAGCAGTGCCGAAGCACTGCCGGCGCGTGCGCCCTGCCCGTTCATCGCACAAGCGGCGGCATTCGGGCTGATGCAACCCAGGCTCGATACGCAGATAAACAGTGGAATCAGCAGCGGCCACAAGGATTCGGTATGCATCGCGCTGACCGCGAGCAGCGTCAGCCCGGCAGCGAAATACACCCACACCGCCCGCGACAGCAGGAAGGCCGGGCCGCGCTTGGCCAACATCCGCGCGTTGACCTGCGCCACCAGAATGAAACCCGCCGCGTTGGTGCCGAACAACCAGCCGAAATGCTCGGCCGGCACGCCATACAGTTTGATGAAGATGAACGGAGAACCGGCGATGTAGGCAAACATCCCGGCAATGGCGATGCCACCGGTCAGGGCATGCCCCAGGTAGACCCGATCCTTGAGCAGGCGACCGTACTGACGCAATGCGCCGGACAGCGGTTGGCGCGGCATGTGCGCCGGCATACTTTCCGGCAGACCCAGTGCCACGGCCAATCCGGCCAGCGCACTGAAGCCGGTCAGCACCAGGAAGATCGACTGCCAGCCTGTGGTGTTGACCAGCAGACCGCCGAGCATCGGCGCCAGAATCGGCGCCAGGCCCATCACCAGCATCAGTTGCGAGAAGACTTTCGCCGAGCCCACCGCGTCGCATTTATCGCTGACCACGGCCCGGGAAATCACCATCCCCGCACAACCGCCCAGTGCCTGGACGAAACGTGCGCCGATCAGCCATTCCAGGTTTGGCGCATAAGCGCAGGCCAGTGATGCCAACGTGAACAGCGTGAGGCCGACCAGCAATGGAATGCGTCGGCCAAAGCGATCCGCCACCGGGCCGTAAGCCAGTTGGCCAATCGACAACCCGGCGAAATACGCCGCCAGCGTCATCTGCACGTGTTTCTCGTCGGTGCCGAACGCCAGCGCCATCGAGGGAAATGCAGGTAAATAGAAGTCGATCGCCAAGGGCCCGAAGGCGGTCAAGGCACCGAGAATCAGAATGGTACGGAAGTTCATCAGGCATCCAGGTTGGCAAGTCGGCAGCCCGACAGTCTAGCCGCGCCCGGACGCCTTGAACATTCCGATAGCTCGCTAACTATAAAAACAGCAAAAGATCGCAGCCTTCGGCAGCTCCTACATTGGAATTCGTCCCCCTGTTGGAGCTGCCGAAGGTTCGGGCCGCGATCGGACGATCTTTTGCTTCTAGGCGAGTTCCACCGCGTAGCCTTCTTCGCTGATGACCTCGATCACCTGCTCGGCGCTCAGCGCGCTTTCCACGCCGACCTCTTTCGCAGCCAGATCAACCCGCACGCTGGCCGCCGGATCCTTGGCCTGCACCGCGTTGGTGATGGCTTTGACGCAGTGACCGCAGGACATGCCTTGAACGTTGAACACTTGCATGGAATGACTCCTTTGAGTGAGGTTGCCGGCAGTTTCGAGCTTGCCACGATGGCAAGGTCAAGTTCTTCAATAAACTGCCGGGCTGGCAATCGGCGCCGCGCTCGGCCAAGCTGCGTACATCAATGACTCGATTCAGGAGATTCAGCCATGCGCTGGTCAGCTTTCAGCCTGTTTGGCTTTCTCAGCCTCTTTGCCGCAATTCCTACAGTGCAAGCCGCTGGTGAGGATTACGGCGTTCTGATCATCTCCCGTGAGCGTCTGGAAGTGGCAACCTCCTGCGAGATCGGTGTGTATATCCAGGATCAGCTGTCGGCACGCCTGTTTCAGGAACAGAGCACATCTTTCAACTTGCCACCTGGCACTGTTTCGCTACGTCTGAAACTACTGCCGGGGCAAGTACCGGGTTGCAATCCGGGCTTGCTCGCACCGGGTTCACAGGAAATAAAACTGCAGGCGGGCGATGTGCAGAAGTACCGGATCGCGATGACACAGGAAGGCATGTACCTGAAGCGCGCCGATCTCGGCTATTAAGCAAATCCAGAACTGTGGGAGCGAGCCTGCTCGCGAATACGGTGTGTCATTCAGCGATGATGTTGACTGACCCACCGCTTTCGCGAGCAGGCTCGCTCCCACAGTTGGTTTTGCGGCGCGTCAAATAATGGCGCTTGACCTTGCCCGCATGGCAAGGTTGATCCTTGTAGGCATCTACTACAGGGAGTACGACCGATGTCCGATTCCATCACTTTCGACCTGCCGATTGCCGGAATGACCTGCGCCAGTTGTGCCGGGCGTGTCGAGCGGGCCTTGAGCAAAGTCAGCGGCGCCAGTGCCGTCAGCGTCAACCTCGCCACCGAGCAGGCCCGTGTGCAGGCGCCGGGCGACAGCTTGCCGGCGTTGATGGACGCGGTCGAACGTGCCGGTTACAGCGTCCCGCAGCAAACCATCGAATTGACTATCGAAGGCATGACCTGCGCGTCGTGCGTCGGTCGCGTCGAGCGTGCGCTGAACAAAGTCCCCGGAGTGAAAAGCGTCAGCGTCAACCTGGCCAACGAACGTGCGCACCTCGAATTGCTCGGCCAGGCCGATCCGCAAACCCTGCTCGACGCAGTGAGCAAGGCCGGCTACTCGGCCAGCGTCTGGCAAGCCGAACACCCACAAACCGATAACCAACAACAGCGCCTGAAACATGAACGCTGGGCACTGATCTGCGCGATCGCCCTCGCCCTGCCGCTGGTGGCGCCGATGTTGCTGCAACCGTTCGGCATCCACTGGATGCTCCCGTCCTGGGCGCAATTCGCCCTCGCCACGCCGGTGCAGTTCATATTCGGTGCACGCTTTTATGTAGCGGCGTGGAAAGCCGTTCGTGCTGGCGCCGGCAATATGGACTTGCTGGTCGCCCTCGGCACCAGCGCCAGTTACGGCCTGAGCCTTTACGAATGGGCCACCGCTGCCGGGCGCATGCCGCATCTGTATTTCGAAGCGTCGGCGGTGGTCATTGCCTTGGTACTGCTCGGCAAATACCTGGAGAGCCGCGCCAAACGCCAGACCGCCAGCGCCATCCGCGCGCTGGAAGCGTTGCGTCCGGAGCGGGCGATTCAAGTGATCGACGGCCGCGAGCAGGATGTCGCCATCAGCGCCCTGCGCCTCAACGATCTGGTGCTGGTCAAACCCGGCGAACGTTTCCCGGTCGATGGCGAAGTCATCGAAGGCCAGAGTCATGCCGACGAAGCACTGATCAGCGGCGAGAGTCTGCCGGTGCCGAAACAACCCGGGGACAAGGTCACCGGCGGCGCGATCAATGGCGAGGGTCGCTTGCTGGTGCGCACTCAGGCGCTCGGTGCGGAAACCGTTCTGGCACGGATTATTCGACTGGTCGAAGACGCTCAGGCCGCCAAAGCGCCGATCCAGAAACTCGTGGATAAAGTCAGTCAGGTGTTCGTGCCCACCGTGCTGGTTTTAGCGTTGGCCACTCTGATCGGCTGGTGGCTCTACGGCGCGCCAATCGAAACTGCGCTGATCAATGCGGTCGCTGTTCTGGTCATCGCTTGCCCGTGTGCACTGGGTCTTGCGACGCCGACGGCGATCATGGCCGGAACCGGCGTAGCGGCGCGCCACGGCATTCTGATCAAGGACGCCGAAGCGCTGGAACGCGCCCATGAAGTCAGCAGCGTCGTGTTCGACAAGACCGGCACGCTGACCTCTGGCACCCCGCGTATTGCCCATTTCAGCGCCATCGATGGTGATGAAAACAAGCTGCTGAAACTGGCCGGAGCCCTGCAGCGCGGCAGCGAACACCCGTTGGCCAAAGCGGTGCTCGATGCCGCAGCGGAACGAGGACTGCACGTACCGGATATCAGCGACAGCCAGTCGCTCACCGGTCGCGGCATCGCCGGCAATCTCGACGGCCGGCGTCTGGCGCTGGGCAATCGGCGCATGCTGGACGAAAGCAGCTTGAGCGCTGGAGACCTTGCCGAATCCGCCAGCGCCTGGGAAACCGAAGGCCGCACGTTGTCGTGGTTGATCGAGCAAAGTCCTGAACCGCAAGTGCTCGGTTTGTTCGCCTTTGGTGACACCCTGAAACCCGGCGCACTGGAAGCCGTGCAACAACTCGCCGCCCGCCATATCCAAAGCCATCTGCTGACCGGCGACAATCGCGGCAGTGCCAAAGTCGTCGCCGAAGCCTTGGGCATCAGCAATGTTCACGCCGAAGTGCTGCCGGCGGACAAAGCCGCCACCATCACCAAGCTGAAAAAAACCGGCGTGGTTGCCATGGTCGGCGACGGCATCAACGACGCCCCGGCCCTCGCCGCTGCCGACATCGGCATCGCCATGGGCGGCGGCACCGACGTGGCCATGCACGCGGCGGGCATCACCCTGATGCGCGGCGACCCACGGCTGGTGCCGGCGGCGCTGGAAATCAGCCGCAAGACCTACGCGAAGATCCGCCAGAACCTGTTCTGGGCCTTCGTCTACAACTTGATCGGCATTCCGCTGGCGGCGTTCGGTTTCCTCAACCCGGTACTGGCTGGTGCAGCCATGGCGCTGTCGAGCGTCAGCGTGGTGAGCAATGCGCTACTGTTGAAAACCTGGAAACCCAAGGACCTGGAGGAGCACCGATGAACATCGGTCAAGCAGCCAAACACAGTGGCCTGAGCGCAAAAATGATCCGCTATTACGAGTCGATCGGCCTGCTCAAAGCGGCGCATCGCACCGACAGCGGTTATCGGGTCTATGGCGACGATGACCTGCACACGCTGGCATTCATCAAGCGCTCGCGCGACCTGGGCTTTTCGCTGGAAGAGGTCGGTAAACTGCTGACCCTCTGGCAGGATCGCCAACGGGCCAGCGCCGATGTGAAGGCCTTGGCCCGCCAGCACATCGACGAGTTGAATCAGAAGATCCGCGAACTCGGCGAATTGCGCGACACCCTGCAAGACCTCGTCGAGCACTGCAACGGCGACCACCGCCCTGATTGCCCGATCCTCAAGGAACTGGCGTCGGGCTGCTGCGCGCAACCCGCCCGCGCTTGAGGGCGAGCACTTTCACCGTGAGCAAGGTGCCGAGGGGAATGCCATGGAACAGCATGACCACGGCACCCGGCGTCCACCACCCGTAGAACGGCGCGGCGATCAGCATGCCGATGCCGAACCCGGTCATCTGCAGCAAGGTCAGCACGCTGAAAATCGGCAGACGCAACTGCTCGGGTTCGCGTTGCAGGCGCGACATCAGCCCGACTTCGGAAAAACCGTCACCGAGCCCCGCCGGCAAGGAAAACAGCAGCAGACCGTAGAGGCTGTGTTGCTGGAACATCAGGATAAAGCCGCAGGACATCAGCGCCACGCCGAAGAAAAACCGCCGTTCGAGGTTGATGTTGTCCGAACCTTTGAGACGACTGGCGATTCGCGCGCCCAGCAGTTTGCCGCTGGCCCACACCGCGAGCATCAGACCCAGCGTGGTGCTCGCCGACTCTGGCGTGAGCAGTTTCGAGATGATCGGAAAGCCGACGTTGTGTGCGGCGCTGCCCAGGGTGTCGGCCATCGTCACCGCCAGCATCGCGGCAATCACCGGCGTAGAGCGCAAGCCCTGCTTGAGGGCAGACCATTCGCTGCGTTCCGGTGCTTCGTTGACTGTGACTGGCGCGAATCGCAGCGGCACAATCAACAACGCAGCCAGCAGATAAGTCAGCGCATTCAGGGCGAATACCGTTTCAAAACCAAAACCCGCGACCAGCAAACCTGAAACCAGGCTGCCACCGACCATCGCAGCGGATGAAGCTGAGGTGATCCAGGCGTTGGCCTTGAGCAATTGATCAACAGGGATCAAACGCGGCAACTGACTGTTGAGACCGATGGCGAACATCGAATTGCCCAGGCCCAGGCCGAACGCAATCACCGGCAACAGCAGGGCCTGCTGGCTGACGGGCAAGATCAACAGCAAACCGAGCACGCTGGCGCGCAGCAGATCGAAGGCGATCAGCGGTGCGCGCCCACTGCAGCGGCGGTAAAACGCGGTGCCGATCAGACTGGCAAAAATCCCTCCGCCCACGCGACTGGCGAGGAAAACCCCGACGCTCATGGCGCTGTTGCTCAGCAGGTACACGTAGGTAGCCAGCGCGACCATGTTGAGGAAGGCGCCGAAATCGGAGATCAGGCGGGCGGTGACGATCAGGTGGGTGTTGCGCGGGGTGGTCACATTCAGTCCTTGAGTGTGGTTGGGGCGGTGGACAGTAGACGTGAAATTGCGTTGATCCGAAAGTGGCCCTCACCCTAGCCCTCTCCCAGGGGGAGAGGGGACTGATTGGGGGATATTTGGGAGGTACACCGACCTGAACGTTTTTCGTTGAATCCATATCGACTCGTTTTTTCAGGTCGATGTATGACTCAACACACCTCGGTCGGCCCCCTCTCCCTCTGGGAGAGGGCTGGGGTGAGGGGCTTCTGGGCTTCCAAGGCTTCTGATTCAAACAAAAAACCCGGCCGAAGCCGGGTTTCTCGTCAAGCGATCACTGCATCCACGGCGGCGGCGGTGGTTCGTCGGATTTGCCTTTCGGCTCGTCGTCCGCCGCGCGGATGGCCTGCTTGCGTTCCTCGTCGAGGCGCGCCGCTTCGATCTCGCGCAACACTCCGCCAACATCGGCCAGGTCTTCCGGGTCATCGAACTCGCCGGTCAGCACACTGTTCGGGTGCAAGGTGCCGGCTTCGTACAACGCCCACATTTCCTTGGCGTACTTGGTCAGCTTCAATTCCGGGGCAAAGCGACCGAAGTACGAAGCCATGTTGCCGACATCCCGCTCCAGCATGCTGAACGCGTGGTTGTTGCCGGCAGCATCGACGGCCTGCGGCAGGTCGATGATGACCGGGCCGGTCGGCGTCAGCAGCACGTTGAACTCCGAGAGGTCACCGTGCACCAGACCGGTACACAACATCAGCACGATCTGCGAGATCAGGAACGCGTGATACTCGCGCGCCTGATCCGGCTCCAGCACCACATCATTGAGACGCGGCGCGGCATCGCCGAATTCGTCGGCCACCAGTTCCATCAACAGCACGCCATCGAGGAAGTCGTACGGTTTGGGCACTCGCACACCGGCACCGGCCAGACGGAACAGCGCCGCCACTTCGGCATTCTGCCAGGCATCTTCGGTCTCTTTGCGACCGAACTTGGAGCCTTTCGCCATCGCCCGAGCCTGTCGGCTGTTGCGGACCTTGCGGCCTTCCTGATACTCGGCCGCCTGGCGGAAACTGCGTTTGTTCGCCTCCTTGTAGACCTTTGCGCAACGTAACTGATTGCCGCAGCGCACCACATAAACAGCTGCTTCTTTACCACTCATCAGTGGGCGCAGCACTTCGTCGACCAGACCGTCCTCGATCAGGGGTTCAATGCGTTTTGGAGTCTTCATCAGCTTTTATTGTGGGTCCTTTATTACCAAACACGCGAATGTCACTCGTTATACGGCAATCCTCGCATTACGGGGAGGGGTTGCCGACCTGTGAACCTGTGAATGCACACACTGTGCCGAAAAATCGACCGCTGCGAATCATAGCCGAGCCTTGCCTGTTTGTTGGTATCGGCCGTTGAGGGCATTTGCGACAGAATCTGACATCTGCGGTTTCAGCCCTTTTACCCTCACCCCAGCCCTCTCCCCGAGGGAGAGGGAGCCGACCGAGGTGTCTGGCGTTATACATCGACCTGAAATACCCCGTCGATTATGGATTGGGCTAACCATCTGACCCCAATCAGTCCCCTCTCCCTCCGGGAGAGGGTTAGGGTGAGGGGCTCTTCTAGCGTTAGCGTTCGATGATGGCGGTAACGCCTTGGCCGCCCGCCGCGCAAATCGAGATCAGACCCCGGCCCTTGCCCGCCGCATCCAGCAGTTTCGCCAAATTGGCGACGATACGCCCGCCAGTCGCGGCAAACGGATGCCCAGCCGCCAGCGAACTGCCCTTCACATTCAGTCGGCTGCGATCGATCGAGCCCAGCGGTGCATCGAGGCCCAGACGGGTTTTGCAGTATTCCGGATCCTCCCAAGCCTTCAGCGTGCACAGCACCTGCGCCGCAAAAGCCTCGTGAATTTCGTAGTAATCGAAATCCTGCAAGGTCAGCCCGTTGCGCGCCAGCAACCGCGGTACTGCGTACGCCGGCGCCATCAGCAGCCCTTCGGCGCCGTTGACGAAATCCACCGCCGCCGCCTCGCCATCGCGCAGGTACGCGAGAATTGGCAAACCCCGTTCCTTCGCCCATTCCTCACTGCCGAGCAATACCACCGACGCGCCATCGGTCAGCGGTGTGGAGTTGCCTGCCGTCAATGTGCCTTTTGCGCTTTTTTCGAAGGCCGGTTTCAGCGTCGCGAGTTTTTCCAGGGTCAGGTCCGGACGCAAATTGTTGTCGCGGGTCAGACCAAGGAACGGCGTCATCAAGTCGTTGTGCCAGCCTTCGCTGTAAGACGCAGCCAGTTTTTGGTGGCTTTCGAGGGTCAGCTGATCCTGCTCTTCACGCGGGATCTGCCAGGTCTGCGCCATCAACTCACAGTGCTCGCCCATCGACAGGCCAGTGCGTGGTTCGCCGATGCGTGGGAAATCCGGAATCAGATGTTTGGGCCGCAGTTGCAGAAAGGTTTTCAGTTTGTCGCCGGTGGTCTTGGCGCGGTTGGCTTGCAGGAGAATTTTGCGCAGGCCTTCGCTGACACTGATCGGCGCGTCCGAGGTGGTGTCGACGCCACCAGCAATGCCGCAGTCGATCTGGCCGAGGGCGATCTTGTTGGCCACCAGGATCGCCGCTTCCAGGCCGGTGCCGCAGGCTTGCTGAATGTCGTAGGCGGGCGTCGCCGGTGACAAACGCGAGCCGAGCACGCATTCACGGGTCAGGCTCATATCTCGTGACAATTTCAGCACCGCGCCCGCCACCACTTCGCCGATGCGCTGACCGTGCAGGTTATAGCGTTCGATCAGGCCTTCTAGGGCGGCGGTGAGCATTGCCTGATTGCTGGCCGTGGCGTACGGCCCATTGGAGCGGGCGAAAGGGATACGGTTACCGCCGATGATCGCGACGCGGCGCAGCTGACTCATGAATAACTCCTTGTCCAAAGGTCTGAATTCACGCCAATCCCTTGTAGGAGTGAGCCTGCTCGCGATAGCGGTGGGTCAGATAAACATTTCTTGACTGATACACCGCTATCGCGAGCAGGCTCACTCCTACAGGGGGTCAGCTGTGTTTATGAATGTGCGTTCGGCAACACAAACGCCGGGGGCAAACTACTCTGCTGTTCAAGCGTAGGCCTTATTGCGTGGATCGAACGATTGTTTGCCATCGACAGTCCACACTTTGAACCCCAACTTCTGGAGAGCGTTCCATGTCTGACCGCTATATCGACTTCGCCAACTCGTCCATCGGCCATCGTCTGGTCGGGGCGCTGGGCCTGCCGTCGCCGGTGCGACTGGAACGCTGGCAGGCCGGGCGCCTGCGGCCGGTGGAAGGTGCGCTGCTGATCGGCGGCGGGCCGCTGGCCGAACGCGTCAGCGCTTTCGCCAACCGTTTGACCGAGAGTATCTACCGCTACGGCGAGCAGCCGACGACTGCGACTGAATGGATTCCCGGCCACGGCCCGAAACTCAAAGCCGTGGTGTTCGACGCCAGCGAACTGCTGCACACCGACCAGCTCAAGCAACTGCGCGAATTCTTCCAGCCGCTGATGAAAAACCTCGACCACAGCGCGCATCTGGTGATTCTTGGTCGTGCCCCGGAAACCCTCAGCGATCCGTTTGCCGCCAGTGCGCAACGAGCGCTGGAAGGGTTTTCCCGTTCGCTGGCCAAGGAGCTGCGCAGCGGCGGCACGCTGCAACTGATCTACGTTGGCGAAGGCGCTGAAGATCAACTGGAAGGTCCGCTGCGGTTTTTCCTCTCGCCAAAAAGCGCGTTCGTGTCCGGACAAGTGATTCGCCTGACCGCTTGTGCTACGCCAGTGAATGACTGGACACGGCCGCTGGCCGGGCGCAAGGCGCTGGTCACCGGCGCTGCACGCGGCATCGGTGCGTCGATTGCGGAAACCCTGGCTCGCGATGGCGCCGAGGTCATTTTGCTCGACGTCCCACCGGCGAAGACCGATCTGGAAGCCCTCGCCGCCCGTCTCGGTGGCCGCGCGATCACACTGGATATCTGCGCCGCCGACGCCGCCGCGCAGCTGGTCGAACACCTGCCTGACGGCCTCGACATTCTGGTGCACAACGCCGGCATCACTCGCGACAAAACCCTGGCCAACATGACTCCGGAGTTCTGGGACGCGGTGCTGGCGGTCAACCTCAACGCGCCGCAAGTGCTGACCCAAGCGCTGCTCGACAGCGGCACGCTGCACGACAACGCGCGGGTGATTCTTTTGGCCTCGATCAGTGGCATCGCCGGCAACCGTGGGCAGACCAACTACGCCGCGAGCAAGGCCGGGCTGATCGGTCTGGCGCAGGCTTGGGCACCCACGCTGCTGGCACGCGGTATCAGCATCAACGCCGTTGCCCCCGGTTTCATCGAAACGCAGATGACCGCGCACATCCCGTTCGGCCTGCGTGAGGCCGGGCGACGCATGAGTTCGCTGGGTCAGGGCGGCTTGCCGCAAGACGTCGCCGAAGCGGTCGCGTGGCTGGCGCAACCGGGCAGCGGCGCGTTTACCGGGCAAGCGCTGCGGGTCTGTGGACAAAGTGTTCTGGGGGCTTAGGCATGAGCATCGAATGGCACACGCTGGATCGCGAACCGAGTCTGCCCGGGCTGTACGCACGGGCGGCGACGCGACGGAAAATCACCGGCACGCAATTGCCCGACAGCGGTTTGCGCTGTTGGGTCGATGTCGATGGCAAACGCTTGGCGGCCTATCGCAAGGTCTGCGGATTCGTCGATGACGGTCTGCTGCCACCGACGTATCCGCATATCCTCGCCTTTGCCTTGCAGATGCAATTGCTCACCGCCAAGGACTTTCCGTTTCCGCTGCTGGGGTTGATTCATCTGAGCAACCGCATTCGCGTGTTGCGCCCGATGGGCGGGATCAGTCGGGCGCAAGTGAGTGTGCGCGTGCATAACCTGCAGCCGCATCCAAAAGGCGCGACGTTCGATTTGCTGACCAGTCTGGATGATCAACTCGGGCCATTGTGGGAAGCCGAAAGCCAGATGCTTTGTCGCGGCGTGAAACTTGAGGGCGAGCCTGTCGAGCAGTCTTGGGAGCCGTCGCAAGCGCTGGTGGAAGTGACCCGCTGGAAAGCCCCTGCGGATATCGGTCGGCAGTACGCCAAAGTGTCCGGAGACTACAACCCGATTCACCTGAGTGCGGCCAGCGCCAAGCTGTTTGGTTTTCCAACGGCCATTGCCCATGGTTTGTGGAACAAGGCGCGAACGCTCGCAGCCCTGGGCGATCACTTGCCCAAGGCCAATCTCGAAATTGCCGTGCACTTTCGCAAACCGGTGCGCCTGCCCAGTGAAGTGACGCTGCTGGCGAGTGCGGCGGGGTCCAGTGGTGAGTTGCGCCTTGACGGTGCGCAAGACCTGGAGCACATGGTCGGGCACTGGCAACCGATTGCCTAAGCACTCGGGACACCGTTAATTGTGTGTATATAACTTAAGTTTTCCTCAGCCTATCCCCTTCCGCCGAAAAACCCAGGGCCTTGATTATCAAGGCCTTTTTTTGCCCGGCTATCACCTGGGTATTAGTCCTTAGGCACTGAATTTCGCCTTGTATATAAAGGCGTTAATACCAACTTGAGAATGGCTGAAACCTGCCCCTGGACTGAGATTGAGCACAACGGTCGAAGGCATCACCGACGACAGATCGGCGAGCCATCGAAGTCAACGAACGTTGTGACAGGTGCAAGGAATCTCAATCATGAAAACTCAAAACGTGTGGTGCAAATCGGCAATCGCTCTGGCATTGATTCTCTCCCTTGGCCTCACCGGGTGCAGCAGCGGTGGTGGCGGTCATAAAAGCAGTTCCGGCAGTTCTTCGGCGGATGGTACCGCGGGGGCTGGCGGCACTTCGGGTACTGGCGGCACGGGTGGCAGCGGTGATACCGCAGGCACTGGCGGGACCGGTGGCACGGGCGGTAATGGCGGAACCGGTGGCACCGATCCGAGCAACCCAACCAACCCGACCGATCCAACGGACCCGACCAACCCGACCAATCCAACCACCACACCGTTAGTGACAACCACCTTGGTGCAGGATGTCGGTAATACCGTCGCGGGTGTCGGCGATGGCGTTGGCCAGATCGGCGACTCCCTGAGCACCGTCCCTGTTGTCGGTGGCGTTGTACAGAGTGCGGCCAACACCGCCGGCAACGTCGTCAGCACCTTGGGAGATGGCGTGGCCAATGGCGTTGGCAAACTGGCCACCGACCCTAACGGCCTGACCACCACCGTTGCTTCGGTTGGCGGTGTAGTGACGGATGTCGGCAACGGCGTCTCCGACCTCAGCGCCAAGCTGTCCACTGCGACTGGCAGCGTTCCGGTGGTGGGCGGAGTCGTCACCAAAGTCGCGCCGTTGGTTGATGGGGTCGGTGAGAAAGTCACCATGCTCGGCAATACTCTCGACACCACGCTGACCAGCGGCCCGACCAGTCAACTGACGAACAAACTCGGCAGTAGCCTGGTGCCAGTGATTGCGATGGTTGAAAGCACCACTGACAAAGTCGGCGATGCGACCGGTCTGGGTGACCCGCTCAAAGGCGTGGTGGCGCAAGTCGGTGGCGCGGTGAACACATTGGGCAGCAATGTTACCGATGCGGGTAACGGCAACGCATTGACCAATACGCTTGGCGGCGCGTTGAGCGATACCGGCACCGCGGTCGGCAAGGCTGGCGGTCTGGTGTCCAACGGCACCGGCTCGGGTACTGGTGGCGTGGGTGGTGGTCTGGGTGGCGGCCTCGATGGTACTGGCCTGCTGCAAACCGTCGGCGGTGCCGTGGTCAACGTCGGCGCAGGGCTGAATGCCGGCAATACCAATGGCGTCGTCAGCGCCGGCGGCGTTACCGCTACCGGCCTCGGCAATACCGTCGCTTCGCTCAACACCGTACTCGGCGGATCGGGCACCCCGATCACCGCGACAACCTCACCTCTGGCCACGGTTGGCGCCACCTTGGGCACGAGTGTGAATCCGGTCACCAGCGCTGTGACCAACGTGACTCAACAAGTCGGCGCAGCGACCGGTATCGGATCACCCGTCGCAAGCCTCACCGGCCAGGTTGGCGGTGCGGTCAGCAGTATCGGCACCACCATTGCCGCGACCAACAACCCGGTCACCACGGCGGTCGGTGGACTGGTCAACAACGTCGGCGGTACCGTCGCCGCCGTCGGTGGTCTGGTCAACGGCGGTACCAGCGGGGGTACCAGCGGAGGTACCACCGGTGGCGGTCTGGGCGGTGTACTCGGCGGTCTGACCGGCGCCTTGGGAGGTAACCAACGCTAAATTGCACCTGGCCGATTCGACGGCCTCACCTACAGCGCCTACGCTTGGTTGAGGGCGGAAGATTCCCACGAGTCTTCCGCCTTTTTTCTTAGGAGAATTCAGCCCAGTGCTGTGATCTGACCATGGAGTGTCCTATGCGCGTAATGGCATCCCTGCTGTTCCTGAGTCTCAGTTCCGCCGCCCTCGCCGACACCCTGCCCAGTTTTCTCAACAGCAACGAAACCATCCGCAACCTGCCCGTGCCCAACCTGCCGGCCGACGCCTATCGCCCGAGCGCCACGCCCGTGCAAGTGCCGGACGCCGGTGCCGCTGCTGCGCAACCGCTGTTGATGGAGACCAAGATCAATTTGCAAACCGTGCAGATCGAAGGCGGCACCCTCTATCCGCTCAACGAGCTCGCCGAAATCTACAAACCCCTGATCGGCCGCCAAGCCACGCTCGCCGACCTGATCGAAGCCACGCGCAACATCACTCGACGCTATCAGCAGGACGGTTACCTGCTGTCCTACGCGTTCTTGCCGCAGCAAAATTTCAATGACGGCGTAGCGCGCGTGGTGCTGGTGGAAGGCTACGTTCGCGATATCCAGATCGAGGGCGATGTCGGCCGGGTCAGAGCGCTGCTCGACAAACTGGCAGCGAAGATCCAGGCCGAACGACCACTGACCCGCAAGACGTTCGAGCGCTACACCACGCTGATGACGCGCATCCCCGGCGTCACGATCCAGGCCCAGGTGCCACCGCCCGGCACTACCGACGGTGCGACAACGCTGGTCGCCCAGGCCAGTCGCAAACCCTTCACCAGCACGCTGAGCACCACCGAAGACAACCGCAACGGCACCCAGGCTTTGCTCGGCGTCAGTAGCAATTCGCAAACCTCGATGGGCGAACAACTGACCCTCAGCGGTCTGTTTCCACCGGGTGATGATCACGAACATTACTACCGCCTCGACTACAACCAGTTCCTCAATGACGAGGGCGCGCAACTTGCCTTGTCCGCTTCACGCTACCGCGCCGATCCCAGTACCGAAGTGCTCATCGACGGCGGTGGTCGACTCAGCACCCATCGTGAAAACGACCGCTACTCCATCGGTTTCACCCTGCCGTTGATTGCCGCCTCCAACGAATTGCTGACCGCCGGCTCGCGCCTGTACGCCGTCGATGACAAGACCCGCTACAACGGCATCAACTTCCCGTTCAGCACCGAGTTCCGCACCGACATACGCGCTCTGGCTTTCGAAGGCGACTGGCGCAAGGCCGATGCCCGGCAACTGCGGATTCTCAGTGGCGGCGTGTATCAGGGTTTCGACAGCCTGGGCGCGCATACCAACTACGACGGCATCGATCTCGATTTCTTCCGCGTACGCCTGTCCGGCGTGCAGAGCAACAAGTTCCTCGACAACTGGCAAGGCGTGCTGTCCGCCGCGCTGTACTGGAGCGACGACAGCCTGCCCGACAGCGAGCGCGCGGTGTTCGGCGGGCAGAATTTCGGTCGCGGTTATCCCGACGATCAAGCGTCCGGCGACAAGGGCTGGGGCGTGGCGTACGAGGTCAACTACAGCTTCAACCGCGACGGCAACTGGGTGCGCATCCTGCAACCGTATGTCGTGCTCGATCGCTCGCGCAGCTGGTTCAATGAACTGCCGGTAAAGGCCAACAACCTGTCATCCGCGGCGATCGGGTTACGGTTTGGCGACGCCAAGTACTACAACATTGCACTGGAAGCGGCGAAGGCGATGTCGGATGAAGCCTTGGACACGTTCAATCGCAGGCCGCGGTACAGCATCAGTTTCAGTTATCAGTTGTAAGCTGAAACACCAAGAGGCTTCGGCAGTGGCGGGTGGAATGTACAACCGGCAGAAATGGGTCGGATTGCAGGGCGCCTTCGCGAGCAGGCTCGCTCCCACAGTTGAATCAGGTGCATCCAGAGAGAGATTGATCGGCTGTCGGGGCGCCATCGCCAGCAGGCTGGCTCCCACAGTCAAATGGGGTGCATCCAGAGTGAGATTGATCAGCTGTCGGGGCGCCTTCGCGAGCAAGCTCGCTCCCACAGTTGAACTGGGTGCATACAGAGAGAAATTGGTCGGTGAGCCCACCTCGCACCGCGTCGCTCCTCACCACTCAACAGGATGAGCGTTAGCTCGGCTGCAGCTCTTGATCTTGATCCACGGGCGACGTCGGAAGGCTGAGTGGAGGGATTGATCCGGGGGTGGGAGCGCAGCGACCGTTTGGCGCAGCCAAACACAGCGAGAGGAGGTGCAGCGAAGCAAACCGTAGGCGCTGCGCCCGGATCGATCCCGCAGCGAAGGAACCCCGAGCCTCAGCGAGCGGGCCGCACGCAGGAGCAAGCCTTTTTGGTTACTTTTTCGGCGTCTGGAAAAAGTGACCCGCCGTAAGGGCCATCCCTTTCAAGGTCTTCGGTAAAATCCCCTGAAATTTCATTCAGGGATCCCCAAACGATGTGGGCCGATGTTCTAGCGCGTTTCGAGAAAAAAGCACCCGCCAGTGTCATGGCTAAATTGGCGCTGGAGCAGGCTATTGCCCCTGAGTGGGTCGATCAGGTTTTCGAAGAGCATCGGCAACGGCAGTATTCTCGTGAGCTACTGTTCTCGACCATCGTCAAGCTGATGTCCCTTGTTTCATTGGGCCTGAAGCCATCCCTGCACGCCGCCGCGCGGCAACTGGAAGATCTTCCTGTCAGTTTGGCGGCTCTCTACGACAAGATCAGTCGTACCGAGCCGGCGCTGTTGCGCGCCCTGGTTACGGGCTGCGCTCAACGCCTGACTCCAACCATAAAAGAGCTGGGTTGCACGACGATGCTGCCGGGTTGGCAGGTTCGGGTAGTGGACGGTAATCACTTGGCATCCACTGAGAAACGTCTGGGAGCTTTACGTCACGAGCGCGGCGCCGCTCGTCCCGGTTTTTCGGTGGTGGCCTACGACCCCGACCTCGATCAGGTCATCGACCTTCAGGCGTGTGAGGATGCCTACGCAAGCGAGCGTGTTTGCGTGCTGCCGCTGTTGGCTGATGCCGAGCCGGGCCAAGTGTGGTTGGCTGATCGACTCTATTGCACGCTCCCGGTCATGGAAGCTTGTGAGCAGGCCCAGACCTCCTTTGTCATTCGCCAGCAAGCCAAGCATCCACGCTTGATTCAAGAAGGTGAGTGGCAAGAGCCGGTGCCTGTGGAAACAGGCACTGTGCGTGAGCAGATCATCCAGGTCAGAGGCGGTTACCAATGTCGGCGTGTCGAACTGACGCTTCATTCGCCAACGGACTCGGGAGACAGCAGCTTGATGTTCTGGAGCAACCTACCCCAAAGCGTCAGTGCACAGCAGATCGCAGAGCTCTATCGCCGCCGCTGGAGCATTGAAGGTATGTTCCAGCGACTGGAAGCGATTCTGGAAAGTGAAATCGAAACCCTTGGCAGCCCAAAGGCTGCCTTGCTCGGGTTCGCCACTGCGGTATTGGCCTACAACGTCCTGGCCGTCCTCAAACGAAGTGTCGAGCAAGCTCACCGGGAGACTCAGCCTGAAGGATGGGAAGCCTCCATCTATCACTTGGCGGTTCAGGTCAGGAGTGGTTATGAGGGAATGCAGATTGCGCTGCCCTCGGAATATCTTCCCGTTGTCCCTCTGGAGCAACTGGCCCAACGCTTGTTGGAGCTGGCCAGAAACATCCAGCCCAAACAAGTTGCGAAAAGCCCCCGCGGTCCCAAGGTGCCTAAACCCAAGACATGGGTTCAAGGTACAGCGGTCCATGCTCATGTCTCAACGGACAGAGTTATCAAGGCTGCCAAAACGAAAAGACCTTGAAAGGGATGGCCGTAAGGGCGGAACCCTAAGCCGCCGTTACCGCAGCAACGGATATCTCCCCAATCACCCAGCCACATTACTCCGAGGCTTGGGAAACAGATTATCCAAAGTCTCCAACAACCTCAGGTAATAAATCGGCTTGCGAAACAGATCCACCACCTGCAACCGCAACAGATCACTGACGTCTTCCATATCAGCATGCCCCGACATCACAATCACCGGCAAATGCTGGCGCGACGTATGCTCACGCAACCGCTTGATCAACGACATCCCGGACTCTTCAGGCATACGCAAATCAGTAATCACCAACGCGATGTCGGGATGGCGAGTCAGGTGATGCAACGCCAGCTTCACCGACGTTGCGGTATGACAGACAAACCCCTCCCCCTCCAACAACTCCGCCAGCTCCAGCAACGCGTCCTCTTCATCGTCAACCAGAAGCAATTGTTGCCGGGGCGGCTGGGGAGCAGTCATGGGCAATCCCTGAAAACTGAAAGTGAACCCGAGTGTAGCCCGACATCAGCCGGGTATTGAGCTTCGTTTCAACTCAGGAGGACGGTGCAGGCGTGGTCGACACGGCCGTTCCACCCAGCGCCACCAGCAAGTTGTTGAACATGACCACCACACGGCCACCCACTGGCGTGACGAACACGATGACCACCACCGCGACCATCGCCACCACAATCGCATACTCGATGGCCGATGCAGCGTCATCATCGGCCAAGAAACTGCGAGCACGAATCATCAGGTATTCAAAGAGCATCGCCGTTCTCCTTGATCGTCAGGGTCTGGTCACGGCAGTGCCGCCCAGTCCGGTCAAAATGTTGTTGAAGTAGAACAACACCCGATTACCGAGGGGGGTCACAAATGCCACAACCACAACGGCCACCATCGCCACCACGATCGCGTACTCGATAGCCGATGCCGCCTCCTCGTTTCTGAACAACAGACGCACTCTGGCCATCAAGTAATCAACAATCATCTGGAACATACATCCACTCCTTCGCGCCTCTGGCGCCGATGTCGCACTACAGCGGCAAGGTTCCACCGTGCCATTTGAGCATTGTCAACAAACCCCCACCCAACAACTGTAAGAACGGATTAATCACAAAGGATTAATCACATCGCGAAGTTGCCGGTTGCTGCTGTTAATTGGCCAAGACTCATACTTTAGTGGGTTATTTTCCTGTCAGTAATGGCGTTTTGGCTTGGATCAGCTAGCGTGGAAATAGCGAAATAGTTGCATGTTCATAGCTGCCGGATTGGGAACTTCTCTCGTAAGCAAGTGCGGTGGGTAGTGCAGCAGGAAAGGGAGAACCGTCATGAACAGTCGCGTCACCATGGGCCTTGCAGCCATTCTTATGCTTGGAGCGATCTTTGTCGGTTACTGGGGACTGGTGCTCAGTCGTCAACCGGCGCCTGTCGCCGAAGCCCCCATTGCCCCAGCCGTCAGCGTTGAAAAAACTGTCGCGATCGCCGAAGACCAGACCCGCCAACCCGTGGTGGTGCTGCTGCACGACGTGCCACCCTTCACTGCGCTGACCGCCGCCGATGTAGCGGTGGAAAAACTGCGCAGTGCACCGGCGGGCAGTTTGAGCAACGTCGACCAGGCCGTCGGCCGTACGCCGTGGCGGCACCTCAGCGCCGGCACTTGGCTGAACGATGAAAGCTTCAGCGCCGGCGGCTCACTGGCACGCATGATTCACAGCGATGAACGCGCCCTCACCGTGGCCGTCGACGAAGTGATCGGCGCGGCCGGGCAACTGATCCCCGGGGATTACGTCGATGTCTTGCTCTACCTGCGCCAGGATTCCAGCAACCTCGAACAATCTGCGCAGATCGTTTTACCGGCCATGCGCGTACTCGGGGTCGGTGACCAGTACGGCCTGACCAACGATGGCCAACCGGCCTCGCCGGCCCTCAGTGCAGACGAAAAACTCAAACAGGATCAACGCCGCATCGCCGCGCGCACCGTGGTGCTGGCAGTGCCAGAGCAACTGCTCAGTCGCCTGATGCTCGCCACGCAGGCCGGGACCTTGCGCCTGGCCGTGCGCAGCAGCGAAGAACAACGCCTGGCCAAATACTGGGCCGGTGAAGATCAGTCCACGGCCCACCTCGACACCGCCAACCGACAACTGGTCCAGTTCACCCAACTGGCCTTGAGCGGCGCCCCAAAAACGCCTGCCAGTGCCGGCTCCGGAAGCACGCCACGGCCGGCGGTGGAAATCATTCGCGGCAACCAGATCACCCAACAAAACCCATGACTGCGCAAGGATCCAAGGGCATGCAGAGTCGTTTCACGCCGACATTCAAATCCATGCTGCGCGCCCTGCTACTGATGGGCCTGTCGATGGACGCCGCGTTGGCGGCGGTCGGCAACTGTTCGGCACTGGGGCGCATGCCGCCGGTGATCGAAATCGGCGAAGGCTTTCAACAGGACGTACAGTCGCCGGTAGCGATCACCCGTCTGGCGATTGGCGATCCGAAAATCGCCGACGTGCACGCCAACGGCAGCTCGTCCTTTCTGCTCACCGGTGTTGCGCCCGGCGCCACCAGCCTGATGGTCTGGACCTCGTGTTCAAGCGAGCCACGCCAGAGCATGGTCTTTGTTCAGGGCGCCGCCACTGCCGCGATGACCGGCACCCTGCCATCGGATGACCCAAACCTGCCGTCCCAGGTGCAGACCGATATTCGCTTCGTCGAAGTAAGCCGCACCAAACTCAAGGAAGCCACCGCCTCACTGATCGGCACGCGCGGAAACTTTCTCTTCGGTTCGCCCGGCACCCTGCCACCGATTGATGGTGTGCCGCAGCCCCGCCTGCCGGTGGACAACTCGTTGTTCAACTTCTCGTGGATCGGCGGCAAGACCATGGCGATCATCAACGCCCTGGAAACCAGCGGCTTCGCCTATACCCTCGCGCGGCCAAGTCTGGTGGCACTGAACGGCCAGAGCGCAAGCTTTCTGGCCGGCGGTGAAATCCCGATTCCGGTGCCCAGCTCCGGTAGCGACAGCGTGTCGATCGAGTACAAGGAATTCGGTATCCGCCTGACCCTGACGCCAACCATCATCGGCCGCGATCGCATTGCGTTGAAGGTCGCCCCGGAAGTCAGCGAACTGGACTTCAGCAACGCCGTACAGATTGCCGGCACCACTGTGCCGGCCCTGACCATCCGCCGCACCGACACCAGCGTGTCGCTGGGCGATGGCGAAAGCTTCGTCATCAGCGGCTTGATCAGCACCACCAACAGCTCGCAGGTGAACAAGTTTCCCGGCCTCGGCGATATCCCGGTGCTCGGCGCCTTTTTCAAAGGCTCGCAGATCAAGCGCGAAGAACGCGAACTGCTGATGATCGTCACCCCGCATCTGGTCCAGCCACTGGCCGCCGATGCGCAACTGCCGTCGTTACCGGGCGAAAAACTGCGCAACTACGACCCGAACTTCTACCGCATGTTCTTCCTTGAAAACGGCAACTTCGACAAGCGCAGCGGGTTATCGCAATGAGCCAGAGCCTGAGCCAGACCTTTCTCGCCATCACCCGCAACAGCACCGATCTGGAGTGGCTGCAAGGCGCGCTCGCACCGTTGGGCCAAGTGGTCAGCGCCGGTGGCGGCAGCCTCGACGAACTGCTGGCGCTGGTGGACGTGACCTTTGCCAATCTGGTGTTCGTCGGTCTTGATCGCGAGCACGTGGTCGCCCAGAGCGCGTTGATCGAAGGCGCGCTGGAGGCCAAACCGATGCTGGCGATCGTGGCCCTCGGCGACGGCATGGACAATCAGTTGGTGCTCAACGCGATGCGCGCCGGCGCCCGCGATTTTGTCGCCTACGGTTCGCGTTCGAGTGAAGTCGCCGGCCTGGTACGGCGCTTGAGCAAACGCCTGCCGCCCGTGGCACCGAATACGCAATTGGGCGGCCTCACGGTGATGTATGGCGTGCAGAGCAGTTCCGACGGCGCACTGCTGGCCAATCACATGGCCTTGGTGGTGCAAAAAAGCGGTCAGCAAACCTTGTTGCTTGATCTCGGTTTGCCGCGCGGTGACAGCCTCGCCCTGCTCGGGCTGGAGAGTTCGTTCCACTTCGGCGATGCCTTGCGCCACTTGCGCAGGCTCGACGCCACGTTGATCGACAGCGCCTTCACCAGTGCCGAAGCCGGCCTGCGCATTCTCGCCTACGCCAGCAACGACGAGCCGCTGGAAAACACCAGCGCCGCCGAGCTGTACATGTTGCTCAGCGCCTTGCGCCAGCACTTCCAGCACATCGTCGTGAACCTCACCGGGCAGACCGACAGCGAAGCCTTGCGCACCTTTGTCAGCCACTGCGACAAGTTGCTCTGGTACACCGATCAGAACGTGCTCAACTGCCGACGCAACCTTGCCGTGCTCAATCTGTGGCGCGAAAAAGGCATGAAGCTCGACCACGGACGCCTGCTGATCGACCGCTACTTGAGCAATGTCGCGCCCGATTCGGAAACCCTCGGCAAGACCTTCAACCTGGAAGTGATTGCCACGCTGGCCCTCACTCCAGAAGTTCGTCTGAACGCGAAAAACCAGGGTGTCAGCCTGTTCGAACTGGCCCCGCGAGAAAAGCTCACCCAGAGCCTGCGCGCCCTCGGCGAACGTCTGGCCAAACGTTCCGAAGGCCTGGCCAAACCGAAAGTGACCTGGTTCGACCGTTTGCGAGGCACCTCATGAGCGCAGAAAAACTCTTCGGCGCGACACCCCGCAGTGGCGTCGGCAACAGCGATCACGAAGGCCTGAAACTGGTCCTGCATCGCTACATCATCGACGCTCTCGAAGAGTCGGGGAAAAACCTGCTGGAAGGTTCACGCCAGCAACTCGCGCAATTTGTCACCGACAAGGTCGCCGAGTACATCGCGCGTTTGCACCTGGCGATATCGCGCTACGAAATGGAGCGTCTGGCCGAAGAGATCGTCGACGAGCTCACCGGTTTCGGCCCGCTGGAAGTATTGCTGCGCGATCAGTCGGTAACCGAGATTCTGGTCAACGGCCCGCACCGGGTGTTCATCGAACGCGACGGTGTGCTGCACCAGAGTGACCTGCGGTTTATCGACGCTCATCACGTCGAACGCGTGATGCAGCGCATCCTCGCGCCACTCGGTCGGCGCCTCGACGAATCTTCGCCGATGGTCGATGCACGCCTGCCGGATGGCAGCCGGGTCAACGCGATCATTCCGCCGATCGCCCTCGACGGTCCATGCCTGTCGATTCGTAAATTTCGCAAGGACATGCTCAAGAGCAGCGACCTGATGGCCATGCAAACCATCGACCTGTCGATCTTCGAGTTTTTCCAGGATGCCGTCGGCAAGCGCTGCAACATCCTCATCAGCGGCGGTACCGGCACCGGCAAAACCACGCTGCTGAATATTCTCAGCCAGTTGATCAACCCGCACGAACGTCTGGTGACCATCGAAGACGTCGCCGAATTGCAGCTCGGTCACCCCCACGTGGTGCGCCTGGAAACCCGGCCGCCGAACGCCGAAGGCCACGGTGAAGTGAAGGCCAGCGACCTGATTCGCAACGCCCTGCGGATGCGCCCTGACCGGATCATCCTCGGCGAGATTCGTGGCGTCGAAGTGGTCGACGTCCTCACCGCGATGAACACCGGTCACGACGGCTCGATGAGCACCGTGCACGCCAACAATGCCCAGGATGCGCTGCTGCGCCTGGAAACACTGGTCGGCCTGACCGGCCGCTCCATCGCCGAACGCACCCTGCGCCAGATGATCTGCGCCGCCCTCGACGTGATCATCCAGTTGACGCGCATGCCCGACGGGCGCCGCTGCGTCAGTGAAGTCGTGGAAGTGGTCGGCATTCGCGAGGACGTCTACGTCACCAACACCCTGTTCCGCCTCGACCGTCGCAGCGGTTTCGGCTTCCTGCGCGAAGCCGTCAATCCGGCCGGCGACAAGCTGCGCCACGAAGCGCATCTGAGCTGACGGCAAGGAGCACCGAGCATGCTGGGACCGATCATTCTCATCGTTATCTGCCTGACGCTGCTGGGGCTGTCGATCCGTCTGTTCCTGCAAGGCTTGCGCAAGACCGCCACGGAAAAAGTCCTCAACCGACTGGCCGCCGGACAGCCGCAACTGGCGCCTGAAAAACCTGTGTGGGTCGGCCTGGAGCGGATGTTTCTGCGTGCTGGACTGGGCCGTCCGAGCGAGCGTTTCGGCCTGTGGCTGAGTCTGTGGGCGCTGGCGATAGTGCTGGGGTATTTTCTTGCCGACTGGATCGGCCTGCTGCTGATGATCGTCATACCGCCACTGCTGTTGCGGCTGTACATCGCCATTCTTTACCAGCGCCGGATCAAACGCATGATCGAGCAACTGCCGCAGTTGCTCGATCACACCGTACGCAGCCTGAAGTCCGGGCGCACTCTGAGCGACGCGGTGATGGGCGGCATTGAAGCCAGCGAAGATCCGCTGAAAAAAGCCATGGGCCGGGTCCAGCGCAACGTGCAACTGGGGGTGAACCTGCCCGACGCGGTCAGCGACTTTGCCGAACTCTATGAACAGGACGAACTGCGCATGTTCGCCCTCGGACTGAAGGTCAATCATCGCTACGGCGGCAACGCCAGCGAGCTGCTGGAGAACCTGATCAAACTGATCCGCGAACGCGATCAGGGCGCCCGGCAACTGCGCGCCCTGACCGGCGAAACACGCATGACCGCGTGGGTGCTCGGCTCATTGCCGTTGCTACTGGTGAGTTACTTCATGCTGACCAATCCCGGCTACATGCTCGGGATGTGGAACGACGCGAGCGGCCAGCACATGCTGATCAGCGCCGCCGTGTTGCAAGTGTTCGGCAGCCTGGCGCTGTGGCGCATGTTGCGGAGCGTCTGACATGGTCTACCTCGCCGCCCTCATGTTGCTGCTCGGCGCCCTGCTACTCGTGGTCAATCACTTGCTGACCGAACGGCGTCGGGTGCGTCAGGTCAATCAGCGCTTGCAAGGGCATCTGGTGCGTGAAAACCGCTTCGGCAGCTGGCTGCGCGCACTGGGCGGCAGCAAGTTCGGACAACGCTCGGTGAGCATCGACAGCGAAACCCAGACTCTGCTCAACCGCATCGGCTGGCGCCGCTCTAGCGAACGGGCGCTGTACGCCGCCTGCCAGATCGGCACGCCGTTGCTGACATTGGGTTTGGCGATTTTTTTGCAAGAGGTGTTTTTCCCGCAGGCTGACAACCGCTGGATCGTGCCGATGCTCGCCACCGGCGGCGGCTATCTGCTGCCCAAACGCTTGCTGGCCTACGCGGCGGCACGCCGGCAGAAAACCATCGCCGTGGAGGTGTCGACGTTCATTCCGCTGCTGCGCATCCTCTTCGAATCCGGCATGGCCGTTGAACAAGCCCTGCGTGTACTCAGCATCGAAGCGCAAAAATTGTTGCCGGAACTGACCAGCGAACTGCGCCTGATTCTGACTCGTGTCGACTCCGGTCTGGAGCTCGGCCAGGAATTGAACAAAGCCGCGGTGATGCTCGCCGTTGACGAATTCACTGACACCTGCGTGATCCTCCAGCAACTGATTCAACAGGGCGGCGGCGCGATGAAATCACTGCTGGCGCTCAAGCAATTGCTGGATGACCGGCGCCTGACGCGCCTGCAGGAATACATCTCGAAAATGTCCGCGAAGATGTCGGTGGTGATGATGCTGTTTCTGTTTCCGGCACTGCTGATCGTCCTCGCCGGCCCGGGCTTCACCGCGATTGCCCGGGCGTTCGCCAACTGACCTTGCTCATGGAGAGCGTTTGATGAAAGTACTGATAGTCATGGCAAGTCTGTTGCTGCTCGGCGGTTGCGCCACCGACGGCCAGGCACCGTGGACAGCGCTGCTGTCACCGAGCAGTTGCAGCAAAATGACTCAGGAGCAGGAACTGGCCCTGAACCTCGCGGACGACCTGGCCAACGACGGCAAACTGCACGCCAGCCTGGCCAACCTGCAAAGCCTGCCGGACAACATCAGCGAAGTGCGCCTGCGCAAGGCCAAGGTCTATCGTCTGCTCGGCCGCAGCGAAGCCGAGCCGCTGTACCGCGGCCTGCTCGGCGGCTGCCTGACCGCCGAAGCCGAACACGGCCTCGGCCAGCTCTATGCCGCCCGTGGCGACAACGGCCAGGCCCAGGCCCACCTGCAACGCGCCGCCCGCCTGGCCCCCACCGACGATAAAATCCGCAACGACCTCGGCGTGGTCTACCTCAACCAACTACGCCTCAACGACGCCCGTTTCGAGTTCCTCACCGCCATCGAACTCAAGCAGAACAACCAACTGGCGACCCTGAACATGGTCACCCTGCTGCTGTACCAGAACGACTGGCCACAAGCCGCCGAAATCGTCAGCCGCGCCAAACTGACCCCGCAACAATTCACCGAAGCCCAGGAACGCGCAGAAAAACTCAAAGCCCCGGTCAAGGCCAAACCCGCCACCAGCAATCAAGTGGCCGCCGTCGCTGACCCGTTGCCGTCATCGCTCAAATAAGGAGACAGCCATGCATCCCTTCAAAGGCCTGTGCTACCTGATCCTGCTCAGCCTGCCCCTCAGCGCCGCCGCCATCGACGCCGGCCCCGCCTCCGCGCAACAACAGGAAACCGAAGGCTGGCTGGTCCTGCAAAGCCGCAACAAAGCCGCCTCGCCCAAGCCACAAGCGGCAACTGCGACCGAACGGGATCTGGCGATGCAGCGCTGGTTGAAGAAGTACAAATATGAGATTCCGGATTTTTATGACCCGGATGCGGGTGGGAAGATCGAGACCAAGAATTAGTGATGTGGTGACCTTGCGGGCGCTTTCGCGAGCAGGCTCGCTCCCACCTTTTGAAATGCACTCCACCTGTGGGAGCGAGCCTGCTCGCGAAGAACGATGATACGGTGTGGCTGCCGGATCAGGTCTGCGGATCTACCCGATCCAATGCCCGGTTTACTGCCAGTTCGGCGAGCATGATGATCTGCTGAATCGCCAGCGCGGTATTGCGCTCAGGCCGACCCAACTGATCGGCAAAGTTACCGGCCAGCGTATTGGCCGACGCCAGGGATTCGCAGGCGTGGGCGAGCAGGCTTTCGGTATCGATTTTCGGATGGATGAGGAACATCGTGGTGGGTTGGTGAGGTTTCGCAGGTTCGGGGCAGAGGTAGAAATCGAGGGCGCGTTTGATGGCTTCGCGGTTCTTGACGAGGTCGTCGGCGCGGATGGCTTCTTCGAGGGGGGTGATGGGTTCGTGGGGTGGGTCGGGGATCAGTTTGTCCATTGAAACAACTCCAAAGTCTTTGCCACCACCCACTGCCATTCTCACGGGGCAAAAGGTGGCAGCTGTATGCGGGGTGAGAATACCGGTTATGGACACCCGGCCAGACCGAAGTCTGCCCGCACACAGCCGCCATGACACATTGCAGACAGCAGACAAGCTGGCGGCAATTATGCGTGCACAAGGACTGGATGACCATAAATTGCCGGGTTCTCACACCCGATCGCTGAGTGTTCAGCGACAGCCAGAGACTAGAGAGCGCACGTCCGACGGACAACCTGAAAACAGTGTGGGAAGGGTCTGATTATCTGGCACAAATTTAAACAGCCAAAAGCCAACCCTCACCCTAGCCCTCTCCCAGAGGGAGAGGGGACTGACCGCGGTGTTTAGTAGAGCTACGCCGACGTGAAAGACCGGGTCGAATTCAGACTCTGAAACAGATCAAAAGCCCCTCACCCGCTCCTAACCACTCAACAGGATGAGCGTTAGCTCGGCTGCAGCTTTTGATCTGCTGGCCCCTTCGGCAGGCTGAGTGGAGGGATTTATCCGGGGGTGGGAGCGCAGCGACCGTTTGGCGAAGCCAAACACATCGAGAGGAGGTGCAGCGAAGCAAACCGTAGGCGATGCCCCCGGATAGATCCCGGAACGAAGGAACCCCGAGCCCTAGCGAGGGGCCGAACGCCGGGGCCCAGCCTTTTGGTTACTTTTTGGCGTCTGAAAAAGTGACCCGCTGTAAGAGCGGAACCGTCAGCGGCAACACCCGCAGCAACGGATATTCACCCAAAACCCCAAGAACCTGGTCGGCCCACAGGCCGCCAAGTCAATGCGCCGTAACCCGCTGCCGCGCAGCCGATGCACTCGGCGAAAGAGCCAGAGCCAACTGCGTCCGATTATGCATATGCGTCAACCGCAACACCTGCGAAACATAAAGCTTCACCGTGTTCTCGGTAATCCCCAACTCACAGGCAATCTGATAATTGGTCTGCCCCTTACCGACCAACCGCGCCACATCCAGTTGCCGCGGCGACAACTGATTGAAAATCGCCGGCATCTCCTGCGCCTCAGCCTCGGCAGGCTCACCACCCGACACATCGCGAGCCACCGCCGAAGGACTGCGCCGCACCTTGTCCAGGTCCTGGTACAGGTCATCAATCGACTCAGACAAATACTGCAACTTCTGATTCAAATGCCCCAACTGCAGATTCTTCTGCCGCTCCTGCAGAGCCACCTCCTGACGCCGCACACCTTCCAGCAACTCATCCAGATCAATCGGTTTCTGATAATAATCGGCAATCCCAGCCCGCAACGCCTTGATCACGTCCTGCTTGTCGGCACGCCCGGTGAGCATGATCGCCTCAAACGCGCGATGCTTGCCCGCCAGCCGCTGCAATGCCTGGATCAACTGAATGCCATCCATGTCCGGCATGTGCAGATCACTCAGCACCAGACCGATCTCCGCGTCCTCACTGAACCGCTCGATCGCCTGCTGGCTGGACTCACACGGCACACAGCGATAACCGCTGCTTTCAAGAAACTCGCACAACTCCTCCACAATCAACGGCTGATCGTCGACCACGAGGACTTTTACCGCAGACGTAAGCTTGTTCACGTGCTACTCCATGTCCCAGGCCAAAGCTGACCATTCCTGTACTGCCAGCCTTTGGCTGTATAACCAGTTCCTTTGAAAGTAGACGCACTTTCCGACTATGTACATAGAACTAGTGGCGCTTGGCGACTAATGGATCCAAAGTAGAACGAGCACCGTACCGATCAGCACGAACGGTGCAAATGGCAGCTTTTTTGACATATCTGGCCCTAGATATCGCAGACGTTCCCTAAGCCCTTGACTCATATGGAGCCAGACTCTTGGCGCCAACAGCATCCAGAGCACGCTGGCGAACCCCGCGCCAATAAACACGCCGAGAATAAACAGACCGTCCGTCGCAAGGCCAAGAGCTGTCATTAATTTCACATCGCCGGCGCCCATCCGCCCCATGAAAAACCCCGGCAGGGTCAGCGCCAGTGCGATCAGGCAGGCCCAGCCGCCCTGCCCCGCCTCAGCACCCAACCAGGTGCTGCCGGTCCACAGCAGATAAACCAGCGCCAGCGCCGCCGCGCCAAGGGTCAGGCCATTGGCAATGCGTCGTTGGCGGGCGTCTTGCGCCGCGCACAGCCCCAGCCAGATCAAGAGGACAAAACTGTACATCGGGTAAAAACCGTCCATTTTTGCGGAATGATTCTATGCTGATACTACGCAGTGACAGTCAGGGTAGACGCACTCATGAAAACCGGCTTTCGGAAGTCGCAAAAAGGTGCGGTGGCGATCGAGTTCGCCTTGGTGTTCATCATTTTTTTTGCCGTGTTTTACGGTCTGGTCAGTTACAGCCTGCCCTTGGTGATGATGCAATCGTTCAACCAGGCCACGTCCGAAGCGGTGCGCCGCAGTGTCGCGGTCGATCCCAACACGCCCAACTATTCAACGGTCGTGCTCAACACCGCGAACGCCACGCTGACCCAGCAATTGTCCTGGATTCCGCCGGTCTTCAACCTGGTAGTTGGCGTTGATACCAGCAGCCAATACAGCGCCTCAGGCCTGCTGACGGTGCGCGTGGATTATCCGGTCAGCAAGTTGAATCAGGTCATGCCGTTCCTGGTGCTTCCGGTGGTTGGTACAGTGCCCAATCTGCCCACCTACCTGACCGCCAAGTCGAGCCTGCAATTTTGACCTCGGGGGACAAGCTCTTCGGGCGCTTGCTCAAACGCACGCCGCCCGCCGCCCACGAGTTGCCCGACCCACTCGGCTCACCCGCGACCGGCTTGCACCTGTACCTGAACGACGACGGTGGCGTGCTGCAAATGGCCGGCCCGCTGCGCCATCTGCTGGCGCAGTTCAAACCTCAAGATCAACCCTTGCCACTCAGCACTTATTTGCTGCCCCACAGCACACTGACCATCGAAGGTCGGCCACGGGAGTGGCAGGGGCTCTTGCTGGATCTCGACTTCTGCGGCCTGGGCGAGCAAACCGTGCACCTGCGTGGCTGGGTACAGCCGCTGGGCGACGGCTGGCTGATGCAGTTGATCGACATCGCTGACTTGCTGCTTGAACGCCAACAATCGCGTCAGCGTGATGCCTGCCAATTGATCGCCGGGCAGGTCAGCGAACAGTTACGCGCCTGCAGCCAAGTGCGTTTGCCGGTGATCGTCAGCGAACAATTGCAAATGATCGCCCAGCGCTGGCATATCCCCTGTCTGGCGCTGGCCTTGCTCGATGATGAGCAACAGGGCTGGCAAATCCATCGCCAGTATCGCGCCCACGATGCGCAGGATCTGTGGCATGACGGGCAGCGCCTGGGCACGCCATTGGACAGCCTTAACGGTGCCGCGCCGCAACGCGTCGGCGCGCAGCATGGCCTCGATGAACATTCGCGGGTGCAGGTTCTGTTTGGCAGTGCCGAAGGTTTCGCGGTGCCGTATAGCGATGAACGCGGTGTGGTGGCCTGGCTGCTCTGCGGTTTTTATCCCGTGGACAGCGCCGCGCCATACCTGACCGAGCGCGACTGGATGACGCTGTTCGGCGCGCTCGCCGGGCCGTTGCTCGGGCGCCTGCGCGAACAACAACATCACCTGCAATTGGAGCGCATCGAGTCGCTGCAAACCCTGCTTGGCACCGGTTGGTGGGAGATTTTGGCAGGCGACGCCCACGTTCAACTGGCCCCCGCGCTGGCGGCGGCCCTGAACGTGAACCCTGGCGGATTAGCGTTGGAAGACTGGCTGGCGCAAATCCATCCCGCCGACCGCGACGAGTTGCGCAGCCGTCTGCAAGCCTTGCAACAACACGGCGAAGCCCTGACGTTATCGGTGCGCCTGCGCGGTGGTAATAACGAGCAGGCGCCCACGTGGTATCGCGTGCAGGGCCAAGTGATTGGCAATGGCGAGTACCGCCGGCTGGTCGGTTTCATGCTCGATATCAGCGACATCCAGAACCAGCAACAACGGGCCGCCGCCGCCCATGCACGGCTCGACAATCTGATCGCCAGTTCGCCCGCAGTGATTTATGTCCAGAACTACCACGAAGGCGCGCTGATCCCGGCGTTCTTCAGTGCCAGCCTGCACCCCTTGCTGGGCTGGAGCCTTGAGGACTGCGGCAGCGGCGCACTGATCGAAATGATTCACCCTGACGATCGCGACCTGTATTTCGCCCGCAGCCGTCAGCTGTTGCGCGAAGGTTCGGTGCGCGCACGTTATCGCCTGCGCGACCGCCACGGTGAATATCACTGGCTGCTTGATGAAGCCAAACTGCTGCGCAATGACCTCGGCCTGCCGGTGGAAGCGGTCGGTTTGTGGCTGGACGTCACCGAAGCGACTCTGGCGGCCGAGCAGGTGAAAAAGAGTGAAGAGCGCTACCGGATTCTGGTGGAGGATTCGCCGGCGATGATCTGTCGCTACCGCCCGGACCTGATTCTGACCTTCGGCAACCGACCGCTGGCGACGTACCTGGAATGCACACCGGAGCAACTGCCGGGGGTCGATCTGGGCAGTTGGATGTCCGCGGAACAACGTGCCGCCTTCGTCCTGCGCCTCGCTTCACTGACCGCAGAGGAACCGGTAAGCACCGCAGAAATCAGCCTGCAACTGCCCGGCCGCGAACACGCCTGGTGGGTCTGGTCCGATCGCGGCGTGTTCGACGAACACGGCCAATTGATCGAAGTGCAAGCGGTGGGCCGCGACAACACCGAAGTGCGCCGCTCGCAGCAGCAACTCACGCAAAGCGCGAAAATGGCCACCCTCGGTGAAATGGCCACGGGTCTTGCCCATGAAATCAATCAGCCGTTGAACGTGATGCGCATGGCCATCGTCAACGTGCTCAAGCGTCTGGGCAACGGCGATGTGCAGGTCGACTACCTGACCGACAAACTCAATCGCATCGATGCGCAGGTGCAGCGCGCGGCGAAAGTAGTCGATCACATGCGCGTATTCGGCCGGCGTTCGGAGATCGAGCAGCAACTGTTCAACCCCGCCTCGGCCATCGAGGGCACGCTGTCGCTACTGGCCGAAGGCATGCGCGGCAAAGGCGTGGACTTGCGCATCAGCGAGACCGGGTTCGAGGTGCAAGTGCGCGGCTATGTCGATCAGCTTGAGCAGGTGTTGATCAACCTGATGGTCAACGCGCGCGATGCGTTGCTGAGCAAACGCGAGAAGGATTCGAGCTTCAAACCGTGGATTGCGATCTACGCTGAACGCGATGAACAGAGCGTACGGCTGTGGGTCGAGGACAACGGTGGCGGCATTGATCCGCGCTTGCTGGAGCGGATCTTCGAACCGTTTTTCACCACCAAGCCGATCGGCGTCGGCACCGGATTGGGGCTGTCGGTGAGCTACGGCATCATCGACAACATGGGCGGCGAGTTGAGCGTGCGCAATTCGGTGGAGGGCGCGCGGTTCTGCATCGAGTTGCCGATTGCCGCGGATGCCTAGATCACCAGATAGGCCTTGCCGGTCTGGCCGCAAGTCATATTGGCGCCGACGTCGACGTCCATCAGGTTGATGCCCAGACCTTTGAGCAGGTTGTTCAGCAGCGGATCGAGCAACGGACTAATTGCCCCGGTCACCACGGGCAACAATCGGTTGGTGACATCGCTGATCAACGACGCCACACCGGTGACGATGGCCCCCAATGGATTACTGCCCTGCGGTTTGTAGACGATCAGATTGATCCCCGCGAGGGTGTTCGACAGACTGCCGACGATGTTGCTGGTTGGCGCTGCCGGCAAGATGCTCGGCGGCAGTTTGAGGTTGGCCGGGGTGGCAAACGGTGTACTGCTGGAGAACACCAGGTCTTGCGAGTTTTGCCCGACACTGGTGTCGAGCATGATGCCGATGCCTCCCGCGCCGAAAGGAACATGGGTGGCAGGATCACAGGTGCCGAGCAGCAGGATTTTGTGACAGGTGACGATCCCCAGATCGATCAGCGCCAAGGGCGCCACCGTGGGTTCGGCCGCTGAAGAAAAGGCATTGGTCGGATCGATCTTACCGAGCTTCAAGTCAGCGATGGACGTAATGGTATGCGCTGTCAGGCTCTTGGTGCCGGTGATGCCCGTCGGACAGCTGTAATCGGTGACATAACTCTTGGCGCCGCCGGCATCCAGACTGATGTCAATTTGCGGTGATGGCAGCAATTGCGGATCAAGTTGCTCACAACCCGCGCCCAACAGGCACAGGACCGAATTGAGCGTACTGACCAGATTCAGACTCAGTAGTGCATTGAGGGTCGGGGTCAATCCACCAACCAGCCCCAACACCGCATTGGCCAGCCCCGTCACCCCGGACAGCACCGGCAAACTCACCGACAACATCGTGCGCACCTGCGCCGTACGCACATAAATCCGGTCCGCCCCGGTCGGGTTGAGCTTGGCCCGCGCCGGATCGCCAATCGCAGAAAACTGCGGTGGCTCGATCACTTTCACCCGCACCGTGACATTCGCCAGCCCCAGCACGCTGATCGGCAACGTTGCCGCCACCGCACTCTTGCTGTTGGCCAGTTGCACCACGCCCTGAATCAGCTGCAGCAGTTGCAGATTGGCGTCCAGTCCTGCCGATGTAGTGCCGGTCTGCAATTGCAGGATGTCACCCAGTTTGACCGGCGCCGCGTTGATCGCGGCCACCTGCAATTGGCCCAGCGCAGTGATCACCTGGGCGGTCGCGCCGTTGAGTTGCACCACCGTCGCCGCCGCCTGAATCAGTTGCGTCACCGTGGCCTGAGTGTTGAGTAATTGCGTGTAGTTGCCCGCCGCGACGTTGAGATTGATTGCCAGTTGATCAAGGTATTTGAGCAAGTTGATGTCGGTGTTCAGCAGGCCATCCCAGCCCAGTGCCGCGAGGTTGACGTTGCCGCCGAGCAGCCCGGAAAACAGCGGGTTGAGGATGTTCGACTGGGCCGTATCGATGTTGGCCAGGGTGCTGCGAATATTCAGCTGGGCCACCGTCGGCTGCGGTTTGGCGGCCACCGCCGAGGCATTGAGCGTGGTATTGAGACTGACCGGTGTGCCGCTGAACAAGGCCTGTACGCCACCGGCAAAACTGGTGGTCACCGTGCGACTGGCGACGACTTTGACCGCTGCTGCTTGCGTGGCATCTACCGCGAATGTGCGCAGGCCGGTCGCGGCGGTCACCAGCGTGCCGCACGTCGTGGCGAGGGTGTTGCTGGCATCCACAATGTAGCCATTGCGCACGGCGCTTTGCCCGGCATAACTGGCGGCGCTCAGGCCCGGCAGGCAATTACCGCCACGGCTGACGGCTTCGAGGGCGGCGTTGTCGACCACCCGCTGCAATTTGCGTTGTTCCATGTACAAGCGGCCGGTGTCGACCACCAACAGCAGCATCACCACCGCCAGACTGAGGGTGGCCGCCGCCATCAAGCCAATCGCCCCGCGCTGGCGGGCCGGGCCGTTGAATCGCGAACGAGGCGACATGGCGCACTCCTTTGCCGTTACCTCCATTGATGCAAATGAGTGTAGACGCGCCTAATGGCAACGCACCATTTCGAACAGACAAACATCCCTGTGGGAGCGAGCCTGCTCGCGAAGGCGTCGCGTGAGACAAATAACAGTTGCATGACACCCTGCTTTCGCGAGCAGGCTCGCTCCCACATTGGAATTTAGGGTGGAACAAAAAAATGGGAGCTCAACAGCCCCCACTTTTTAACGGATTCAGCGCGGTGGATAGTTGGCCAGAATCCGCGTGACCGTCTCGCGGATGGCGTTGCTGCGATCCTGCGGATTCGGTTTGCTGGAGAGCATCTGCTCATCACTGCCGCGCCACACCAGTTTGCCGTCCTTGCCGTCGAGCAGGTCGATCTGGATCGTTGCGACCTTGTAGGTGATGTTGCGCGTTTCGTTGTACATCGGCGCGCCCCAGTAGCCGTTCCACGGGCCACCCCAACCGCCGCCGTAATTGGTCGTCACTTGCTGCTGGCGATCCTCGACGATCAGGTAAGTCTGCACATTCAGGTCGCCCTTGGCGCCCGCAGTGGCCGGGCGCAGACCGCGCTGGTCGAGTTGATCGGCGACGGCCTGGCGGATGCGTTGCTCGGTCAGGTCGCTTTTGATTCGCGGATCATCGGGGCGATATTGCAGGGCGGGGTCTTTCCAGCTCCAGCTGCGATAGGCGGCAAAATCGCGGCTGGCGTCGAAGTCATGATTGACCTGGTTGGCGGCGCAGGCACTGAGCAGTGTGGCCAAGACCAGTAGAGCGAGACGGCGGAACATGGTTTTTCTCCGATTGAAGACATGAACCTGCGGCAGCTTCTGATTGGCAGGAAGCTAACTGGGAGGATACGCCGACATGGCCTTTTCCACAGCCTCGCGGATCGAATCGGTGCGATCGATTTCGCTGCCCTTGTTCGCGGTTTCGGCACTGGCGCTCCACACCGGTTGCCCGCTGCCAGCGTCGAACAGATTGACCTGCACCACCACGACTTGCTCGGAATACGTGCGTACGATCGGCACCGTGTTGTACATACCGTAACCGCGTCCATATCGATCATAGCTGCCGTATCCACCGCCGTAATAACCGTAGTCATCCTGAACCTGGCGCAAACGGGTTTCCAGACGCAGATCAGCGCTGACCAACAGGTCGGCCGGGCGGTTGTCGTGCAATGGACGCAAGCCGCGCTGATCCAGCGCATTGCTTACCGCTTCGGCCACTTGCGCCGAATCGGCCCAGGCCGTGCCCGGTGGCAGTTGCCCATTGAGCCAGGCCCAACTGCGATAACGCCCATAATCACGCGGCGGCGCCGGGTACGCGCTGCGGTCGAAGGTGGTGGCGGCTTGCGCTGGTGCCGGCGGTAAGGGCCGCGATTGCGCCACGTAGGGGTTGCTGCTCTGGCAAGCAGCCAAGCCCAGACACATCAGCAGTAACCCGGATTGAGCTTTCATGTCGCGCTCCGATCAGATCGGCCGGCAGATCCAGTGCAAATAGCGCCCAAGCCCGGCGAAGCTTGGGTGACGACGGTGAGCGAGCTCCATCTCAAGCAAATCCACAAGTTCAGCGCGGGCCTGGAATTCCACCGGCATATAGTCATGGAAAACCCGGATCCCGCTCTGGCTTTCGACCTGCCACAGGCCGTCGAGTTGCGTTGCCAATTCCCTTGGATCGAGCGGCTGCTGCGGGGTCAGGCTCTGCTTTTCGCCGGCCATGACGTTCTTGCGCATTTTCTTGAAATGGCCTTTGAGCAGGTTGCGATAGATCAACGCATCACGGTTATAGAACGCCAGCGACAGCCAGCCACCGGGTTGGGTCAGTTGATGCAGCACCGGCAGGATCGCGTGGGGTTCGGCGAGCCATTCCAGCACGGCGTGGCAGATCACCAGATCGTACGGTTCGGTGAGTTGCCCGAGCAGTTCCTGCCACGGTGCCTGAATGAACGTCGCGGTTTGCCCGGCTTCAGCGAAACGCTGGCGCGCACCTTCAAGCATCGGCGCGGCCGGTTCGGTGAAGGTCACGTCGTGGCCGCGCTCGGCCAGCCACAGCGACATATGGCCGAGGCCGCCGCCAATGTCGAGCACCCGCAACGGGCGATCCGGCAGCGCTTCGGACAGGTCTGCCTGCAACACCGCGAGACGGATCGCACCTTTGGCGCCACCGTAGATTTTTTCGGCGAAACGCGTCGCCAACTGATCGAAATGCCGGTCGCTCATCAGCTGAACCGCCGTTCGCTGTCGGCGAGCTTGGCGCGCACCACTTCATTCATGTCCAGCCCCAACTCGCTGCACAGCAGCAACAGATACAGGACGATATCGCCAACTTCTTGCCCTGCATGAGCGAGTTTGTCCGCCGGCAACTGGCGCGACTGGTCTTCCGTCAGCCACTGGAAGATTTCCACCAGTTCGGACATCTCGACACTGGCCGCCATGGCGAGGTTTTTCGGGCTGTGAAATTGCCGCCAGTCATTGCGGTCGCGAATGGCGTGCAGGCGTTCGGTCAGTTCAACAAGGTTCATCGGGCTCTCCTGAAGGCGTATAGCTTCGGGGGGATACGACTTGAAGGCAAGCGTAAACCCTGTAGGAGTGAGCCTGCTCGCGATGACGCCATTACATTCAACATCATCGTTGACTGACACACCGCTATCGCGAGCAGGCTCACTCCTACAAGGGCGGTGCAAACCTTCTATCATGCAGGGAACTCGGCCACCCGCGTTGTGGCCCAAGGCTCAGCTCTTTCATCAGGATGCACACATGCAGGTAGAAAGCTTTTTCGAATGGCTCGGGCAGGCGCTCGGTTCGATCATCCGCTTTATCGTTGATGGCCTCAGTGGCTTGTTCAACATTCTGAGCAATGCCGGTGGCAACTTTGTCGACGGGCTGGCGAAGACGCTGGGCATGGACACCTCGATCATCAGCATCATCGCGCTGATCGTCGGGCTGATGCTGTTGTGGTCGGCGATCCGGGCGTTCATGAATGCGTCGATCATTGCCGGGATCATCTGGTTGTTGCTGGGATTGTGGCTGCTTAGCTGGATTATTCATTAAGCCTTTGAAGAGCCCCTCACCCTAGCCCTCTCCCGGAGGGAGAGGGGACTGAATGGGGGATATTCAAGAGCTACACCGACTTGAGCGAGCTTCAGCGAATCCATAATCGGCACATTCTCTCAGGTCGATGGATGACGCCAGACACCTCGGTCGGCCCCCTCTCCCTCTGGGAGAGGGCTGGGGTGAGGGTGGCTTCTACCGCTACAATGCCGCTCCCAAGGAGCCCGCATGTCCACTCTGATCGCCGACTGGCGCGACCGCCCGACTCACCGCAAGGTCTGGGCACTCGCCGCGCCCATGATTCTTTCGAATATTTCCGTACCGCTGGTGGCGCTGGTCGACAGCACTGTCATTGGCCACTTGCCCCACGCCCATCAATTGGGCGCGGTGGCGGTCGGCGCCAGCCTTTACACTTTTCTCGCCTGGGCCATGGGCTTTCTGCGCATGGGCACCACCGGGTTTGCCGCGCAAGCTGCCGGGCGCAGCGACGGCGCGGCGTTACGGCAGATTCTGTTGCAGGGCCTGCTGCTGGCGATGGGACTGGCACTGGTGCTTGGCACGTTGGGTGTGCCGCTGAGTGGGGTTGCGCTGCACTTCATGCAACCGTCGGCGGAGCTGGATCAGCTCACTCGTGATTTTTTCCACACGCGGTTGTTCGGCCTGCCAGCGGCGCTGGCCAGTTATGCGCTGGTCGGCTGGTTCCTCGGTACGCAGAACGCCCGGGCGCCGCTGGCGATTCTGCTGAGCACCAACCTGATCAACATCGTCCTCAATCTGTGGTTCGTCATCGGCCTGGACTGGGGCGTGGTCGGTTCGGCGCGGGCCTCGGTGATCGCCGAATGGAGTGGCGCCCTGCTCGGCCTGCTACTGACTCGCAAGGCGTTGCGGGCGTACCCGGGGCACATCGTCTGGGCGGCGTTGAAAATCTGGCAGAGCTGGCGTCCGTTGCTGGCCGTCAACCGCGATATCTTCATCCGCAGCCTGGCGCTGCAATCGGTGTTTTTCCTGATCACCGTGCAAGGCGCGCGGCTGGGTGATTCGACGGTGGCCGCCAACGCGCTGCTGCTCAATGGCTTGCTGCTGACCGCACATGCGCTGGACGGTCTGGCCCATGCCGTCGAGGCCTTGTGCGGACACGCCATCGGCGCCCGTGATCGTCTGGCCCTGCGTCGCTCGCTGGTGGTGGCGGGCGGCTGGTCGCTGATCGCCAGCCTCGGTTTCGCCAGCCTGTTTCTGCTGGCCGGGCACCTGTTCATCGAGATGCAGACCGACATCCAGAGCGTGCGCGATACCGCGTTCGTCTACCTGCCCTACCTCGCCGTGCTGCCGCTGATTGCGGTCTGGAGCTACCTGCTCGACGGCCTGTTCATTGGCGCCACCCGCGCGCGGGAAATGCGCAACGGCATGCTGATCACCGTGGTTTTGCTGCTGCCGTTCGCCTGGGCGCTGCAAGGTTTCGGCAATCACGGGCTGTGGATATCTTTTCTGCTGTTCATGGTGCTGCGCAGCCTGACCCTCGGTGCGCAAGCCTGGTGGCTGAAGCGCAACGATGGCTGGTTCAGTGGCGGCGTTCACTGAGCCGGCGTGTGCGCGATAAACCCGACGACTTGATCGAGCACCGGCGCCAGTTGCCGCAACGGTCGTGACAAGGTTGCCACCAACGTAATGTGATTGGGCCGCGAGTAATACAAATCCTGCACCGGCACCCCGGCCGCGCGAAGTTTGCTCGCAAGACCACCGGTGTTGCGTGTCGGGTTGACCAGATCATCTTTACTTGCAGCAATCAGCAGAGCCGGCGGTGCGCCGCGACTGACATGGTTGATCGGCTGCGATTGCGGCGGCGAGTCCGGCCAGAAAAACACCGGGCGCACCTCGGGATTCTTGATTGGCAGAAAGTCATAAGGCCCGGCCAGACCGATCCAGCCCTGCAAGTCCCGTGGCGACATGCCCACCGCCGCGAGCCACTCACCATCCAGCGCAAGCATCGCCGCGTTGTAGCCGCCGGAGCTGTGGCCCATCAAGTACAAGCGCTGCGGGTTGCCGGAAAACTCGCGGATATGCGCTTTGGCCCACGCCACCGCCCGCGCGCCGTCCTGCAAAAACAGCGGATAGCGCACCTGCGGATACAAGCGATAATCCGCCACCACCGTGACAATTCCCCGCGACGCCAGCGCTTCGCCGACAAAGCGGTAGTCGACGCGCGAACCGCTGTTCCAGCTACCGCCATAGAAAAACACCACCACCGGCGCGCCGGGCATCGGCCGATGCGGTACATACACATCGAGCTTCTGCCGAGGGTCGTCGCCATAAGCGATGCCCACGGTTTTGTCGTAGGTACTGTCCGGGGTCAGCGCATTGAGTAACTGCACAGGCGAGCAACCGCTCAACACCAGCAGCAACACGATGCCCAACCCATGCCGGAATAAACCTGCCATACGCGCCGAACCTCGCTTCAGGACTGATCGCCGTGCCACTGCCGTCGAACATGGTCAAGCCGCTGTTGCTGAGTCAGACCCACCGGCGGTGGCACCAGCACGGCACGCGGATGCAGCAAGCGTAGCCATAACCAGCCATCGAGCACGGTGCGGTCGCTGAATCCCAACGCCAGGCCTTGTTGAGCATGGGAGGACATCGTCGCGTAATCGGTTCCCAGCGATTGGCACCAGCGCCAGACATGTTGCTCCAGAAGGCAGGTTTGCAAGCGTTCGCGCTGGCGTCGGGTCAGGCTCTCTTCGATGCTCAGCGGTTCGACGGCAAGCCCCGGATTGCGCAACTGCTGCCAGCCCTGACTGCCAATTGCACGGTCGGCCCAGGTCCCGCCGAACCAGCGCATCTGACGGATCGGCCCGAGCCAGCGGCTCAACTCAGCGGCGTCGCAGGCGTCGAAAAAATAGCTCGCAGTCTGTCGGTTGTAATAGCTGAGCAAGGCCCGATGACTCAAGCCGAACGACACCGTGAGCATGCGTTGCAAGTGGCTCAGCAACCGTTGAGCACAGACCTCACTACCCAGCAGCAACCCGCGCCAGGTGTTCGGGTCGCTGTGACACAACGCGGCCAATGCCGGGCAATCGCGCAAATCGATCAGCACCGGGCCGTGCTCGCTGACCGGTTCGAACTCAGTGCCATCGAACAGATTGAAGCACTGCACGTCGGCAAACGCCCGGCGCAAGATCAGCAAGGCCTGCGGTGCATCCGGGCCATCGAGCAACAGCCACTGCGCCATGGACTCGAGTATCGCGCCACTCATGTTGCGCCGCTCTGCTCAAGCGCGGTGACCAGTCGACAACTGCACACCGACTGGGAGCAATGGTTGAAACTGCCGCCGCCAGGGATCAGGCACAACAGCAGCAAAGGTTCACCCGACATCAGCCGTTGCTGCAGGCCGTCACTGACCAGGCTGTCGGGCAGTGGCAACGCCGGGACCTCGTTGCAGTCGCTGTCGGCGGCGATGGGCGGCTGCAGCACACCGCTGATCATCGGTTGATCCGGATCGCCCTCGAAAAAGCTCACCACCACCTCGACCCCATCGCTCAGCGCGGCCATGGGCGCCTGTGCCAGAGATGGCGCGACCGGCAGCCAACAGTGACTCGGCGCCGCCCCTTCGCCTTGATACAGCCAGTCGAATTGCACCGCCACCGGGCGCAAGCGGTCGGGTTGTGGTTCATCGACCGCCACCACCCAGGCGCGTTGCAGGCTGTGCATGCGCAGGCGCGATAGCGCTTTGGCCGAGGCACACGGTACCTGCACCGCGCCGAACAGTCGGTTGGCGTACGGCGGTTCGTGGGATGGATCGGCGCGATGCTCAATGCGTGTCAGCAACCATGGGCGATTGCATTCGGCGAAGGGGTGCCCAGTCACCCGCAGCCAATGGCCGCTGCGCAACGCTGCCAGATCACTGCGACCTTCCGCGCGTTGCACAGCTGATGCATTGGCCGCAGTTGTGCTTTGCAATTGCCACTGGTGCAAGGCCGCAGAACCGTCGGCGTTGTCTTCGCACCGATAACGCACGGCACCTGCCAATGGCAACTGCGCCGGATCATCGGCAAAGACCAGGCAATGCCGGTCGCGGTCATGTTCAAAGTAATAGTGAATCCGCGCCTGCGCACACAAGCGCTGGAGCAGTTGCAGATCGGACTCGCGGTATTGCGTGCAGAACGTCCGGGCCGGGTAGTTGCCATGCAATTGGAAACGGCGCTGAGGACCGACGATCCCGTGCTCCCTGAGCACTTGCTCGATGATCTGCGGCACCGAACGACCACTGAAGATGCGCTGACTGAAGCGCAGCGCGAGGCAACCCAGCTTCGGCCCCAGACGAATCCGGCTCAACTGCAAGCCTTGTCCGTGCTCATGCTGGACAAGGCTCAGCAGTTGCCCGTGCACGCCCTCCCCCGACGGCCCGAAACAGAGGAACGCCGAACGGTACAGCAGGCCGGCGAGATCCAGGTGCGGATCTTCGATCAACACATCGATCTCGAACGCAAAGGATTTGCTGAGGGCTTCGCTACCGGTAAAGGCCAGGACTTCGAAGGGGTCGGACAGGCCCGCTACATCGAGACGAAACGACGACTCGTTGACTGGTTCGAACATGGGCGGATCTCTACAGGAGGGGCGGCCGGGGATTCTCGCCGAGAGCCATGGCCGAGTAGAGAGCTGAAGTACAACTTAGGAAATGACCTACGCGAAAAGCAGACCGGATGACTTTTCTGGCCGGGAATGCCAAGCCTTTCGCAAAGATATTGGGAGATATCCCACCGGGTCATGCGAATTTTCCGCCATCTACAGGAAAAATTCACACAACCCGGCGAGATCGCCACCTGACCTCAGGAAGACAGGTAGGAGGAGCGGGTCAGGCCCAGACGCAAGGCATCGAGAAATTGCGTGCGCTCGCTGGCACTGATGCGGGCACTGGCGCACTTATCGCGGTAGTGAGTCATCAGTTCTTCCGGCGACAAGTGCACGTAACGCAGCATGTCTTCGATGGTGTCGTGGGTCTCGATGCCGGCGTGGTACACGCTGCCATCGGCGTTCTGGTAGATGTTCACCGAGTCGGTGTCACCGAACAGGTTGTGCATGTCGCCGAGGATTTCCTGATAGGCGCCAACGAGGAACACGCCCAGCAGGTAATCTTCGCCTTCGTTCAAACCGTGTACCGGCAGACTGGTTTCGATGCTCTGCTCGTCGACGTACTGGTTGATCTTGCCGTCGGAGTCGCAGGTCAGATCCTGCAGCACCGCGCGGCGCAACGGCTCTTCGTCGAGACGGTGCAGCGGGATGATCGGCAGAACTTGGTCGATCGCCCAAGTGTCCGGCAGGCTCTGGAATACCGAGAAGTTGCAGATGTACTTGTCGGCCAGCTTGTCGTTGAGCTCGTCGAGCACCTGACGGTGCGATCGCTGACGGGCTTTCAGCGAGTTGTGCAGGCGACGGCAAACAGCGAAGTAGCACTGCTCGGCCAAGGCTTTTTCGGCCAGGGTCAGTTTGCCGTCGGCGTACTGCGCGGCCACGTCGCTCATGTAGTGGGTGGCGCGCCAGTAGGTCTCGGTGACCATTTCGATGTCGGTCGGGCCGAGCAGATCAACCAGCCACTGCACGGTTTCCGGCAGCGACTCCTTGTTTTCGATCTGCGGGATCTCGTCGTTGTGTTTCTCGACGTCGGTCACCTGCACCACCAGCATGGCGTGGTGTGCGGTCAGCGAACGGCCGCTTTCGGAGAAGATGTGCGGATGCGGCAGGGCCTGCGCGTCGCAGAATTCCTTGAGCATGCCGACCACGACACCGGCGTAATCGTCCATGTCGTAGTTGATCGAACTGGCGTTGCGCGAGTGCGTGCCGTCGTAGTCGACACCCAGACCGCCACCGACGTCGATGTGATCGACCGGCAGACCGAGGTTGCGCAGCTCGCCGTAGTAACGGATCGCTTCTTTGAAGCCGTGCTGATAGTCAGCGAGGTTGGCAATCTGCGAACCCATGTGGAAGTGCAGCAGGCGAATGCCTTGATCCAGGCCAGCGGCGCGGAAACGCTCGACCACCGACAGCAGTTGCGCTGCCGACAGACCGAACTTGGATTTCTCGCCACCGGTGTCCGCCCACTTCGACGACGCCAGCGACGACAGACGCACGCGCAGGCCGACCTGTGGCTTGACCTTCAGCGAGGCGGCTTCTTCGATCACCAGACCGACTTCGGATTCTTTCTCGATGACGATGAAGACATTATGGCCAAGCTTCTGGCCCATCAGCGCCAGACGGATGAACTCACGGTCCTTGTAACCGTTGCAAACGATGGTGCCGCCCTTCGGCGCCAGTGCCAGCACGGCCAGCAGCTCAGGCTTGGAACCGGCTTCCAGGCCGATGGAGACGTCCTGGGTGGCGATGATGTTCTCGATCACCGCTTCTTGCTGGTTAACCTTGATCGGGTACAGCGCGGTGTACTTGCTCTGGTATTCCAGGCGCTCGATGTTCGCATCGAAAGCGCCGGTCAACTGGCGTACACGGTCTTGCAGGATGTCGGGGAAGCGAACCAGCAACGGCAAGGACAAACCGCTTTTGCGCAGTTGGTCGACTTGCTCGAACAGGTCGATAGGCGAGCTGCTCGGGCCGTTCGGACGAACTTCGACGCGACCGGCGTCATTGATCGCGAAATACCCGGCCCCCCAATGGCGAATCCCGTAAACACTGCGGCTGTCCGCAACTGTCCATTGGCTGCCATCGTCTTTGCGTGTGCGTCGTACGGACATCGAAGTCCCCTATAAAGAAGTCATAGTGCGTCGCCTGATCGCAGGCCGGCGCAGTCTAAAGTATGAAAATGACGGTTCGTCAGCGCGGCGGTAGACCGCACTGACTGCGTGGAGTTTAGAAACCGGTCATGAACAGGCTCTGTGAAAACCATGGAGACGACGCCGGATCTGCAATGTTTCAGACCCGGATCAAGCCGCAGGTGGTTTTCACAGAGGCTGCTAGCCGCCGGACTTCTTCGCTTTGAAACCGTGCTTGATCAGCTCAGCCAAGAGTAGCTCGACATGATCGCCCTGGATTTCGATGATGCCGTCTTTCAACGCCCCGCCGGTGCCGCAACGTTTCTTCAACGTTGTCGCCAACTCTTTGAGCGCGTCTTCGGCCAGAGGCACGCCGGTGATGGTGGTCACCGTCTTGCCGCCACGGCCCTTGCTCTCGCGTCGTACGCGGGCAATGCCGTCGCCGGCCGGGATCACGGTTTGTTTGCAGATACAGGCGTCCACCGGCTTACTGCATTCCGGGCAATGACGACCTGCGTCGGTGGAAAATACCAGGCCACCTAAGGCGGCGAAGGATGCGGCTTTTTTGGCCACCGGCAATCCTCTTGGGAGGACAAAGACTGATCGCAACCTTGGGCAAGGTCAGCGACCGCGAAGCCCCACTCAGGCAGGGGCAGCGCTACTGCACCGGATGCTTCAATAAAAGCAGGACGGTGCAGCTTGAAAAGGTCGCGCAGTGTAACGGCAAAAATGCGACTTGCTAAGTGCCAATCGGCGCCAATTCATGTGTTCTTTGCGACGTCGCTTTGCTGCGCCTTCAGATAGCGCTTCAACGCGGCCAGAGAGTCCGGGCAATAAGGCTTTTGCTCGATTTCCTGCATGACCTGCTCGACCGGAATAAAGCGTGCTTCGAGGACTTCTTCCGGCTGCAGTTTGAGCGGACCGTCCCATACAGCGGAAAACGCCGAACACCACAGGCGATTGCCGGTGTCCTCGAAGTAGAAATGGTCATGGGCCGTCAGCTCGACGCCGCTGACACCCAACTCTTCTTCCAGCTCTCGGGCCGCCGACTCGGCGTAAGTCTCATCGGCCTGCACCATGCCGCCTGCCGCGACATCCCAGTAACCCGGGTAAATTGCCTTGCTCAACGTGCGCCGGTGCACGCAAAGATCACCGGCGGAATTGAACAACATGATGTACGTGCCACGGCCGATCAGCCCGCGCTCGCGTAAATCGGCGCGCACGAGAGCGCCGAGCAGGTTGTCCTGCTCGTCGACCCAAGCGATCTGTTCAGCATCCGAGGCGGCGCGATGGGCCGCCTCTTTGGCGTTCTGGCTCATGAATCAGCCCTGATTGAGCAGTTGACGCAAATCGATCACAGCAGCGTTGGCACGGGAAATATAGTTGGCCATGACCAGCGAGTGGTTGGCCAGCACGCCGAAGCCACTGCCGTTAAGAATCATAGGACTCCAGACCGGTTCCTGCGAGGCTTCCAGTTCACGGATGATCTGACGCACGCTGACGGTGGCGTTCTTCTTCGCCAGGACATCGGCGAAGTCGACTTCGATGGCGCGCAACAGGTGCGAGAGTGCCCAGGCCTGACCGCGTGCTTCGTAGAACACGTTGTCGATCTGCATCCAAGGAGTCTCGACAACTTCCTCGTCAACCTGCGGCACTTCGCCGATGGCCGGCACTTCGGTTTTCAGCGCAGTGTTGAGTTTGACCCGGCCAACACTGGCCGACAGGCGTTGCGACAGCGAGCCGAGACGGGTGCCGACATCGCCGAGCCAGTTGTTCAGGTTGTCGGCGCGGGCATAGAACAGCGCGTTTTTCTGGGTTGGATCAGACAGGCGCGCCTGATAGCGGCTCAACGAATTGATACCTTCCTGGTACTCCGACTCACTCGACGGCAGGATCCAGCTCTTGTTGTCGAAGTTGAAGCGCGGTTCGGCCTTGGCCAGATCGGCATCTTCCGCCGACTGCGATTGCGAACGGGCAAAGTCTTTGCGCAGGGCACGGGTCAGGTCACGCACCTGCACCAGTACGCCGTATTCCCAGCTCGGCGTGTTATCCATCCACAGGCCCGGCGGGAAACGGTCGTTGGAAATGTAGCCGCCCGGCTTGTTGAGCAAGGTGCCAGCAACGGTTTTCAGGGTTTCGACAGTGGTATAGCCGATCACCATCTGCTTGCCTTCTTTCTCGGCAGCTACCTGAGCGTTTTGCGCGACCGGAAACAGCGCCGGCTCCTGGCTCCAGTACCAGCCCAGGCCAATGGTCACCAACAGATAAATGCCGATCAGCGTGGCCAGCGCACGGCTGAACAGCAGCCCGCCCACATAGCTGCGGGCGGCCGACTTGGGCTCGGCGGCTCGTTCAGGCGCGCTGCCCGCGCGGTTTTTCCAGTCCAGCATGGCGATATCCTTTCAAATCTTGGGTTCAACGGTTCGACCACAACCATACAACAACGTGCCAGAGCCGGGCACCCGCGCGTAACGATAAGCCGCAAATCATGTGGACGAATGACGCTTCGACGCCGACTAAGGGAATCCCCGATGCCCGCGCCTCAGCGATTCGAATGGCAGGCTATTGAAAACCCTTGCAAAGCTCATTCATCGCGCGGATGAAAGTACGCCTGACAACTCATCCATATCGCCCTGATCAATCAGGGACTGCCCGTACCATGGGGGTTTGAGCGACGACAAGGTCGAAAACAAAACCGCCCGGTCAGAAACTGAATGGTGACGCATTGCAGATTATTGACGTACGACACTCGTCTAAGGGAAAAGAGGTGCTAGCATAGAGCCACCAGTCGATCTCAGCATGCAGCCTAACTAGTAGTCAGGATATGACCGAGCCAGAAGACCCCAGCCGTGAGCGTCTCAAGCACCACTTTGCCCAGCGGGTAATTCATCAGGCACGTCAGATTCTTGAGATATGGCAGCGCCTGCAACGCAGTGAGTGGTCCACTGTCGACCTCGCCGAACTGAGCGAGGCCAACCTGCGCCTGCTGCGTTTTGCCGAGCGCTTCGAACAGCCGGAACACACTCAACTCGCGCGCCACATCAGCCAGTCGCTGGAAGCGGTAGACGCCAACCGCGGCCGCCTCAGCAGTGGCCTGATCACTGACCTCAATCGCTTGATGCAGCGCTTGTCGCGCACCGGCCTGCGCCATGGCGATCAACTCGACCAGACCTTCCTGCCGCCACTGCGTAAACCGATCTACGTGATGCTGCAGGATCACGACCGCGCCGAACGGCTGGCCAAACAACTGGAGTTCTTCGGTCTGAGCGCGCAGGCGCTGGACAGTGTTTCGGCTTTTCGCTCCTCGATGGTCGAGCGCCTGCCGGCAGCTATCGTCATGGACGTGGATTTCAGCGGCGCCGGCATCGGCCTGAAACTCGCCGCCGAAGCCCAGATTGGCCTGGAAGAACCGCTGCCGCTGCTGTTCTTCAGCCTGCACGAAACCGACACGCCGACCCGTCTCGCCGCCGTGCGCGCCGGTGGCCAGGAATTTCTCACCGGCACCCTCGAAGCGTCGAGCCTGCTGGAAAAGATCGAAGTCCTCACCTGCGTCGCGCAGTACGAGCCTTATAAAGTGTTGATCATCGACGACTCCCGTGCGCAGGCTTTGCACACCGAACGCCTGCTCAACAGCGCCGGCATCGTCACGCGCACCTTGATCGAACCGATTCAGGCGATGGCCGAACTGGCGGATTTCCAGCCCGACCTGATCATCCTCGACATGTACATGCCGGCCTGCACCGGCACCGAACTGGCCAAGGTGATTCGCCACAACGATCGCTATGTCAGCGTGCCGATCATCTATCTGTCGGCCGAGGACGATCTGGACAAGCAGCTCGACGCCATGAGCGAGGGCGGCGATGATTTTCTGACCAAACCGATCAAGCCGCGCCACTTGATCACCACCGTGCGCAACCGCGCCGCCCGCGCGCGCAATCTCAAGGCACGGATGGTCCGCGACAGCCTCACCGGTCTGTACAACCACACGCACATTCTGCAATTGCTCGAAGACTGCTCGTTCCGCGCCCGCCGCGAGAACAAGCCGCTGAGCTTTGCCATGCTCGACATCGACCACTTCAAACGGGTCAATGACAGCCACGGTCATCCAATGGGCGACCGGGTGATCAAGAGCCTCGCGCTGTTTCTCAAGCAGCGTTTGCGCAAGACCGATTTCATCGGCCGTTACGGCGGCGAAGAGTTCGCCATCGTCATGCCCGACACCGATATAGAAGCCGCGCATAAAGTGCTCGACGAAATCCGCCAGCGTTTCGCCGAAATCCATTACCCGGCGCAGCCCCAGGATTTGTGGTGCACCTTCAGTGCCGGCGTGGTGGAAATGCACGACGACTGCGACAGCCTGATGATGGCCAGCCAGGCCGATGAGGCGCTGTACCGCGCCAAGGGTGCCGGGCGCAATCGCGTGCAGACTGCGCGCGAATCAAAGCAAAGTGCCACTTTTTCATCGGATTCCACTGATTCGGTCATAACCCTGTAACAGAACCGCAATAAATTCAGGCGCTTACCATTTCTGCCGTTGGTAGCCGTCATGCGCCTGAAGTTGCTCACCAATCTCAATACGCTGCTGCTGGTCGCCGTGTGCCTCGCACTCGGCGCGACGCTGTGGTGGTCGCAAAAAGCCCTCGAACGCCCGTATCTGTTGATGGAGCGTTATCTGGGGTTGTCGCAGCAATTTCAAAACGAGGTGGCGCGCAACGTCGAGGACTACCTCGGCAGTGGCGATGCCCTGCGCCTGAGCAGCGCCGGCCAGGCCATCGACGGTTTGCGCGAAGACCTCGGTGAATTGCCCCCGGCGCTGGCCGACACCCTGCGCCCGAGCTTGACGGGGCTGGAAGAATTCAGCAAAACCGACCTGCTCGCGGCCGGCAAACTGGCCGGTGATCCGCAGGCCTTGCTGTTGCAGGCCGAGCGCGAATTGAGCGCCAGCCTCGATCAGCTCAGCACTTACGCCAACGGTAACGCGGCTTATCTGGCACCGCTGCTCGCCGCTGCGCAGCACTTGGGCAAACTGTCGCTGGCGCGGGACAAACTGGTCAGCAGCGGGCGCAGTGAGTTGGCCGCCGATGTTGAGCGCGAAGTCACCAATATCCGCTCGCAGGCTCAAGTGATTGATGCCCTGCCCTTGCTCGGCGTTGTGGCCAAGAGTGAATCGGGCAGCGACGATTTCGCGGCGATGATGGGCATCGAAAACACGGAAAAAACTGTCGCGCAAGATGCTGGCGTCGGCCTCAAGCGCGAACTCAACAGCTTGCTCGGACGTTATCCGGCGGAGCTTGAGCGCACCCGCGATCAGATTCAGAAACGCACTGACCTCAGTGCCGCCACCCATCAGAAAATCGCCGCAGTGCAGCAAGCCATTGCCGGACTGGAGCCAGTCGTGCGGGCCCAGCACGGACAAATCCAAGGCGAAGTACGCTTGATGCAAGGCGTGATGATCGGCCTGATTCTGCTGATCGCGCTGTTGATCGACACCTTGCAGCGGCGACTGGCCCGTACGCTGACCAATCTCGCGCCTGCGCTGTCGACCTGGGCAGAAGGCGATTTCAGCCGCGATATTCACCTGGGCAAAACCAACCGTGAACTGCACGACATCGAAGCCTCTTTGAATCGCTTGCGCGCCTATCTGGTGGATCTGGTCGGCACCATTCGTGGCAATGCCGAACAAGTCGCGGGCAGCAGCCGTACCCTCGCCGAGCTGAGCAACGACTTGCACAGCGGCGCCGAGCATCAGGCTGGCGACACCGCGCTGATCCGTGATTCCCTCGGCGAACTTGAAGCGACAATCCAGCAAGTGGCCGGTGACGCACAGCAGGCGGCGGATGCCAGCCGTCATGCCGGACTGGCCGTCGAGCATGGGCAGACGGTCATTGGCCAAAGCCTCACCGGCCTGCACGCGTTGGTCGGTGAAGTACAAGGCAACGCGCAGATGATCGAACACCTGGCAGAGGAGTCGGCAACCATCGGCGGTGTGTTGACGGTGATTCGTTCGATCGCCGACCAGACCAACCTGCTGGCGCTGAACGCGGCGATCGAAGCGGCGCGTGCCGGGGAAATGGGTCGGGGTTTCGCCGTAGTGGCCGAAGAAGTACGCTCACTGGCACAACGCACCGCAGGCGCGACAGCCGAGATTCAGACGCTGATTGCCGGCCTGCAAACCGCTGCTCGTCAATCGGTCGAAGGCATGCGCGCGCAGGTCGAACACGCCGAAGCCACCGCCAATCAGGCGCAAGCGGCGGACGGTGCGCTGGATAAAATCGTCGGCGCGATCCAGACCATTTCCGACACGGCGATCCGCATCGCCGATGTCACCGCGCAGCAAAGCGGTGCAGTCAGCGAGATTCGCGATCACAGCGAGCGGATTCATCAATTGGGTGGGGATAACTTGCTGCGCATCGGTCGTGGCCGTGAGCAGGGTGAGAATCTGCTGGTGCTGGGTGGGCAACTGCATACAGCCGTTCAGGCCTTTCGCGTCTGATAGACCGCTATCGCGAGCAGGCTCACTCCTACAGGGAACGCATTTCAACTGTAGGAGTGAGCCTGCTCGCGATAGCGTCATTTGTATCACCGCCTATCTTGCGGAATGACCGGATCAAATCACTTGGTCACATATTTCGCGCAAACATCGGCCATCGTGCTGGCTATTGCATAGAACTGGACAGTCACAAAGTCTTTGCGGCATAGTCGCCGGGTTCTGACGATTGCTCATTCATAACAAGGACTACGCAGATGGCAACCCTACTGGTGCTGCACGGCCCCAACCTGAACCTGCTCGGCACCCGCGAACCCGGCACCTACGGTTCAACGACCCTGGCGCAGATCAATCAGGATCTGGAGCGCCGCGCCCGTGAAGCCGGCCATCATCTGCTGTATCTGCAAAGCAATGCCGAGTACGAATTGATCGACCGCATCCACGCCGCGCGCGGCGAAGGCGTCGATTTCATTCTGATCAATCCAGCAGCTTTTACGCACACAAGTGTCGCATTACGTGACGCGTTGCTGGGAGTGAGCATCCCATTCATCGAAGTGCATTTGTCCAACGTGCACAAACGCGAACCTTTCCGCCATCACTCTTACTTCTCCGACGTAGCGGTGGGAGTGATCTGCGGCCTTGGCGCCAGCGGTTACCGACTGGCCCTGGAGGCTGCACTAGAACAGCTTGAAACACAGGCAACGACTTGAACTACAAGCGTTAAGCGCCCCTGACCGACCCTTGGGAGTTGATGATTCATGGATATCCGTAAAGTTAAGAAACTGATCGAATTGCTGGAAGAGTCCGGCATCGACGAGCTCGAGATCAAGGAAGGCGAAGAGTCCGTACGCATCAGCCGTCACAGCAAGACCCCGGCTCAGCAGTACTACGCGCCGGCGCCGATGCAAGCACCGGCTGCCGCACCTGCCGCTGCTGCTCCGGTTGCTGCTGCAGCCCCGGTTGCCGCTGCCGCTCCTGCGCTGAACGGCACTGTTGCCCGTTCGCCGATGGTCGGCACCTTCTACCGTAAATCTTCGCCAACCTCGCCGTCCTTCGTTGAAGTCGGCCAGACCGTGAAGAAAGGCGACACTCTGTGCATCGTCGAAGCCATGAAGATGATGAACCACATCGAAGCTGAAACCAGCGGTGTGATCGAGTCCATCCTCGTCGAAGACGGCCAGCCGGTTGAGTACGACCAACCGCTGTTCACCATCGTTTGAACTGCGGAGAGCCTTTGATGACTGCGAAGTTGGAAAAAGTTCTGATCGCTAACCGCGGTGAGATCGCCCTGCGGATTCTGCGTGCCTGCAAAGAGATGGGCATCAAGACCGTCGCCGTTTACTCCAAGGCCGACAAAGAGCTGATGCACCTGGGTCTGGCAGACGAATCCGTCTGCATCGGCCCGGCTTCTGCCGCGCACTCTTACCTGCACATCCCGGCCATCATCGCTGCCGCTGAAGTGACTGGCGCTACCGCCATTCACCCAGGCTACGGTTTCCTCGCGGAAAACGCCGATTTTGCCGAGCAGGTCGAGAACTCCGGCTTCGCCTTTATCGGCCCGAAAGCCGACACCATTCGCCTGATGGGCGACAAGGTCTCGGCCAAGCACGCGATGATCGAAGCGGGCGTACCGACCGTTCCAGGTTCTGACGGCCCGTTGCCGGAAGACGAAGAAACGGCGCTGCGCATCGGTCGCGAAGTCGGCTACCCGGTGATCATCAAAGCCGCTGGCGGCGGTGGTGGTCGCGGCATGCGCGTGGTGCACAAGGAAGAAGACCTGATCGCCTTCGCCAAACTGACCCGCACCGAAGCTGGCGCGGCGTTCGGCAACCCGATGGTCTATCTGGAAAAATTCCTGACCAATCCACGTCACGTGGAAGTGCAGGTTCTTTCCGACGGCCAGGGTCATGCGATCCATCTGGGCGACCGCGATTGCTCGCTGCAACGTCGTCACCAGAAAGTTCTCGAAGAAGCGCCGGCACCTGGCATCGATGAGAAAGCGCGCGAAGAAGTACTGGCTCGCTGCGTCAAGGCGTGCATCGACATCGGTTACCGCGGTGCGGGTACTTTCGAGTTCCTGTACGAGAACGGTCGTTTCTACTTCATCGAAATGAACACCCGTGTTCAGGTGGAGCACCCGGTTTCGGAAATGGTCACCGGTATCGACATCGTCAAGGAGATGCTCAGCATCGCCGCTGGCAACAAGCTGTCGTTCACGCAGGATGATGTGGTAATCCGCGGTCACTCGCTGGAATGCCGGATCAACGCTGAAGACCCGAAAACCTTCATGCCGAGCCCGGGTACGGTCAAGCATTTCCACGCTCCAGGCGGCAACGGCGTTCGCGTCGACTCGCACCTGTACAGCGGTTATGCGGTTCCACCGAACTACGACTCGCTGATCGGCAAGCTGATCACTTACGGCGCGACCCGCGACGAAGCCATGGCCCGCATGCGCAATGCCCTGGACGAAATCGTGGTGGACGGGATCAAGACCAACATCCCGCTGCACCGTGATCTGGTTCGCGACGAAGGCTTCTGCAAGGGTGGTGTGAACATTCACTACCTCGAGCACAAGCTGGCTGGCGAGAAGCACTAAGCTTCAGCCCGCACCAGACAAAGCCGCCTTCGGGCGGCTTTGTTGTTTCTACAGATTTCACAAAACCCTGTAGGAGTGAGCCTGCTCGCGATGAGGCTGGCACATTCAGCATTTATGTTGACGGCAACATCGCCATCGCGAGCAGGCTCACTCCTACAAGGGATTGGCGCTACAAATCCAGCTCCCACAAACCGCCTGCGCTCGCGTAAACTTGCGCGCTTCTCGCCGGCCGCTAGGCTGCAATCAATATTTTTCAAAGGTGCCCGCCATGCCTTGGCTGCAAGTACGTCTCGCCATCAGCCCGGAACAAGCCGAAACCTACGAAGACGCTTTCCTTGAAGTGGGCGCCGTGTCGGTGACCTTCATGGACGCCGAAGATCAGCCGATCTTCGAGCCGGAACTCAACACCACCCCACTGTGGGCCCACACCCACCTGCTCGCGCTGTTCGAGGGTGGCACCGAACCGGCACCGGTTCTGGCCCATCTGGAACTGCTGACCGGCAGCCCGCTGCCCGAGCATCACAGCGAAGTCATCGAAGATCAGGATTGGGAACGCAGCTGGATGGACGGTTTTGAGCCGATGCGTTTCGGCCAGCGCCTGTGGATCGTGCCGAGCTGGCACGCCGCGCCGGAACCTGATGCGGTCAACCTGCTGCTCGATCCGGGTCTGGCGTTCGGCACCGGCACGCACCCGACCACCGCCCTGTGCCTGGAATGGCTTGACGGTCAGGACCTGAAAGACTGCAACGTGCTCGACTTCGGTTGCGGCTCAGGGATTCTGGCGATCGCCGCCCTGCTGCTCGGTGCGAAAGAAGCGGTCGGCACCGACATCGACGTGCAGGCGCTGGAGGCCTCGCGCGACAATGCCGGGCGCAACAACATTGCCGACGAACTGTTCCCGCTGTACCTGCCGGAAGATCTGCCACAGGTTCAAGCCGACGTGCTGGTCGCCAACATTCTTGCCGGTCCGCTGGTTTCGCTGGCGCCGCAACTGTCCGGCCTGGTCAAAGCCGGTGGGCGTCTGGCGCTGTCGGGCATCCTTGCCGAGCAAGGCGATGAAGTCGCCGCCGCTTACGCGAAGGACTTCGATCTCGATCCGATCGCCAATCGCGATGGCTGGGTGCGCATCACCGGTCGTCGGCGCTAATATGTCCGCCTGCATAATCCGGATCGCCGCATGACCGACAGTTTCGTCACCCAGTGCCCGCATTGCCAAACCAGTTTCCGTGTCAGCCATGCTCAATTGAGCGTGGCCCGCGGGGTGGTTCGCTGCGGCTCCTGCCTGCAAGTGTTCAACGCCGCCAAACAGCTGCTGGAACAACACGCCGGCAAGGACGCGGTGACGCCGGTTGCGCCGCCCATGGTTGCGCTGCCGGACGAAGCGCCGTCGGCTTTCGAGCCACCGCCCGTCATCGAGCAGCCCGAGCCGCGCGCCATCAGCCAAAAGCAGTGGAGCGCCTCGGCGCTTGATCTCGACAGCCTCGATCTGGATGAAGAACTGGCCCGTCTCGAACAACGGGAAATCCAGCCCGCCACCGAGCTCGGACGCGTGCGCGAAGACTCCCTGAGTGCCCGTCGCGACAGCCCGGAGCCGGATGACGCGGCATGGCCAGGCAGTCTGTTCAGCGAACCTGCCGACGAGCGGCTGCCTGAGCCGGACGACGAGCCGCCGATCGACGACATTGAACCGGTCAAATCCGAGCGCACCGAGCCTTCGCTGTCGCTGGAACCGGTGGATCTGGATGACGAGCCAGCGATCCCGCACCTGCGCCTGCACGACCCGATCGACCCCAATGCCCGCCGCGAACGCTTGTCGGCCAATGACAAACCCGATGACGACGATTTGCCATCGATTGAGCCGCTGCGCAAAAAACGCGAGCGCGCAGAACCCGGCGTACGCGCAGAAGTTCTGCAAGACCTGACCGACGACCCGTTGCAACTGGACTGGCAGAAACGCCGCTCGCCGTGGGGTCGTCGCTTGCTTTGGCTGATGCTGGTCTTGCTGGCGGCAGGTGGGCTGGCTGCGCAGTACATCTCTTATCACTTCGATGAACTGGCCCGACAGGATCAATACCGCCCGTGGTTCCAGCAAATCTGCCCGCAGATCGGCTGCACGGTGCCGTCCAAAGTGGACATCGCCCGAATCAAGAGCAGCAATCTGGTGGTGCGCAGCCATCCGGAGTTCAACGGTGCGCTGGTGGTCGATGCAATCATTTACAACCGTGCGACGTTCTCCCAGCCATTTCCATTGTTGGAGCTGCGCTTCGCCGACCTCAACGGCCACCTGATCGCCAGTCGTCGCTTCAAACCCGGCGAATACCTGAGAGGCGACCTCGAAGGCCTGGCGGAAATGCCGCCACAGACGCCGATCCACATTGCGCTGGATATTCTCGATCCAGGCCCGAAAGCGGTGAATTACAGCCTGAGTTTCCACTCGCCCGAGTGACGCGCCTCATCGCTTTCGAATTGACGGCGGTTTTCTGACTTTGTCACGCACAACCAAACCGGTGGCGATAACAGAATAACTGTTCAGATTTTGTTCAATTCAGCCTTTATCCAGTCATCGAGAGCGGGTATCATGCCAACCCTTTTTCGAACTCTCATGATCCGGCCCCACCTCAGGGAAGTCCTATGTCGGCGGTACGCATCGGCCCATACACATTGCAGAACGGCTTGATTCTCGCCCCGATGGCGGGCGTCACCGATCAGCCCTTTCGTCAGCTGTGCAAGCGTTTGGGCGCAGGGCTTGTAGTCTCGGAAATGGTCACCAGTGACATGAGCCTGTGGAACACCCGCAAGTCGCGCATGCGCATGATCCACGAAGGCGATCCCGAGCCACGCTCGGTACAGATTGCCGGTGGTGATGCACAGATGCTGGCGGATGCAGCCCGGGCCAACGTCGAACTGGGCGCACAGATTATTGATATCAACATGGGTTGCCCGGCAAAGAAGGTCTGCAACAAGGCCGCCGGTTCCGCGTTGTTGAAAGATGAAGCACTGGTCACCGAGATCCTGCAGGCCGTTGTGGCTGCGGTTGATGTGCCGGTCACCCTGAAGATCCGCACCGGTTGGGATCGCGACAACAAGAACGGTCTGACCGTGGCGAAGATCGCCGAGCAGGCCGGGATCACCGCGCTGGCAGTGCATGGCCGCACTCGCGCCGATCTGTACAAGGGTGAAGCCGAGTACGACACGATTGCCGCGATCAAGCAGGCGGTGTCGATCCCGGTGTTTGCCAATGGCGATATCGATTCGCCGGAAAAGGCCCGTTACGTGCTTGACGCAACCGGTGCCGATGGCCTGTTGGTAGGCCGTGCCGCTCAAGGGCGGCCATGGATTTTTCGCGAGATCGAACACTTCCTGCGTACCGGCGAGAAATTGCCGGCGCCGGAGCTGATCGAGGTGGAACACATACTGCTAGAGCATCTGGCCGCCCTTCACGCTTTCTATGGGGATGTGATGGGCGTGCGCATTGCGCGCAAGCATGTGGGCTGGTATCTCGCAACCTTGCCGGGCGCCAGGGAGTTTCGCGCCCACTTCAATCGTTTGGATGGTACGGAAACACAATGCGCCAACGTTCGGGAGTTCTTCGCCGAGCGTTACAAGAGCCTGACAGGGGACGAAGAAGGGGTGGCCGCATGACGATGATGACCGAGACTTTAGTGAGTGGAACAACACCCGTGAGCGACAACGTGAATTTGAAACAGCACCTCAATACCCCGAGCGAAGAAGGTCAGACCCTTCGCGGGAGTGTCGAGAAGGCGCTGCACAATTATTTCGCCCACCTTGAGGGCGCGTCCGTCACGGATGTGTACAACCTGGTGCTCTCCGAAGTCGAGGCTCCCCTGCTCGAAAGCGTGATGAACTACGTCAAGGGCAACCAGACCAAGGCCAGTGAGCTGCTGGGACTTAACCGCGGCACGCTGCGCAAGAAACTCAAGCAGTACGATCTGCTGTAAGCATTCAATCAAACCAGAAAGGCGCCCGCGTAAAAAACGGTCGCCTTTTTTGCTGACTTCCTTTGCTTTTGATGGAAATTGAGATGACCGACCAGACTACCCGCCTGCCGATCCGCCGCGCCTTGATCAGCGTTTCCGACAAGACCGGGATCCTCGAATTCGCCAAGGAGCTCGAAGCTCTGGGCGTCGAGATCCTCTCCACCGGCGGGACGTTCAAGCTGCTGCGCGACAACGGTGTTGCCGCAGTGGAAGTCGCGGATTACACCGGTTTCGCCGAGATGATGGACGGTCGGGTGAAAACCCTGCACCCGAAAATCCACGGCGGCATCCTCGGTCGTCGCGGTATCGACGACGCGATCATGAGCGAGCACGGCATCAAGCCGATTGATCTGGTCGCCGTTAACCTCTATCCGTTCGAAGCCACCATCAACAAGCCAGGCTGCGACCTGCCGACCGCTATCGAGAACATCGACATCGGCGGCCCGACCATGGTCCGTTCGGCGGCGAAAAACCATAAAGACGTAGCGATCGTGGTGAATGCCAGCGATTACGCCAGCGTGCTCGAAGGCCTCAAGGCCGGCGGCCTGACCTACGCTCAGCGTTTCGACCTGATGCTCAAGGCCTTCGAACACACTGCTGCCTATGACGGCATGATCGCCAACTACATGGGCACCGTGAATCAGGCCGCTGAAACACTCAGCACCGAAGGCCGCAGCGAATTCCCGCGCACCTTCAACAGCCAGTTCATCAAGGCCCAGGAAATGCGCTACGGCGAGAACCCGCACCAGAGCGCGGCGTTCTACGTAGAAGCCAAGCCTGCCGAAGTCGGCATCGCCACCGCGACCCAACTGCAAGGCAAAGAGCTGTCGTACAACAACGTGGCCGACACTGACGCCGCACTGGAATGCGTGAAAAGCTTCGTCAAGCCAGCCTGCGTGATCGTCAAGCACGCCAATCCATGCGGCGTGGCAGTCAGCCCGGACGCTGAAGGCGGCATCCGTCAGGCCTATGAACTGGCTTACGCCACCGATACCGAATCGGCTTTCGGCGGCATCATTGCCTTCAACCGTGAACTGGATGCCGAGACCGCCAAAGCGATCGTCGAGCGTCAGTTCGTTGAAGTGATCATCGCCCCAAGCGTCAGCGCAGAAGCCCGCGCCATTGTGGCAGCCAAAGCCAACGTGCGCCTGCTGGCCTGCGGCGAGTGGTCGGCTGACCGCGCCGCTGCGTGGGACTACAAGCGCGTTAACGGCGGTCTGCTGGTGCAGAGCCGCGACATCGGCATGATCAGCGCCGATGACCTGAAAGTGGTGACCAAACGCGCGCCGACCGAACAGGAAATCCACGACCTGATCTTCGCCTGGAAGGTTGCCAAGTACGTTAAGTCCAACGCCATCGTCTACGCCAAGAACCGTCAGACCATCGGTGTCGGCGCGGGCCAGATGAGCCGCGTAAACTCGGCACGTATCGCCGCGATCAAGGCTGAGCACGCCGGCCTGCAAGTCGCCGGTTCGGTGATGGCCTCGGATGCGTTCTTCCCGTTCCGTGATGGTCTGGACAACGCGGCCAAGGTTGGCATCACTGCAGTGATCCAGCCGGGTGGTTCGATGCGTGATGCGGAAGTGATTGCCGCTGCTGATGAAGCCGGCATCGCCATGGTATTCACCGGCATGCGCCACTTCCGTCACTAAGAACACGTTCCAATGTAGGAGTGAGCCTGCTCGCGATAGCCATTGATCAGTCAAAGCTGCAGTGACTGACACACCGCAATCGCGAGCAGGCTCACTCCTACAGAAAAGCGTCCCTGCGGCGCTCAACAGAATTAGCGTCATCCGAGGTTTTTGAAATGAATGTTTTGATCATTGGCAGCGGTGGCCGTGAACACGCCCTGGCCTGGAAAGTGGCTCAGGATCCGCGCGTGCAGAAGGTGTTTGTTGCGCCGGGCAATGCCGGTACGGCAATTGAAGCCAAGTGCGAAAACGTCGCCATCGACGTGCTGGCCCTTGAGCAACTGGCCGACTTTGCCGAGAAAAACGTTTCCCTGACCATCGTCGGCCCGGAAGTGCCACTGGTGGCTGGCGTTGTCGATCTGTTCCGCTCCCGTGGCCTGGACTGCTTCGGTCCGACCGCTGGTGCTGCGCAGCTGGAAGGTTCGAAAGCCTTCACCAAGGATTTCCTCGCGCGCCACAAGATCCCGACCGCCGACTACCAGAACTTCACCGAGATCGAGCCGGCTCTGGCTTATCTGCGTGAAAAAGGCGCACCGATCGTGATCAAGGCCGACGGCCTCGCCGCCGGTAAAGGCGTGATCGTCGCCATGACCCTGGCTGAAGCCGAAGACGCCGTTCGTGACATGCTCGCTGGCAACGCTTTCGGTGACGCTGGTTCGCGCGTGGTCATCGAAGAATTCCTCGACGGCGAAGAAGCGTCGTTCATCGTCATGGTCGACGGCAAAAACGTTTTGCCGATGGCCACCAGCCAGGACCACAAACGTGTTGGCGACGGCGACAGCGGCCCGAACACTGGCGGCATGGGTGCTTACTCCCCTGCCCCGGTGGTCACCGCCGACGTGCACCAGCGCGTGATGGATCTGGTGATCTGGCCGACCGTGCGCGGCATGGCCGAGGAAGGCAATGTCTACACCGGTTTCCTCTATGCCGGTCTGATGATCGACAAGGCCGGTAACCCGAAGGTTATCGAGTTCAACTGCCGCTTCGGCGATCCGGAAACCCAACCGGTGATGCTGCGTCTGCAATCGAGCCTGGTGCTGCTGGTCGAAGCCGCTCTGGCGCAAGCGCTGGACAAGGTTGAAGCACAGTGGGATCCACGTCCGAGCGTCGGCATCGTGCTGGCCGCTGGCGGTTACCCGGGCGATTACGCCAAGGGCGCAGCGATCAACGGTCTGGACGCAGCGGCGAAGCTGGAAGGCAAAGTCTTCCACGCCGGCACCGCGCTGAAAGATGACAACGTCGTAACTGCCGGTGGTCGCGTACTCTGCGCCACTGCAATGGGCGCCAGCGTCGGTGAAGCGCAGCAGCAAGCCTACAAGCTCGCGGCCGCCATCGACTGGGAAGGTTGCTTCTACCGCAAGGACATTGGCTACCGCGCCATTGCCCGTGAACGTGGCGAAACCCAGGAATAAGCTGTCGATCAAGTCTGGCGAGGGATACCGTTCCTCGCCGGGCTGTTCCGCCGCCGCGCATCGTTATATTCTGGCATCAACCTACGAAGGGATTTCGCCGTGCGCTGGCTCAGGATTGCCATAAGCTTCACCGTCACGATGCTGACCTTGCTCTGCATGCTCCCGGCCCAGGCCGCGCAAGGCAGTGGCTGGTCGGTATTGCTCGACGATCAGGGCAATCTGCAACTGAGCGATATCCGCTCCGCTCGCTACACCAATCAATTCAGCCCCATCGACCTTGACCGCCTCACTGCGTCCGAGCCCGATGGCGCATTGTGGTTGCGTTTCCGGCTGGCGCCGGGCAAGCACGAACAAGTGCTGCGCATCTTCGCCCCTGACCTGTCAAAGCTCAGTCTCTACGTGCTCGACGGCGACCAGCTGATCGAGCAACGCAACACCGGCACCGATCAGCCACAGGCCGAACGACCGTTGCCGAGCAGCGACTTCATGCTGCCACTGCCGCAGAGCGACAAGTCCCTCGACGTCTATCTGCGCCTGGTGTCCGATCATCAGTTGCGTCCGCACGTCACCCTGCAATCAGCGGTGATGAGCGCGGCCAACCATAACCAGACGCTGGTCTTCGGTTTACTGTTCGGCTGCCTCGGCATGCTGTTGTTGCACAACCTGGTGCGCTACGCCTATTCCCGCTCGCGCAGCAGCCTGTGGCTGGCGGTCTGCGAAGGCTTGTTGGGCCTGAGCCTGTTGCTGCTGCTCAACCTCGCCGGCCCCTGGCTGCCGAACTGGCATGCGGTGCAGACGCCGGGCGCCTATCTCGCGTTGCTGCTGACCGCTCCGGCCGGGTTGATGTTCGCCTATCGCTTCTTCGCTCCGCTCGGTCCGCACCCGCTGAACAAACTGTTGATTGGCGACATCCTGTTTATCGTGACCTGCAGCCTGTTGCTGTTGTTCGTCAACACCCTGCCGCTGAACATCATCACTTATGCACTGGTGGCGCTGGCCGGCCTGAGCATGTTGTTCGTCGCGCTCTATCACTGGCAGAAGGGCTACCGTCCGGCGCGGTTGTTCGTCGCGGCGATGGTGGTGTTCAACATCGGCACATTGATCATTCTGCCTGCCTTGCTGGGGCTGACGCTGGTGTCACCGCAAGGCCTGATCATGACCCTGATGGCATTCATCTGCATCAGCGGTCTGTTGATGAGCATCGCTCTGGGTGAACGTCAGCGCAGCATCACCGAAAGCCGTTTCAGCGTCAGCCGCGACCTTGCCGCGAGCAATGCCGAGATCAATGCCAAAGCCGAATTCCTTGCCAAGATCAGTCACGAAATCCGCACGCCGATGAACGGTGTGCTGGGCATGACCGAACTGCTGCTGGGCACGCCACTGTCGGTCAAGCAACGCGACTACGTGCAGACCATCCACAGCGCCGGCAACGAACTGCTGACGCTGATCAACGAGATCCTCGACATCTCCAAGCTCGAATCCGGGCAGATCGAACTGGACGACGTGCAGTTCGACCTCAATGCCTTGATCGATGACTGCCTGAGCATCTACCGCGCCAAGGCCGAACAACAGAACGTCGAGCTGATCAGCTTTATCCAGCCACAAGTGCCGCGAGTGATCAGCGGCGACCCGACCCGCCTGCGCCAGACGCTGCTGAGCCTGTTGGAAAACGCCCTGAAGAAAACCGATGAAGGCGAAGTGCTGATCGTCGTCGCGCTCGACGAACGCAGCAGCAAACCACGCCTGCGCATTGCCGTGCAGGACAGTGGCGCGCCAATGGAGCAGGAAGAGCGCGACGCACTGATGCACGCCGAACTGCACAGCAAGCATTTCCTGTCGGCCAACCGCCTGGGCGGCAATCTGGGGCTGGTGATCGCACGGCAACTGATCCGTTTGATGCAGGGCGAATTCGGTATCAAGAGCGGCGCCAGTCAGGGCAGCACGCTGTGGCTGACCCTGCCACTGGATCCGGATCGCCTCGAACACCCGACCTCCGACCTCGACAGTCCGCTGCAAGGCGCACGGGTGCTGGTGGTCGACGACAACGAGACCTGCCGCAAAGTGCTGGTGCAGCAATGCAGTGCGTGGGGGTTGAATGTCAGCGCCGTGCCTTCCGGCAAAGAAGCGTTGGCCTTGCTGCGAACCAAGGCGCACCTGCGTGATTACTTTGATGTGGTACTGCTCGATCAGAACATGCCGGGCATGACCGGCATGCAGCTCGCGGCCAAGATCAAGGAAGACCCAAGCCTCAACCACGACATCCTGCTGATCATGCTCACCGGCATCAGCAATGCGCCGAGCAAGATCATCGCGCGCAACTCGGGGATCAAACGTATCCTCGCCAAACCGGTGGCCGGCTACACGCTCAAGACCACCCTGGCCGACGAACTCAATCAGCGCAACAAAGGCCAGGTGGTGTTCCAGCCGCAAGTGGTCACCCCGGCCACGGCGGCGAAGGTGCCGAGCGATTTCCGCATCCTCGTCGCCGAAGACAATACGATTTCGACCAAAGTGATTCGCGGCATGCTCGGCAAGCTCAATCTGCAACCGGACACCGCCGCCAACGGCGAAGAAGCGCTGCAGGCGATGAAAGCCCAGCGTTACGACCTGGTGCTGATGGACTGCGAAATGCCGATCCTCGATGGTTTCTCGGCGACCCAGCAATTGCGCGCCTGGGAAGTCAGCAACCAACGCATTCGCACGCCGATCGTGGCGCTGACGGCGCACATACTTGCCGAACACAAGGAGCGCGCGCGTCAGGCCGGGATGGATGGGCATATGTCCAAGCCGGTGGAGTTGTCGCAATTGCGCGAGCTGATCGAGCATTGGGTTGCTCAGCGAGATCAGCAGAATCGAGCCGCAACGCCCACCTCCTGAGCCGACAGACCCCGTAGCGCCTGATAGACTCCCCCACGACTTCCCTCGCCAGTGAGCTTGCACCATGCTCCATGTGTTATTCAGCGTTTACCTGAAGATGCTGGTGCTCTACAGCCCGTTCTTCGTGCTCTCCTGCTTTATCAGCCTGACCCGCGGTTATTCGCGCAAGGAGCAACGGCGCCTGGCATGGAAAGTTGCGGTGGCCACGCTGGTCTCCAGCGTCTTGCTGTATTTGTTCGGACGGGTGATTTTCGATGTATTCGGAATTACCGTGGATGCGTTCCGGATCGGTGCCGGCAGCGTGCTGTTCATCTCGGCACTCGGTATGGCGCAAGGCAAGTCAGCGGTGCAAGCCGATAACGTGCAGCAAGACGTGACCATCGTTCCACTGACCATTCCTATCACGGTCGGTCCCGGGACCATCGGCGCATTGTTGGTGATGGGCGTTAGCCAACCCCATTGGGACGACAAACTCACTGCCATCATGAGCATCGTACTGGCCAGCTTCACAGTCGGGGTCGTGCTTTATCTGTCAAACCGGATTGAACAGATTCTGGGGGATCAGGGTTTGCAGATAGTGAGTAGATTGATGGGGTTGTTCGTCTGCGCACTGGCTGCGCAGATCATATTTACTGGAATAAAGGGTTACCTGGTGCCTTGAGTGCCACGCAGTGATGGAGACTCCAGACGTGAAAGCGCGAAGCTTTCTATCCTCCTGCCCATTTATAACCAATATTCAATCGAGCGGTTTAGACAAACTGCTCGATTTCCATGGTTTCTCTTCCGTCGAGAGTTCTGAGCACCATGGCTCTTTTGGAATCGGCATAGTCCTCATCCAGCTGCGCGACAAAGTACGCTGCATGAATACTTTCAACCATCTCACCCAATGTGAATTCCTGCCGCAAAAAGCAGGCTTCGACAGGTTGGCGCGTTGCAATGTTAAGTATCACGCACTTCACCGTGGATTTATCGTCAACGACGCCGACCTGGACTCGGACACGATTGACGATTCCCTCTCCTTCCAAGACTGGCGAAACTGATTCAACTGCGCGCTGCCTGAATAAAATCGATGCTTTGCTGTCGGCATTCAATCGCGAAAAATCCTGCATCAGCCGCTCCAGCAGACACTTTTCCTCAGCCGATAAAGCCCCTGACAATGCAGCACAAACCATCTCTGTTGGCGTCAGGGATTTATCGAGCGAGGTTGAAAACCCCTCATAACTGAGCCAGCCCGATAGTTTATAGAGGCAAAAACGCTGAACTTGTGAGTAGCGGTCATTCCAGGCTTTGTAGTCTGCAAACAACGGAAACCTGTTATTGCACGACAACTGCATGTAAACAGATGAGGACAGAATATCTTCCAGATGCTGGTCAGGTAGCGATGTGGCGCATGCCAACAGGCATCCGGCGTTGGCATATCCATGGTATTTCATACTTTATCAATCCATGAAGAGGCCAGGCGCCAAGCGCCTGGCCTGAAAAATCAGAAACCGTATTCCATTTCCAGAGCAGCGTCGATCGCTTCGTAGAAGCGATTGGCTGCCGCTTCTTTCTTCGCGGTGAAGTCTTCGTCGGGGTACATGGTAAATACGCCATGCCCTTTGATCACACTGGAAGAAGATTCGGTTTTGTCGAAGAACGCAACATGCGAGCTGCCGGATTTAATGCTGTAGCTGATCGCGCCTACGGTAAGGTAAATATCATCGTCTTTGCTTTCGGCCGCGCTCATCACGCCGAAGTTCGAACCACCGGCCTTCTTGCCATTTTTCTCATAAAGCTTCAGAGCTTCGGCGTTACCTTCGAGGCCTTTGATGGCCGCGTCAGCCCCCAGCTTCATCACTTCACCAATGGTTCCAACGCCCACTGCACCCAGTGCAGCCTTGGCGATGTCCACAACCAGATTCGACATCGTCACGCCACTGGAGACGGTTTCCTCAAAGGTCTCAGGCTTACCGAAATGTGCCCAGCCCATGGCATTCAAACCCTGGAGCATGTAGGACAGACGCTTGGCTGCGTCTGCTTTGTTCGGGTACTTGATCTGCGCAGACAAATCAGCAAACAGAAACGTACGCTTGATAATGGTCTTATGGCGACGCTTCATACCTTCAGGAAAGGCGATCATCGTCGAGTTAAGTACCGCGTTACTCAAGGCATCCTTGTCTGGCAGGTCCAGTTTGAATGCTCGGGCGAAAGGCATGATCGAACGGGAACCCTTCAGAACAGCGATGCTTTTCTCACAGCAGTCTTCGATAAACTTGAGACTTTCCGCTTCATTCATTTTTACAGCAATTACGTCATTCATTTCTATATCCATATATTTATAAAAAGCCGTTGCGGCTTGAACAACAAACTAACCAAACGCCAAATTCACATCAACAGAAAGAACATTACAACAAGTAAACTTGCGCCACACCTCACACACCAATCAACTCCAACCGCAAGTCGATTTCCCTCATATCATCTTCTTCGATAACCGCCTCTACTTCGGCACGGACTTGTGCGTAAGCATTTCTGTCCAGAAAAAAACTAAGATAGTTATGACGCAGTACAACTTCACCCGAGCGCCAGTGGCAGAAAAGGAAATTCTCCACTTGGCGCGTGGCATTCAATCGCGAATGATTCAAGACCAGTGTGATTCGTCCTTGCTGGTCGCGTCCGGAGGGCATTGTTTGAAACGACTGCCCCCAGAGACTTTCCTTCGCATAAGAGGCTAATCCCGCTTTATGGTTTTTTAGTGCGGCAAAGGCAGCCAGCGTGTTATCCAGCATCGGCTCGTTGCCCAGTGCCCTGACGACATCGACCATTTTGCTGGAGATGTCGCCGGAAAAATCCTCGTACTTTTTTTCGCCGGGTTTCCGATCCGAGTACCAACCCATATAATTCAGGGCCTTGGCATATATATCCAGCCACGCTGCAAGGTCGAGCTTTTCGTCTTTGTACTTATTACTCAGAATCTGGGCAAGCCTCACACTATTTCTTATTTCACGCTTCTCATCCCGGCTCATTCCCTCCATGTAATTCAGCAGCGTATCACCCAGCAATACTGCATTTTGACTGCCAATGCCCTCAAGCGCCGAGTGACTTTTAACGGAAAACACGCGGTGCCGGATTTTCGGCGCTGTGAGCAATTTTATTTCACGAAGAAACGTCAAACGTTCAGCGAGCGGTGGAATGACACTAACGTCTACACTCATCTTGATTCCTTTTTGATTACGATATTTTAATGACCTGCCAGTGCTTTAACCCAAATAGAACCGACAGATACCAAACACCATAAACAGCACAACTTGGAAATCACAGGAAAACCACACCAACATATTTAACAAAACATTATCAAAAGTCCTGTTTACATCAGCAGCGTCAAGATAGATTTGTGAAGAAATACAGATCTCTATCGTTCATGCGACAGGCGCCCTGATAACATACGAGATATGATTGCCCGCATTCTTAGTGCAAAAAAACGCCTCCGAAGAGGCGCTTTGGTTTTCAGACGAATTCACCGGTCAGGGCAAATGGTCCGCCAGCATCGCCAGGCAGGCAGTTGCGTCATTGCCCTGCACGCGCGCAAGGGTCTTCAACCATTGTTCGAGTGCACACAGGAATTGACGGCCAGCGATTTTGACAGCCAGTTCGCATGAACCCTGCTCCTCAATCCCGCGAACGATCAGACTGTGGCCATTGTCCGGGTCGGCGAGTACCAAGTGGCCATCGACCCGCGACATCAGCCAATGCCCACACTCAGGCATATCCAGCACCAACAAGCCAGGTTCCGTCTCCTGCTCCCCGGAAGGGCGCCGTACATCAACAACGATGCAATCCAGACGCTGCCAGGTTGCGGCCGATATCCGATAACCCTCTGTGTGCGAACCAAAGGTCAGAATCAACCTTTCGATATTGTCAGGAAGCAATGGCTGCACCTCGGTAAGGTCATCACTCACTTCCAGCACCATGACCTCCTCGTCACGGTGCGCGTAGCTATCCGGCAACCAGACGCCATCGACCGTCCCGGCGCTGAAGATCAATGGGTCAATCGGGTCGAACAGCAGCGGATTGGCCGCATCACGCGTACCGAGGAACGTCGGCCATTTTCCATCGTCCCGAGCAGACACCTCGAATAGTCGATCAAGCTTCGGAACGTAGTATCGGTAGCGATTGCCAGTATTTTCGACGGGGAGAAACGCGGCATGGTCTTGCCCGTCCAGCCGCAGTTTTAAACGCTTCTGCAATTGCGCTGGCGTCTGGCCGGGAATGTATGACCAGCGGTTTTCCATGCCGACAATTCGCGCCGATTGCTGATCCTGCAGTTGCAGTGTCACACCTTCGCGGGTACGCCCGAGCAGCCCGTCGCCATGCGGCAGCACTTCGCAAAACGCCCACGACGCCCATACTCGCTCGGCCTGTGGCAACACTTGGCGATGCAGCAACACGCTGCCCTCTCCGAACGCCGTGCGCAGCTGCTCGAGGGAGACCAGCGTCTGGCGCCACAGCTGTCCGGAAGAAACATCAAGCAGCCAAACCCCTTGCCGGTCGGGAGTCAGCCCCAGCAACGTCAGCTCGTGGTTGCCCATGGCGTCCATCAGCACAAGCTTTTCGTCGATACACCACACTGGCAGAAACGTCTGACCCGCTTGGGCACGCAGGCCGATGATGGCAAATGCGGCGCTGCTGTATTCCCTGGCAAGCGCCGGTAATGCCGCCAGCCAATCGGGGTTTTGTTGCAGCCAACGCTGGCCGAGGCCGACAAACTTCAGCACAGGTCTATCCAGCTCGGACAGCCAGTTGTCGTCCTTGGCGCCGAGGTCGATTTCGAACATTCGCCCATCGTCTTGGGTGGCCAGGAAGCTTTCGCCAACGCGGGTAACGTCGATCACACCCTTCGCAAGCGCCTCGTGCCACACCACGTCGTCACGCAGCTGGATGCCATGACTGAGCATTTGACTTTGCCGACTGTAAAACAGCAGCGCAGCGGCGGGATCAGAGGATCGAGGCATCAGCAACACCCTGTCCGCTTCAATGTCGGCGTCAGCCCGGAAGTACCTGTCGTGATGCGCGGCAATCCATGCCCGCTCAAGCAGTTGATCGAAGGACCAGGCACGGGCGTGAATGTATGGCGCGTAGTTCCAGGTGCTGATGGGCGAAGCCATGCCGGGTGTCTCGTCCGTGTAGGGACGACGCTGTTTCTGGCGATGGCGGAAAAACCCGATTCTCGTGCCCTCCTCGGGCTTGAGAAAAGAGTTTTCCAGACTGGGCGACCACATGTGGATGTCCGTCAGGGTCACTTCGCGGTCGGTCAGATGAAACTCCAGCGTCGTGCGCACATTCATCGACTTTTGTTCTACCAACTGCTGCGAAACTCGCAGAGTGCCGTCCGCCAGTTGCCCGAAAGCGCTGATTTTCGTACCGGGTTCCACACTCAGTAACCGATAACGATGCACGACCAGGCCGCTGATCACCGCGACGCGCCAGACCGTGGCATGGTCGGGATGATAAAACCACGCATGAGCAGCGTTGGCGGCGCCCAGCATCAGGCCGTCGTTGACTTCGCTCGGCAGATCGCGCGCAAATAACAAACGTTTTTGAGCGATGTCGTAAAAGGCCGTTGTGCGCACAGCGTGGCTGGCCGGATTGAACGGCACCCTGAACCGGTGAAGCGTGACGTAACCCATGCCCAGGCGCCCTTCATTGTCTCGCTGGCGCAGATGGGCAAGGACATCACGCGGGTTGTCTTTAGCATCGTTGAGGGTGATGGAAAGCAGGCGCAGCGCCTGGCGTTGCCAGTCCAGTTGAAACAACTCTCCCCCGGCCAGTTCGATCAGCCCCTCGAACGCCGACAGCACGATACCGTCGACCGTCAGTTGACGCCCCGCCAGGTATGTCTGCGGGGCGCCGTCATCCACCTTGGGTACGTCATCAAAGCAGACCTGCTCGATGCTGGCCCAAGGGGCATGCACCAGCCATTGGGTCGCTCCATTGAGTTTCACGGCTTTCAGTCCCGGGGTCAGACGAAGCTGGCAGCGGTCTGAAGTGGCGCTGATTTCGTAGGACAGCTTGTGCTGGCACTCCATCGGCAAAGTCGGCACCGCCAGTTGGCGCACCTGTTCGTTCAGCACCACGCTGATCGTTGTCGGTTTATAGACCGGATGCAGTTTGTAGAGGATGTGTTTGAAAGAGGGTGTGCTGTGCAGATAAAAACGCCGGTTGCCCTGCTTGTCGTATTCCAGCTTGTCCGCCGCACTGTTGCGCAATTGCGGATAGCGTGTGTGGATGCGCTTATCCAGATGGCTCGTCAGCGTATCGCCCAGTGCCGTGAACGGATTGAAATACGAGTACCAGCCTGGCTCAGGCACTTCACTGGCGTTACGAGGCTCGACCTGCTCTCCCGGCAGAGGCTCGTACACATAGCCCGCGCCTCCCAGTTGATATTCGTAGCCGTAATAGCAGAGCGGTGTGCAAGGCAACACCACGGTATGCAGTGAAGCGGCCCCGGGGATTTCCAGCGCTGTGCTCTCGGGGAGACCGAAAGCCTGCCGGATGTTGAGGGAACGGTGCATCTGCTGCGGATCATCGTTGTATTGCGGCAACTCGAGTGCGCCGCCGCCCCACGGATAAAAGCGCTGACTGTCAAAGCGCACCCGCCGGTCCTGCAAATCCAGATGGGTGATCACGGCTTCTGGCGGGAACTGCAATACACCCTCCGCGACAGTGAACGCGCCCGGCTTGTAAGCGTTGTAGATGGCACGCAAATGATTGCCGACCGCTGTTGCCTTGTCGGCAATCTGCCCAAGATTGCTGGCGATGGCCGTGGCACCAATGCCGATACCGAGCAACGGCACAGACAGAAAAGCCGCCGCCGCGCCAACCGTTCCGCCTGCCGCCAATGCCACAACATCCAGGCCCAACGCCACTGTATTGAACGCCAGAGACGTGGAGAACCGCGAGCGCTGCTCGTGATTTTGCGCCAATGCCAGGTTATGAATGTCGAAGCCAATGTTGGCCAGCGAAAACGCAAAACCAACACCCGTTGCCGCGCGACCGAGCACACGGCCGGACAACGACGACTGGCGCAAGAGCAGCGCCTGTTCACTGGCCACCGCCTGCCGCACCAGGTTGATCATCTGCGCGGTATCGCTGAGTACGCCAAAACCCAACTGCGCATAGCTGACGTAAACCTGAACCTGCAACGCAATCGACAAGGCTGGCAACTGATCACCGGCCTGGTATTCGCGATGGCGCATTTCACTGATCAGCGTCTGGATCGCAAAGGCGAAACTCAAGCGGCTGCCGCCATCCGCCTCGGCCGCAGCACTCGGTTTGCCTACCTTCACCCGCTGATGCAAATGCTGCTTGAGCTGAGTGAAGCGCGGGTCGGCCGTGGTCACTGTTCGCACTTGATGCGGATTCTGTGCATCGACCAACGTCAGCGAGAAGCCGCCGTCCGCCTGCGATTTGAGCGTTTCCAGCAATGGCAAATATTCACGCCCGAGCGAGTGTTCACTGCGCAACCGCTGCATGGCCTGATCAAACGCCTGCGCCCAATAGCGCGCATCCACCTGTGCCAGGCTGGCCCCCATCCGCGCGTTTTCACCGAGCGAACGCTGGCGCGCCACGGCCTGTTTTGCCCAGACAGCGACACGGCGTGAATCACTTGAAGGAATGTGCAAAAAACTGTCCAGACGCAAACCGCTCGATAGCTTGCGGGCTGCCATCGCCTCGGTGTTCAACTCGATCACGTTGAATCGCGCCCCGGCCATCTCGCCCAGACCGTAGAGCCTGGCCAGGGCACTGTCGCCTGCACTCAGATAGCGCTCAATGCCAAGTTTCACCTGCGCGCCTTCGGCGAACGCATAAATGGCAAAGTTCGGGTCGTAGAATCGATAGACGAATTGGCCTCCTGTCTGCACTTTGGCCACCAGCAAGGCGTGATCGCCGGTGTCGAGCAACAGGACGGTGGTCGCACTTTTCGCCTCCAGTGTCTGCATGACCGAGTCCAGACTCTGCAAGCCGCGGGATTCACCAATAGCACGGGTGGGCAAGGCCCGCAGTTCACTCAACGCACTGAGCAAAGCCTGTGAACTCGGTTCCTGATGGTTGACGTTGGCCGTGGCGACATGCCCCACCAATGTCCGTTCGGCCGACTCGCCGGCAGCCACCGCTGCGCCCATCAGCAACGCCAGCGGATAACACCGACGCCCTGGATCACTGCTCGTGTGCATCAGCAAATCCTGCGACAGTTGCCGGGCCGAGGTCGCGCCGGCCTCGACGAACATCTCGCGCACCTGCGCACTGCGCTGAAGAATTCGCGAACGGTATTCACCTTGCGCCGTGCGCGTGATCTGCCCGATACGTTCGCCCCATTGGCGCAAGGTCAGTGCTTCAAACAGTGCCTGAACCTTGAGTTCGCGGGCCGTCAGGAGGCCATGCACCTGTCCACGCGCCAGCGCGGCCTCGAAGGCAGGCGACTGCCGCTGACGCAGGGCTTTTTCAACCGCATCATAACGAGCGAAAGTACCGTCGCCGTCAGTCTCGACAGCGAGGTCGCGCACGGTTTGCCAAACACTGGCAAAGCTCGCGTCGTCCAGACTTGTCGCGCCGAAAATCCCCCCGAGCATGACGCGTACCAACGGGCTGAGTTGCTCAAGCGGCAGGGAATCATGGGCAATGCGGCTGAGCAGTTCGTTGAGGTTGCTTGAGGATTCGGCGCCATGGGAAACGGGCAGTTCGCGCACAGGTTGTGCAAGGATCAACTGACGATTATCGAAGCCGATGGAAAAGGCTTGGGTGAAGGTGATGTCACCGCTGAGTTTGTCCCTCATGGCTCGCACAAAGGGTTCGCCCAGATCATCCATCAGTTGTTGCAGGACCGACGTCAGCAGCACTGCTTTACCGCCCACCACAGGCCAGCCTTGTTTGAACGTCAGCGTCTGTTGCGGTTGAAGCAGATCCGCCAGTTGGCCGGTGTAGCGTGATTTGAGTTTGCCGGTTTTCCACTTTTCCTGCTCTTTGGCCAGCCATTGCTCGGCGTCGTCATTGACGGTCCAACCGGAGATCGCTTCCTCCTCGGTCTGCACGTTGTAACCCTCGGCCAGTCGCAAGCGCTCCTGAACCGTAACCTCGTTGTGCGGCAGGAGGTGAGTCTCGACATAGTTTTTCAACCCGGTAACCGCCGCACCAGGCCCGGTAAGCGCAATGGTACCGCGCGCTCCGACGCGAATGCCGTCACGGTAGTAACTTAAAATCGCCTCGCTCAACTTGCCAAGAAAATCCTGCAGCGTGCGCGTCAGTTGCCCCTGCTCGATTTTCTCGTTCATGACGTTTTCTATGACATCGAGCAATCGTTCAGTCTGTGACCAGTCTACCGACGACGCGATGGCCGACTGTTCAACGGCCTGCAGGCAGTCATAGTTGAACCGGATCAATTGCATGACCGCGAGCGTCATCTCGCTTTGCGGCTGTGCCAGCAGATATGCGTTCATCTCTCGGCTGAATTGCGCACCCATACGCAGACCATGCTGCGGGCTGTGGACTTCACGCGGTGCGACAAATATAAGCTCGACGCCGGGCTTGCTGCGGGCAAAGACCCGCAGCGCCTCCCGATGTTCGGCAGGCAATGCATCCGTGTGATCGGTGTAGCGCAGATGATCGCGACCGGGCATCAACGTTTCATCATGATTGAGCAAAAGCTGCAAAACCCCTAGCCGTTGCTCGTCACTGAACCCTCTGATGTCGACACCGCCCAGTCTGTCAGCCAGCGGCGGCAAGTAATCCATGTCACTGTAACGCCCGCCTTCGGCATATTCGGCCTGCAAGCGAACAACGTCACTTGCCGCCGCAAAGTTACCGCGCATTGACACTTCGCGTTGATAGACATCCTCTAGAAAGTGCCCGGCGAAATCCCGCCGAACATCACGCAACTGCAAGTCGCCGCCGGCCATTTGCAGATGGCTTTGCAAGCAGCGATGACGAAAGGCTTCCAGCGTCGTGCGGTCCTTGCCGTAAGCGCGCACCATCAGGTCGATCCGGGCCTGATCAGCTTTCCCGCGCCACTGCGGTTGTTGCAGGTACTCGAACATCTCGCGCTTCAATACACGCGCACGATCTTCGATCATCTTTGCAAGTTCATCGGGGTTGGTCACGGTGTCCCCGCCAGACTCCATCGCAGCAACTCTGGCGCTGTCGGATATAACCCGATTCATTTCAAAAGCCAGTAACGCATCGCTGTCGTACCAGAGATTGAACTGGTAATTCTCGGCAGCCAGCACCTGACGCCAGATGTTCATGTAATCGCGCTGGATACTGCCGACTTCACTGCCGCCCACCCAGACAAAATGCATGATTTTGGGTATCGGACTGGGCACGTTACTGAGCATGTTTACAGTGCCCGCCAAACGGGCGGCGTAATCGCGCAATTTCTCTTTGACGGTATCGATCAACGCTATCGCGGGCGCTGAGTTACGCTTTGCCAAGCGTTCAAAATTTTCCAGAAAGAGTGTTACAACCTGCAGCTTTTGAGCAAGGCTCGTGGCTTGGCCGGCATTCTCGTAAAGCGTCACCAACGTTGCATATTCGGCAGAAGCGGAAAACGCCTTGAATGCGCGTTTTAACCCGGAGTATTCATCAGCGGAAATAAAATTAAATTCGTCAACATATTGCTCCATGACACCCATCAGACTTCATCCTTTATTCGTTGGGAGAATCCTCAACGAAGTTAGTCTGCTCGTGGGGCAACTTCAAAAAGCACAAAATTCAAATAGTTTCCCAAGAAACATCAAACAACAGACAAGTTGATTCCGCGCATGATTCGGTAATAAACAGGCATATGACGAGTCGTTCGATAAACAAACGAAGCGGCGCGCCCAACGGATGCGCCGCCCTGTTTTAAACCTAATCGGCCGACAATCAAGTTCGACTTGATATCTCGCCGAGGCAACTTATTTACAACTTGCCTCGGCTCGGTACTCAGGAAAGCGGCTTTTCACCGTACCAGCGCGGCGTGTAAACCCAATCACCACCGCTGGCACGCGCAAACGTGCAGGTGGTGGAAGAACCAATCAGCACCATGGTGCGCATGTCCACTTGCTCCGGGGTCAACGCGCCCAGTGTCGTGGTGCGTAGAGTCTGGCCGGGACGACCGATGTCGCGGCCCAACACCACCGGTGTTTGCGGCGTGCGATGCTGCGCGACAATCTCCAGCGCCCGGCCCAGTTGCCATGGCCGCGCGCGGGAGATCGGGTTGTAGAACGCCAAGGCCAGATCCGCTTCAGCGGCCAGATCCAGACGCTTTTCGATGATCGACCAGGGCTTCAGGTTGTCCGACAGCGACATCACGCAGAAGTCATGGCCCAGCGGTGCGCCGGCTTGCGCGGCGGTGGCCAGCGAAGCGGAAACGCCCGGCAGGATTTCCAGATCGACGCTGTGCCACGCCGGATCGGCCGACTCGTGCAACGCTTCGAGCACCGCCGCCGCCATGGCGAACACACCCGGATCGCCCGAGGACACGACAATCACCGAGCGCCCCTCGGCCGCCAGCCTGAAGGCGTGACGGGCGCGTTGCATTTCTTCACGGTTGTCGGTGCAGTGCTGCACTTGATCGGCGCGAAACGGCCCGGCCATGCGCACGTAGGTTTCGTAACCGAGCACATCGGTCGCGCGAGCCAGTTCGGCTTTTACCGCCGGCACCATCAGCTCGGCAGCGCCGGGGCCGAGGCCGATCACGGCGAGACGACCGCGTGGCCGGCCAATGCTGGAAACCTCCAAAGGCTGCTCGGCGACTGCGATTGCCATGCCGTGGCCGTTCAGGACCGTTGCCGCTGGCACTGCGAAACGCGCCAGGGTTTCGAGGTTGCTTTGTGCCGCGACAAAGCGCAGCGGCACACCCAGCTCAAGCGCCGCTTCACGCAAAAGTGGCGAAGCCATTTGTGTCTCGCTGGCCAGCAGACAGGCCAGCGACTGCACGGCGATCTTCGCCTGCTGCAACGCGCTGCGAACGGCATCCGCCAGGTCCGCCGTTTCAGCACTCACCGCCACCGCCACGCTGCGTGGATAGATCATTAATTCACTGGCACTCGCCTCACGCGCGGCACTGCCGACATGAATCGAACGCTGCGCCTGCGGATCTTCCGGCAACTGCGCCTGATCCAGCCACGGTGCCGCGCCTTCGATGCGCACGTTGTGACCGGCCAACAGATCGGAGACGAAACGCTTGCCCAGTTCCAGATCACCCAGTGCGTAACCGCTCGGAGGATTGAGCAGGCACGTACCAAAACGCAACTCGCCACTGGTGGTGATGGCTGCGGCGACTTGCAGCCCGGCAGCGATGTCTCGCGCCATGACATTGACCCCGCCGAGGCCGCCCAACAACGGCACCACGGCGCTGCCGTCTTCGGCCACGGCGAGTACCGCAGGTTCGGCGCCCTTCTCCAGCAACAGCGGCGCCAGCGTGCGGATGACGATGCCAGCGGCGCACAGTGCGATGATCGGCGTGTCCTGCTGATACAGCGCGCGCAGGGTCACGCCGAATTCCTGATAGGTGCAATCGGCGCCTTCGACGCGCCCGGCGAGGCCGTGGATCTGCGCCGCCGGATAGACCTGCTGAATGCGCCGCGCGGTGGCCAGGCTGCCCTGACCGAGAATGACGATGGCGGGGATGGATTGAGTCATCAGCCTTGCCACCGTTCGCCCGGCACGATGATCAGCGAGAAGTACGGCGACGACATCGGCTCGACCTGATCCATCGGCACAATCTTCTGATTGGCCATGGTCGCGCGCTCGACGTACAGCGCGCGCTCGGCCAGACCGAGTTCTTCCAGCACCTGACGCACTTTCGGGAAGTTGCGCCCCAGCTTCATGATCACCGCCGCGTCGGCGTCGGCCAGTCGGCGTTTCAATTCTTCATGGGGCAACACGCCCGATAGCACCGACAGACTCTGATTGCGATACACCAGCGGCGCGCCCAGTACCGAAGCGCCGCCCAGCATCGAGCACACGCCCGGCACCACTTGGGCTTCGTAACGGCTGGCGAGGCGATCGTGCAGGTACATGTAGGAACCGTAGAAGAACGGATCACCTTCACAGATCACCGCGACATCGCGACCGGCGTCCAGATGCGCGGCGACCGTCTCGGCAGCTTCGTCGTAGAAGTCGCTGATGACTTGCTCATAGGAAAGTGGCGGCGGCAGTGCTTCGGTGGTCACCGGGTAGACCAGCGGCAGCAGGTTCTGCGCTTCTTGCAGGTGCGCCTCGATGATGCCGAAGGCGTTGCCCTTTTTGCCCTTGGCGACGAAGTACGCCACCACCGGCGACTCACGTAGCAGGCGCAGGGCTTTGACAGTAATCAGTTCCGGATCACCCGGGCCGACGCCCAGGCCAAGCAAACGTCCTTTGGCCTGCATCATTCGATCTCCGTGGCGAGGGCATTGACGGCGGCGGCGGCCATGGCGCTGCCACCGAGGCGGCCTTGCATGATCACGAACGGCACGCCACGGCTGTCGGCGGCCAGGGCGGCTTTCGATTCGGCGGCGCCGACGAAGCCGACCGGGAAGCCCAGAATCAGCGCCGGTTTCGGGGCGCCGGCATCAAGCATTTCCAGCAGATAGAACAGTGCGGTCGGCGCGTTGCCGATCACCACCACGCTGCCTTGCAGATGCGGACGCCACAGCTCCAGTGCGGCGGCGGAACGGGTATTGCCCAGTTCACGCGCCAGATCCGGCACGCTCTCATCACGCAAGGTGCAGATCACTTCATTGTTGGCCGGCAGGCGCGCACGGGTCACCCCTTCGGAGACCATCCGCGCATCGCAGAGGATCGGTGCACCGGCGGCCAGCGCGTCGCGCCCGGCCTTGCCCGCGCCTTCGGAGAATTGCAGACCATCGATCGCCTCGACCATGCCGCAGGCGTGAATCACCCGCACCGCGAGTTTTTCCAGATCGGCCGGGATGCGCGCCAGATTGGCCTCGCTGCGAATGATCGCGAAGGAGTTGCGATAAATCTCCTGACCATCGCGGATGTAATCAAGCATCAATGGGGCTCCGAGAGCGGGCGTCGAGCAGGGTCGCGGCCGCTTCAATAGTAAGGTTGCGAGCGTGCAGCGCGCCGAAACCCGGCAGCGTTGCATCGCGAAAATAGAGGTCGTAATGACCGGGACTGACGGCCAGCAACGTCACCGGGGCACAGTGGGCGGCGGCGCAAGAGCGCGTGCAGCCGCTGAGGTGTACGTTGAGGGCCGAGGGCAGCAACGTCGCCAGATAACGCGCGTCCTGCTTGGTGTCGGCCAGGCCTTTGCCGCAGCCATTGGAGCCGGTGCAGGCGATCAGGCGTGCAAGGGGTTCGGCAGCGCAAGTCAGCAGGCTCAGTTGCTCAAGTCCCTCCAGCACTTGAGCCGCATCGCTTGCTTTGACATCCGGCAGCAGCAGGCTTTGCCAAGGTGTGAAACGCAGGCTGCCATTGCCGAACTGGCGGGCCAGTTGCGCAGCCCCGCGCAGCATTGCCGGATCGAGACGGCCCAGCGCCGGCACCGCACCGATGTACACCTGACCCGCCGTATTCTGTGGATGAACGCCGATGTGCAGATCGTCCGCCACGGCCGTGCGCTGCCAATGGCTGATTGCCTTGATCGGCAGACACGTTCTCAGTTGTTCGAGAATTGCCAACATCGGCCATTCCTCGAGTAAATGGCGCATGCGCGTCTGCTCGGGACGTGCCAACGCCAGGAACAGCTCCAGCACTGCCACCACCAGCGCATGGCCATGTTCCAGCGCCACCGCGCCGATCGCGCGATCCGTCGGGCATCCGGCCAGACCGAACGCCAGCAAGGTTTCACCGTCACGCTCGAACGCCGACAACCACAGGTCATGAGAATGTTCGAGCATCGCCAGCGCTTCACCGCCATCGAGTTGCACGGCGAACTTGGCACTCAGCTCGTGGAAGCGTGGATGGCTTTGCAAAGTGTCGAGGATCTGCCCGGCGAGGTCGCGCGTGTCGAACTGCATCTGCCGATCGATCCCGGCAGCGGGGCTGAGCATCAGGTTGCGCACATCGTCAGCGGCCGCCGTGCGCGGGCCGAGACCGGCGGCGAGCAAGCGCTCGATCAGTGCCGCAGATTGCTCACCGATCCCGCGAATCTGCAGATTGGCGCGGTTGGTCGCCTCGATCGCCGCGCCGAACTGTTCGGCGGCATCGGCCACCGCGTCGGCCTGATCGGCACTGATCGAGCCGCCATTGAGCTTGATCCGGCAGATACCGCCGTCCAGTGCCTGGACGATACGCAGCAACCCCGGGCAGGCCGAGGGGCGTAAGGCAGTAAACATCGGACGTTCGTTCAAGGGGCTGACCGGCTGCGTGGGAAAGGCGCTTCGCGGGCGAAGGCGCGGTATTATGCCTGCTTTGTCCACTGGCATGAAAAGACTGCCCGTCGGAACGGCGTGTTTAGAGGAATATAGATGTCACCCTGGCTGACGGTAGTGGGAATCGGTGAAGACGGCTTCAAGGGCCTGGGCAAAAACGCCCGGCGTGCCCTGCTGGGCGCTTCGCGGATCATCGGTGGCCAGCGTCAACTGGATTTGTTGCCGGTGTGCATTCGCGGTGAACGGCAGTTGTGGCCGAGTCCGTTTTCCCTCGCGCCTGTGCTCGAACAGCGTGGCGAAGCGGTCTGCGTATTGGCCAGTGGTGACCCGATGTTCTACGGCGTCGGTGCCAGTCTCGCCCGCCAGGTGCCGAGCGACGAGATGCTGATCCTGCCAGCGCCGTCGTCCTGTTCACTGGCCGCCGCCCGCCTCGGTTGGCCGCTGCAGGAGGTGGTGACGCTGTCACTGGTGGCCCGACCGCTGGCGGCGCTCAATGCCCAATTATTCAGCGGCGTGCGGTTGTTGTTGCTGAGCAACGACGGTCAGAGCCCGGCGGCGGTTGCGCAATTGCTCCGCGAGCGCGGCTTTGGCTCGAGTCGTTTTACCGTTCTCGAGCATCTCGGCGGTGACGCCGAGCGGCGCATCGACAGCACCGCCAACGCTTGGGACAACGCGCCGATAGCCGACCTCAATGTCATCGCCGTCGAATGTCTGGCCGACACACAGGCCCCGCGCCTGTCACGTCTGGCCGGGCTGCCCGACTCGGCCTTCCGGCATGACGGCCAGTTGACCAAGCGCGACGTACGCGCCATCACCCTCGCCCGCCTTGCCCCGACCCCCGGCGAACTGCTCTGGGATGTCGGCGCCGGCAGCGGTTCGATCGGTATCGAGTGGATGCGCGCGCACCCGAGCTGCCGCGCCTTGGCCATCGAGGCCGATGACGGCCGTCAGCAATTGATCGAACACAACCGCGATGCGCTGGGTGTGCCTGGCCTGCAATTGATTCGCGGCAAGGCGCCGCAGGCATTGGCCGGACTGGAGCGCCCGGACGCGATTTTCATCGGCGGCGGCGTCACCCGTGAGGGCGTCTTCGAAACCTGTTGGGAACAGCTGAAGCCCGGTGGCCGTCTGGTCGCCAACGCGGTGACGCTGCAAAGCGAAGTGGCGCTGATGAACTGGCGCGAGCGCTTCGGCGGCGAACTGACGCGCATCCATGTCGCCCAAGCGCAGCCACTTGGCGAGTTCGACACCTGGCGTCAGGCGTTGCCGATCACCCTGCTCGATCTGGTCAAACCCCTCGATGCGTGACGAAACCGCCGAACAACCTGCGCCGCTGCGTAGCGGCCTGACCACTGGCAGCTGCGCCACCGCCACCAGCCTTGCCGCCGCGCGTCTGTTGCTCGGCGGGCTGTCGGCCGATGCCGTGCAGATCGTGTTGCCCAAAGGCAAACAGGTGCAGATGCGTCTGGAGTTCTGTCGTTTGACCGATGACGGCGCCGAGGCCGGAACGATCAAGGATGCCGGCGACGACCCGGACGTGACCCACGGTGCGCTGCTCTATTCGCGGGTACGGCTTTTGAGTGAGCCGGGCATTCGTTTCAATGCCGGTACGGGCGTGGGCACCGTGACTCGGCCGGGACTGGTGCTGGGTGTCGGCGAACCGGCGATCAACCCGGTGCCACGCAAAATGATCAGCGATCACCTGACGCTGCTCGCCGCCGAGACCGGTTACGGCGGCGGCTTCGACGTCACCGTCAACGTCGAGGGCGGCGAAGCGCTGGCGCTGAAAACCATGAATCCGCGACTGGGCATTCTTGGCGGGCTGTCGATCCTCGGCACCAGCGGCATCGTCCGGCCGTTCTCCTGCGCGGCATACATCGCTTCGATTCATCAGGGTATCGACGTCGCCAAGACCAACGGCTATCTGCACATCGCCGCCTGCACCGGCAACGCCAGTGAAGACACCATGCGCCGGGTCTACAACCTGCCGGAGATCGCCCTGATCGAAATGGGCGACTTCGTCGGTGCGGTGCTCAAGCATCTGCGCAAAGTGCCTGTGGATAAACTCAGCCTGTGCGGCGGCTTCGGCAAGATCAGCAAACTGGCCGCCGGGCACATGGATCTGCATTCGCGGCATTCGAGTATCGACCTGCCGCAACTGGCGGAGTGGGCGGCGGCGATTGGCGCCGATGAGGCTTTGCAGCAAGGCATTCGTGAAGCCAATACCAGTCAGCAGGCGCTGGCCATGTCCAGTGCAGCAGGGATCGCCCTCGGTGATGAAGTCTGTCGCCATGCGTTGAATTTCGCCCGCAGCGTGGTGCCCGCGCAGGTGCAGGTCGAGGTGTTTGCGATTGATCGTCAGGGCGGGATTGTCGGGCACGCCGGAGGTTTTGCATGAAGCGGATCTTGTTGCTCGGCGGCGTCACGGAAGCGCTGGCGATTGCCCGCACGCTGGGGCCAGAACATATCTATAGCCTTGCTGGCGTTGGCCGGGTACCGACGGATCTGACCTGTCAGGTGCGCGTCGGTGGTTACGGTGGTGCTGAAGGACTGGCGCAGTTCATTCGTGACGAAGGCATCGACCTGCTGCTGGATGCCACGCATCCGTATGCCGCGCAAATCAGCCAGAACGCCGCGACCGCTGCGCGACTGACCGGCATCCCCTGCTGGGCCCTGCGCCGTCCGGCCTGGCAGCCGCAGCCCGGTGATGACTGGGGCGAAGTCAGCGACTGGGCCGAGTTGATCACTGCGCTCAAACCATTCCGTCGCCCCTTGTTCACTCTTGGCCGCGAACCGCTGCAGCACCTCAATGAAATCCCTCAGGACCAGTTCTGGACTCTGCGCGCCCTCGACGTTTACCCGGGCAATGAACGCTGCGAAGTGATCGGTGCGCGTGGGCCGTTTCTGCTTGGGGATGAGCGCGCACTGTTCGAGCGGCGGCAGATCGATGTGTTGATCAGCAAGAACAGCGGCAGCACCGCCACCGAGCCGAAGCTGGAAGTGGCGCGCGAGCGTGGGGTGCCGGTGGTTGTGTTGAAGCGACCGGGGTTGCCAGAAGTTGATAGGGAATTTCGATCAGCGTCTGAAGTCCTTGAAGCCCTCACGACGTCAGACTTTTCCTGACTTCGAATTTATTTGCGAATTTACCTGCAATTTTTGAGGACGCAGCCGACTGTTTTTCACTACATCCTCACCCCAATACTTCGGTTCCTTTAATCCCGACAAGCAGACAGCCAAGAAAAGCGGCTTGCCAGCTTGTATCCCAAGGAATACGATCCCGACATGATCGCTTTTGAACGATCCCGCATATTTTCCGAATGGCTCGACTCCTTGAAAGACATCAAAGGGAAAGGCCGAATCATCTCCAGAATTAAAACAGCCGAAAATGGGAACTTCGGTGATTGCGGGTTCGTCGGTGACACTGTTTATGAAATGCGTGTTCATTACGGCCCCGGTTACAGGATGTACTTCACACGCAAAGGCGAAGTGATTTATCTGCTGCTGATCGGGGGCGACAAATCGACACAAAAAAGAGATATCAAACGCGCCGTGCAGATGGCTCATAACATCGGAAATGAGGAGTAAATCATGACCGAAGAATTCGCCCGTTTTGACGCCGCCGAGTACCTCAAAACTCCCGAGGACATGGCGGCGTATCTGGATGCCTGTTTTGACGACGATGAAGGCGACGGCGTCCTTATCCGTGCAGCGCTCAATGACATCGCCCGGGCTCAAGGCATGACACAAGTGGCGCGGGATGCAGGTTTGGGCCGCGAAAGTCTTTATAAAGCGCTGAGTAGCACTGGCAATCCCGAATTCGCAACTATCATGAAAGTCATGAAGGCTCTGGGTTTGCGATTGCATGCCGTAACACTGTGAACGCGCTGCGACACCAAACCGCACGACGCTTTTTTACTTATCGGCCTTGATCAGGCTAAATAGCCGCGCCTGATCGCCCACCCAATGGATCTGTCCCATGAACCGACACCGGCTAGCAATTGCCTGGATCGCCTGCTTTGCAGTGCTGTTCAACATGCTCGCCATGCCGATGACCGGGGCGATGGCGCAGGCGGCCAATTCACCGGCCGAGCAATTGCTCTGGAGCAGTTTCTGCACCGGCAGCGGGACCAAGATGGTGGCGATCAACATCGGCCCCATCGATCAGAAAGCCCCGAGCAACGACACTCATACGAACATGCAGCATTGCTGGTGCTGCTCAGGCTCTGCGCCATTGGTGGCGCTGCCGGGGCATTCGCCGCAGCTGTATTTCGCCCGTTACGAAAGTAATCGCAGCGTGGCGCCCGCCTTGCTGCAAACACCGACGCCGCGTCAGCAATGGCCGAGTCTCAATCCCCGTGCATCCCCTCTGGTTTGATTTGTTCGCGCAATTGACCTGCGTTTCAAATCGTTCTGGAGAACTGCCATGTTGAACAAACTCATCGTAATCGCTGCGCTGCTGTTGCCGGCGTGCTTTGCCCATGCCCACGAATACAAGGCGGGCGAACTTGAGATCGCCCACCCGTGGTCGCAGGAACTGCCGCCGAATGCACCGACGGTCGCCGCCTATTTCATCATTCACAACGCTGGCAAGACTGACGATCGTTTGCTCAGCGTCGATTCGCCCATCGCCCCCGAAGCGCAACTGCACGAACACGTCATGCAGGGCGATCTGATGAAGATGCAGCAAGTGCCGAGCGTGGCCATTCCGGCCGGCGGCAACGTGACGTTTGCGCCGATGGCCTATCACGTGATGCTGCTCAACCCGAGCGATCGCAGCCTGCTCAGCGACGGCAAGCGCTTCCCGCTGACACTGCATTTCGAGAAGGCTGGTGACGTCACCGTCGACGTCTCGGTGCAGAAGAAGCCGCCGGAAACCACGCAGGCCCACGCGCACGCCCAGTAAGCCTTCCGGCAGACTCCGCCCTTGTGCCCGCTGAGCGCCAGGCCCTCCCGGCAACGCCGTCAGACTGAACACCTGACTCGCGGCAGCTGGATCGCCCTGTTCGCCATGTTGATGATCTTCATCGGCCCACTGATTTCTCAGTCGATGCCGATGGATCAACACGCCTCGACATCGATGCCGATGAGCATGGACATGTCGATGGACATGCCGGGCATGGATCACAGCGGCCATGATGCACAACCGACGGCAGAACACTGCCCGCCGCAATCCTCGCACCACGTACTGTGGGAAAAATGCGGTTATTGCAGCCTGCTGTTCAATTGCCCGGCACTGACCGGTGGCGGCGATTTCGTCGCTTTCAATATCCCGCCGCTGAACACCTTCACCCCACCCGCCCCACGCCTGGGTCATGCCCGGCAGACCTTTTTTCCCGGCGCGCGCAGCCGCGCCCCGCCCGTCGCAGCGTAAACACGCACCTTTGATTGCACACGGTTGAGAAGACAGCTTCAGGCTGCCGGCTGTGTCGTTTACGACTGTTTGATGGAAATTGTCATGTCCAGGTTTACTGCTGTTCCACGCTCGGGCACTGCCCCGGCGTCCTTCGCTTTGAACGAATCGCGGATTCGTTTCAGGCACGCTACCGCCGTCCTTTGCGGCGTTCTGCTGTCTCCGCTGGTATTGGCCGATGATCACGCCGGCCACAACGAAGAACTCAGCCCGACGGTGATTACCGCGATCGCCCCGAGTTCGCCGCTGACCATCGTCACCAACCCCAAGGATCCGCGCCAACCGGTGCCGGCCAGTGACGGCGGCGATTATCTGAAAACCATTCCCGGCTTCGCACTGGTACGCAATGGCGGCACCAACGGTGATCCGGTGCTACGCGGCATGTTCGGTTCACGCCTGAACATCCTCACCAACGGCAGCATGATGCTCGGCGCCTGCCCCGGCCGGATGGACGCACCAACCTCGTATATCTCACCGGAGACCTACGACAAACTCACCGTGATCAAAGGCCCGCAAACCGTGCTATGGGGTCCGGGCGCATCCGCGGGCACGGTGCTGTTTGATCGTGAGCCGGAAAGCTTCGGCGAACTCGGCACCCGCGTGAACGCGAGCATTCTCGCCGGCTCCCACGGACGCTTCGACAAAGTCGTCGATGCCGCTGCCGGCGGGCCGTTGGGCTACGTGCGAGTAATCGGCAACACCGCGCATTCCGACGATTACCGCGACGGCAACAACGACATCGTCGCCTCACGCTACGACAAGTGGAACGGTGACATCGCGGTGGGCTGGACCCCGGACGCCGACACCCTGATCGAACTCACCGCCGGCAAGGGCGATGGTGAAGCACGCTACGCCGGACGCGGCATGGACGGCTCGCAGTTCCTGCGCGAAAGCCTCGGCCTGCGTTTCGAAAAATCCAACATCACCGACGTGCTGGAGAAACTCGAAGCGCAGGTCTACTACAACTACGCCGACCACGTGATGGACAACTACACCCTGCGCACGCCGTCCGGCACCGGGATGATGGCCGGGCCCATGGCCTCCAACGTCGACCGCCGCACCCTCGGCGCAAGGATCAAGGCCACTTGGCGCTGGGCTGATATTCAACTGATCACCGGCCTCGACGCACAAACCAACGAACACCGTCAGCGCAGCGGCATGGGCATCGACACCTACAAGGATCAGCCGTACAGCAAGGACGCCGATTTCCATAACTACGGCGTGTTCAGCGAAATGACCTGGTACGCCGCCGACCGTGATCGCCTGATCACTGGCGCCCGCGTCGACCGCACTTCGGCCAAGGATTACCGGCAAACCACCGGCTCGGGAATGATGACTCGCCCGAACCCGACCGCCGACGACACCCGCGCCGACACCCTGCCGAGCGGTTTCATCCGCTACGAGCATGACCTCGCTGACAGCCCGACCACGCTCTATGCAGGCCTCGGTCATGCGCAGCGTTTCCCGGATTACTGGGAGCTGTTTTCGCCCAAGTCCGGCCCGGCAGGATCGGTCAACGCGTTCGATTCGATCAAACCGGAAAAGACCACCCAGTTCGACTTTGGCGTGAACTACAAGAGCGCCGACCTCGAAGCCTGGGCCTCGGGATATATTGGCGTGGTCCGCGACTACATCCTCTTCGACTACACGCCCGGAATGATGGGCATGAGCACCTCGCGCGCCGAGAACATCGACGCGCGAATCATGGGCGGTGAACTCGGTGCCGCGTACAGACTCACCGACCACTGGAAAGCCGATGCGACCCTGGCCTACGCCTGGGGCAAGAACAGCAGCGACGGTTCGGCACTGCCGCAGATGCCGCCACTGGATGCACGTTTCGGTCTGACCTATAGCGAAGACAACTGGAGCGCCGGGGCACTGTGGAGAGTAGTTGCCGCGCAAAACCGTATCGACCAGAACAAGGGCAACGTGGTCGGCAAGGATTACGACAAGAGTTCGGGCTTCGGCGTGTTCTCGCTTAACGGTGCCTACCGGATCAACAAGAACTGGAAGGTCAGCAGCGGCGTCGACAACCTGTTCGGCAAGGCTTACGCCGAACACCTGAACCTGGCGGGCAACGCCGGATTCGGCTACCCGGCCAACGACCCGCAAGCGATCAATGAACCGGGGCGCACGCTCTGGACCAAGGTCGACATGAGTTTCTAACAATCACCCACCCATGTGGGAGCGACGGTGCGACGATTCGACCTGCTCGCGAAGGGGACGGCACATCCAACGTTGATGTCGTCTGGCACGACGCCTTCGCGAGCAGGTCGAATCGTCGCACCGTCGCTCCCACAGGGTTGCAAAACAACTAGAAGATCCAAGCCAAGCGGAGCACACGTGATGAAACAGCCCAAACCGAATTTCTACAACCTGGCCTGGCGTTGGCATTTTTACGCAGGCCTGTTCGTCGCCCCGTTCATGGTGATGCTGGCCCTGACCGGCATCATTTACCTGTTCAAACCGCAACTCGATTCACTGATGTACAACAGCCTGCTCAATGTCCCGGCCGGCCATCACACGGTGCCGGCCGATGACCTGCTGCAACGGGTAAAAAGCGCTTACCCGCAAGGCCAGGTCACCCAGTACCTGCCGCCGGTGAATGCCGAACGCAGCGCACAGTTTGTGGTGAAAAACGCCGGCCACGAACTCAACGTATTTGTCGATCCGTACCACGGCGACATCCTCGGCGAGCAGGATGCCAAGCAGAATCTGCAAGCCATCGCCCGCGCGATCCACGGCGAATTGATGATCGGCACCGTCGGTGATCGCCTTATCGAAATGGCCGCCGGTTGGGGCGTGGTGCTGGTGGTGTCCGGCCTGTTCCTGTGGTGGCCGCGCGGTCAGGCAGCGGGCATTTTGTGGCCTCGGCTGAACAGTCGCGGCCGCGTGCTGTGGCGTGATCTGCACGCGGTCACCGGGTTCTGGGGCGCGACACTGTTGCTGGTGATGTTGCTCAGCGGCATGAGCTGGACCGGTTTCTGGGGCAAGCAATACGCCCAGGTGTGGAACGTGTTCCCGGCGGCGATGTGGGACAACGTGCCGACCTCCGACGTCGAGGCGCGCAGCCTGAACACCGCCACCCGCCAGACCGTGCCATGGGCGATGGAAAACACGCCGATGCCGATGTCCGGCGACCACGCCGAACACATGAACCACGGCGCCACCAATGCTGGCCCCGCAGCACCCGCCATCAGCCTGCAAGACGTGCAGAACATCGCCTCCCAGCGCAAGGTCGAGCCGGGTTACAGCATCACCCTGCCGACCACCGCCACCGGCGTGTTCACCATTGCCGTGTTCGCCGATGACCCACGCAATGACGCCACCCTGCATGTCGATCAGTACACCGGCAAGGTCCTCGCCGACGTGCGTTTCGAACAATACGGCAGCGTCGCCCGCGCCACGGAAATCGGCGTGATGCTTCACGAAGGCAAGATGTTCGGCACCTTCAATCAGATCGTTGTGCTGCTGATCTGCCTGATGATTCTGCTCAGCGCCGTCAGCGGTGTGGTGATCTGGTGGAAGCGTCGGCCACAGGGCAAATTCGGCGTGCCACCGCTGCGTCATGACTTGCCGAAATGGAAAACCGGCGTGGTGATCATGCTCGCACTGGCGGTGGTGTTCCCATTGGTGGGGGCGTCGTTGGTGGTGGTGTGGTTGCTGGATCGAGTGCTGCTGTCGCGCTTTGGCCGGCAGCCTGAATCTGCCTCGACGTAAGTGAGACTCTGTGTGGAGTGGCCGCCGACGGCGGCACACTCCTGTTATGTCGCCGCTAAATCGAGCGTTACAACTCGTCCCTGACTCGTGCCCCACCCTCGGTTGCAGGCTGCTGGCGGCGCACTCTCCAGCCGGCGCCCATGCGACCGGTCTGACGCCAGTAATGCCCCGCGACCAGCACTCTGAATTCGCCCAGTTCCATGAGCTGCGAAACGAATTCGCCAGGGCTTAGCCGGCTGACCCAACGCCCGGCTTCGAAATCCACCGGTCGGGTCAGCAACAAATCCCTCTCGGCTTGCGAGTAAACGGGCGTGTACTTGATCAACACCCGGTCAGGCGTTGAGTAGTAATAATCCTGAATATCGAAGCCCTGGCTCTTGAGTTCATGTGTGTGCGCATGCACTCGCGCAGGCGCAGCGAAATTTGCTCTGACATCATCCGTGTCCGGTGCGAGCGTGGTATTGCCCGAAAGATGGAACTGGTGACTGGCCACGGGTGTGTAGCCCTTGGGGTAGCGCGCCGCCGGAGTGCGCCAACTGATCGCGGGATCGCTCGGCGAGCGGAATATCCGCAGGACGGGATCCTCTGCATAGGCTGACCAGGCTATTGGCTCGAGCGGGACGAAGCGACTGCTCGTCGAGCGCGACAGAATCGCGCCTTCGTAACCGGTTTCGCTGTGAGCGATATCGTCCGTGCGTTGTTGCGCATAGCGGGCGGCATCGTCGGGGTGATGAAAAACCGGTCCCAGCGCCGGCACCGGGTTATCTCGCCAGCGTTGCTCGCTCGAAGCATCGGCCATACGCGCTTGCCAGTGCTCATCCACTTGACCATGCCGCGACCAGTAATCACTGGTTTCAATGACGTCGAGCCGGCCGGCCCTGGCCATCCGGTGCACGTAGTCTGTAAATCTGAATCTGCCCTTGGCAATGTCACGTTCATCAATCGCTGCCTGTTCGCGCGATACAAAAGCATTGGGGCGCAATTCAACTTGCCCGAACTTGTCGTAGAACACACCCGGCTCAAATGCATGCAGTTGCAGTTTCAACAACGCGCCATCGGCACAGGAAATGTAGATCGGTTTGTACCCCTGCGGCGTACTGGCCCGTCGGCAGGCTTGCTGGACATCGTTAGGAGTCAAGAGGAAATGGCGCAAGTCATCGGGCCGTGCGTCGAGTGGCGGCAGCGCTGCACGCAGATATATCGAGTCCTGCGCATACCCTGAAAGCAGTTGTGCCTGAGCGAACACCCGATCCACAGCCAACTCAGAACGTTGCACTTCAACGGGCAGGCTGGCGAGGAACAAGCCGTCCCGAGAGCGCAGTATGAATCCGAAAGTCTGCGTGTCCCTGCTCACCAACACTTCATGAACATACCGGGCGGCAGCATCGGCCTGGATAAATACCGGACTGCACAACGGGGCGCTTGTCGCTCTGGTGTAATCCATTACGGATTGCAGATCCGCGGAGTAAGAACTCCAGCGACTCACCTGGCGCGGCAAACCCCAGAGGTCACTGCCGATGACAACCTGCAAGTAACCCGCCTTAGCCAGAGCGTCGACCCATTCACTCGGTTTCAGTTTCGCGCTACGTATGCGCTGTTTTATCGCGTCGCCATCCAGGGTGGCAGGAACCGATTTGTAATCCGTCAGAACGGCCACCAGATCCGCTCGCAGACGATCCCATATTCCCGGTTGATAGCGGATCAACGAACCGTCGGGGCCGAACAGGTATTCATCCCACGCCACTCTTGGCAGCCGTGTGAAGGCTGAGTACACGGTGTCGACCGACAGCATGTTCAGATAGATCTGCTTCTCGACACGAGAAAAAATGACCGACAGCGCCCTTGCGACTCTGGATCGATAACGCGCCGTGATCCTGCAGCCAGCAGGAAACAATCCGGTGCTCTTGGCTTCATCCGGAAAGATTTCGCTGATGTCGAAATCCTCCCGCGAAACCTCGACAGGCGTCGTGGCCACATAAAGGCTGTCTGGCCTTTGTACAATTACGCCGCCGAAAATCCTGTCGGTGAGACGAGGCAATACCGATCGGGCAAATGCTGCCGCATCATCAGCGCGTTGAAACGCGGGGCCGAGCCATCGACGCTGCAGATTCGCGAAGGGCTGCCACGTTGGCGTGACCTGCCCTGAGCGATCCCAGCACAGGCTCGTGCGCACCACCGAAAGTTCACCGCTGGCGGCGACTTCATGGACGAAGTCAGTCGGCAACCACTTTCCGGCGGCGAGGTCTTGCTTGATCTGGTCAAGTGTTGTCTGGGACGTGTCATCGTGGAACAACTTGCTGGCCGTATTCCTTGCGTACTTCAGCAGAGCACCGTCCCGAGCGGCGAGATAAAACGCTGCGGGCGACGACGCGATGACAGGCCGACGACCACCGTAGTACATCGCGGCGGTCAGATGGTCTGGCGATATAAAATACTGCCCCAGCCAGTCCTCGGGGCTGCTCGATGGTGCTCTTGTTCGCTGATGCACATAAAAGCTCCCATACATCTCAAAGCCTTCCGGGTACTGGTGCCAGGGTGCCGACCGTCGAGACGCAAACACCGACTCCAGTCGAAACAGATGGCTGTCCTGAGCACTGACGGGAAACATCTCAGTGCCAATGTACTCTTCCCGAACCTCGTGTTTGAGGATGAATCCGAACCAGGCTCGGCTCTCATCATGCAAGCGTCTGTCGCGAGCAAACAGATGCTGTGCCGCTTCGTCCGCTGAGGCATAGACCGCACCGTACATGACGAACGCCGGCCGCTTCCATGGCAAGGGCCAAAGCGCTATGGGCCGGAGTGAAGGGGATGAGGGAAACGGCGGTAGCGTTGGTTGGGGCAACGACGGCGTTGGCAGCGTCGGAAAAGGCGTCGTCGGTTCAGTAGTCGTCGCCTCCGGGGATGCCGGTAGACTCCAGTCCGGAGCTATTTGTCCGCGGTAGCCCCACAACTCGTTATCCAGCAAGTTGAACAACCCACCGGCAGTCGCCTGCTCCCTGATGAAGTCTTGCGGTCGTTTGCTGCCCTTGGCCAGTTCCAGAGCCAATGGACCGGGGTGCAAGTGTGTTCCCAGGCGTCTCGCCAGATCCTTCGCAGCCAGGGTCGCGTAAGGTGCGAACCTGACCAGGCTGTCCTTGGCGGCAGAGCAATACACAACGACCTTATCGAGCAACACCTGGCGGGTCTCTTCGACACTCAACATCTGCAGGCTTAGCAACGCCTCCTCAAACGTCCATTGCAGGTACTCGATATTGACCGGTTCAAGCTGCGACAACGCGACGTGGGAGACATAACGGGCATGTAACACATGGTCATCGGGAAAAACCGGGCGCCCTCGATTGTCCCGAGGATAAAGCTGCTCTTGGCCAAGCACATCGATGTCCCCTTCCTGCGGTTCGGTGACAACAAAGCGTTTGTCGCGGCGTTGAAAAACGTAGCCTGCGAACTGTCGATCGCGTCGGATACCGACTTGTTCATGCGCATACCGGGCGGCGTCATCGGCGGATAAAAACGCCCGACTCAATGACGGCCAAGGGAAGTCCGCGAAAGGCGCCCACTCCAGGTCCAGCACGCCCAGACGTCCCCATAGCCCACTGCCCCGCACAACTTCCACCTGGCCGGCCAATATCAGCATCGAGACAAATTCCCGTGGCTGCAATGCCCCTTTCATTAGCCTGGATTGCACCCCGGCATCGCTGATCGAGCCGTTGGAATGCTCGATGCTCAGCGCACGTTCAATCTCACTGCCGCTGAAGCTGTACTTCAACATGGAGGCATCGTTGGCCTGCATGTACAGCGACACAGGCCGGCGAGCCGCCGCGAGCTTTCTGCTCCGGCCATGACAGGCAATGGCCAGGGCTATTTCCTGCGGCGTGAAGAAGTTCTCGTAGAGCCACGGTTGCGCAGGAGGAAGCTGCGAAGGGTCCGGGCGGGACGCGTAGTAGAAGCCTTCCAGCTCATAACCTTTGGGCAGCTGCAATTGACCATGAGCATCCGCCGCAAAGATCTTTGCAGGATCCCATGACGCCAGCCCGGCCGCCCGCCCATGGGTCGCGACATACTCCTCGCCGGCAGTTCTTTTCAGCAACAGCCCCCAGGTTTGCGCGCCTCTGGATTTCAATGCGGCGAGAACGGCGCGTTCGGCAGTGACACAGACGCGGGTCATCAGCGGCAACCCGGCCACCCTGCCGTTGGCAAACGGCTGGCCGGCTTTCCAGTCCGGCGGCACTTGACCAACGGAATGCCCCCAGTCTGCGTGCGAAACAATGACTTTCAGTTCACCCACGGACGCGACCTTGTTGATGATGCTCATCACGTCATAAGCGCCCACCGGATTACCGGTCGGCGAGCCGGCCTTGCGCCAGAGGTAGTAGCTGAACTCCTCTTTCGAGCCACTCGGCGAATATTTGAGCAAGGTTCCATCGGGTCCGGACAGATACGCACTGCGAAAAAAGTCCTTCGCTGCCACATCCGCGACGAAATCCAGATCGGAGAAAAAATTGATGAACAGCCTTGTCAGCCTCTCATCCTGACGTGGGTTGGCTTTGCGAACTTCCTCGTACAGAGGCGCATGGCAATGCAGATTCGCCACACATTTGTATCCACGAGGGTGCACGTATTGCCCTGCAGCATCGACTTCGATAATGGTGCCGAAATCGAAGCGGGTGACCTCTCCCGGAATGGGTACGGTGGCGACAAAGCGTCCATCCGGACGCAGCAGAATCACGCTGCCATATTCCCTGTCCGGCTTCAGGGGAATCCGGTTGTGCACCCAATAGGCTGCATCTTCCTCCGTGAGGAACGCGGGACTCAGGGTAGGCAGCCTGAACTTGCGGGAAGGTTTTGCGGGGCCTGACACGTCATTCATCTTGAGCATCCTTCGAAAAATAATCGGGATAACGATCGAATGAGTGTGGTCCCGCAGGCCTGCCGGACCGTGGTACATGTTTATCGTTTATGTATCCTCATCTGCCAACACAGGCGCGCCCCAATCTGGCGCAACTCGACGCACCAACACCCGCACTCTGTGCCTTACTGGTGCGCGCTACTGCGGCGCAACCGCTCTAACACGACATTTCCCTGCCCATTCCCGACCGGGCACAGCCCTTGCAAAACACCCTTCAGTCGTCCGCATCTGCCAACCAGAAAAACTTCAAATGTTCATGGAGATCGCACAATGAAGCGTCGCAGTTTGATCAAGGCTTTCACACTCACGGCATCCATTGCCGCGATGGGCATGACCTGGACTGTCCAGGCCGCCGAGACCATCAAGGTCGGGATTCTGCATTCGTTGTCCGGCACCATGGCGATCTCCGAAACGTCGCTCAAAGACATGGCGCTGATGACCATCGACGAGATCAACGCCAAAGGCGGCGTCAACGGCAAGATGCTTGAGCCGGTGGTGGTGGATCCGGCGTCGAACTGGCCGCTGTTCGCCGAAAAAGGTCGGCAGTTGCTGACCCAGGACAAGGTCGCCGTGGTGTTCGGCTGCTGGACTTCGGTATCGCGTAAATCGGTATTGCCGGTGTTCGAAGAACTCAACGGCCTGCTGTTTTACCCGGTGCAATACGAAGGCGAAGAGATGTCGCCGAATGTCTTCTACACCGGCGCCGCGCCAAACCAGCAAGCGATCCCCGCCGTTGAATATTTGATGAGCGAAGAAGGCGGCAGCGCCAAGCGCTACTTCCTGCTCGGCACCGACTACGTCTACCCGCGCACCACCAACAAGATCCTGCGTTCGTTCCTGCATTCCAAAGGCGTGGCCGACAAGGACATCGAAGAGGTCTACACGCCGTTCGGTCACAGCGACTATCAGACCATCGTCGCCAACATCAAAAAATTCTCGGCTGGTGGCAAGACTGCGGTGATCTCGACGGTCAACGGCGACTCCAACGTGCCGTTCTACAAAGAGCTGGCCAACCAGGGCCTGAAGGCTACCGACGTGCCGGTTGTGGCGTTCTCGGTCGGCGAAGAAGAACTGCGCGGTATCGACACCAAACCGCTGGTGGGCAACCTCGCGGCGTGGAACTACTTCGAGTCGGTTGAAAACCCGCAGAACAAGAAGTTCGTCGCTGACTGGAAAGCCTACGCGAAGAAACACAACCTGCCGGGCGCCGACAAAGCCGTGACCAACGACCCGATGGAAGCCACTTACGTCGGCATCCACATGTGGGCGCAGGCGGTCGAGAAAGCCAAGTCCACCGACGTCGACAAAGTCCGCGAAGCCCTCGCCGGGCAGACCTTTGCCGCGCCGTCGGGCTACACATTGACCATGGACAAGACCAATCACCACCTGCACAAACCAGTGATGATCGGCGAGATTCAGGCCGATGGTCAGTTCAACGTCGTGTGGCAGACCGAAGGACCGATCCGCGCGCAACCGTGGAGTCCGTTCATTCAGGGCAACGACAAGAAGCCGGATTATGCGGTGAAGAGCAACTGAGGCGGATTCAGTTTTTGAGGTGGGCTTGAGATTTCCCCCCTCACCCCAGCCCTCTCCCTCAGGGAGAGGGGGAAAGGGAGCCGATCTTCATGCTTTTCAAAGCCTGAGTTCGGCTCGAGTTCGCAGGTCGCAGCACATCGTCCAAACACCTCGGTCAGTCCCCTCAATTTCAAGAGAGTGAGGGGGAAAGGGAGCCGATCTTCATGCTTTTCGAAGCCTGAGTTCGGCTCGAATTCGCAGGTCGCAGCACATCGTCCAGACACCTCGGTCAGTCCCCTCTCCCTCCGGGAGAGGGTTAGGGTGAGGGGGCGGTTGAACAGGACACCACTAATGCCCACTGCCATACACCGCTTTCTCATAGCCATCGCACTCTTGCTGCCAATGCTGGCCCATGCTGGCGACGCCGAAGACTTCGTCGCGGCCAATCCCGTGCAACAGGCCAAACTCCTGGAAACCTGGGCCGCGCAGCCCGATCCAGCCCGTATCGAATTGATCAACGCCCTGCAACAAGGCGAGTTGACCATCGACGGCCAACCCAAAATCCTGCGCCTGAACAATCGCCTGCGGGGTCTGATCGACACCGCCATGGCCAGCCACCAATTGCTCGCCGCCGACGCCAAAATCCGTCTGACCGCCGCGCAGCAATTGCAGAAAAGCGCGAAACCCGCGCAGCTGAAATTCCTCGACCAGCAACTCGCTGGTGAAAAAGATGAAGGCGTGCATGCCGCCCTGAGCCTGGCGCTGGCCAATCTGCAGTTGGTCGACGCTGACCCGGCCGTGCGCCTCGCGGCCGTACGGTTGCTCGGCGAAACCGGCGATCCGCTGGCACGCACGCGCCTCGAAGGCCTGCTCGAACCCGGCGTCGAGAGCGATGCCGGCGTGCGCACCGCCGCTGAAACCAGCCTCGCTCAGGTCAAACGCAAACTGCTGGTCGGCGAGATCCTCGGCCAGGCCTTCAGCGGCATGTCGCTCGGATCCATTTTGCTGTTGGCGGCACTTGGTCTAGCGATCACCTTCGGCCTGCTCGGCGTGATCAACATGGCCCACGGTGAGATGCTGATGCTCGGTGCCTACTCGACCTACGTGGTGCAGTTGATGTTCCAGCGCTACGCCCCCCAAGCCATCGAGTTTTATCCGTTGATCGCACTGCCGGTGGCGTTCTTTGTCACGGCGGCAATCGGCATGGCGTTGGAGCGCACGGTGATTCGTCACCTCTACGGCCGCCCACTGGAAACCCTGCTCGCCACCTGGGGCATCAGCCTGATGCTGATTCAGCTTGTGCGCCTGTTGTTCGGCGCGCAGAACGTTGAAGTGGCGAACCCGGCGTGGCTGTCCGGTGGCATTCAAGTGCTGCCGAATCTGGTGCTGCCGTACAACCGCATCGTGATCATCGCTTTCGCCCTGTTTGTGGTGGTGCTGACCTGGCTGCTGCTGAACAAAACCCGCCTTGGTCTCAACGTCCGCGCCGTCACCCAGAACCGCAACATGGCGGCTTGCTGCGGTGTGCCGACCGGTCGCGTCGACATGCTCGCCTTCGGCCTCGGCTCGGGCATCGCCGGTCTCGGCGGCGTGGCGCTGAGCCAGATCGGTAACGTCGGCCCGGACCTCGGCCAGAGCTACATCATCGACTCGTTCCTGGTGGTGGTGCTTGGCGGCGTTGGCCAACTGGCCGGCAGCGTGCTCGCCGCGTTCGGCCTGGGCATCGCCAACAAGATTCTCGAACCGCAGATCGGTGCGGTGCTCGGCAAGATCCTGATCCTCGCGCTGATCATTCTGTTTATCCAGAAACGTCCGCAAGGCCTCTTCGCACTGAAAGGACGGGTGATCGACTGATGAATCAGCCTCTGCTTGTTTCCGCTACACAAAAGGCCGGGCCGAAAGTCACCATCGCGATTGGCGCGGTGATTCTTGCGCTGCTGATCGCCCTGCCGCTGCTGTCGTTGTTGCCGACGGAAAGTGCACTGTCGGTCTCGGCGTACACCCTGACGCTGGTTGGCAAAATCCTCTGCTACGCCATCGTCGCCCTGGCGCTGGATCTGGTCTGGGGTTACGCCGGTTTGCTCTCGCTGGGTCACGGTCTGTTCTTCGCGCTCGGTGGTTATGCGATGGGCATGTACCTGATGCGCCAAGCGGCGGGCGATGGTCTGCCGGCGTTCATGACCTTCCTGTCGTGGACGGAATTGCCGTGGTACTGGACCGGCACCAGCAGCTTCGTCTGGGCGATGTGTCTGGTGGTGTTGGCGCCGGGATTGCTGGCGCTGGTGTTCGGTTTCTTCGCCTTCCGCTCGCGAATCAAAGGCGTGTATTTCTCGATCATGACCCAGGCCCTGACCTTCGCCGGCATGCTCCTGTTTTTCCGCAACGAGACCGGGTTTGGCGGCAACAACGGCTTTACCAATTTCCGCACGATTCTCGGTTTCGGCATCACTGAACCGGGCACCCGCGCGGTGCTGTTTCTGGCCACGGTGTTGCTGCTGGTGGCGAGTCTGTTCATCGGCTGGCGCCTGGCGCAAAGCAAATTTGGTCGTGTGTTGACGGCGCTGCGCGATGCGGAAAACCGCTTGATGTTCTGCGGCTACGACCCACGCGGGTTCAAGCTGTTCGTGTGGGTCTTGAGTGCGGTGTTGTGTGGTCTGGCCGGGGCGTTGTACGTGCCGCAAGTGGGCATCATCAACCCGAGCGAAATGTCGCCGACCAACTCGATTGAAGCGGCGGTGTGGGTGGCCCTCGGCGGTCGCGGCACGCTGATCGGCCCACTGCTCGGCGCCGGTGTGGTCAACGGCATGAAGAGCTGGTTCACCGTGGCGTTCCCGGAATATTGGCTGTTCTTCCTCGGCGCGCTGTTCATCGTCGTGACGCTGTACCTGCCCAAAGGCGTGATCGGCCTGCTGAAGAAACGAGGTGAACAATGAGAGTCACAGCGAGCGCGGAATTCATGCTGGAACCGGCCTTCTTTCCCGTCGAACCGAACAAGGACGCCGGCACCAGCCGCGACTCGATCGGCCTCGGTCAGCGCGTCGGGCCGGGCCTTGATACCCGTCACGGCACGATCCTCACCCTGGAAGACATCAGCGTCAGCTTCGACGGCTTCCGCGCGCTGAATAATCTCAACCTGTACATCGGCGTCGGCGAATTGCGCTGCATCATCGGCCCCAACGGCGCGGGCAAAACCACGCTGATGGACGTGATCACCGGCAAGACCCGGCCGAGTCACGGCAAAGCCTGGTTCGGCGAAACCCTCGACCTGACGCAGATGAGCGAAGTGCAGATCGCCCAGGCTGGCATCGGCCGCAAGTTCCAGAAGCCGACGGTGTTCGAAGCGCTGAGCGTGTTTGAAAACCTGGAGCTGGCACAGAAAACCGACAAGTCGGTGTGGGCCAGTTTGCGTGCGCGATTGAGTGGCGAGCAGAAGGACCGGATCAGCGAAGTGCTGGAAACGATTCGCCTGACCACCTCGGTCAATCGTCAGGCGGGGTTGCTCTCTCACGGGCAGAAGCAGTTTCTCGAGATCGGCATGCTGTTGATGCAGGACCCGCAATTGTTGCTGCTCGATGAGCCGGTGGCGGGGATGACCGATGCGGAAACCGAGTTCACCGCTGAACTGTTCAAGAGCCTGGCGGGCAAGCATTCGCTGATGGTGGTGGAGCATGACATGGGCTTTGTCGGCTCGATTGCCGACCATGTGACGGTGTTGCACCAGGGCAGCGTGCTGGCCGAAGGCTCGCTGGAACAGGTGCAGGAAAACGAGCGCGTGATCGAGGTTTACCTCGGCCGCTAAAGCTGCAAACACCGATCAAAACTGTAGGAGTGAGCCTGCTCGCGATAGCGGTGTATCAGACAAACAGATGTTGACTGACACACCGCTATCGCGAGCAGGCTCACTCCTACAGAGGGATTTGAGGAGACTTTTGACATGCTGCAAGTCGACAAGCTGCACCAGTACTACGGCGGTAGCCACATCCTGCGCGGCTTAAGCTTCGACGTTAAGGTCGGCGAAGTCACCTGCCTGCTCGGCCGTAACGGCGTCGGCAAAACCACCCTGCTCAAATGCCTGATGGGCCTGCTGCCGGCCAAAGAAGGCGCGGTGAACTGGGAAGGCAAACCGATCACCACGTTCAAGCCACACCAGCGCGTACACGCCGGGATCGCTTACGTGCCACAGGGCCGCGAGATCTTCGGACGCCTGACCGTGGAAGAAAATCTGCTGATGGGCCTGTCACGCTTCCCCGGCAGCGAAGCCAAAGAGGTACCAAGTTTCATCTACGAATTGTTCCCGGTGCTGCTACAAATGAAGCAGCGTCGCGGTGGTGACCTCTCCGGCGGTCAGCAGCAACAGCTTGCGATTGGCCGCGCACTGGCCAGCCGTCCGCGCTTGCTGATCCTCGATGAGCCCACCGAAGGCATTCAACCCTCGGTGATCAAGGAGATCGGCGCGGTGATCAAGCAACTCGCGGCGCGCGGTGACATGGCGATTCTGCTGGTCGAGCAGTTCTACGATTTCGCCGCGGAACTGGCCGATCAATACCTGGTGATGTCCCGAGGCGAGATCGTGCAGCAGGGTCGCGGTGAAAATATGGAGGCCGAGGGTGTACGCGGGCTGGTAACGATCTAGTACAACGAACTAATCTGTAGCTTCCTAACGATAATTACACACCATGAATTCGACTGTTGCACCTGCCCTGTTTACCCCGAGCTGGCACGCCGAGCTGGAACTCGCCTACGCCCGTTTCGGCGACTGCACGCGCCCGGTCATGCGCCGACACCTCGGCCCGCTGCGGGTGCAAAAGCACCTGTACGCCGAAGGCCCCGAGGTCTGCCAGCACATCATCGTCCACCCGCCGGGCGGGATTGCCGGCGGTGATCGCCTCGATATCAGCGCACGTGTCGAGCAACACGCCTGGGCGCAGATCACCAGCCCCGGCGCGGCCAAGTGGTATCGCGCCGGTGGGCCGGCTTATCAGAAACTGGATTTGAAAGTGGCTGCCGGAGCGACGCTGGAATGGCTGCCGCAGGAAACCATCGTCTACAGCGCCGCGCAGGCTGAACTAAGCACTTCGATTGATCTTGAAGGTGATGCGCGGCTGTTTTACTGGGACGTGGTGGCGCTGGGTCGTCCGGCCAGTGGCGAACGTTTCGACCGTGGGCATTTTCAGGCGCACCTGGATATTCGCCGCGATGGCCGATTGCTCTGGCATGAGCGCCAGCGCATTGTCGGTGGCGACGGTTTGCTTGATTCGCCGATCGGGCTGGATGGCAATCCGGTGTTTGCGACGTTGTTGGTCACCGGTGAAATTGATGCTGAGTTGCTTGAGCGTTGTCGTTCGCTGGGGCATGACGTGCGCGGGGATTTGACCCAGTTGCCTGGCCTTTTGGTGGCTCGCTGTCTGGCGTCTGAAGCACTGCTCGCCCGCGCATGGCTGATTGATCTTTGGCGCTTGCTGCGTCCGGTGCTGCTGGGCCGTGAGGCTCAGCCACCCCGAATCTGGAACACCTGAAATGCATTCCCCTGTAGGAGTGAGCCTGCTCGCGATAGCGCCGTATCAGTCATTATTTTATTGGCTGACACACTGCTATCGCGAGCAGGCTCACTCCTACAAGGGAATGTGTTTGCAACCCTGAATACTTTTTAAATCTGCCCTGACGGAACCCCACAATGGACCTGACCCCACGCGAAAAAGACAAGCTGCTGATTTTCACCGCCGGCCTCGTCGCCGAGCGGCGTTTGGCGCGCGGCGTGAAACTCAATTACCCGGAAGCCATGGCCTACATCTCCGCAGCGCTGCTCGAAGGCGCGCGTGACGGTCAGACCGTGGCCGAGCTGATGCACTTCGGCACCACCCTGCTCAACCGCGAACAAGTGATGGAAGGCATCCCGGAGATGATCCCGGAGATTCAGGTCGAAGCGACGTTTCCCGACGGAACCAAACTGGTCACCGTCCACCAACCGATCGTCTGAGGCCGCGCCATGACCTACTCCATTCGTGATGCCGTCCACGCCGATCTGCCGGCGATCCGCGACATCTACAACGACGCCGTACTCAACACCACGGCGATCTGGAATGAACAAGCCGTCGACCTCGGCAACCGTCAGGCATGGTTCAGCGCGCGTCAGGCTCAGGCCTATCCGATTCTGGTGATCGTCGACGCCGACAACAGTGTGCTCGGCTACGCTTCCTTCGGTGACTGGCGGCCGTTCGACGGCTTCCGTCACACCGTCGAGCACTCGGTCTACGTGCGCAGCGATCAGCGCGGCAACGGCCTCGGCCCGCAACTGATGACTGTGCTGATCGAACGGGCGAAGACCTGCGACAAACACGTGATGGTTGCCGCGATTGAAAGCGGCAATGCCGCCTCGATTCGCCTGCACGAGCGCGCCGGTTTCAGCATTACCGGGCAGATGCCGCAAGTCGGCACCAAGTTCGGCCGCTGGCTCGATCTGACCTTCATGCAACTGACCCTCAACCCCGGCGCGGAGCCGCCTGACGCCAACAAGGAGTGACACCGATGAACGCCGCCCAACTGCGCCGCGTCAATGCTGAAAGTTTTGCGCATTATCGTCAGGGCCTGATCGATCTGCTGCTCGATGCCGTGGGGTACGGCGCCAGCGTCGGCTTCATGGCCGACCTCGATGCGGCGCAGGCGCGCACGTATTTCGATGAGGTGCAGGAAAACGTCAACAAGGGCAGCGTGCTGCTTTGGGTGGTGGTCAAGGACGAGCAGGTAATGGCCAGTGTGCAGTTGGGTCTGTGCCAGAAGGCTAACGGTCTCAACCGCGCCGAGGTGCAGAAACTGCTGGTGCGCGAACACGCACGGCGTCGCGGTCTCGGTCAGCAATTGATGAGTGCGCTGGAACTCGAAGCGCCGAAACACAAGCGCGGCATGCTCTACCTCGACACCGAGGCCGGCTCCCCCGCCGAAGATTTCTACAAGGCGCTGGGTTACACCCGCGCCGGTCAGATTCCTGATTACGCCTGCGACCCGACCGGCACTTATCGGCCGACCGCCCTCTATTACAAGATTCTGCAAGGAGCCCAGTGATGATTCCTGGCGAGTACCAGATCCAGCCCGGCGACATCGAACTCAACGTCGGCCGCCGCACCCTCAGCCTGAAAGTCGCCAATAGCGGCGACCGGCCGATTCAGGTCGGTTCGCACTATCACTTTTTTGAAACCAACGACGCGCTGACCTTCGATCGCGCAGCGAGCCGTGGCATGCGCCTGAATATTCCGGCGGGCACGGCGGTGCGCTTTGAGCCGGGGCAGAGCCGTGAGGTTGAGCTTGTGGATTATGCCGGGAAGCGGCGGGTGTTCGGGTTTGCCGGGCGGGTCATGGGTGACCTCTGACATCTGCGTGCACCGCTGCCCCTCACCCCAGCCCTCTCCCGAGGGAGAGGGAGCCGATCACCGATAACCGCCCCACCGCGACCAGTCCCCTCTGCGGAGCCGATCACCGATTGCCGGCCCACCGTGTACAGTCCCCTCTCCCTCTGGGAGAGGGCTAGGGTGAGGGTCAATGGCTCACCACTATTTTCCGGAAGGACGCTGCATGAAAATCTCCAGACAAGCCTACGCCGACATGTTCGGCCCCACCGTCGGCGACAAGGTGCGCCTGGCCGACACCGAGCTGTGGATCGAAGTCGAACAAGACTTCACCACCTACGGCGAAGAAGTGAAGTTCGGTGGCGGCAAAGTCATCCGCGACGGCCAGGGCCAAAGCCAATTGCTGGCGGCCGAAGTCGTCGACACGTTGATCACCAACGCGCTGATCATCGACCACTGGGGCATCGTCAAAGCCGACGTCGGCCTCAAGGACGGCCGCATCGCCGCGATCGGCAAAGCCGGCAACCCCGACGTGCAGCCCAACGTGACCATCGCCATCGGCGCCGGCACCGAAGTGATCGCCGGCGAAGGCATGATCCTCACCGCCGGCGGCATCGACACGCACATCCACTTCATCTGCCCGCAGCAGATCGAAGAAGCGCTGATGAGCGGCGTCACTACCATGATCGGCGGCGGCACCGGCCCAGCCACTGGCACCAACGCCACCACTTGCACCTCAGGGCCATGGCATCTGGCGCGCATGCTCCAGGCCGCCGATGCGTTCCCGATGAACATCGGCCTCACCGGCAAGGGCAACGCCAGCCTGCCGGAGCCCTTGATCGAACAGGTCAAGGCCGGCGCCATCGGCCTCAAGCTGCACGAAGACTGGGGAACCACGCCGGCGAGCATCGACAACTGCCTGAGCGTTGCCGACCAGTTCGACGTGCAGGTGGCGATCCACACTGACACCCTCAACGAGTCCGGTTTCGTCGAAACCACTCTCGGCGCGTTCAAGGGCCGCACCATTCACACCTATCACACCGAAGGTGCCGGTGGCGGTCACGCACCGGACATCATCAAGGCTTGCGGCTTCCCCAACGTGCTGCCGAGTTCGACCAACCCGACCCGACCGTTCACGCGCAACACCATCGACGAACACCTCGACATGCTGATGGTCTGCCATCACCTCGACCCGAGCATTGCCGAAGACGTCGCGTTTGCCGAAAGCCGCATCCGCCGCGAAACGATTGCCGCCGAAGACATCCTCCACGATCTCGGCGCGTTCTCGATGATCAGCTCCGACAGCCAGGCCATGGGCCGCGTCGGCGAAGTCATCACGCGCACCTGGCAAACCGCCGACAAGATGAAAAAACAACGCGGGCCACTGCCGCAGGACGGCGCAGGCAACGACAACTTCCGCGCCAAACGCTACATCGCCAAGTACACCATCAACCCGGCAATCACCCATGGCATCAGCCATGAAGTCGGTTCGGTGGAAGTCGGCAAATGGGCGGATCTGGTGCTGTGGCGTCCGGCGTTTTTTGGCGTGAAGCCAACGCTGATCCTCAAGGGCGGCGCGATTGCCGCCAGCCTGATGGGCGATGCCAACGCCTCGATCCCGACGCCGCAACCGGTGCACTACCGTCCGATGTTCGCCAGTTACGGTGGCTCGCTGCATGCGACCAGCCTGACCTTTATCAGCCAGGCTGCGCAGGAGGCGGGGTTGCCGGAAGCGTTGGGGCTGAAAAAGAAAATCGCCGTGGTGAAGGGGTGCCGTGATGTGCAGAAAACCGACCTGATCCACAACGACTATCTGCCGAACATCGATGTCGATCCGCAGACGTATCAGGTCAAGGCTGATGGTGTGCTGCTGTGGTGTGAGCCGGCGGAAACACTGCCGATGGCGCAGCGGTACTTCCTGTTCTGAACACAAAAAAGGCCCTTCGGGGCCTTTTCAGTGTTGAGTCAGAAACTCCGCGTTATCGTTCATCGCGAGCAGGCTCGCTCCCACATTTGATCGGTATGCACAGGCCCTATGTGGGAGCGAGCCTGCTCGCGAAGAGGCCCGATCAGCCAACCGGAAAACCTCTGACCGACTACTCCACCACCAGCCGCCCCAACCGCTGCCGCAACATAAGGTTCTCGGCACGCAATTCGCGCACCTCTTCCAGCAGATCCAGCGCCAGCGCAACCCCTTCCCACTCCAGCTCCAGATCACGGCGCAACTTCGCCGCACGCTTGGCCAAGGCCAATTCGTAATCGGTGAAACGCCATTCCCGAGGCTGCGCGCCCTGAGGTTCGAGGATGCCGTGTTCGACGATTTCGATCACGTAGACGTCCGACAAATCGGCCGCCTCACAGAATTCTGCCAGGTCCAGTTGAACGATCAGGGGGCTGCTCATGATGGGCTACTCCGTCGTCGAATTCAGAAGTTCTCGCGTGGGTTGAAGGCGGCTTTCTTCGCCAGTTCCTGCCACAGCGCCTTGACCTCGTCGTCGGCCGCTTTCGGCATCACCGCTTTGAGCTGCACGAACAGATAACCGCGCTCGCCTGCCTTGTTTTTCAGACCATGTCCCTTGGCACGCATGCGCTGGCCGTTCTGGCTACCCGCGGGCACCTTGAGGTTGATCTTGCCGGTCAGGGTCGGCACCGCCACTTCGGCACCCAGCGCCAGCTCCCACGGAGCCAATGGCAGGGTGATGATCAGATTTTCGCCTTCGACATCGAATTTCGGGTGCGGCGCAAAACGAATGGTCAGGTACAGGTCGCCATTCGCCCCACCACCGACGCCCGGTGCGCCCTGGCCTTTGAGGCGGATGCGCTCGCCGTCGGTCACGCCCGCCGGGATCTTCACGTTCAGGCTTTTGCTGGTGTTGCTGACGTGCTGGCCGTTGGCGTTGTATTGCGGCACCTGAAAGGTGACTTTCTTCGATTCGTTAGCGAGCGTCTCCTCGAGGAAGATCGGCAGTTCCATTTCCACGTCTTGCCCTCGGCGCCCCGCACTGCGTTGTTGCCGACCTTCGCCGCCACCGAAACCGGGGCCGCGATTGCCGAAGATCGAACTGAAGAAGTCCGAGAAGTCGCCGGTGTCGCCACCGCCGCCGCCAAAGCCACCACGGCTCTGCCAGCCTGGTGGCCCCTGGAACGGCTGACCGTGCTGACCATAACGGCGCAGCTCGTCGTATTCGGCGCGTTTGTCGGCGCTTTTCAGCGCTTCATAGGCTTCCGAGGCGTCTTTGAATTTGGCCTCGGCGTCCTTTTCCTTGCTGACATCAGGGTGGTATTTGCGCGCCAGCTTGCGATAGGCAGCCTTGATTGCCTTGTCGTCTGCTGTCGGCTCCACGCCGAGTATCTTGTAATAGTCTTTGAAGTCCATTGAAGGAATCACCATCCGTTATCGATTTCGCGCCGATGCCAGCATGCGCCGATTCGCGCATGCCAGGTTGACCGATCTCAAGGTTGTGACCGGGTGGCGCTGCAGAAGTTTATCGGCAGTGGACGGCGGTTCTTGCGACCGCCGGTGGTTCTGCCGGCCCATGCCAGCAAGTTTGGGGCAAAGCTGCGAGTTTCAAGCAGTTTAGTCGTGAAATAGCAGATGACCGGCCTTCGATTCTGGCGCGCACTGACATACACTGCGCGGCCGTTTTTTGACCGGAACCGAAAGACATGAAAGACGCCTCTCCAGCCCGTGCCTGCGGCATCGACTTCGGCACGTCCAACTCCACCGTCGGCTGGCTGCGCCCCGGCATGGAAACGATGATCGCGCTGGAAGACGACAAGATCACCCTGCCGTCGGTGGTTTTCTTCAACATCGAGGAGCGCCGCCCGGTTTATGGTCGTCTGGCGCTGCACGAGTACCTGGAAGGCTACGAAGGCCGGCTGATGCGCTCGCTGAAAAGCCTGCTCGGTTCCAAGCTGATCAAGCACGACACCAGCGTGCTCGGCACCGCGATGCCGTTCAAGGACTTGCTTGGTCTGTTCATCGGCCAATTGAAGAGCCGTGCGGAAACCGCCGCCGGTCGGGAATTCGAGCAAGTGGTGCTCGGTCGTCCGGTGTTCTTCGTCGATGACGATCCGCTGGCGGACCAGGAAGCTGAAGACACCTTGGTCGACGTAGCCAAGAAGATCGGTTTCAAGGAAGTCTCCTTCCAGTACGAGCCGATTGCCGCCGCCTTCGACTACGAGTCGACCATCGAGAAAGAAGAGCTGGTGCTGATCGTCGACATCGGCGGTGGTACCTCCGACTTCTCGCTGGTGCGCCTGTCGCCGGAGCGGCGTGGTTACGACAACCGTCACGACGACATCCTCGCCACCGGCGGCGTGCACATCGGCGGGACTGACTTCGACAAACAGCTGAGCCTGCAAGGCCTGATGCCGCTGTTCGGCTACGGCAGCCGCATGAAGAGCGGCGCCTACATGCCGACCAGCCACCACATGAACCTGGCGACCTGGCACACCATCAACTCGGTGTACTCGCAGAAATCCAGCCTGGCGCTGGGCAGCATGCGCTACGACATCGAAGACACCGGTGGCATCGATCGCCTGTTCAAATTGATCGAACAACGCGCCGGCCACTGGTTGGCGATGGAAGTCGAAGAAACCAAGATTCAACTGACCCACACCGACAGCCGCCATGTGCCGTTGGATCGGATCGAAGCCGGGTTGAGTGTGGAGCTGAGCCGCGCGCTGTTTGAATCGGCGATCGATGCGCTGCTGGAGCGGGTGCGTGGCAGCGTCACACAACTGTTGAACGATGCCGGTGTCGCAGTGGATCAGGTCGACACGGTGTTCTTCACCGGCGGTTCGAGCGGGATTCCGGCGCTGCGCAACAGCGTCTCGGCGATGCTGCCAAATGCGCGACATGTCGAAGGCAATATCTTCGGCAGCATTGGCAGCGGTTTGGCGATTGAAGCGATGAAACGCTACGGTTCGATGGCCTGATCCAGAATCGGCGGCGCGCCATTCGCGAGCAGGCTCGCTCCCACAGTGGGTCGCATTTCAACTGAAGGAATGCGCTCAAAATGTGGGAGCGAGCCTGCTCGCGAAGAGGCCCGCTCAAGCGCTACTAGGCTTGGATCAAACCATCCCGCCCAGCTTCAACTCACTCTTCAGATACGCATAATAAATCGGCCCCGCCACCACTCCCGGCAGGCCGAACGCGGCCTCGAACACCAGCATCGCCAGCAGCAACTCCCACGACTTGGCACTGATCTGCCCGCCGACAATCCGCGCGTTGAGGAAGTACTCGAGCTTGTGGATAAAAATCAGATAACCCAGCGCCGCCACCGCTACCCAGATCGACAGTGACAGGCCGACGATGGTGATCAGGGTGTTCGACATCAGATTGCCGATCACCGGCAACAGGCCGAGCAGGAAGGTCAGCACGATCAGGGTTTTGGTCAGCGGCAGTTTGATGCCGAACATCGGCAGGATGACTGCGAGGAAAATCCCGGTGAAGACGGTGTTGAGCAGGGAAATCTTGATCTGCGCAAAGACGATGTTGCGGAACGCCTGCACCAACAGGTGCAAACGGTCAAACAGCGCCGCGGCCAGCGGTTTGCGTTTGGTGACGTCGGGGATGCGCTGCAAGGCGATGATCGCGCCGAGCACCATGCCGATCAGCAACGTCACGAACATGTGCGCCGCATCCTTGCCGACCAGTTGCAGGTCAGACAGGTGCTTGCTCATCCACTCGCCGATCGCCACGCGAAATTCCGCAGCACTGGCCGGCAGATAGGCGTCGATGAACGGTGGCAATTGCCCGCGTGCGCGATCGACCACGCCCATGAATTTGTCCAGGGAAGCGCCGGGGTTTTCTGCTTCGTGCAGGAGAAAACTGATCGCGCCGGCGAAGATCAGCGCCAGAACGCTGACGACCAACGTCCCCAGCAACGCCACCGCCAGCCAGCGCGCGCGGCGGCCTTCGATCAGCCGTTGCAGTTGCGGAGTGAGCATGTTGACCAGTTCATACACCAGCAAACCGGCCAACAGACTGGGCAACAAGCGCAGCGGCAGCACCAGCAGCAAACCGCCGAAAATGATGATGCAACTGACCCAGAACACTACATGACGCTCAGAAAACGTTGGCATACAGCCTCAAAACGAACGGCGTAAAAGGATTGGCAGTCTGCCAGCGTTCCGGGGTAAGCACTAGGTATATGCGGTGCTTCAGCCCCCCTCACCCTAGCCCTCTCCCAGAGGGAGAGGGAACCGATTGGGGGATGCTCTGGATATCCAGTGACCTGAGACAGCGCCGTGGAATCCATAATCGACCGGTTTTTTCAGGTCGACGAATGTCTTCAGACGACGCAGTAAGTCCCCTCTCCCTCCGGAAAAGGGAACCGATTGGGGGATGCTCTGGATATCCAGTGACCTGAGACAGCGCCGTGGAATCCATAATCGACCGGTTTTTCAGGTCGACGAATGTCTTCAGACAACGCGGTCAGTCCCCTCTCCCTCCGGGAGAGGGTTAGGGTGAGGGCAAATCTCAAGCGAACGCGTCGACCAGGTACCCCACCGAATCAAGTTATTTTTTCTTCAGGCAATCACTCATGAACGTCTTGCGCGCATCGCCGGTCAGGGCTTTGGTGGCGGCATCGGCGTTGCAGGTCTTCATTTTCTGCTGCTGCGGGGTCAGGGCCTTGGCATCGTTGGCCGCTGGCGCTGCCTTGAGGCAGGTGCTCATGAAGGTTTTGCGCTCATCGCCTTTCAGACTCTTGGCGGTCGCATCGGCATTGCAGGTGGTCATCTTGTTCTGTTGCGCCGTGGCGGCGAAACCCTGGGAACACAGGAGCAAACCAATCATCAACAACGGCACACGCAACATCTTCATGGAGTTTTCTCCTTGGCGCCGCACCGAGGGGGGCGGCCTCTGCTGGAGTGTAGCCAAATCCTGTTACATCTTCCTACCTTCCAGATGGCTGCGGCGATACTGCTCCGGCGTACACCCGGCCTGCCGGGCGAACATGGCAATGAATGCCGAGCCACTGCTGTAGCCGAGATCGAAGGCGATTTCCTGCACGCTACGCGAAGTTTCCAGCGCCTCGATTGCCGCGAGATAGCGCAGACGCTGGCGCCATTCGCCAAAACTCATCCCCAACTCCCGAACGAATTGCCGGGCCAGCGTGCGTTCGCTGACATGCACTTGCAGCGCCCAATGCGCCAGCGGCTGATTGTTGCCCGGTTCGGCCTGCAAGGTTTCGAGGATTGCCAGCAAACCCGGGCTGCTCGCGTAGGGCAGATAACACTCATGCACCGGTGCCTGCTGCAATTGATCGACCAACACTTGCGCCAGACGCTGGTCGGCATCGAGTTCGGGAATCTTCACGTCGCGGGCGGCGAAGTCCTTGAGAATCGCCTTGAGAATGTCGCTGATCGCCAGAGTACAGGCGCGTGTCGGCAGCTCGGTGCAGACCTTGGGATCAAGACACACCGCGCGATAGTTGACCGGCTGATGACTGTAAAAGCTGTGCTCGACCTGCGGCGGCACCCACACCGCGTACTGCGGCGGCGACATAAAGCGGCTGCCATCGACGTCCATGTGCAGCACGCCATGTGCGGCATACTCCAGCGTGCCCCATGCATGGCGGTGCGGCGCGGCGTATTCATGGGCGTTGAAATCGGCATAGCGGAAGTACACTGCCGATGGCAGTTCGCTGAAATCCAGCAGATCAATGTGTTTACTGTTCATGCTGTCCGGTTTCAGAGGCAGGTTGTCCGGTTCGCAGTATAGGCCTGCATCCAGACAAGGGATAATTGCCCTTCATCAACGTACTGGTTTCGACTCATGCAATACGCGTTTCCGCTGCTGGCGATTTTTATCTGGGCCGGCAATACCGTGATCAACAAACTGGCGGTCGGGGCGATTTTCCCCGCCGAGATCGGTTTCTACCGCTGGCTGCTCGCCGGTTTGCTGTTCACCCCGTTCATGCTCAAAGCGGTGATCGCGCACTGGCCGCAGATCCGTCCGAACCTGGGCAGGATTTTCATCCTCGGCGTACTCGGCATGGCGGTGTATCAAAGCCTCGCCTATTTCGCTGCGACTCTGACCACGGCGACCAACATGGGCATCATCCTGTCGCTGATGCCGTTGATGTCGCTGGCCATGGCGATCATCAGCCTCGGGCAACGCCTGACCGCCGGTGCGCTGGTCGGTGCGGTTCTGTCGTTTGCCGGCGTATTGGTCGTGGTGTCGTCCGGCAGCCTCGGCGCGTTGCTGCAACACGGCGTGAACATGGGTGATGCGATGATGCTGATCGCGACCCTGGCCTATGCGATCTACAGCACGCTGCTGAAAAAATGGCAACTGCGCCTGCCGCCGCTGGTGCTGCTGTATTTGCAAGTGCTGGTGGCGATTGTCGTATTGTTTCCACTGTATGCCGCTTCGCCGAAGACCGGTTTGACCCTGCAGAACATTCCGCTGGTGTTGTATGCGTGTCTGTTGGCGTCGATGCTCGCGCCGCTGGCGTGGATGCAGGCGGTGCAGCGTCTCGGTCCGAGCCGCACGACGTTGTTCTTTAACTTGCTGCCGTTGATTACCGCGCTGATTGCGGCGGTGGTGTTGAAGGAACAGTTGGCGATGTATCACCTGGTGGGCGGGTTGTTGACGTTGGGCGGGGTGATTCTTTCGGAGCGCTGGACCAGCGTGTTGGGCCGCAAATTAAGCGTCGCCTGATCCGGCCTCTTCGCGAGCAGGCTCGCTCCCACATTGGATTGCATTTCAACTGAAGGAATGCGGTCATTTGTGGGAGCGAGCCTGCTCGCGAAGAACGATGACGCGGTCTCAGGGCTAAACGCCGGCGGCCTCAAGCCGGGCCGCATGCTCGACAAACAGCCGCACCGGATCCGCGCCCTTGCCGACCAGCCCCAGCGACTGGTTAACAATGTCGAAGTGATCCAACGGATAGTCATCGCCAATCACCGTCCCAAGATGCGAGCTATACCGCCCGACCATCCCATCGCACTGCCCCGGTTCACGCACAAACGTTTTCGCAAACAAGCGACAGCTGCGATTGGTACCGTCAAACAAATTCCCGCCGCGATCGGTCTTGCCCGGCTGCAACGTCCCCGACCATGAGTAATAACGTACGCCGTTAACCTCTTCCGGCCCGTGCCCGCCCCAGGTGTCAGGCAAGCCCTGTGGATAACGCTGGTTGAACAGCGCCACGCCCTCCGTCGTCAGCGACTGATGCGAGGCGTGGATATCCACTGGCAATTTCGGCCCGTGGTAACCGGTTTCCAGTAGCGCCATCAGCCAGCCGACAAACCGTAGCAACGCCTCAAGCAGTCGGCCCTTGGCGCTGTCCGCCGGATAATTTTTTTCCAGATAATCGGCCAGCTCGGAACCATGATTCGGTCCGGCCACCGATGTCACCGAGGCCACCAGATCCGGTCGTTTCGCCGCCGCATAGCGCGCCGTCAGCGAGCCCTGACTGTGGCCGAACAGGTTGACCTTTTGCGCCCCGGTCTCGCGCAAGATCTCATCAATCTGCGCCAGCAATTGCTCGCCGCGCACCTCTGTAGAGTTGAGCGGCGACACCTGCACCGCGATCACCGTCGCACCACCACGGCGCAATGCTTTGATGATGCCGTACCAATACGGATAGAGAACCAGCCGGATAAACCCGAGCATGCCGGGCACCAGCACCAATGGATAACGCGTCGACATGGGCAAACATCCTTGTGGTCGGTGAGTGGATGCAAGGCGTGCAAAACGCCCGCCAAGCATCCTCCCTGATGATGACAACTCAACCACCAGCCTACTTCAGGCCCACCACCCCCGCCACAATCAGCCCGACCGAAACCAGTTTGACCAGGGTCAGGCTCTCGCCGAGCAGGGCATAACCGAGGAACACCGTGCCCAGTGAGCCAATCGCCGTCCAGATCGGGTAGGCGATGCTCACCGGCAGTTCGCGCATCGCCAGTGTCAGGAAGTAGATCCCGCCGATTGCCGCGACCACGGTGATCAGTGAGGGCCAGAGCTGGGTGAAACCTTCGGCGTACTTCATGCCCATGGCGAAGGTCACTTCAAACCCGGCGGCGATCAGCAAACACAACCAGGCCATTTAGAACACCCGGGCGAGGTCGAGCAGACGCTGCTCGGCTTCGGCCACCGACACCGCAAAGGTGCGTTCGGCGGACTCTTCGCCCTCGGCCGCGACCACGCTGACGTCGTTGATACCGACGAAACCCAGCGCCGCGCGCAACCATGGATCAGCGTGGTTCAAGGCTTCCAGTTCGCCTCCCGGACCGAAGCCGAAACCGCCGCGACTGGTGACGATCAGCGCCTTCTTGCCCTGCAACAGCGGCGTGTATTGGGCGACGCCATTGTCCAGCGTGTGATCGAAGGTCAGGCCCAGGCGCACGATCTGATCGACCCAGGCCTTGAGGCCGCTGGGCACACTGAAGTTGTACATCGGCGTGGAAATCAGCAGCAGGTCGTGATCGAACAATTCACCGACCAGTTGATCACTCAGGGCCAGATCGGCCTGCATCGACAGTGGACGTGCTTCAGGCTGTGGATGAAACGCGGCAGCGACAAAGGCTTCGTTGACCGCCGGAATAAGCGCCCGTCCGACCTCGCGGCGAGTCACTTGCGCCTGCGGATGACGCACCTGCCAGGCACTGAGAAAATGTTCCGCCAGACGCCGCGAGTGGGAACGGTCACCACGGGGGCTGGCATGAATCGCAAGAATTTTGCTCATCTGAAACTCCTTGAGGCTAGACTTTGATTGCTGTGTCGCTGCAGATTGCAGGCGTCACGCCTAAGCCTCAAATGAGCAAAAGTCAGTCTGGATGAATTGGTTTCATCCGTGGAGCTTTCAATGTTTGCCTCGTTGCCTCTCACCGCTCTGCGCGCTTTTGAATCGGCATCACGCCTGCTCAGTTTCAAGGCTGCCGCCGAAGAACTGTCAGTCACGCCCACGGCGATTTCGCACCAGATTCGCTCGCTGGAAGACTGGCTCGGCGTCGCGCTGTTCGAGCGCCTGCCGCGTCAGGTGCGCCTGACCGAAGGCGGCGAGCGCTTGTTTCGCAGCCTGCACGGCGCATTGTTGGAAGTGGCGCAAAGCGTCGACACCCTGCGCCCGCAGCGCAACGCCAGCACGCTGACGCTATCGACCACCGCCGCCTTCGCCGCGCTGTGGCTGGTGCCGCGCCTCGGGCGGTTTTATGCACAGCATCCGAACATCAACGTGCGCCTCGATACTCACTGTGAAGTCATCGATTTGCATCAGGACGCCAGTGTCGATCTGGTTTTGCGTTATAGCCTCGACGATTACCCGAACCTTTATGGTCTGTGCCTGTTCGATGAATCATTCGGTGTTTACGGCTCGCCCGAGCAAGTGGCGCTGGCCGCGCGGCGCACACCGACGTTGATCAGCGTGCGTTGGCATAACTCGAAACTGTATGCCCATGGCTGGGAAGCGTGGTGCGCCAAGGCTGGCGAAAACTGGTTGAACCCGCAGCCGGCGATCCGCGAATACGATGAAGAGCACTACGCCCTGCAAGCAGCAATCGCCGGACAAGGGCTGGTGCTGGCGAGCAATATTCTGGTGTCGGAGAGTGTCGCCAGCGGTTTGCTGGTGCCGTTCATGGGTCAGGTTCAAGTCGATGGCGCCGGGTACAGCGCGTTGTGCGTGCCGGGGCGCGAGCGGCATCCGCCGGTGCGGGCGTTTTTTGCCTGGTTGCGCGAGGAAGCGCAGAGTTCGGGACTGGTGCCAAGGTCGCCGCAAATCGGGTAAAACTTTTTGCAACGCTCATGACTCACAGCTTAGGTAGCGACCGCGTCCGCAGAACGTGGCGCCCATCGGATTAGCCTCCAGGAGATCGAAATGAGCGACGACCTGCATCTGTCAGATGTTCAAACCTTGCGCGATCGTGCGCGCCAACACGTCGAAAACGGCGCCGTCACCGAGGGCTACAGCGCCGACCGTGAAGAGGTGCTGCGCTTGCTCAATGAATCGCTGGCCACTGAACTGGTCTGCGTGTTGCGCTACAAGCGCCACTACTTCATGGCCAATGGCGTGAAAGCCCATGTGGCCGCCGAAGAGTTTCTCGAGCACGCCACCCAGGAAGCCGAGCACGCCGACCGATTGGCCGAGCGCATCGTGCAGTTGGGCGGCGAGCCTGAGTTCAACCCTGACATGCTGTCGAAGATGTCCCACGCGCAATACGTGGCCGGTAACACCCTCAAAGAAATGGTCTACGAGGACCTCGTTGCCGAGCGGATCGCCATCGACAGCTACCGCGAGATCATTCAGTACATCGGTGAGAAAGACCCGACTACGCGGCGTATCTTCGAAGATATTCTGGCGCAGGAAGAAGAGCATGCCGATGACATGGCTGACATCCTGAACGACCTGTAACCCCTATCGCGAGCAGGCTCACTCCTACATTTGGAATGCGTTCCCATGTAGGAGTGAGCCTGCTCGCGATGGCGTCCTTATTAACGCTGAAGATTACTTGGTAGGTTTGACGGTAACCGGCGCCTTGCCCGCCTTCATCTGCTCCAGCAACGGCGCACACTGATTCGGCTCACCACCACTCGGCGCCACCAATGCCAGCAACCCCGCCGCCGGCGCCGCAATCACACCTAATGCAACCATCCCCGCCCCACGCAGCATCAGCGGCACAGCCTTCACACCCGCGTCCGGCTTGATGAACTTGCCGCGCACGTACAGCGGCGAACGCAGGGAAATCAAACGCCAGCCCTTGGATTCCGGCGTCACCGTCAGATCCAGTTGCTCGGTGGCCATGTTCGCCGTGCCGTCGATATAGATGATCGCGTTCTCGGTATCGAAGACAAACAGCTGGGTGGTCGCCAGACCGCTTTTGATGTCGAAGTCCGCTGCTGCGCAGTTGATCTTCACTTCCTTGTCACCAAAGATCTTGCCGACCACATAGTTACCGACGTTGAGCCCGGCCAGTTCCATCAGCTCACGACTGATCGCGCCGTCGTTGATCAGCATCTTCAATTTGCCATTGGCCCCACCCAGCAGCTTGGCCACCGAGTTGCCGCGCCCAGTGATATCGGCGTCGCCATTGAGCTCACCGAAGCTGGTTTTCATCGGTTCGAAGGTAGGGAACAGTTCCTTGAGCTTGAACCTGCGAGCGGTCAGTTTGGCGCGCCCCTCAAGCGGCTCGGTGCGACCATTGAGGCGGATTTGCGCATCAAGATTGCCGCCAGCGACGCCGAAGCGCAGCGGCTCCAGGCTGAGTTCACCATCGTTGAGTTTCAGGTGGGTATAGAGGTCGTTGAACGGCAGTTTCTCGCTGTGGACGATGCGCTTGCCGGTGAACTCGACGTCGGCGTCCATTGCGCGCCAGCGGTCGGTCTTGAACTCCTCTACCGGCAGCACTTTATCGGCCGGCTGTTTGCTTTCGCCGCCACGAGCCTTTTGCTTGTCATTGGAGTCGGCGCCGATCAGCGGTGCGAGGTCAGCGAACAAAAGTTGATTGGAGAGCAACGCGCCGCTGAGTTTTGGTCGTGGCTGGCTGGCGACATAGGTCAGGTCGCCATGGATGTCACTGCTGCCGATCTTGCCGTTGAACTGCTCGTAGGTGAATTTCGCCCCGGCCTCGTCGTGCAGCTTGGCAATCAAATGGCCGTCGGTTGAGTACGGCGGCGTATCCGGCAGGGTCACGCCGGTCAGTGGATAAAGATTGCCGAGGCTGGCACCGGCGAGTTTCAGGCGCAGATCGAGGGCGCCGAGATTCAGCGGATCAGTCAGCGTGCCGGCCAGTTCGATGCGGGTGTCGCCGATCTTCGCCTGAGCCTGCAACGGGAAGGGTTTGCTTGCGTCCTGCAAGGCGAGCAGACCGCCAATCTTGCCCTGGCCGGTAAGGTTCTGGCCGTGGTATTGGCCTTTGACCTTCAAGGCAAACGCATAATCCTGCGGTGCGCCGCCCTTGTCCTGGGCAGTTTTCGCTACTTTGGCACCGACGATATCGCTGTACGGAATCGGCTTGCCCAGCGGATCGATCAGCACATCGAGATTGGTTTTGAGCGTCTGATCGTCAAGGGTGACGTGGCCCTTGTCGAAACCGATGGCGCCGATGTCGACCACCCAATTCGACGGCTCGGCGTTCGGATCTTTCGGGTCGAACTTGAACGTCCAGTTGGCGCGGCCATCGGCCAGGCGCTGCAACTCGGCATTGGGTTCGGTCAGGTCGATGCGCGGAATCACCACCCGTTGCGCCAACAGCGCCAATGGCGAGATACGCAGCTCAACGCGCTTGAGCGTGACCATCTGCGGCTTCTTCGACCAGTCCGGGTTGCCCAGGCTCAGATCCTCAGCGACCACGTGCGGCCACGGCACCCACGCACGCCAGCCGCCCTCGTCCGGCTCGCGCTGCCAGATCACCGCGAGGTTGCCATTGATGGCAAACGGTCGATGCAGTTCTTCCGAGACTTTGGCGTTGAGCGGTGGTTTGATCCGGTTCCAGTCGAAGAACACGATGATCAACACCAGCACGGCCAGTAGCAGCACGAGGATGGAGAAGGTCCAGCTGAAGATTTTTCCAGTGCGCGTCATGCACAAAGCTCCTGATCACGACCGCACGCAAAAACTGCGGCGCACGGCTGAAACGGCGGGCCAAAGCGGCCCTCATGAAATCTACGACTGGCAAACCAGCCGCAGGTTTAATCGAAAGGCCGATTAAGGCGCAAAAAGCCGCGCGAAATCTGACCGATCAGTCGAACAGTGTTACCGCGACCCGCACTTTTGCGAGGCGCGAGTGAGTCGGAAATACCCACCCCGGTGCAAAACCGTCGCCCGGAAAGCCGCGATCTAGAGCCTCCCGGCAGAACAATCAATTCTGTTGATTATTACCATTGCGTTTATGAACTTTTATATCGACTTATCGAGAGTAGCATTGCCCTCGTACCCACTTTATCGCCCTCCCAAGGAGCAACCCATCATGAAACGCCAATTACTGCTCAGCCTTACCCTGTCGATGCTAGCCAGCACTGCTTTCGCCCTGCCCGCTGCCGACCAAGCTACCCCGCAAGTGAAATCCAGCCATTCGGTATTCAGCCAGACCGTAGCGGCTGACGGTGGCGACCGCACTCCACAAGGTCAGACTCTGGCTGAAGGCGGCCGTGATCGTCTGGAAGAGAAAGGTCTGGTGCAAGACGGCTACGACAAGACTCCACAAGGTCAGACCCTGGCGTCCGACGGTAGCGATCGCACTCCACAAGGCCAGACCTTGGCTTCCGATGGCGGCGACCGCACTCCACAAGGTCAAACCCTGGCGTCCGATGGTAGCGACCGTACTCCACAAGGCCAAACCCTGGCGTCCGATGGTAGCGACCGTACTCCACAAGGCCAAACCCTGGCTTCTGATGGCAGCGACCGCACTCCACAAGGTCAAACCCTTGCCGAAGGTGGTGGTGACCGTGTGATCGAACGCAACAGTGCCTTGAGCTAAGCCCATGGCGGCCTCGAAAAAAAGCCCAATCACCGGATTGGGCTTTTGACTTTTCCGGCCCGATAAAATCTTCCGCTCCACGCCCTCCCCGTTCGACGCCGACAAAGCCGATTTGCTAGAGTGCGGCGCTTGTCCTGCCAAAGAACACCTCCTGCGATGCTGCCCCGCGCCGAACAGAAACAACAGACCCGCAACGCCTTGATGGACGCTGCCCGCCACCTTATGGAAAGCGGCCGAGGATTCGGCAGCCTGAGCCTGCGCGAAGTGACCAAAACCGCCGGGATCGTGCCCACCGGTTTCTACCGGCATTTTGCCGATATGGATGAGCTGGGCCTGGTGCTGGTCAGTGAAGTCGGCCAGACCTTCCGCGAAACCATCCGCTTGGTGCGGCACAACGAATTCGTCATGGGCGGCATTATTGATGCCTCGGTGCGAATCTTCCTCGACGTGGTCAGCGCCAATCGCTCGCAATTCCTGTTTCTCGCCCGTGAGCAGTACGGCGGCTCGCTGCCGGTGCGTCAGGCAATCGGCCGGTTGCGCGAGAACATCAGTTCCGACCTGGCTGCCGACCTGACGATGATGCCCAAGCTTCAGCATCTGGACGCCGAGGGCCTGAGCGTGATGGCCGATCTGATCGTCAAATCGGTATTCGCCACCCTCCCCGACATCATCGACCCGCCCGCCGAAGCCCTGCCGGAGCATCTGACGCCACAGGCGAAGATCACCCAGCAACTGCGTTTTATCTTTATTGGCCTCAAGCACTGGCAAGGGCTGGGCAGCACCGAGTAATCCCCCTTATTACTGACACAACAAATTCCCCCTGTGGGAGCGAGCCTGCTCGCGAAGGCGTCGTGTCAGCCAACATCTACATCACTGACCCACCGCATTCGCGAGCAGGCTCGCTCCCACATTTGGCTCGGCGCATCAGCCTCCATTTGGTGCATAAAAAATTCTTCACGCACCAAAACCTTCCATATTCCCGCAACATCTTGAAACATCCACTACGCTCCGACAGGGATTTCCTACATCTCGTCCGATTGGCAAGGCCCTTGCTCTAGCCAGAGTATTGTCCATAGCTGGAAGCTTTCCGATGCTGGTGATTCACCGCAGAATCGACCCTCAACCCGTCTGGGCCGCCGAATTGCACCTGACCTTCGAAGCGCGGAGCAAAAGCCGTTTGCGCTGTTTCAGTGCCGAGGGCGAAGACGTCGGGTTGTTTTTGGAGCGCGGTCAGCCGCCGCTGTATGACGGCGAGTGCCTGCAGGCTGAAGACGGGCGCATCGTCCGCGTCTGCGCCCGCCCCGAGCAATTGCTGCACGTCACCTGCGCCAACGCCTTTGAACTGACCCGCGCCGCTTATCACTTGGGCAATCGCCATGTCGCCCTGCAAGTCGGCGATGGCTGGCTGCGCCTGCTCGACGACTACGTGCTCAAAGCAATGCTTGAACAACTCGGCGCACAGGTCGAAGCGATCGAAGCGCCATTCCAGCCCGAGCACGGTGCCTATGGTGGCGGCCATCACCATTCACGCCACGGCGACGAAGACTTCAATTACGCGCCGAAACTCCATCAGTTCGGCGTACGCCTGTGAATCCGGCCTGGGCGCTGCTGCGCCTGGCCAGTCCGCAATTGCCGATTGGCGGCTACAGCTATTCGCAAGGCCTGGAAATGGCGGTGGATAACGGCCGGGTGAAAAACCCGGACGACGCCCGCCGCTGGATCAGCGATCAGTTGCTGCTCAATCTGTCGCGTTTTGAAGCGCCGCTGTTGCTCGCGCATTGTCAGGCGGCGGCGGATGAAAACTGGAGCGAGTTGCTGATCCTCTGCGAAAGCCATCGCGCCAGCCGCGAGACCCGCGAGTTGCATCTGGAGAGCCGGCAGATGGGCTATTCGTTGCAGCAATTGCTCAACGGCTTGCCGGAACTCGACGCGCCCGCCCGCAACTTTCTCGATCAATGCCTAGAACCGCACCTGGCCCTGTGCTGGGCGCTGGCCGCGCGCGCCTGGGGCATCAGCCCGCAGGATGCTCTCGCCGCGTGGCTGTGGAGCTGGCTGGAAAACCAGCTCGCCGTGTTGATGAAAACCCTGCCGCTGGGCCAGCAAGCCGCGCAGCGCCTGACCAGCGAACTGCTGCCGCTGCTGCAACAGGCGCAGCAGGACGCGAGCCGAATCAACCCCGACCACATGGGCAGCGCCGCATTTGGTCTGTCCCTGGCGTGCATGGCCCACGAGCGCCAGTACAGCCGCCTCTTTCGCTCTTAGGAGAAACAATCATGAACACCCAACCTCTGCGAGTCGGCATCGGCGGCCCGGTCGGTTCCGGCAAAACCGCGTTGACCCTGGCCCTGTGCCTGGCCCTGCGCGAGCGCTACAACCTCGCCGTGGTCACCAACGATATCTACACCCGCGAAGACGCCGATTTCCTCGTGCGCAACGAAGCCCTGGCGCCGGAGCGGATTATCGGCGTGGAAACCGGTGGCTGCCCGCACACGGCGATCCGCGAAGACGCCTCGATCAACCTCGAAGCGGTCGATCAACTGAACCGGCGTTTTCCGGGGCTGGATCTGATCCTGGTGGAATCCGGTGGTGACAACCTCTCGGCGACCTTCAGTCCGGAATTATCTGACCTGACCATCTACGTGATTGATGTCTCGGCCGGCGACAAGCTGCCGCGCAAGGGCGGGCCGGGCATCTGCAAATCCGATCTGCTGGTGATCAACAAGATCGACCTCGCGCCGCTGGTCGGTGCTTCGCTGGAGATGATGGACAGCGACACCAAACGCATGCGCAACGGCAAGCCGTTCGTTTTCAGCAACCAGAAAACCGGTCAGGGCCTTGAGCAAATCATCGCCTTCATCGAACGCCAGGGCCTGCTGACCGCAGCCTGATTCACTGATCAACAAGGAAGCTTATCCATGACACTCAAACGTATTCTTGGCGCCGTGGCGCTGCTGCTGACGCCGGCGCTGGCCTTCGCACACCCGGGACATGGCGACAGTGGCTTGATCGCCGGCATCAGCCACCCGATCGGCGGCCTCGACCATTTGTTGGCGATGATTGCCGTTGGGCTGTGGGCGGCGCAGCAGCAAGGCGCTGCGCGTTGGGCGCTGCCGTGCACATTTGTCGGCACCATGTTGATAGGCGGCATGCTCGGGTTTGAAGGGCTGCAATTGCCGGCGCTGGAAAGCGGGATTGCGGCGTCGGTGCTGGCGCTGGGTCTGGCGGTAGCGCTGGCGGTGCGTCCGCCGTTGGTCATGGCGGTGGCGGCGACGGCGCTGTTTGCGTTGTTCCATGGTGTGGCGCATGGGCTGGAGCTGCCGGACATGAGCAGTCCGTGGGCGTATGCGGCGGGTTTCGTGGCCGCGACGGCTGCACTGCATGCCGCGGGTTATGCGGTGGTGCGTTTCCTGCCTCAGGCGGCGGCACCGTTGGTGCGTCTGGCGGGCGCGGCTTCGGCGGCGACTGGTGTTTGGTTGCTCGCAGGCTAGTTTTTATTGTCTGAACTGGCCTCTTCGCGAGCAGGCTCGCTCCCACAGGTTTTGTGTACGCTGCAAATCCACTGTGGGAGCGAGCCTGCTCGCGAAGGCGGTCTGACAGACACCACATCGCTCAGGCCAGTCTCTCTGCTACCATGTCGCGCAATCGCCCCAGCCCGTGACGACGTCCGCCCATGCCCCACGCTTCCCGCTCCACCTCCCTGCCCGAATTGACCGCCCTGTTCGGCGCTGTGCAGCAGCACTTCGTCAAAGTGATCGTGCCCCTCTGGCAAGGCCCGGGTTGGAACGCCGACATGGCGTTGCCCTATGAGGCGCTGGACGCCACGCATCAGCCGCTACCACCGCAGCGCTATCGGGCGATGGCCTGTGCGCGGCAGCTGTATCTGTTTTCCAGTCTGATCGGGGTTGTGGATAACGCTGAAGTCCGCGCCGCGGCCCTGTTCCGCTCGCTGCAACGGTACTTTCATGATGCCGAGCATGGCGGCTGGTTTTACAGCATCGATGCGCAGGGCAAGCCGCTGGATCAGCGCAAGGATCTCTACACCCACGCCTTTATCCTGTTTGCCTGCGCGCATTACTGGGCAAAGTCCGGCGATTCGCTGGTCGAGTCGACGTTGAATGCGGCGCTGGAAATCATTGGCCGGCGCTTTGCCACCGGCGATGGTTTGTACGAAGCCTGCCTGGAACGCGACTGGATCACCTTGCAAACCGGTCCGCTGCAAAACCCGTTGATGCATCTGGCTGAAGCGTTTCTGGCCACCCTGGCGGTTCGCGAAGATGCCCAGACGCAAAAGGCATTGCTGGAGTTATGCACAGCCATGCACAAGCAGTTCGTCGATCCGCAATACGGCGTGTTGATGGAGAAGCCGCTCGGGGCTGTGGATAACTGGTATGAGCCGGGGCACCAGTTCGAATGGTATTTCCTGCTGGAATCGTCGGCGTTGTTGCGCGGTTCGAAACTGCATGCGGCGCTGGATCGGGCGTTTGCGTTCACCGAGCAATACGGTGTGGTGCAGTCATCCGGCGCGGTGCGGGCGATGCTCGATCTGGAAACGAATGGACGCCCGCGCGACTCGACTCAGCGGATCTGGGCTCAGGCGGAATATCTGCGCGCGCTGACCTTGCGGCCGAACAGTGAAGCGGTGGTGCTGCGCCAGTTGCAGGCGTTGCAGCAGCGGTTTCTGCATGCGGGTGGCTGGCATGAGTGTCGGGATGAATTGGGCGAGGTGAGTCGCAAGGACATGCCTTCGACTACGCCTTATCACTTGGCGACTTGTTACCACGGTCTGGCTGAATATCTTCGCTGATTTATAGATCGCTTTCGCGAGCAGGCTCGCTCCCACAGTTGATTTGTGCAGTTCACAAATAGTGTGTTTGGCGCAATTTCAATGTGGGAGCGAGCCTGCTCGCGAATGGCCGTTACGCGGTCTCTAGGCGATCCACTTCTTGTCCCCGGTAAAGCTGATGGTCAACCAGCGCGCCGCATCCGGCTTGCCCAGCTTCGCCGAAATATTCTCGCGCAACGCATCCAGTTGTCCGACATTGCTCAACGCATAATCCGCCGGCAACACCACATGAATTTCGATAAACCGTGCCCGCCCGTGCTTCTGCACGTACGACACGTAATCGTCGAAGCCGTGTTCGGTTTTCGCCGCGTCCATCACCTGCCGGACCTGATCATCCAGCGTGTCCGGGGCGATCCCCAGCACATCGCGTAAGGCCGGGCCAAGGATCTTGAACGCCGGCGGCAACATGGTCAGGGCCAGCACGATCAGGATCAACGGGTCGACATACACCGCCCACTGGCCATAGCCCTGAGACTTGAGCAGCAGCGCCGCAAGGAAGCTTATCAACAGGCCTACGGACAGCATCGCGTCCACCAGCCAGCTGATGTTGTCGAACTGGATCAGGCTGGATTTGAGCTTGCGGTTACGCTGCCGTACGTAGAAGAAGTAGGCGAATTCGACCACGGTAAACACCGCGGCATAAATGATCACCAGCCCCAACTCGATCTCGCGGCCACCGTTGATGATGCCGAACACGCCGTTGAGGAACGCGTAGATCGCGATCAACATCAGGAAGCTGCCTTCGATCAGCAGCACCATCGGCTCCAGATGCCAGAAACCGAACTGGAAACGGTGATTGCTTTGCTTGGCGATCAGCTTGGCAGTGATCAGCATCAGAACTTTGATGAACGTTGCGATCAGCGAGAAAAAACCATCGAACAGGATGGATTGCGAACCTGAAACAAAACCGGTGACGATCCCGGCAATCGCCACCGCCAACATCAGAATGGTCGATTGTTTGAGCAGTGCCTGCTCACCTCGGTTACTCACTTTGACTCCTCGAAAACCTTGAAAACCGCGGGGTGCGGTTGGGTTGTTGCGAGGGGAGTTTACCTTATCGCCCTGTTTTGGCCTTTTTGGCCTCTTCGCGAGCAGGCTCGCTCCCACTTTGAAATGCATTCCAATGTGGGAGCGAGCCTGCTCGCGAATGGCTTCAGCGCGGTCTTAAGCCTTGTTCCGCTCAATGGCAAAACCAGCCCAGGTCTGGCTCACCGGCATCAACTCGAGGCTGTTGATATTGATGTGCGCCGGCGCATTCATCACCCAGAAAATCGTCTCGGCGATGTCCTGTGGCTGGATCGGCTCGGCACCGGCGTAAGTCGCGTTGTAACGCTCCTGATCACCGGCAAAACGCACCAGCGAAAACTCGCTTTCGCACAGCCCAGGCTCGATGTTGCTCACCCGCACGCCGGTGCCCTGCAAGTCGCAGCGCAGGTTCAGCGAGAACTGTTTAACGAACGCCTTGGTCGCGCCGTACACATGACTGCCCGGATACGGATAGTTGCCAGCGATGGAACCAAGGTTGACGATGCCGGCGCCACGTCCATGGGCGATCAGGCGCGGCAGCAGCAGGCGCGTGGCGTACATCAGGCCTTTGACGTTGGTGTCGACCATGGTGTCCCAATCGTCCAGATCGCATTTCGGCGCCGGGTCCACGCCCAGCGCTAAACCTGCGTTGTTGATCAGCCCGCGAAGCTTTGCGAACGACGGCGGCAGATTGGCAATCGCCTCCTCCATCGCCTTGCGGTCACGCACATCGAGGACCAGACCGTGCACTTCAGTCTGCTTCGACAATTCAGCACACAGCGCATTCAGGCGTTCTTCACGACGGCCGGTCAGCACCAGTTTCCAGCCAGCCTCGGCAAAACGGCGGGCACAGGCTTCACCAAATCCGGACGTCGCGCCGGTGATAAACAGGGTGTTGGACATCGTGTTCTCCTTGCTTCGGCCGCCGGGGCAGCCCTTGGAATAGAAAATCAGCAGGCAGCATGCCCGCCCGCGCATTCACGGGCAACACCCACAAGCTGTACAAAAAACGACCAACCGCACCAACGCTATAGCCACCGTGGCCTGTAGCCATGTGCACGCATGTTATCCACAGTCCCTTCCACAGTTTCCGGGGGCAAGTACAAACGCGCAAAGCCGCGCCACACAAGGCTTTGCGGGCGAAATAGAAAGTTTTTTGCTTGACCCTGAAGCCGCGGATGTGCGGGAGATGGCATTTTGCACGACTGACGCGTCAACGCAGTGATTGCGCGAGGCCAGTAATTACGGCCCTCAGCGCAGTCTTTCCAGAGTTTAATCACAGACTTATCCACAGGCTTGTTCACACGCAATCGCTGCTATCCGCGACGCTATAAAAAGGTTGACAACAACGACTTCAAGCCCCGCAAAAACGCCTGATCAAAAAACAACCACACACTTGCAGGCCACGGTTTACGTGGCGCGCAGCCAGATACACCCACGTTATTCACAGCCAGCTCCACAGCAAACGGGGACAAGTCAAAACTGTGGAAAAACAGCCATTTGCAGCGTCTATATGTCGCGCTTTGGCAGCTATGGGAATTTGTTTTCCACAATTCTGAAATCCGGCGCAGATCAACTGTAGGAGTGAGCCTGCTCGCGATAGCGGTATATCAGTCACCGGTGATGGCGAATGGGAAACCGCCATCGCGAGCAGGCTCACTCCTACAAGGGATTTGTGGTGGGTTTGAGATGTAAAAAGCCCCGGGACTCGCGTCGCCGGGGCTGTGCATAACGTCGCGGAATCAGTGCCCGCCCAGATAGGCGTTACGCACCTCCTCGTTCACCAACAACTCTTTACCCGTGCCCGTCAGGCGGATCTCGCCGTTGACCATCACATATGCGCGGTCAGACAGTTTCAGTGCATGGTTGGCGTTCTGCTCGACGAGGAAAATGGTCATCCCGGTTTTCGCCAACTCGCGCAGGGTCGCAAAGATCTGCTTCACCACAATCGGCGCCAGTCCCAAGCTCGGCTCATCAAGCAGCAACAGCTTCGGCCGACTCATCAACGCCCGGGCAATGGCGAGCATTTGCTGCTCGCCACCGGACATGGTCATTGCCCTCTGCGTGCGCCGCTCTTCAAGCCGTGGGAACAGCTCGAACATGCGCTGCATATCCTCTTTGGCGTACTTGTCGCCAATCGGAATGGTGCCCATCAGCAGGTTTTCCTCGACGGTCATGTCGGGGAACACCCGCCGTCCTTCCGGCGACTGCGCAATGCCGTTGGAAGCGATGTAATGCGAGGACTTGTGGGTAATGTCGACGCCTTGATAGAGGATCTGCCCGCCCGCCGCCCGTGGCTGACCGAAGATCGACATCAGCAACGTCGATTTGCCCGCGCCGTTGGAGCCGATCAGGCTGACGGTTTCCCCTTCATTGATCTGCAGCGAAACACCTTTGAGCGCCTGGATCGGGCCGTAGAACACGTCGAGGTCTTTGAGTTCGAGGATCGGTTGGGTCATACCAGCTCCTCTTCATCGGCGCCCAGATAGGCCGCGATAACTTTCGGATCGTTACGGATCGCTTCAGGCCCGCCCTCAGCGATGACGATGCCGTGGTCCAGCACCACGATGTGGTCGGAAATGCTCATTACCATGCCCATGTCGTGTTCGATCAGCACCACGGTCAGATCGTGCTCGTCGCGCAGCAGCCGGATCATCGCGCTCAGCGCTTCGGTTTCCTGAGGGTTGAGGCCGGCGGCCGGTTCGTCGAGGCAGATGATCTGCGGCCGCGTGCACATGGCCCGGGCGATCTCCAGACGGCGTTGTTGGCCGTACGAGAGCTCACCGGCGAGACGGTTGGCGCAGTCCACCAGATCGACCACTTCCAGCCAGTAGAACGCGACATCCAGCGCGTCGCTCTCCGCCTTGCGGTAGCCCTTGGTGTTGAGGATGCCGGCGAGCATGTTGCGGTTGACCCACATGTGCTGGGCCACCAGCAGATTTTCCAGCACCGACATTTCCTTGAACAGGCGAATGTTCTGGAATGTCCGCGCCAGGCCTGCACGGTTCACCAGGTGCGTACCGCCGAACATCTTGTAGTACAGACGACTGAGGAATGACTTCGGCGAGACGAAGTCAGTCGGTTTGAACGACTCGCCCAACAACTGGATGACATTGGTCTGCTGGCCGCGCACGTTGAGTTCGATCTTGCCACCCGAGGCCTTGTAGAACCCGGTCAGGCAGTTGAACACCGTGGTCTTGCCGGCACCGTTAGGGCCGATCAAGGCGAAGATCGAGTTGCGTTTGACCTTCAGGCTGACATCGCTCAAGGCCTTGATGCCACCGAAATGCATCATCAGTTTTTCAACAGAGAGTACGACTTCACTCATGGCGCAGTCCTCTCATAGTGAATGGCACCTTTGCGTGGAGTGACCCCGGTTCGGCTGATGCGAATCAGCCCGCGTGGTCGCCAGATCATCATCAAGACCATCAGGATGCCGAACAGCAGCACGCGATATTCGGCGAAGCCGCGCAGCAATTCCGGGGCGACGGTGAGCACGAATGCAGCGATCACCACGCCAATGGTCGAGCCCATGCCGCCGAGGACGACGATGGCGAGGATCAGCGCCGATTCGAAAAAGGTGAACGAGGTCGGGTTGACGAAGCCTTGGTAGGTGGCGAAGAACACCCCGGCGAGACCGGCTGTCGATGCACCGATGGTGAACGCCGAGAGCTTCACCAGTACGTGGTTGAGGCCCATCGAGCGGCAGGCGATTTCATCTTCACGCAGAGCTTCCCAGGCGCGGCCGACCGGCATCTTCACCAGACGATGCTTGATGTACAGCACGGCCAGCACCACGAGGAACAACACCGCGTAGATGAAGTAATACTTCACGTCCGGGTTGTAGGCGATGCCGAAGAACTCGTGGAACGGCACCCCGCCATCCTTCGCCCGTTTGCCGAACTCCAGACCGAAGAACGTCGGCAGCGGTGCCGGCATACCGTTCGGGCCGCCCGTCAGCGACAACCAGTTGTTGAGGATCAGGCGAATGATTTCACCGAAGCCCAGCGTCACGATCGCCAGATAGTCGCCATGCAGGCGCAGCACCGGAAAACCGAGGATGCACCCGGCCAGCCCGGCAGTGATCGCCGCAAGCGGCAATACCGTCCAGAAACCCAGGCCGAGGTACTGATAACCGAGCGCCAGACCGTAGGCGCCGATGGCGTAAAACGCCACGTAACCCAGATCGAGCAGACCGGCCAGACCGACCACGATATTCAGTCCAAGCCCCAGCAGCACATAGATCAACCCGAGGATGACCACGCCCAGCAGGTAAGAGTTGGAGACAAACGGCACGATAACGGCCAGCACAATCAGCAGCGGGATGATCCAGCGCAGGCGTGATTTGTGATCGGCCGGCAGCACATGCACACCGGAACCGGTGCTCTCGAATCCGTCGAGAATCTTCAGGCCCTTGGGCGTTTGCAGGAACAGGCTGAGGGCAAAACGGCCGATCATGACAACGCCGATGATCCAGGCCACGCGGGTCGGTTCGAGGTTGAAGCTGTAACCCTCGAGCACAACGCCGACAATCGGCCCGAAAACAATCAGGGCAATCAGGCCGGCCAGAGTCGCCTCAACCAGGCTTTTTTTGACATCAATGCTTTTTTTGGTGGTTGAAGACATCGCTTACACCTTCGACACAAGAGGACGGCCCAACAGGCCCTGCGGCCGGAAGACCAGAACAAGTACGAGCAGCGAGAAGCTGAACACGTCTTTGTAGTCGGAGTTGACCAGACCGGAGAACAGCGACTCGGAGATGCCGAGGATGATCCCGCCCAGCATCGCGCCCGGCAGCGAACCAATCCCGCCGAGTACCGCAGCAGTAAAGGCTTTGATGCCGATGACGAAGCCGGCATAGAAATCGAACGTGCCGTAGTTCATGGTGATCAGCACGCCGGCCAATGCCGCCATGGCTGCACCGATGATGAACACGTAGGAGATAACGCGGTCGGTGTTGATCCCCAGAATCGAGGCCATTTTGCGGTCTTGCTGGGTGGCACGGCACATGCGGCCGAGCTTGGTGTACTTGATGACGTAGGTCAGCAGCCCCATGCCGACGAACGCGGCCACCAGGATGAAGATCTTGGTGTAGGTGAGCTGAACGAAGCCAGTGCCGATATCGACGCGCCAGGCGCCGGTGAGCAGCGTCGGAACACCCTGTTGGCGGGCGCCCTGGCTGATCTGGGCATAGTTTTGCAGGATCAGGGAAATACCGATGGCGCTGATCAGCGGTGCCAGTCGGGTGGAGTTGCGCAGGGGTTTGTAAGCGACTCGTTCAATGACCCAGCCATACACCGCCGTGACGACGATGGTGAAGATCAGAGTGCCGAGCATCAGCAGCGGGAAGGATTCGATACCGAAGTAAGCCAGCAGAGCCAGACTGATTGCCGCCAGGTAAGCGGAAATCATGTAAACCTCGCCGTGGGCGAAGTTGATCATGCCGATGATGCCGTAGACCATTGTGTAGCCGATGGCGATCAGGCCATAGACCGACCCGAGGGTCAGGCCGTTGACCAGTTGCTGCAGGAAAATACCATCCATAACGCAATCTCACGCAGTGAGAACCTGCACACCGGTGATGTGCGGTTCTTCTAGGAAAAATACAGATTTACGTCGGAGCAATGTCAGCCACGATCAGCACATCCCACATCGTCCCTGTAGGAGTGAGCCTGCTCGCGATAGCGGTGGAACATTCAACACATGTGTTGGCCGTCATTCCGTCTTCGCGAGCAGGCTCGCTCCCACATTGGATCGGTGGGGATCAGCTGATCGTGTCAGCCCTTACTTCTGTTTTTCCAGCTGGTGATATTTGCCAGTCGCGTCCCACTGGTACACCACGTAGTCGGAGACTTTCAGGTCGCCCTTCTTGTCCCAGGCTTTCTCGCCCATGACGGTTTTCACCGGATTGGCTTTCAGCCACTCGGCGGCTTTCTCGCCACTGTTGGACTTGGCGCCATTGAAGGCAGCTGCCAGGGTCTGAACCGAGGCGTAGGCGTACAGGGTGTAGCCTTCTGGTTCGGTGCCGGCCTTGCGGAAGGCATCGACGACGGTTTTACTTTCCGGCAGCAGACGCGGGTCGGCGCCGAAGGTCATCAGCACGCCGTCGACGTATTGCGGGCCGCCAGCGGTGGTCACCAGTTCGTCGGTGACAATGCCGTCGTCGGACATGAACTTCACGTCTTTCAGGCCTTCGGTACGCAGTTGTTTGACCAGTGGACCGGCTTCCGGGTGCAGACCGCCGAAGTAGACGACATCGGCGCCAGCCGCGCGGATCTTGGTGACCACGGCGCTGAAGTCTTTCTCGCCACGGGTCAGGCCTTCGTACAGCACCGGTTTCACACCACGCTTCTCAAGCTGTGCCTTGGTGGCATCTGCCAGGCCTTGGCCGTAGGTGTCCTTGTCGTGCAGCACGGCAACCTTTTTGCCCTTGAGCACGTCGACAATGTAGTCGCCGGCGACGATGCCTTGCTGGTCGTCACGCCCGCACATACGGAACATGGCGCTGAGGCCGCGCTCGGTTACTTGCGGGTTGGTGGAACCCGGAGTGATCGCGATCACACCGGCTTCGTCGTAGATTTCCGAGGCTGGAATGGTCGAAGAAGAGCAGAAGTGACCGACCACGCCAGCGACTTTCTGGTTGACCAGGTCCTTGGCGACCGTCACGGCTTGTTTCGGCTCGCAGGCGTCATCGCCCTTGACCAGAACGATTTTCTCCCCGTTGACGCCACCTGCCGCGTTGACCGCGTCAGCCGCTGCCTGTGCACCCTTCATGTACTGCTCGCCAAATGCCGCGTTGGCGCCCGTCATTGGACCCGCTACACCGATTTTCACATCAGCTTGAGCAAACGCAGAAACACCCAACGCAGTAGCCACTGCGAGGGCCAGAAAGCCTTTCTTGTAAAACGTCTGGGACATGAGGTGGTGCTCCAAGGTTTTTTTTAGTTGGCACTGCGACTTCACTTCACTGAATGCTCTGAGCAAGGGCCGTGCCATCGGTTTTTTATTCTTCAAAAAGTCGCTGCTTTCTTGTTATTTCGACTGTTTCGTTCCCATTTTCATTGGGCGTGCAACCGTCTAAACCGCGGAAGGTGAAACCATTTATTTTTTCAGGCGCAACCCGCACGCGCCATCATTGCAACCGCGGCGCCAAACGACGTGCAACCAGCCTGTAACAGCCCGCGTCACCGAACTGCACACTGCTGGTGCGGGACTGCTACAACCCGCACCATTACAGGCTAGTCGCTGCATCGAAAAGCGCCGCTTCCGGCAACATATTTCAACACTCAAATGACGATGCGCAGGCACTGGCCCGCGTGATACAGCGAGAACCCGGCCTCGTACAGGCAACTGCGCAAGCCCACACCCGCCAAGGGCTGCATCGGTGCAAAGGGAATCGGCAAAGCTTGAGGATCGCCGTTACACAGATAGTCGGCGAAGGCTTTGCCGACCACGGTGCCAGTAGTCACGCCGCGACCGTTGTAACCGGTGACGGCCACCAGTCCCGGCGCTGGTTCGAACAGACGCATGAGGTGATCAGGCGTGAACGCGATGCGCCCGGTCCAGGTGCATTCCCACTCGACCGGTTTCAGATTGGGGAAGTAATGCTGCTGCACGCGGTCGGCCCAGGCCTTGAGAAACCAGGTCGGTTTCTGGTTGCCATTGCCGAGGCTGCCGAGCAATAACCGCCCTTCTTTGTCACGGCGGATGCTGCTCAAGACTTGGCGGGTATCCCACGAGCCCTGCCCGCCCGGGAGGATTTCCTGCGCGGCATCTTCGCTCAGCGGCACCGAAGCGACCTGGTAGTAATAACCGGGGAAGAAGTTGCGTTTGAGTTCGGTCCAGTCGCCTTCGGTGTAGGCGTTGGAGGCAATGACCACTTGCTCGGCCAGTACAGAACCACGCTCAGTCTGCACCGACCACTTCGCGCCCTGACGCTCAAGGCGAGTGACCGGCGAATGATCGAACATTTGCCCACCGAGACTGCTCACCGCGTTGGCCAGCCCGGTGACGTAAGCCATCGGATTGAGCGTGCCGGCGCGGCGATCGAGCAATGCCGCGGCAATTTTTTGCGTGCCGGTGGCTTGCTCGCAGGCCTTGCCGGTCAGCAATTCGACCGGCGCACCTCGGCGTTTCCATTGTTGCTCGCGACTGCGCAAATCCGCCTCGCCCTTGGCGTTGTGCGCCATGTGCAGGGTGCCTTCGCGGCGTAGCTGGCAATCGATGTTGTATTTATCCACAAGGCTGAAGACCAGCGCCGGTGCGGCCCCGAGCATGCGGTTGAGCTGGCTGCCAACCGCCTCGCCGAAACCGGCCTCGATCTCGTCCGGCGGGATCCACATGCCGGCATTGACCAGCCCGACGTTGCGCCCCGAACCGCCGTGACCGGCGCGATGAGCCTCCAGCACACAGACGCTTTTGCCTTTTTCCAACAGATGCAGCGCCGCCGACAAACCGGTGAACCCGGCGCCGATCACGCAGACATCGACGTTGACTTCGCCCTTGAGCGCGGTGTTATCCGGCCTTTGCGGCGTGAGTTTTTCCCACAGACATTCTTCGCGTAACGGCATTGCCAGACTCCAACAGAAACCTAACAAACACTGCATACCCTGTGGGAGCGAGCCTGCTCGCGAAAGCGGTATATCAGCCAACATCTATGTCGACTGACCCACCGTATTCGCGAGCAGGCTCGCTCCCACAAGGGGGATATCCACCTGTCAGTCGAAGGTAATGCCCTGCGCCAGCGGCAACTCCAGCGAGTAGTTCACGGTGTTGGTCTGCCGGCGCATGTACGCACGCCACGCATCGGAGCCCGACTCACGACCACCACCGGTTTCTTTCTCGCCACCAAACGCGCCACCAATTTCTGCACCGCTCGGACCGATGTTGACGTTGGCGATGCCGCAGTCGCTGCCAACCGCCGACATGAACTGCTCGGCTTCACGCACATCCGTGGTGAAAATGCACGACGACAGGCCTTGAGGTACAGCGTTGTTCAGGCGCAGCGCTTCCTGGAAGTCGCTGTAACCGACCACGTACAGAATCGGTGCGAAGGTTTCGCTGCAGACCACATCACTTTGCTCCGGCATTTCAACGATGGCCGGCGAGACGTAATAGGCGTTGGGGAATTGGTCTTCGAGCTGACGCTTGCCGCCGAACACCCGACCACCCTCGCTCAATGCCTGCTCCAGTGCGTCCTGCATGTTTTCGAAGCTGTGCTTGTCGATCAGCGGACCGACCAGATTGCCTTCCAGCGGATTGCCGATGCGCACTTTCGAGTAGGCAGCCTTGAGGCGAGTGACGATTTCTTCCTTCACTGACTCATGGGCAATCAGACGACGCAGAGTGGTGCAGCGCTGACCAGCCGTGCCGACGGCACTGAACAGAATCGCGCGCACCGCCATGTCGAGATCGGCGCTTGGGCCGAGGATCATCGCGTTGTTGCCGCCCAGCTCCAGAATGCTGCGAGCAAAACGTGCGGCAACTTTCGGCGCCACTTCGCGCCCCATGCGCGTGCTGCCAGTGGCGCTGATCAGCGCGACACGCGGGTCATCGACCAGCGCTTCGCCCGCGTCGCGGCCACCGATGATCACTTGGCAAAGATTCGCCGGCGCATCGGTAAAATTCTTCACCACACGATCAAACAGCGCCTGGCAGGCCAACGCGGTCAGCGGGGTTTTCTCCGACGGTTTCCACACCACCGGGTTGCCGCAGACCAGCGCCAGCGTGGTGTTCCACGCCCACACCGCCACCGGGAAGTTGAACGCGCTGATCACCCCGACCACGCCCAGCGGATGCCAGGTTTCACGCATGTGATGGCCCGGACGCTCGGAGGCAATGGTCAAACCGTACAGTTGGCGAGACAGGCCGACGGCGAAATCGCAGATGTCGATCATCTCCTGCACTTCACCCAGGCCTTCCTGAGTAATCTTGCCAGCCTCCCAGGAAACCAGTTCGCCGAGATCGGCTTTGTATTCACGCAGCACTTCGCCGAATTGACGCACCAGTTCGCCGCGACGCGGGGCCGGCACCTTGCGCCACTGCTCGAACGCATGATCTGCGCGACTGATGTGCTGCTCGACTTCCGCCGGGCCTTCCCAGTTGACGGCGGCGATGCGGCTGCCGTCGATCGGCGAATGCACCGGCACTTTGCCGTTCTGATAAAGGGCCGGCTTCACACCAAGACGATCAAGCAATGCGGCAACCATGGGTCACTCCTCAAGCAAAAAACTGAATGTGTGCGGCCACTGTTTCGCGACCGGGCAGGCCTTTAGTTGTAGCGTCACAATGGCAAGGCAACAAACGACCTTTACGCGAGATATCATTCCGTTTATTCATGCTGCGCACAGAAAGACAAGAAAAGGATCGGCCATGCTGAACAAACGCCACTTGCCCTCGATCACCGCGTTGCAGTGCTTCGAGGCCGTGACCCGGCACCTGAGCTTCACCCGCGCCGCCGAGGAACTGAACCTGACCCAGAGCGCGGTGAGCAAACAGGTCGCGCAGCTGGAAGAGCTGTTGCAGCACTTGTTGTTCCGCCGCGTGCGTCGGCGCTTGCAGATGACCCCAGCCGGGGATTTGTACTTGGTCGAAGTACGAAAAATTCTCTCGCAAGTGGAGATGTCGACGCATTACCTGCGTTCCTACGGCGGCGAAACCGAAGTCCTGCGCGTCTCTACGCCTTCGACCTTCGGCGCGCGCTGGCTGGTGCCGCGCCTGAAAGGCTGGCGGCTGCGCCATCCTTCCATTCATTTGGACTTGTGCAACGAGCAGGAAGCCGATGATCTGCTGCAAGGGCGCAGCGATCTGGCGTTCTACTTCGGCCAGGGTTCACGGCCCGGCACCGAATGCCTGAAGTTGTTCGGCGAAGAGCTGGTACCGGTCTGCGCGCCGGGCAGCCTGCCGGACACGCCGTTCACTGATCCGACGCAACTCACCGATCTGGTGCTCCTGCAAAATGCCTCGCGCCCACAGGCATGGCACGACTGGTTCGACAGTCAGGGTTATCAGACCGAACACAGCTACCACGGCCCGCGTTTCGAAACCTTTTATATGTGCATCCGTGCCGCGCAGGTTGGCTGCGGTGTGGCGTTGTTGCCGAGGTTTCTGGTGGAAGAGGAATTGGCCGACGGCAAACTGGTCATTCCCTGGCAGCATGCGATGCCCAGCACCGACGCCTATTACCTGGCGTACCCGGAGCATGCGGCGGAAGTGCCGAAGGTGCGGGATTTTGTGAAGTGGATGCTCGAACAGATCGACAGCCCGGAGATTTGACTCGATTGAAAATTGTGGGAGCGAGCCTGCTCGCGAAGAGGCCGGCACATTCAATACCCATTTCGACTGAAATGACGCCTTCGCGAGCAGGCTCGCTCCCACAATGGATCTGATGCGTTGTCAAAAAATGCTGGCAATCCGCACCGTTGATATGCGCCACTAGCGCCATTGTTTGAGACCGCGCACAGGCGCGGCGCACCTGGAGACCCCGTTATGAGCGAGAGCGTGTTTGCCGATCGCATCGTGCAGAACCTGCTCGACACCGACTTCTACAAACTGACGATGATGCAGGCGGTGCTGCACAACTACCCCAACGTCGAAGTCGAATGGGAGTTTCGTTGCCGTAATAGCGAGGATCTGCGCCCGTATCTGGCCGAGATCCGCTTTCAGATCGAGCGTCTGGCGGAACTGAGCCTGAGCGCCGATCAACTGAGTTTTCTTGAACGCATCAGCTTCCTCAAACCGGATTTCCTGCGCTTTCTCGGCCTGTTCCGCTTCAACCTGCGCTACGTGCACACCGGCATCGAGAACGGCGAGCTGTTCATCCGTCTGCGCGGGCCGTGGCTGCATGTGATTCTCTATGAAGTGCCGTTGCTGGCGATCGTCAGCGAAGTGCGTAACCGCTATCGCTACCGTGAAACCGTGCTCGAACAGGCGCGCGAACAGCTCTATCGCAAGTTCGACTGGCTGACCGCCAATGCCTCGGCCGATGAGTTGTCGCAGCTGCAGGTCGCCGATTTCGGCACCCGCCGCCGTTTTTCGTACGGCGTGCAGGCAGAAGTGGTGAATGTGCTCAAGCACGACTTCCCCGGACGCTTCGTCGGCACCAGCAACGTGCACCTGTCCCGCGAACTGGACATGAAACCGCTGGGCACCATGGCTCACGAGTGGATCATGGCCCACCAGCAACTCGGCCCACGGCTGATCGACAGCCAGATCGCCGCGCTCGATTGCTGGGTCCGCGAATACCGTGGCCTGCTGGGGATTGCCCTCACCGACTGCATTACCACCGATGCCTTCCTCGGCGATTTCGATCTGTTCTTCGCCAAGCTGTTCGACGGCCTGCGCCACGACTCCGGCGATCCTGTGGTGTGGGGCGAAAAATGCATCGCCCACTATCACAGGCTGGGCATCGACCCGATGAGCAAGACCCTGGTGTTCTCCGACAGCCTGACCCTGCCCAAGTCGCTGGAGATCTTCCGCGCGCTGCACGGTCGGATCAATGTCAGCTTCGGCATCGGCACCAACCTCACCTGTGACATTCCGGGTGTCGAACCGATGAGCATCGTGCTTAAAATGACCGCCTGCAACGGCCAACCGGTGGCGAAGATCTCCGACGAGCCAGGCAAGTCCCACTGCAAAGACCCGAATTTCGTCGCCTACTTGCGACACGTGTTCCAGGTTCCTGCCGATCCTCTATCTAGCAAGGAGTGAATTCATGCAAGCCGTACAGCGTGAGATTGCTGAACAGCTCAAGGTGCAACCGCCGTTCGCCGACTACAAGGCTCTGCAGGCCGAAGTCGCCCGGCGCATTACCTTTATTCAGGATTGCCTGGTCAATTCCGGGCTCAAGACGCTGGTGCTGGGCATCAGCGGCGGTGTCGACTCGCTGACCGCCGGCCTGCTGGCCCAGCGCGCGATGCGTGAGCTGCGCGACCAGACCGGCGACAACAGCTACAAATTCATCGCCGTGCGCCTGCCGTACGAAACCCAGTTCGATGAACACGACGCTCAGGCTTCGGTGGATTTCATCGCTCCAGACGAGCGCCACACCGTCAACATCGGCCCGGCGGTGAAATCGCTGGCCAGTGAAGTCGCGGCGTTTGAAGGCAAGCACGCGGTGTCGGTGGACTTTGTGCTCGGCAATACCAAGGCGCGGATGCGCATGGTCGCCCAATACACCATCGCCGGCGCGGCGCACGGTCTGGTGATCGGTACCGATCATGCGGCGGAAGCGGTGATGGGTTTCTTCACCAAGTTCGGCGACGGCGCTTGTGATCTGGCACCGCTCAGTGGTCTGGTGAAGAATCAGGTGCGGGCGATTGCGCGCAGCTTTGGTGCGCCGGAGTCGCTGGTCGAGAAAGTGCCAACGGCGGACCTTGAGGATCTGTCGCCGGGTAAACCGGACGAAGCGTCCCATGGTGTGACCTATGCCGAAATCGATGCGTTCCTGCACGGTGAGCCGGTGCGTCAGGAAGCGTTCGACATCATCGTCGCGACCTACAACAAGACCCATCACAAACGCGTGATGCCGTTCGCACCCTGAGCGGGTACAAAACGGCAAAAACTGTCGCAGACGGCGATCCCGGTTTCGATGATGACAATCGAAGATCGCTGCCTGCGCCAGCTTCGCCGCGGTATCCGCAGACTTGCAATCAGTGCTTCACGCGAGTTTCAGCGGGCGCCGCGTTGACAGTCACGGTGTAGGTCTCAGACTCTGCAGTTGCATCCTTGGCTTTCAGCACATAGGTTGCGTCAGCTGCGAGGACGAACTCGCCACTCCAGATGCCATTCGTCGCCGTAAACGTTTCAATCGGCGTCGTGTTATCACCCTCCAGCAACTCGATCTCGCCGTCTTTTGCCGTGCCGCCGATCGTCAGAGTGGTGTCGTCGGTAGCCCCACCGTCTGCTACGTCGCCTTTCGAATCCTGCAGCGAAGTGATCTCTAACTCGACTTCGGGTTCATCGCTGACAATCACTGTGTGGGTCTCGGATTTTTCGCCGTCTACGTCCTCGGCTTGCAACACATAGGTTTTACCCGCCGTGAGCTCGATTTCGCCACCCCAAGGTCCATCCGCTGCCGTAAACGTTTTAATCGGAGTCGGGTTATCTCCATCCAGCAATTTGACCTCGCCGTCCTTCGCCGAGCCGGTGATCGTCAGTGTGGTGTCTGCGGTAGTCTCACCGTCTTCGATGTCGCCCCCCTCCGAATCCTTCAGCGAAGTAATCTTTACCTCGCCTTCGGACGCCTCGCTGACAGTCACGGTGTGGGTATCGGATTTTTCGCCGTCTACGTCCTCGGCTTTCAGCACATAGGTTTTACCCGCCGTGAGCTCGATTTCGCCACCCCAAGTTCCATCCGCTGCCGTAAACGTTTCAATCGGCGTCGTGTTATCTCCATCCAGCAATTTGACCTCGCCGTCCTTCGCCGAGCCGCCGATCGTCAGTTGAGTGTCGGTGGTCGTCCCACCGCTTTCTACTTCACCTTTCGAATCCTTCAGCGAAGTGATCTTCACCTCACCTTCGGAGACCTCGCCGACGGTCACGGTATAGAGATCGGACTCCGATCGATCATCCGCTCTGGCTTTCAGCGTGTGGATTTTTCCCGCTGCAAGATCGAGATCGCCGCTCCAAGTGCGATCACTGCCCACGCGAAACATGGCAATCGGTTCAGCAGCAGCACCGTTCAAGATCCATATCTGACCTTCCTTCCACAAGCCATTGATCGTCAGAACGGTTTCTTCGGTCGAGCCGCCGTTCTCAACATTCCCTGTGGAATCTTTCAACGTTTCGATAAAGGGTTTGGTCGCAACCGCATTCAAGGTAAATGGATCGGTGCGCTCCTCCTCATGGGCCAGCCGATATTCGTGCGGTCCATCCGGAAGATCATCTAGCAAAAAAGACAGGTCGCCCGCATTGTTTGTCTGGCCGCGGTATTTCGGCACATCATCGATAAGGAGCTGCAGAATGGCGTCGCCAGGCCCGGTGACGGTGAAGTTGGCTCTTGCGGAAAAAATCGCGCCGCCGTCGGGAACGTCCTGCCCACCTGAAAACACGTTAACGATTTTCAGGTCGGCTAAGGTCGAGTTTTTGCTCTTGGCATTCATGTGGAAATCCTCTTTGCAATCGTCTGGAAAGAAGACTCATGTAAGCCCGACTTTGAAGCAGTGGTCTACTGTCAGAAATAACAGGTAGGCGCCTAATTCGGACGAACGGTAGTTTAGCGCCGGACGCAAAAACGCCGCTGGCGATCATCGCGCAGCGGCGTTTCCTGCAATACTTGAACCCGGATTTACTTGAGGGTGACAGTGCCTTTCATCATCGAGATGTGGCCAGGGAACGAGCAGAAGAAGCCGTATTTTTCAGCGGCATCCAACTTCGATACGTCAAAGGTCACCGAATCGGTTTCCTTGGCGCCGATGATCTTGGTGTGAGCGATGATGCGCGCGTCACCTTCGGGCAGATAGTTCTTGTCGATACCGGCGGCCAGGCCAGCGGTAGCGATTGGCTGCATGTCAGCTTCTTTGCTGATCACCAGGTTATGGCCCATGACGTTCTTCGGCAGGTTGCCGGAGTGAGTCAGTTCGATAGTGAAAGTCTTGCAGCTCTTGTCGATTTCGATGGCTTTGGTGCTGAAGGACATCTGATCGGTGGAGTCAACGGTGGTTTTGCACTCGGCAGCCATCAATTGGCTGCTGGCCAGCGCCAGCAGGGATACCGCAACAACTTTGGAAAACATGGTGAATCTCCAAGGCAGGGTTAACAAAAACACGAATGGTGGAAAGACTGCCTGAAATCTTCGCAAGTTCCTATGACTTGAGTCAAAAATTGTATACAACTTTCAGGCTATGACACTCATCGACACAATCTAACGGCCAGATTCTCCGGCCGGCCCTATGATCGGCGCATCTACTGAGACGGAGTGCCTGTCATGTTCTTTAACGGTCTGTTGTGCAGTTTGCTCGCCGCTTACGCCTGTGGCGCCAGCGGTACCTTTGAATCACCGGAACGCGAAGTTTAGGCCTTGGATCACGGCGTGCCAGCCATTACCCTGTGACGGATTGACCCAGGAGGAAGGCATGTCTCTGAAATCCGTATGTGTATTTTGCGGTGCCAATGCGGGCACTGATCCGGCTTACACCGAAGCCGCCATTGCCCTTGGCCGGGCCTTGGCTGAACGTAAACTGACCCTGGTCTACGGCGGTGGTGCTGTGGGCTTGATGGGCGTTGTCGCCGATGCCGCGCTGGCCGCTGGCGGTGAAGTGATCGGCATCATCCCGCAAAGCCTGATGGACAAGGAGATCGGCCACAAGAGCCTGACGCGCCTGGAAGTGGTCGATGGCATGCACGCGCGCAAGGCGCGCATGGCTGAACTGAGCGACGCCTTCATCGCCCTGCCCGGCGGCCTCGGTACGCTGGAAGAATTGTTCGAAGTATGGACCTGGGGCCAGCTCGGCTACCACGGCAAACCTTTGGGCCTGCTGGAAGTAAACGGTTTCTACAGCAAACTCACCGCTTTTCTTGACCATATCGTCGGCGAAGGCTTCGTTCGCGCGCCACACCGTGACATGCTGCAAGTGAGCGAATCGCCGCAAACACTGCTCGATTCCCTGGATAACTGGAAGCCGACCGTCACGCCCAAATGGGTCGAGCAAAAACCCGGCTAACCACCGGGCACCGATACAGGGCAGAATACGCGCCGCTCAACCTCACCTTCGACCAAGAGGAACGCCCATGGCCAAACCCAATTACTCCTTCGCCAAACGTCAACGAGACCTGGCAAAGGAACAGAAGAAAGAGGAAAAGCTTCAGCGCAAGAAACAAACAGCTGAAGAAGCAGCACTGAACCCTGAGGGTGAAGTGGCAACAGAAGATGATGTTGATGCAACTGAAACACCGAAAGATCAGGCGCCCGACGCCTGAACCCCACCGGGTTTGATCATCGAATCAGGCCCTGCGGATTTGTGACGGGGCTGGCGGTTTCACTGCCGGCCCTCACAGCCCTCTCAGAAACACCCCAATTTCCTTGTAGGAGTGAGCCTGCTCGCGATAGCGGTGTGTCAGTTGAAATATTTGCCGCTGACACACCGCTGTCGCGAGCAGGCTCACTCCTACAGTTTGATCTGCGTTAATCCAGGGGCATTACGGTGACGCGCACTTCCGGGTCGTGATTGCCGCCGCCAAGGATCACCCCGCGCAACGGCGATACATCGGAAAAATCCCGCCCCCACGCCAGCGTGATGTGCTCCAGCGCCGGCTGCACATTGTTGGTCGGATCGAAATCCACCCAGCCCAGCACCGGACAAAACACCGACACCCAGGCGTGCGACGCATCGGCGCCGATCAAGCGTGGCTGCCCCGGCGGCGGCTGCGTCAGCAAATAACCACTGATGTAGCGCGCCGCCAAGCCTCGCGAGCGCACGCACGCCAGCATCAAATGCGCAAAGTCCTGACAAACCCCGCGTCGTCGCTCCAGCACCTCCACCAGCGGTGTCGCCACCTGAGTCGCCTCGGCATCGAAAGTGAATTCGCTGAAGATCTTCTGCATCAAGTCCTGCACGCCCAGCAGCAACGGCGTGCCCGGCGGAAAACAACTTTGCGAGAATTCGACGAAACTGCGTTTCAGATGCACGTACGGTGACTGGAACCGGTAGCGACAGGCTTCGAGCAACTCAGCGGACAACGGCTGACTGCTGTAACTCAGCGCATCGCGGGTCAGCTCCCAGGCGGGTGACTGCTTGAAGTCCAGCGCCGGCCGCGCCAGCACTTCCACCGTCAGTTGTGCATTGACTTGCAATTCGTCATGCGGCCGCTCAAAGGCCAATCGGGTCAACGGATTACCAAACACATCCAGCTCATCACGGCGTGCTGTCGGGTCCGGACTGATCAGCAATTGCTGATCGGTGCAGCGCTGCCATTCGCATTTTCGCGGCCACAAGTGCGCCAGTTGCTGCGCCAGGGACACCGGGCTGTCGTAGTGGTAACAGGTGTCGTGGAAAATCTGGTATCGAGCATTCATCAGACAGACACCGTACGTTGGCTGACGTCATCGACATGGGCGAAATGGCGCAGGGCCAGACGATCCGAAACCTGACCGCTGGCATCGGCAATTTCTTGCAGCAGATCGGCAAGGCCATTCAGCGCGGCGCGGACGCTGGACTCCCCGAACAATGGGTTCTCCAGGCAACCCAGATCAAAACGCGCAAGACGCTCGACCAACTGCGGCAATCCCGCTTCCCGTGGAACACCGAAATCATCATTCAAGCGCTTTAACGTGCGGGTCACCAGTTTCAACTGGAACAACACCGCATGTGGGTTTTGTTCATCGAGCAGCAACAGGTCGAGCACTGGAATCAATTGAGCCACGGCCAGATAGCGGGATCGATAAGTGATACTGCTGTTGCCCAGTTCCAGCAGCCATTCCAGCCCCGCTTGATCGAACGCACCTGCACCACGCAGAAACGCTGCGAGGCTACTGCTGAGAAACTGCAGTCGCTCGATGCGCCGGCCAATCATCAGAAACCGCCAGCCTTCGTCGCGAGTCATGTCGTCGAGGGCAAACCCGGACAACGCCGCCAGCGACATCACCAGCCGATTCAGGAAATCCAGCAGCTCGCCGAAGTCGGGTTCGTCGGTGTCCAGGTCCATCGCTTCGCGCTGCAACTCCACCAACGCCTGCCAGTTCTCGCGCGAGAGCTTGCCACGCACCTGCGAGGCCGCCCACTGCAAACGCTGCAGGTTGGAACGCAGACTGAACGACCAGTCCTCACCCAGCAGCGCTGCCAACAGGCGCTCAGGAAGTTCACCTTCGTCCGGCAGCAACGTCAGCCGCTCACCGAGGTCGACCGCCGCCTGCAACGCTTGCGGGTCATCACCATCGACATACCGCGCAAGCATGATGCGCAGCAGCCGCGCACTGTCGTCACAGCGCTCACAGTAACGGCCGAACCAGAACAGGTTCTCAACGACTCGCGACGGGAGATAAGGGTCGCGTCGCACCAGATCGTGCACGCCGACGCTTCGCTGACTCTTCCATTGCTCGCCACTGGGCGGGCGATCACCGAGCACCCAAGTGTCCTTGCTGGCGCCGCCGCGCTGCATTGATACCACTTCGGCATCGGCCTCGGCGGCCACCCGGGTCAAACCACCGGGAAGCACGCGATAACCTTCACCACTGGCCACGGCGTACATACGCATGCCGATCGCCCGTGGTTGCAGTTGTCCGTTTTCTGCCTGCCAGATCGGCGCGTGGGACAACTGAGCCAATTCTTGCGCCACATAAGCATAAGGGCGTGCCTGCATGCGCTCGGCAAGCACCTGACGCTGTTTTTCACTCAGATCACGGCCGAACACAGGTGCGAAGCTTTGCGAGGGGAACGCCGGTTTGATCAGCAGTTCGGGCAGTTTTTCCAGGGCTTGCGCCAATACCGGCGCCTCACCGCACCACCACGTCGCAATCGACGGCAGGATCAGTTCTTCGCCAAACAGGTATTGATTGATCCTGGGCAGAAACCCAAGCAATCCCGGCGACTCCAGCACGCCACTGCCCAACGCGTTGGCCACCAGCACGCGGCCCTGACGCACCGCCTCAAGCAACCCGGGTACGCCAAGTGCCGAGTCCGTGCGCAACTCCAGCGGATCGCAGAAATCGTCATCGAGGCGGCGCATGATCGCGTGCACCCGACGCAGGCCACTAAGGGTTTTCAGATAGACCGTGGCGTCGCGCACCGTCAGATCACCGCCCTCGACCAGCGGGTAACCAAGCTGACGAGCCAGATACAAATGTTCGAAATAACTTTCGTTGAAGCGCCCCGGTGTGAGCAGCACCACCAGCGGCGCCTCATCGTCACTTGGCGCCTGACGCGCGAGGGTTTCCTGCAATGCGCGGAAGAAACCCGCCAGATGCTGCACCTTCAGATCGCGGTACAACTCGGGAAAGGCACGGGACACGATGGTGCGGTTTTCCAGGGCATACCCGGCGCCCGATGGCGCTTGTGTGCGATCGGCAGTCACCCACCAGCGCCCGTCCGGCGTACGTGCCAGATCCACGGCGTACAGGTGCAGAAATATCTCTTCCGGCGGCGCGATATGCTGACACGGCCAGAGAAAGTTATTGTGACCAAACACCAGTTCTGCCGGCAACAAACCTTCGCTGATCAGCCGTTGCGGGCCGTACAAGTCCGCCAACACAGCATTAAGCAGGCGCGCACGCTGAGCGATGCCTGCCGACAATTGCTGCCATTCATCGGCGGCTATCACATGCGGCAGCAGATCCAGTTCCCAAGGCCGATCCGCGCCTTTGGGATCGGCATAGACGTTATACGTGACACCGTTTTCCTGAATCTGCCGTGCCAGCAATGCCTGACGCTGCACCAGTTGCGCCGGGGTGCTGCGCTGTAACTGATCGAACAGCCGCCGCCAGTGCGGGCGCACCGCGCCACTGCCGTCGAGCAGTTCGTGATAAGTGCCCGCCGTAAGCGGGTAGCGGTCTAGCAGGTCAGGCATGGAAAGCTCGGCAGACAGCAAGGAACGGTCAGACTAACGCAGGCAGATGACGCGCGGATATACGAAAAATCCGCGTGTCGCGTAGGCCTTAGAAACGTCGTAAATCGATTGTCATCGGTAGCTCGTCACTGATTTCTACATTCGGTATAGGAAGTTTCCCCGGCGTGTGTCCGATGCGGAAGAATCGCGCCATCCGCCGGCTCTCCGCTTCGTTGGCGTTGACCGGCAACGTCTCGTAATTGCGCCCGCCCGGATGGGCGACATGGTACTGACAACCGCCCAGCGAGCGGCCCATCCAGGTGTCGAGCAGGTCGAACACCAGCGGCGCGTGCACCGGGATGGTCGGCTGCAAGCAATTAGCCGGTTGCCACGCGCGATAACGCACCCCAGCAACGAACTCTCCCACGCGTCCGGTCGGATGCAATGGCACGGCGATTCCATTACAGGTCAGCAGATAACGCTGCGGCGGCAAGCCTTTGAGCTTGACCTGCAGGCGCTCCAGCGATGAGTCGACGTAACGCACCGTGCCACCTGCCGCGCCCTCCTCGCCCAACACGTGCCACGGCTCCAGCGCCTGCCGCAGTTCCAGTTCGATGCCGTTAACGGCGTAATCGCCGACCTTGGGAAAACGAAATTCCTGATGCGCGGCAAACCATTCCGCGCGCAGTGGATAGCCAGCGCTGTTGAGTTCGACGATGACGTCGGCAAAGTCCTGTTCGATAAAGTGTGGCAGCAAGAAACGGTCGTGCAGCTCGGTGCCCCAGCGCGCCAGTTTCGGCGGTGCATAAGGCTCACGCCAGAAACGTGCGACCAGCGCCCGCAGCAATAACTGCTGGGCCAGACTCATCCGCGCATGGGGCGGCATTTCAAACGCGCGCAATTCCAGCAAGCCAAGACGTCCGGTGGCGCCGTCCGGCGAGTACAGTTTGTCGATGCAGAACTCGGCACGGTGCGTATTGCCGGTGACGTCGATCAGCAAATTGCGCAGCAGTCGATCGACCAGCCACGGTGCGCATTCCTCGCCCGACTCGGGCATCTGCGCGAAAGCGATTTCCAGTTCGTACAGAGCGTCATTGCGCGCCTCGTCGACACGCGGCGCCTGCGATGTCGGACCGATGAACAATCCAGAGAACAGATACGACAGTGACGGGTGGTTATGCCAGTAACTGATCAGGCTGCGCAGCAGATCGGGGCGACGCAGAAACGGTGAGTCGGCCGGCGTCGCACCGCCGAGAACAAAGTGGTTACCGCCACCGGTACCCGTGTGGCGACCATCGATCATGAATTTCTCGGTGGTCAGCCGCGTCTGGCGCGCCTGTTCATATAGAAATTCGGTGCGCTCGACCAACTCGTCCCATGTTGCCGACGGCTGCACGTTGACTTCGATCACGCCCGGATCCGGGGTGATACGGAAATTGCTCAGACGCGGATCGCTCGGTGGCTCGTAGCCTTCCAGCAACACCGGACAATGCAGTTCTTCGGCGGTGGCCTCGATGGCGGCCACCAGCTCCAGATAATCCTCGACCCGCTCCAACGGCGGCATGAACAGGTACAAACGCCCCTCCCGCGCCTCGGCGCAGAATGCGGTGCGGGTCAGCCAGTCGGCAGATTCGTCGATTTTCGGCACACGCTCGTCGGCCGTCGCAGCTTCGCCTGGACTGTTGAGCTGCGCAGTTTGCGGCAACTCGGGAAAATCCTGATTCGGATCCTGTGGATGAATAAACGGATATTCGGCGGCTTTCACCCAAGGCTGCGCACCCAGCGGCAAGCGATAGCCCAGCGGCGAATCCCCAGGCACCAGCCGGCAGTGCTCATCACGCAGATACCAGCGCCCGCTCTGCCACTGATCGCCCTTGGCCGTGCGCGCCAGCGGCAGCACCTGACCAATGACTTTATTCAGGCCCTGGCTGAAGACTTTGCGCAGGCGTGCGCGCTCAAGCGGCTCTTCAAGACGCGAATCTTCGGCGCTGACGTTGCTCGGCAATGTGCCCTCGCGCCAGAGGTAATAGAAATTGTCCTCGTAGGCCGGGAACACAAAACGTGTAGGCAACTTCAGACGCTCGGCGACACTGGCGAGGAAGCGCCCGGCCAATTCGCCATTGGCGCCGTAATCCTGTTGCTCGTCGGCGATCAAAGCGTCGTTGTGCCAGATCGGCACGCCGTCGCGGCGCCAGTAGCAATTGAGCGACCAGCGCGGCAATTGCTCGCCGGGATACCACTTGCCCTGACCGAAATGCACCAGACCTTTCGGCGCGTAATGCTTGCGCATGCGCTGGAACAGTTCGGCGGAAAGCCTACGTTTATCCGCGCCCAACGCGGCGGTGTTCCACTCGGCACCGTCCGGATCATCGATGGAGACGAAGGTCGGCTCGCCGCCCATGGTCAGGCGTACGTCATCCGCCAGCAGGTCGGCATCGATCTGCCGGCCGAGCGCCTGAATCGCCAGCCACTGCTCATCGGTGTAGGGCTTGGTGACGCGCGGCGCCTCCCAGATCCGTTCCACCGACATTTCGTGGCTGAACTCACATTCGCAGGGCTCGACCAAGCCACTGATCGGCGCCGCCGAGGACGGATCGGGACTACAGGCCAACGGGATATGCCCTTCACCGGCAAACAGCCCGGAAGTCGCATCGAGGCCGATCCAGCCCGCGCCCGGCAGATACACCTCGCACCAGGCGTGCAGGTCGGTGAAATCGACTTCAGTGCCGGACGGGCCGTCGAGGCTCTTCACGTCTGCCGTGAGTTGAATCAGGTAGCCGGAGACAAATCGTGCAGCCAAGCCGAGGTTACGCAGCAACTGCACCAGTAGCCACGCCGAGTCGCGGCAGGAACCCGAGGCATGCTCAAGGGTGTGTTCCGGCGTCTGCACGCCCGGCTCCATGCGGATCAGGTAACCGATGTCTTCGCTCAAGCGCTGGTTGAGCGCCACGAGGAAGTCCACCGCCGGCAGCGGCGTGCGGTCAATTCCGTCCAGATAGGCTTTGAATTTCGGCGTCAGTGGCAGGGTTTCGAGGTACGGCGCCAGCTCCTTGCGCTCATCGGCGGCGTAGGAGAAAGGGATTTTCTCGGCATAGGGTTCGAGGAAGAAGTCGAACGGATTGAACACCGCCATCTCGGCGAGCAGATCGACTTCGATGCGCAATTCTTTGGTTTTCTCGGGGAACACCAATCGGGCGAGGTAGTTGCCCTGCGGGTCTTGCTGCCAGTTGATGAAATGCTGCTCGGGCGAGACTTTCAGCGCATACGACAGAATCCGCGTGCGGCTGTGGGCAGCCGGGCGCAGGCGAACGATCTGCGGGCCGAGTTCGACAGCGCGGTCGTAGCGGTAATGCGTGACGTGATGCAATGCGACATGAATCGACACGGCGTGCCTCCTGCGAGCCTAAGCGTATTCGAAAGCGCGCAAGACTTATGCCATGCAGAGGCTTGGGCGCTTTCCCGGAATGCTTAGGGCAGTACAGCACCAAAATCGGGCGATGCGGGGAAATGGTTTGGGCTGATTGCACGTAAATGTTGCGAAGCCCCCCCTCACCCTAGCCCTCACCCGGGGGGGAGAGGGGACTGATCGAGGTGGATGTTAGAGATACGCCGACTTAAAAGTATTGAGTCGAACTCAGGTTTGAAAAGCATGGAGATCTGCTCCCTTTCCCCTCGCCCCCCATGGGGGAGAGGGCTGGGGTGAGGGGGATGGATCTTGCGGCCTGCATAAATTTTGATCGTTCCCACGCTCTGCGTGGGAACGCAGCCCGTGACGCTCTGCGTCACACCCATGCTCGACATGACTCCGGGGGAAGGCTGGAACGCGGAGCGTCCCTGGAGGCATTCCCACGCAGGAGCGTGGGAACGATCAGCAAAACGCCAACCCGAAGGTTGGCGTTCTGTTCAGCTCAAGCGATGTTTAGCGCGGCACGACCGGCTTGCGTGTCGGCTTCGGCCCTTTGCCTTTCGCGGCGTCCTTGCGCTCCTTGGCCGCCTGCTGGTTGCGGGCAAACGCCGCTGCCTTGGCCTGTTCACGCTTGTCCCAAGGATTACCACCATCACTGGCACGCGGCGGCAGACCGGTGTGCTGAGTGAGAGTCTTGGTGGTCTTCTCTTTGCCTTCCTTCGCCACTTTATGGCTGCCGGCTGGCGTCGAGTTCTTGCGACGGGCGCTCTGATAGCTGTCGGTCGCCGGTTGATGGGTCGGGATCAACTGATCCTTGCCCGAACCGATCAAGTCGCCGCGGCCCATGCGGATCAGCGCTTCACGCAGCATCGGCCAACCTTTCGGGTCGTGATAACGCAAGAACGCCTTGTGCAGACGACGCTGCTCCTCGCTCTTGACGATGGTCACGCCGTCGCTCTTGTAAGTGACCTTGCGCAGCGGGTTCTTGCCCGAGTGGTACATCGCGGTGGCGGTGGCCATCGGCGACGGGTAGAACGCCTGCACCTGGTCGGCGCGGAAGCCGTTGCCCTTGAGCCACAGCGCGAGGTTCATCATGTCTTCGTCGGTGGTGCCCGGGTGGGCGGCGATGAAGTACGGAATCAGGTACTGCTCTTTGCCCGCTTCCTTGGTGTACTTCTCGAACATGCGCTTGAACTTGTCATAGCTGCCAATGCCCGGTTTCATCATCTGGTTGAGCGGACCTTCCTCGGTGTGTTCCGGGGCGATCTTCAAGTAACCACCGACGTGGTGGGTCACCAGCTCTTTGACGTACTCCGGCGACTCGACCGCGAGGTCGTAGCGCAGGCCGGAAGCGATCAGAATCTTCTTCACACCCGGCAACGCACGGGCGCTGCGGTACAGCTGAATCAGCGACGAATGGTCGGTATTCAGGTTCGGGCAGATGCCCGGGAACACGCAGGACGGCTTGCGGCACGCGGATTCGATTTCCGGGGTTTTGCAGGCGATGCGGTACATGTTCGCGGTCGGGCCGCCGAGGTCGGAAATGACACCGGTGAAGCCAGGAACCTTGTCGCGGATCTCTTCGATTTCGCGAATGATCGACTCTTCGGAACGGTTCTGGATGATCCGGCCTTCGTGCTCGGTGATCGAGCAGAAGGTGCAGCCGCCGAAGCAGCCACGCATGATGTTCACCGAGAAACGGATCATGTCATAGGCCGGGATCTTCTCCTTGCCGTACGCCGGGTGCGGAACACGCGCGTAAGGCATGCCGAACACGTAGTCCATTTCTTCGGTGGTCATCGGAATCGGCGGCGGGTTGAACCAGACGTCGACTTCGCCATGCTTCTGCACCAGCGCACGGGCGTTGCCCGGGTTGGTCTCGAGGTGCAGCACGCGGTTGGCGTGGGCATACAGAACCGCATCGCCACGGACCTTTTCAACCGACGGCAGGCGAATCACGGTCTTGTCACGGGTCATGCGCGGGCTGGCCAGAATCTGTACGACCTTGGCTTCCTGCGGATCTTCGACCGGACCCTTTTCCTGCTCGATGGCGCAGGCCTGGGTGTCCTGAGTGTTCACGTACGGGTTGATGATCTTGTCGACCTTGCCCGGACGGTCGATACGCGTCGAGTCGACTTCGTACCAGTCTTTCGGCGTATCACGACGAATGAACGCGGTGCCGCGCACGTCGGTGATGTCTTCGATCTTGTGCCCGTAGGACAGACGCTGAGCAACTTCGACAATCGCACGCTCGGCGTTGCCGTACAGCAGAATGTCGGCGCTGGCGTCGATCAGGATCGAGTTACGCACGCGATCCTGCCAGTAATCGTAGTGGGCGATGCGGCGCAGCGAGGCTTCGATGCCGCCAAGGACGATCGGCACGTGCTTGTAGGCTTCCTTGCAGCGCTGGCTGTAAACCAGGCTCGCGCGGTCCGGACGCTTGCCGGCCATACCGCCTGGCGTGTAAGCGTCATCGGAACGGATTTTCTTGTCCGCGGTGTAGCGGTTGATCATCGAGTCCATGTTGCCCGCCGCAACCCCGAAGAACAGGTTCGGCTCGCCGAGCTTCATGAAGTCGTCTTTGGACTGCCAGTTCGGCTGCGCAATGATCCCGACGCGGAAGCCCTGAGACTCCAGCAGCCGGCCAATGATCGCCATGCCGAACGACGGGTGATCGACGTAGGCATCACCGGTAACAATGATGATGTCGCAGGAATCCCAGCCAAGCTGATCCATCTCCTCCCTGCTCATCGGCAGGAATGGCGCTGGCCCGAAACATTCGGCCCAATATTTTGGATAGTCAAATAACGGCTTGGCTGCTTGCATGTCGACGACCGGTGTTGAAGTGAAAAATCGCGGGCGCGGAATATAGCACAAATTTTGACCAATTCCGACGGCAATGGTCGGTTTCTCTCACAGCCTTCGCGGTACGTGACTTACCCGACAACCGGACACGAAAATTCACCATTCAAATCACATATTCATCGGCCAGTGCTGAAGCTGGCTGATGTGACAACCCTTCAAGGATGAAGAAATGTCACCGAAATCGCCCATCAGGGGCATCATCACCGTCGATGTTCATCCACGTCCCAGCGAACCGCCAGGCGTGCCTTTGCCGCACCGGTTTGTGCCACCCAACGCAACGCCCACCCGCGCCGTGCACTCGCACCAAAGAACCCTGGCGGGAGCGGACCTGGACACAATTACCCCGGCACCCTCGGTCATGATCAGCCATGCGCCACAGGCAGTCAGCCAGGCATCTGCGCGGAGCCTGCCGCTGGAGCACTACCGGATCGATGAACAAGCCCAACTGCCCGCTCCCGACGCAGAGGGCTTGCGGATATTCAAGGGCCGCCGCTACGTTGATGTGCCCGGCGGCGTCGTGCCTGTCGTGGCAGATCCGCAAACCGGTTTGTACAGGGCCAGACTCCCCAGTGAGCGAATGCCTTCCGGGCCGACGCTTCTGCGTGATCCCCAGGACTTGCTCTGGCATCCACTGGAGGTGTCCAAGCCTGTCACCTTCGCCTTGTCCGCGACGCGCCTGCAAGCGTTCGCCACCGAGCTGGATTTCAGCACTGCGCGAGCCGGCCAGGACCACGTGCATCGATACGCCAACAAGCTCTATGTCGTCATCGAAAACCGCGCCTATCAAGTCCTGCACGATCTCGATGCGTCTTCGCCGGCATTGACCGTAATGCGGATCGTCCGCCCTGCCGATCCCGTGGCTGCCGATCCCGGAAATGTTTACGTCGCTACCCGTCCGGGAAGATCGGAGCCGATTGCCTTTGATGTTCGCGATGGTTGGCTGGGAACACTGGTGGGCAGTGCGGGGGGCATGCGTCGCAGTGCAAGGCCAACGGAAGCCGCGCGCGTGGCCGACCTGATATTCGAACTGCAGGCACTGGATCTGGAGTTCGACCAGGCGATGGCCAAGGGCGAGCAGTTACAAAACCGTTGGCAGGCCCTGAAAGGTACCGATGGCGAGCGCAACGTACTGGAGCAACTCGAAGAACACCATCAACGGGAACTGTCGATACTCGAAAAAACCCTCGGCGTGCACACTGAACAAAGGGAGCGGATCGTCGCGGCCAGAGGCGGCACGGCCTACCGCGACAAAGTCATCATGCTGCAAAAAGGCCGATTATTGACGCTCAACCAACTGATGATCGCCAATGATTCGCGCCAACTCCTCGACGGACCGATCTTCGGCGGTCCGGTTTCAGACTACCCCAAGGTCGCAGCCCACTTGTCGAGCAAAGTGCTGATTCTCAAACAACGTCAGGCCATTGCCGATGAACTGCTGAACAAGTGGCGCTTGTCGCAAAGCGAGTTGAATGATGCAGCGTTCGAGCCGATGGATCTGCACGATACCGTGGCCTTCTGGGTTTACGCCAAAAGCCGGATGTTCGTCGATACGGAGGCTACAGTCGACGTCAACAACGCCCACGCCCGATACCTCGGCTTCTGTTTTGGCGAAGTCACGTTTGCCTTCCGTGCGTTCGGCAGCATCCCTGAGCAAGCGCGCATTGCATTGCTCAGCGATCTGCTGGATCAGACGTCGGCAATCAGAGTTTCTTACGAGGAACTGCAACTGCCGAGCGGCGCGCACCATAGCCGTTCACGAGAAGAAATCGTCGCGGCCATCCGCACCTTCGAGGGCACGCTGGAAGAGCACCTGAACCGTTTCCACCAAGAGCAGGACACGACGTCAGCGCTGCCGCCCCACGAGCAACCGATTGATTTCGACTTTATCCCTGCGCAAAACCGGAACCAGCCGAGCGCCGCACCGCGCAAGATGTTTCGCAGCAAACACCACGGCGTCTACAGGATTCGTGTCGGTCGGCCACGCCGTACGGCTGCCGGCGAAGAGTTGATAGATGTCATCAACCCCCATGATCCGGCAGAAGTCTTGCAGACCTACGAACGCAGGGAAGGCGAATGGCGCCGCCAGATTGCCCGGCAAGAAAGAAATCTGGCGACATTGACTACCCAGGCCGAACAACTTCTGGAAAAAACCGATTCTCACTTGAACGCGGCCTGGCGCGATGAGCGCGCGAAACGCAACGCCACCAGCATCGTTGAATTCCTCAGTGACCGGGCCGACGATCTCACTGAAGTCACCCGGCAAATAGAACAAGCCCCGAATCCCGGTGCCGTTGATACGGCCACGTTGCTCCAGCGTCTGGAATACGACAGCCAGCGCCTGCTCAATGAAAGCGAAGAGATTCGCCTGCGGCTGTACAAAGACCCGGCCTATCTGAGCATTGATCGAGTGGCGTACCTGATCAACCACGGGCATCTCAGCGCTACCAGAACCCACGTCCGAGTGCAGTTGGGGAAAGGCAACAAAAAAGACTTTCTCGATGTTTACACCCTGAACGACAGGCAAAGCAATACGCCGTTGTGGCACGCCCATTTTCACTACGCAGACAAAGACAGCCCGGCGCTGAACTTCACTGCCAAGGGTGGCCACCTCAAGACCCTGCAGCAAAGCAGGCTCGGCACGTCATCCCAGCGCCGGGATGAACAGGCCGGTCGAGCACACGTGCGGATCTGGCGTGAAGACATCGACCTGTCGACAGCGCAGCAAATATTCCAGTTGGCCTCATAAAGCAGCCTCTCCCCGAACCAGGGGCTGAGGGACTTTTTTCAAGGATGAAAAACATGGCTCCCAAAAAAACCGTCAGGGTCACCACCAAGGCCCACGGTCATTCTCGCCCGGATGCACCGCTGCAAGGTCACACGGGGCAAGCACCGCATACGACACTGGAATCGTCGTTTGCTCTTGGTTCCCAGACGCGACCGGTCCCCCCCCACAGCATTGCCAACCTCGACGCGATCAGACCGTCAACCGTCGTCATCGCGCACTCGACACCAGACAAAACCGGTACACCAGGGCCTCAACCGCTGGAGCATTACTGGCTCGCGGTACCTGACCGTATGCCGCCGGCCAATCCTGAAGGCTTGAGGATGCTCAAGGGACGCGCATATGTCGACGTGGCCTACGACGGCATCGCTATGGTCGGCGTAGACCCGCAGACGGGTCTCTACCGCGCCCGACTCGCCGTCGAACGGATTGCGTCAGGGCCGCTATTGCTGCGCGACGCCGACAGCGGTCTCTGGCATTCGCTCAATGACGGTGACGCCGTTGCCGGGTTCGATACTCACCTGCAGACGCTTCGCACAAATCCGGACTTCACAGGCACCAGGGCCGACGGCGAAGGCGTATTTCGCCACGAAGGCCGGTTGTACCTGACCATCGACAATCATGTTTATCAGGTCATGCACGACGTGAGCGCCTCCACCTCGACACAAAAAGTGTGGCGTATCGTCAACCCGAAAGACCCCGTGGCAATCGACAGCGCGAACATCTACCGGGCCAGCCGCATCGGCGAAACGCGAACTGTCCGCCGCGATGAGACAAACCGTTGGGTCTATCATTTGCCCCCCCTGAAGGGTGACATCCAGGACGCGGAGATTGCCCGGTTAAGCAAAGAGGTCCTGTTGCAGATGTATGAGCCGTTTCAGAAGGCCCATGCGGAGTTGAAAAGTTCGTCTGACCGTCATAACTACCTGTGGGCTGGGGCCAGAGAATTGCCTGAGGGCAGTGCGCAGAGAAACGCAAAGCTGCTCAACGTCGAAGTGAATCTGCTCAAGCACATTCACAAGCAAGCGGACTTCGTGGAGTCGCTTCTTCTCAACAAGAACTGGCTGATCCACGCGAAAGCAAGCGGGCTGTTCAAGCAGGAACTGCACACCTTCCGGATAGAACGTGCGGAATTTCTGAACCGGCTCATGGCGGCCATGGACTTGAGGGTCAAACCTACGATTTCAAGACTCGACGCCGACAGTTGCAAGAAGATCATCCCCCACTTGAACAAGAAACTCCGGTTTATCGAGGAGCGGGAAGTGGTCATGGCTGAAATCAGAAAAGCCGATCCCGGAGCGGTCCCGACACTCGAAGAAATCAGGCAGCAAGTGCCATCGGCCGAGCGCATCAACTTCAACAAGTTGACGCTCTTCGTTCACTTGTTTGCGGGTACGCCCGACCATGCGCCCAATACAACCATGCCCTCGCTTGCGTCCATTGATTTGATCACCGGCGATTTGAAAAACGTTCCGCAGCGCGATCACCCGATGGCGTTGTTGTTAACCCTTGATCAGATAAGGACAGACAAGTCCCGCTTTGAAATGCAACTGGCGGCCACCGATGCTTCCAGGACCGACTACATCAGGGAAATTCTCAACCTGATCGGTCCATTCGAGAAGCGCATCGAAAACAGGCTAAGCGAAATTCTTGACTCGTTTGATCGCAACACCGCGCTGCCAAGCGTCAACCACGACATCGATTTCGATTTTGTTCCACCGCAGCCCGACCCTTCCGAAAATGCTCGCCCGGTACCGCCGAGGAAAGTTTTCCGTGTCCGTCAGCATGGCACTTACCGGGTACTGGTCGGGGACATGGAAACGACTCAGGACGGCAACGTCATCGTCAAGGTACCCGATCCACTGCGCCCCGATTCGCCCTCTGCGCGCTACGAAAAAAGACAAGGCGAATGGTTGCGTGTGCGCTCGCCCATTACTCGCACACCCCGGCCACAACTTATCGCCGAGGCCAGACAGTTGCTGGCAGAAGTCGAACAACACGTTGCCAAGGCCAGGATGGATGAGGCAAAACACACCAATCCGAGCGAGATACTGGACGACCTGGATAAAGCGTCGGAAGGCCTGGCCGAGCAGGCAAGACGCCTGCAAAACCTCGACGGCGCCCCCGATGATGGCGAAATCCTCGACCTGACTGCACGCCTGCGAACCGCGGCTGATTTACTGACCACTCAAGGCCAAAGCGTTTTGGTGCGCATGTACAAAAACAAGCACGAGCTCGACATCATGCGCGTGAACTATTTGATCGATGCCGACGAGCTCAATGTGATCAAGACCGTTGACCGCAAGCAGTTGGGCAAAGGCGAAAGCAAGTCGTTTCTCGACGTTTACTCGCTCCGTGACCGTGCCGACGACACCCCCTTGTGGGAAGCCCATTTTCACTATGACCAGCACGACACCGTGCCCCTGAGTTTCAAGACAAGGGGTGGGCATCTCAAAACGCTCGCACAGAGCAGACGCGGCATCGAGTCTCAGCGCCGCGATGAACAGGCCGGCCTACCGCATGTGGCCATCTGGCGTCAGACCTTCGACGGCAAGACCGCGACAAAAATATTTGCACTGGCCAGCCCCGCTGCCGTGCCCCCCAAACCCGAGTGAAGGGTATTGGGCTTACACGATCAACCAGGCAATGACGCCGCCCCTGCCATCAGTTCCTGTCTATGCGAGCCGATGTGCAAACTCTACAAGGATAGAAAGACATGCCCGTTAAATCGCCTCCCAAAGGCAGTAGTTCCGCAAATACCTCCGTTCGACAAACCCCTTTGCCAGACATCGACGCTCCGCGCCTCGACCTGCCACTGCGCACAGATGTCGAGATCCCGACGCCGGGAGGCCATTCGCCACGACCCGGCAGATCGGGGACACAAGCTGACCTCGAGCCGATCGGGCCGGCACCGACCATCACGGTTCATCAACCCACGGTGTCGATTGAAAGTTCGCGGTCGCTGAATCAATCGCTGGAGCAATACTGGGTGCCTGCGGCAACCGGCTTGTCGGATCGCAACGCTGACGGTTTGAGAACGCACAAGGGCCGCCAATACGCCGACGTGCCCGGAGGCATCGTGCTGGTCGCCAAGGATGCGGAAACGGGACTGTATCGAGCCAGACTGCCCAGCGAGTCCAGGCCCACGGGGCCGGTGCTGCTGCGCGACTCCAGCTCAGGGGTCTGGCATGAACTGGAGCAGTTCGAGCCGATCGGCGTGCCGTTGTCAGCCTCCCGCCTGGAAGCGTTCCGCACGCCGCTGGATTTCAGCGGTGTGCAAAGCGGCAACGATGGACTCCACCGCTTCAACGGCAAGCTCTATGCGGTAATCGACAACCACAGCTATCAGGTGCTGCACGACATCGATGCTTCGACCCCATCGACTCCGGTGATGCGCATTGTCCGCGCGCAGGATCCGGTTGCCGGCGATAGCTCCAATACCTACATCGCAACGCGTCCGGGAAGATCGGAACCGATTATCTTCGATACCCTCGAAGGCTGGCTGGGAACTGCGGTCGGTGGCGCCGGCGGGATGTTCCGTAGCGAGTCAGGCAGCCCCGCTCACCCGAGCCTGCTGCAACGGCTTGCCACCGCAGTCAATCAATTGCGCACACCTGAATCCCGCGCGGGAAGACTGTTTCCGGACCTCAAGAAAGAGGACATCACTCAGCTTCTGCGCTCACAGGGGGATGACGTCCGCAACTATCTGGACCAACGAGAAGCCAAGTACAAGTCGCTCAAGGCTGACCTTGCTGCCTGGATCAAGAAGACTTCCTCAGAGTCGCCCACCGAACCTGCACATCCCTCAGTGGAGCGTGCCGTCGAAGAAATAAAACGCTGCTGGAAACGGCAGACCGGGACGACGCTGAAACTGGATCTGGGGGATGCGATCCTTGCGCCCCTGACGGCTGATTTCAGTCATGTACGCACGCTGGAGCTGACCGCGGTCGCCTGGTCGGACACCGCCGACACCTTCCTTGGCAGCTTTCCCAACCTGGAAAAACTGGCGGTGACCCACTCCACCCTGGACAAGCTGCCGCCGGGTATCGCACAGATGTCCGCTCTCAAGACTCTGGATCTGAACTCGAATCGCATTGAGCTGGATGAGCAAACGGCGTTAAAAACGGGCACGCTCAACCAGCTCGAACACCTCGATCTGGCGGGTAATCCGCTTGGAAGAACGCCGGACTTCAGCGGCATGTCGCAACTGCGCTCATTGAACCTGAACAACACCCGACTGGATCAGTGGCCCAGCGGCTTACACGAGCAGTTGGCGCTGGAGCTGGTCGACTTGCGTAACAACCAACTGCGCGAAATTCCGCAGACGATCCTCAACCCGTCAAGCGATCAGCTTTTGGCCATCGCCCGTATCAACGCGGTCACGCTGATTGAAGGCAACCCCTTCCCTAACGGTTATTGGCGATCGCTCGAAGTGTATTGGCGGCGTGTGGTGGCCGATTATCCGGCAATGCGCACCGGCTCTCGGGCCGACGCATTCAGACTGGATGGAGACATTCCTGAAGTTGCGATGGTGCGGCGCATGTACCCGGACAAAGATCTGCAAGCTGCCAGGGAGTATCTGATTGGCCTGGGTGATGATGTCGAGAATCAGATAGCCCGACGCATTGCCGGTTTTGATCTACTCGAAACGCAACTGCAAGCCTACATAGCTGACAGTCAATCCGGCCCAGCCGACGTCACGGGACCGGACAGAATCAACGCAACCCGTCTGGCAAGAATCATCAGAGGCTGCTGGCTCGGCGAGTCGGAGGGCATACTGAAACTGCCACCGTTGTACGGACCACTGCCCTTGCTGACCGTGGATTTCAGTCACGTCAAATCGCTCACTCTCGATTCGGTTGGCTGGTCCGACACCGCCAATACGCTTCTGTCCAACTGCCCAAACCTGGAAAGCCTGACCATTGTCCATTCCGGCATTGAGAAGTTGCCGAACAAAATCGCCGAGATGGACAAACTCACCCATCTGAACCTGAGTTCGAACCTGATAAAACTGGATGAGCAAAGCGCTATGGCGCTGAGCGGATTACGCCATTTGAAACAGATCGATCTGTCCAACAACCAACTGCGCACAGTGCCCGACTTCAGCGCCATGTCCGGGTTACAAGTCTTGAACCTGAAAAACACGGGGATCAGTCAGTGGCCTGTCGGGCTGCAGGACAAAGCCGGCCTGACCAGCCTGGACCTGCGCGACAATCGCTTGAAGGAAGTCCCCCAGGCGAACCTCAACCCGGCACCCGAGACACTTTCAGTCGTCGCGCGGATCAACAACGTCACGCGACTTGAGGGGAACGACTTTCCCTCCGCTTACTGGAGAAAATTCGACCTCTACTGGCGACGCCTGAAAGAGTCTCACCCTGAGCTGATGGAGCCGGCCAATCCCGGCGCTTTCGATAGCGATAACTCCAGGGCGCAGCGTTATCAAAAGCTGTACCCGACCAAGAGCATCAAAGAGTGCCGGGAGTTCATCTGGAACCATGACAAAGGCACCATTGCACCGCGCTTGCTCGCGCTGGAACAAGAGTTCGAACTGCTGAAAACCCAGCTCGACGATTGGGTCTTTTCCGGGGGTGGCAACCGGCTGCGTTACGTTCGTGCCAATCAACTGCAGATCAATGCCACGACCCGTAATGACCGCACCACAGCACGCGAGCGAATCATCAGTTGCTGGCGGCGTGAAACGGAGCAAAAGCACGCCTTCGATGGCTCCCCCATCGGTCTGGAACTGGACCTGAGCGGCCTGACGCTGCCGACCCTGCCGGATCTGAGCATCGACTTCAGCCATGTTGGCTCACTGCGGTTGAGCGGCATGAACCTGACCGCATCTCCGGAAGGTTTTCTCACCCGTTTTCGCCATGTGCGCTGGCTGGACATGTCGAACAACCGGCTCAGGGACTTGCCCCCGGCCGTGGGCGAAATGCATGGGATGACGCGCCTGTTTTTGCAACACAATCAACTGGAGCTCAATGCAGAAACAGCGCGGATACTGGCCGGGCGTACAACGCTCAGGGCACTCTGGATAGACAACAACCCGCAACTCGGCGTGATACCGGATTTCAGCCAGATCACCGATATGCGCGAAGTCAATCTGGCGAGAACGGGTATCAGCCAATGGCCGACCGGTCTGTTTGATCAGCCATTACTGACCGGAATCGATCTGAGTCACAATCAGATCACCACGATTCCTGACTTTGTCATTCCACTGACCCTGGAGCGCCTGGCGCATTCGGTTCAGGTCAACAGTGGCACGCTGGTGAGCAACAATCCGTTGTCGGACGCCAGCCGCCTGCAGTTGCGAACCTATGGCGAGCGACTGAGGTTAGTCGGCACGCCACTGAACCGAACACCCAACCTGATCTCGACGTCTGCCACCGTTGCACGACTCCCCATTGCAAGAGACGCCATGGAGCCGGATCCGCGATGGACGGCGGGATTAACCGTCGATCAGGTAACCGCCAGAAAAGCTCAATGGCGCGCGTTGCGCGAGCAGGAAGGTTCGGACGGTTTCTTCAACATTCTGGCGAGCCGCGTTCACCATGCCGATTTCCGGCGCCAGGCCTGGGACGTAATCGATGTCATCACCGGGGACACTGCACAGACGCGCACCTTGCGCAGGGAGCTGTTCGATCGTGCGTGCGAAGCCGGCTGCACTGATCTCGCCGCAGCGACTTTCACCGACCTGCAAGTACTGGCCATGACTCACAAGGCTCGCGTGCAGGCCGGTCAGGATATGAATGGCGCGCCATTGGTGGAATTGTCCAAAGGCTTGTTTCGTCTGAAGCACGTTGACGATTTTGCGGCGGCAGAGATCGCCTTGAGCAGGGCAATCATCGACGATCCGGCGACATCTCGGGAGCTGCGAAACAGCCTTGGCCTGCGCATACGCGATCCCCATGAAATGACCATGGCCTACCGCTTTGGCCTCAAGGATCGGCTGCAACTGCCGTTTCAGCCGCAGACACTCTCGTTTATCGGTATGGCCGGCGTGACTCCAGCCATGCTGGATGTGGCCTATCGAAAAGTCATCGCATTGAATGGTTCACCCGAAGAGTTTCAGGCGCTGGTATCGATGGATTTCTGGCAAGACTTCATCATTCACAAGTACCAGGCGCAATTCGATGCGGGTCGTCAGCCGTTTCAAGACCGTCAAGCGGTTCTGGACGGTCAGTCGGCGCAACGCCTGCTGAGCGAGGCTCAATACAACTCACAAACCGATGATGTGACCGCGCAACTGGCGATTGTCGAAGCGACTTTGATTCAGACGCTGACGCGTCAGGAACTGCAGCCTCGAACAACCATCGAGGCGTCTTCTGCCAACGTCACGCCTGCAGATGAAACTCCGCGACCGAGCGGCGCAACGGTGTAATCGATACAGCGTGACAGCAGGCCGAATGATTTCGGCCTGCTGTCACTCGTCGTCGTCGAAGTTGTAACTGCCCGGCGCAAGGTTTTCGAAGCGGGTGTACTTGCCGATAAACGCCAGACGGATAAAACCGATCGGGCCGTTACGCTGCTTGCCGATGATGATTTCGGCGATGCCCTTGTGTTCGGTTTCCGGGTGATACACCTCGTCGCGGTACACGAACATGATCACGTCGGCGTCCTGCTCGATCGCTCCGGATTCCCGGAGGTCGGAGTTGATTGGACGTTTGTTCGGCCGTTGCTCGAGGGAACGGTTGAGCTGAGACAGCGCCACCACCGGGCAGTTGAATTCCTTGGCCAGAGCTTTCAAGGAACGCGAGATTTCAGAAATCTCGTTGGTTCGGTTGTCGCCGCCGGAACCCGGAATCTGCATCAGTTGCAGGTAGTCGATCATGATCAGGCCGATCTCACCGTGTTCACGCGCCAGACGCCGGGTACGCGCACGCATTTCCGAAGGGCTGATACCGGCGGTGTCGTCGATGAACAGCTTGCGGTCATTGAGCAGGTTGACCGCCGAGGTCAGGCGCGGCCAGTCATCGTCTTCCAGTTGGCCGGAACGCACCTTGGTCTGGTCGATGCGGCCGAGCGAGGAAAGCATACGCATGACCAGCGATTCACCTGGCATCTCGAGGGAATACACCAGAACGGCCTTGTCGCTGCGCAGTACGGCGTTTTCCACCAGGTTCATCGCGAAGGTGGTTTTACCCATCGACGGACGACCGGCGACGATGATCAGGTCGGCCGGTTGCAGGCCGCTGGTTTTCTCGTCGAGGTCGGTGTAACCGGTAGACAGGCCGGTGATGGCGTTGTCGGTGTTGAACAAGGTGTCGATGCGGTCGATGGCCTTGGTCAGCAAGTCATTCACGCCCACCGGGCCACCGGTTTTCGGGCGGGCCTCGGCAATCGCGAAGATCTGCCGCTCGGCTTCGTCGAGAATTTCCTCGGCGGTGCGGCCTTCCGGGTTGAAGGCGCTGTCGGCGATCTCGGTGCTGATGCCGATCAGTTGGCGCAACGTCGCGCGCTGGCGGACGATCTGCGCATAGGCCTTGATGTTGGCGACGGATGGCGTGTTTTTCGCCAGCTCGCCGAGGTAACCGAGGCCACCGACTTGCGAGGTCTGACCTTCCTTGTCCAATTGCTCGGCAAGGGTCACGACGTCGATCGGGGAGTTCTGATCGGCCAGTTTGGCGATCGCGCGGAAAATCAGACGGTGGTCATGTCGATAGAAATCGCCGTCGGAGACTTGATCGAGCACGCGTTCCCAGGCGTTGTTGTCCAGCATCAGACCACCGAGTACAGCCTGTTCGGCTTCGATGGAATGCGGCGGCACCTTCAGGGCAGCGGTTTGCAGATCGTATTGCTCGGGAGCGGAGATATCGTTCATGGCCACTTGTGTTGTTTGGAAAAACAGGGAATTCAGAAAGACAAAGGGCACGACCTGTAAACAGGATCGTGCCCGATGTTAACCGTCTGACGGACAAGCCGCCAGCCGATCAGGTGTTACTTAAGCTGCTACCACGACAACGCGTACGGTGGCTTCAACTTCGGCGTGCAGGTGCACAGCCACGTCGAATTCACCCACGTTGCGGATGGTGCCGTTCGGCAGACGAACTTCGCTTTTCGCAACTTCAACGCCGGAGGCGGTCAGTGCGTCAGCGATGTCGTGAGTACCGATCGAACCGAACAGCTTGCCTTCGTCGCCAGCGGTGGCAGTGATGGTCACTTCCAGCTCGGCCAGTTGGGCAGCACGGCTTTCAGCCGATGCTTTACGGTCTGCGGCAGCTTTTTCCAGCTCAGCACGACGCTCTTCGAACGCAGCCAGGTTGGCAGCGGTCGCAGCGGTAGCTTTGCCGAAAGGCAGCAGGTAGTTACGGCCGTAACCGGCCTTAACGTTTACTTTGTCGCCCAGGTTGCCCAGGTTGGCGATTTTTTCCAGAAGGATCAGTTGCATGTGGAAATCCTCTTAACTTTTAACCTTCACCGTTCGCGTTATCGGTGTCTTTCGACACGTGACGACCGCGAAAATCAATCAGGCTGTCGACAATGGCCAGGACCACGAGCAACGGATAGATCAGCTGCATGAACAGCAGCAGCGTGACGTACAACCCCACCAGCCAGAAACCGGCCAGTCGCTTCTGCCCGACCAGCCCGTGAATCAGGGCAAGTCCGGCGAACACCAGCGGTACACTGCACAACGGCGTCAACATGGCCATCTGTGCACCGAGATTCGGGCCCAGAAGCATCAACGCCAGCAGTAACATCGCCGGCCCCAGCGGGATCCGGATGGCGCGAAACTCGCGACCAAAACCACCCGGGTTGTACAACAACGCCTGCCAATGCCGCCCGACAATCAGGCTCAGCACGCTGACGATTTGCAACAAAGCCGCAATCAGTCCGGTCAGGACCGGTGCAATCAGGGACGCGAAACGCGCTTGCTCATCGACCGACAATTGCTTGTAGGTCTCACCGAGAAGCGCTGGCATGACCTTTATCAAGGCCTGCGCGAGCATCTCGATCTGGGCCGCAAACGCAGCCCCGAGCACCACCGAAAACACCACTCCAATCACTACGCTGACCAGCAGCGTGCGAACCCAGGACTCACTTGCGCGCAAAACCAACGCAAGTCCCGAAGACCCCAGCAGCACCAGAAGTGCCCGTGGGTCATCGGCATACAGCCACCAGATCAATGCCGGCAGCAGCCCCAGAGACAGAACACCCAGGGCGTCCGTCAGTCCGCGCCGCAGCAGCACAAGGCTCCCGGCGGCAGCGCCCAACCAATACAACAACGGCAATGTTGCACATCCGGCCACCACGAGAGTGGCCTGCATACGGCCTCGCATGATGAACTCAGCTAAGGCACGCATGCATTCAATCCTTTGCTACTTGTCGACTGCCCGGTCTCAGCGGCCGTGGCTGTCGGTGTAGGCCAGCAGGGCCAGGAAGCGGGCGCGCTTGATAGCGGTGGCCAGCTGACGCTGATAACGAGCTTTGGTACCGGTGATGCGGCTTGGAACGATTTTGCCGGTCTCGGATACGTAAGCTTTCAGAGTGTTGAGATCTTTGTAATCGATCTCTTTCACGTCTTCAGCGGTGAAACGGCAGAATTTACGACGACGGAAGAAACGTGCCATTTGATAGGCTCCTTAATAAGGTCCGTGGATTACTCGTCAGCGTTATCGCTGTCGTTCTCTTCGCCTTCAGCGCTTTCAGCGCCTTCGTGCTCAGGACGATCGCGACGCTCACGGCGCTCACTGCGGTTTTCTTCAGCCTTGAGCATCTCGGACTGGCCAGTAACAGCTTCGTCGCGACGGATGACCAGGTTACGGATCACTGCATCGTTGTAGCGGAAGTTGTCTTCCAGCTCGGCCAGGGCCTTGCCAGTGCACTCAACGTTCAGCATCACGTAGTGAGCCTTGTGAACATTGTTGATTGCGTAGGCCAGTTGACGACGGCCCCAATCTTCCAGACGGTGGATTTTGCCGCCGTCTTCTTCGATCAGCTTGGTGTAACGCTCAACCATGCCGCCGACTTGCTCGCTTTGATCCGGGTGGACCAAAAAGATGATTTCGTAATGACGCATGAATGCTCCTTACGGGTTGTAGCCTGCCGCTCAAAAACGGTCAGACAAGGAGTGAATGACACTTATGGACTTGCTGGCGCGGGGCACATGCGTGCCTGCCGTCACAGCAAGGGGCGCAATTGTAGAGAAGGGATAGAGGACGTGCAAGGCAATTGGTGATTATTTGAACAATCACCCATTTATGCCACACCACAAAACACTGTGGGAGCGAGCCTGCTCGCGAATGCGATATATCAGGCAACATTATTGTCGTCTGACACACCCCTTTCGCGAGCAGGCTCGCTCCCACATTTGAATCGTGTACGACTCAGGATTTCTTCGCGGCAGCCTTGGCTTTGGCGCCGCGCTGACGCTGCGCTTCGAACAGGCACACGCCAGTGGCTACGGAAACGTTCAGACTGCTGACGCTACCGGCCATTGGCAGTTTCACCAGATAGTCGCAGTGTTCGCGAGTCAAGCGACGCATGCCTTTGCCTTCGGCGCCCATGATCAGAATGGTCGGGCCAGTCAGATCCTGGTCGTAAATGCTGACTTCAGCCTCACCTGCCGTGCCGACAATCCACAGACCGCGCTGCTGAAGCTTTTCCAGCGTACGCGCGAGGTTGGTTACCGCCACCAGCGGAATCACTTCTGCCGCGCCGCAAGCGACTTTACGCACGACCGGCGTCAAGGTTGCCGACTTGTCTTTCGGCACGATCACCGCCAGCGCACCGGCCGCATCGGCCGAACGCAGGCAGGCGCCGAGGTTGTGCGGATCGGTCACGCCGTCGAGCACCAGCAACAGCGGCGCACCTTCAGTGCGATCGAGCAGCTCGTCGAGCATGGCTTCGCCCCAGACCTGGCTCGGGCTGACTTCCGCGACCACACCCTGGTGCACGCCTTCAACCCAAGCGTCCATTTCGCGACGCTCGGCCTGACCTACCTGAACACGATTCTCGTTGGCCAATTCAACCAGCGTCTGCACACGCGGATCGTTGCGGCTTTCCGCCAGCCAGATCTGCTTGACGCGTTTCGGGTGGTGACGCAGCAACGCTTCTACCGCGTGAACGCCGTAGATTTTTTCCAACTGACTCATGACTTCGCCTTCGGTTTACGTGCCCCGCCACTTTTGGCTGGAGCAGAACCCGCTTTTGGCGGGCCTTTACGATGTTTGCTCGGTTTGGCTGGCTTGCCGCCGGAGGCCTTTTCAGGCGCCGACCGTCCGGTCTTTCCCCCGGACGCCGCTTTACCACCGTTTTTCGCGTCGGAAAGCAGCGCTTTCTTCATTTCACGGCTTTTGCGCAGCTCGGCGTTTTTCGCCACGGCATCGCTAGGGCGATAGGCTTCGGCAGCCTTTTCCTTGGCCGGACGACGGCTAGCGGTTTTTGCCGGAGCCTTTTCTTCCGAAGCCTTGGCAGCAGGCGCAGCGGTTTCGGCGCCACGTTTTTTCCGACCGATCGGCGCGCTGATGGTTTTTTCGGCCATCTCGAAATCGATCTTGCGCTCGTCGAGGTCAACGCGCATCACGCGCACTTCAACGGTATCGCCGAGACGGAAGCTGCGACCGGTGCGCTCGCCCGCCAGGCGGTGATGCACAGGATCGAAGTGGTAGTAATCGCCCGGCAGCGCGGTGACGTGCACCAGGCCTTCGACGTAGATATCGGTCAGCTCGACGAACAGGCCAAAACCGGTCACTGCGGTGATCACGCCCGGGAACGACTCACCCACGCGATCCTTCATGAACTCGCACTTGAGCCAGTTCACCACGTCGCGGGTCGCCTCGTCGGCACGGCGCTCGCTCATCGAGCACTGCTCGCCGAGCTGCTCCAGCGCCGCTTCGTCGTACGGATAGATGCGCGCCTTCGGAATAGTCATCGCACCGGCACGGCGAACGTGCGGGGTGTCCTGTTTCGAGTGGATCACGCTGCGGATCGCGCGGTGCGTCAGCAGGTCCGGATAACGACGGATCGGCGAAGTGAAGTGGGTATAGGCTTCGTAATTCAGGCCAAAGTGGCCCTGATTGTCAGCGCTGTACACCGCTTGACTCAGCGAACGCAGCATCACGGTCTGAATCAGGTGGAAATCCGGACGGTCCTTGATGCTCGCCAGCAAGGCCTGATAGTCCTTCGGCGACGGGCCGTCCTTGCCTTTGTGCAGGGACAGACCGAGCTCGCCAAGGAACGCACGCAGTTTTTCCAGACGCTCCGGTGGCGGACCGTCGTGGACGCGGTACAGCGCAGGAATTTCGTGCTTCTTGAGGAATTCGGCAGTGGCCACGTTGGCCGCCAGCATGCACTCCTCGATCAGCTTGTGCGCGTCGTTGCGGGTGGTCGGACGAATCTCGGCAATCTTGCGCTCGGTACCGAAGATGATCCGGGTTTCCTGCGTTTCGAAATCGATCGCGCCACGGACGTGACGGGCGGCCAGCAGCACCTTGTACAGCGCATACAGCTGTTTAAGGTGCGGCAGAACGTCGTTGTACTCACCGCGCAGCTGACGCGCCTCGGTGATTTTCGGCGTTTCCAGCATCGCGCTGACTTTGTTGTACGTCAGACGAGCGTGGGAGTGGATCACCGCCTCATAGAAGCAGTAGTCGGTCATCTCGCCGGACTTGGAGATGGTCATCTCGCAAACCATGGCCAGACGATCGACGTGCGGGTTCAGCGAGCACAGGCCGTTGGACAGTTGCTCAGGCAGCATTGGTACGACGCGCTCCGGGAAGTACACGGAGTTGCCGCGCACTTGCGCTTCGTTATCCAGCGCCGAACCGATCTTCACATAGCTGGAAACGTCGGCAATCGCCACGTACAACTTCCAGCCGCCGGAGAACAGGCGCAGCTTGCCCGGTTTGGCTTCGCAATAAACCGCATCGTCGAAGTCGCGGGCATCTTCGCCGTCGATGGTGACGAACGGCAGATGGCGCAGGTCGACGCGCTTCTCTTTGTCTTTTTCTTCGACTTCCGGCTTCAGCTTGGCGGCTTCTTTCAGAACGGCTTCAGGCCAGACGTGCGGAATGTCGTAGGTGCGCAGGGCGACATCGATTTCCATGCCCGGCGCCATGTAGTTGCCGACCACTTCGACCACATCGCCTTGCGGCTGGAAGCGCGGCGTCGGCCAGTGGGTGATTTTCACCTCGACGAACTGACCGATCTGCGCGTTGGCGTTGCGGCCCGGCGTCACCAGCACTTCTTGCTGAATCTTCGGGTTGTCGGCGACGACGAAGCCGATGCCGCCTTCTTCAAAGTAGCGGCCGACGATGGTTTCGTGGGCACGGGAGACCACTTCGACGATCACGCCTTCGCGGCGACCGCGACGGTCGAGACCGGAAACACGCGCCAGTGCACGGTCGCCATCGAACACCAGACGCATTTGCGCCGGGCTCATGAACAGGTCATCGCTGCCGTCGTCCGGCACCAGGAAGCCGAAACCGTCACGGTGACCGCTGATGCGGCCGAGGATCAGGTCGAGCTTGTCGACCGGCGCGTAAGTGCCACGGCGGGTGTAGATCAATTGAGCGTCGCGCTCCATGGCGCGCAGACGGCGGCGCAGGGCTTCGATCTGGTCTTCTGTGGTCAGACCAAACTCTTCGACCAGTTGCTCGCGGGCAGCAGGCGAACCCCGATCGGCGAGGTGCGCCAGGATCAGTTCGCGGCTAGGAATAGGGTTTTCGTATTTTTCCGCTTCACGAGCGGCCTCGGGATCGAGGGACTGCCAATCGGCCATTAGAGAGTTTTCACCTTGTCTATATGCGGGTTAGTTTGGCATAGGCGCCATGAAACGGGAAATTTCCGACTATATAAGGCCCAACTGAGGGTCTGTATCGACGCCCGAACGCCGTTTTGACCACCGCTGGTAAAAAAAATCATATTTTTTGCTGACAGGGGTTTACAGTTAAAAAGACGCTCCGTATAGTGCGCGCCATCGACGACGCACAGCGTTGCCGATACTGCCCAGATGGTGAAATTGGTAGACACGCCAGCTTCAGGTGCTGGTGACCTTACGGTCGTGGAAGTTCGAGTCTTCTTCTGGGCACCAATTTCGAGTTTGAGACTAGATCAGTTTCAAGGCTCACACAAAACCCGCGAAAGCGGGTTTTTTGCATTCTAAGCCCGGGTTTTCTTAAAACTGATTTATTAAAATTAAATCAGGGGTTTACAGATCAAAAGGCGCTCCGTATAGTGCGCCACATCAACAGCGGCAACGCTAGCGATGATTGCCCAGATGGTGAAATTGGTAGACACGCCAGCTTCAGGTGCTGGTGACCTTACGGTCGTGGAAGTTCGAGTCTTCTTCTGGGCACCAATTCAAATTCAAGGTTACGACCTTGGATTTCACAGAAACCCGCGAAAGCGGGTTTTTGCGTTTCTGGCCTCCTGAATCCCCCCTACAGGAACGCAGAACCTCTCGCAAGGCGCACTTGAGAAACAATATCGTTTATCATTGTTGCAAGTTTTTGCAATGCGACAGTGAGGAACCCTGCGAATGACGTTTCGAAATACCCTGCGCCGAGGCCTGACCTTCACCCTCCTCGGCCTGGCGCTCGCCACTCCCCTCACCCAGGCTGCCGACGCAGTTTCCCTGACTCTCTACAACGGCCAGCACAAGGAAGTCGGCGACGCGATCGCCAAAGCCTTCGAAGCCAAGACCGGCATTCACGTCAACGTGCGCAAAGGCAGCAGCAATCAGCTCGCCAGCCAGATCATCGAAGAAGGCGACCGTTCCCCTGCCGACGTGATCTACACCGAAGAGTCGCCGCCACTGAACAATCTTGGCGAACTGGGCTTGCTGGCCAAGACCGACGACGCCACTTTGGCTGTGCTTCCGGAAAAATATGTCGCCGGTAACGGTACCTGGATCGGCGTGACGGCGCGCGTTCGCGTGGTCGCTTACAACCCGAAACTGGTCGATGAAAAAGACCTGCCGAAATCGGTGATGGAATTCTCCGATCCGCAATGGCAAGGCAAAGTCGGTTTCGTACCGACCAGCGGCGCCTTCCAGGAACAAGCCGTAGCCATTATCAAGATGCACGGTCGCGATGCTGCTGAAGAATGGCTGACCGGCCTGCGCGCGTTCGGCAAGACCTACAGCAACAACATGGTTGCCCTCAAAGCCGTGGAAAACGGCGAAGTCGCTACCGTGCTGGTGAACAACTACTACTGGTTCGCCCTGCAGCGCGAGAAAGGCAAACTGGATTCGAAACTGCATTACTTCACCGGCGGCGACGCTGGCGGCTTGATCACTGTATCGAGCGCTGCCGTGCTGAAATCCAGCAAACATCCAAAAGAAGCCCAGCAATTCCTCGCCTACATGGCCAGCGAAGAAGGCCAGCGCGTGATCACTCAGACCACCGCCGAGTATCCGCTGCACAAAGGCATGGAATCGGATCGCGGACTCAAGCCGTTCAGCGAACTGGAAGCGCCGAACGTCACGCCAGCCGATCTGGGCAATGCCGAAGAAGCACTGGAGCTGGAACGCGAAGTTGGCTTGAACTGATGACCGCATCGTTATCCGCCCCCGCCGCGCGCGGGGGTTACGTACCAAAGCGCAAGCGGCCATCGATCTGGCTGGTGCTGCCGGTGTTGTTGCTGGTGGTGCTGAGCCTGTTGCCGCTGGCCTATGTCGGGCTCAAAGCCTGGCAGGCCGGCTGGGCCGAGGCGCTGCATTTGCTGTGGCGCCCGTATGTATTCGGCCTGCTGCGCAACACCTTGGCCTTGATGGTTGGCGTAACCCTCACGTGCGGCGTGATCGGCCTGTCGCTGGCCTGGCTGCTGGAGCGCAGCAACTTACCGGGGCGACGCTTGTGGGGCGTGATTCTGTGCCTGCCGTTCGCAGTACCAGCATTTGTCAGCAGTTTCACCTGGGTCTCTTTGAGCGCGCAGTTCGAAGGGCTCGGCGGGGCGATTCTGGTGATGAGCCTGTCGAAGTACCCGCTGATTTTCCTGCCGGTGGCGGCGACGCTGCGCAATCTCGATCCGTCCCTTGAAGAATCGGCCCGCACCCTCGGGCAGAATCGCTGGGGCGTGTTTTTCCGCGTCACCTTACCTTTGCTCTGGCCATCGCTATTGGCTGGTTCGTTGCTGATTGCCTTGCACATGCTGGTGGAGTTCGGCGCGCTGTCGATCATCGGCCTGCAAACCTTCACCACCGCGATCTATCAGCAATTCGAACTGGCATTCAGCAACGCCAACGCGGCGATGCTGTCGGCCGTGCTTTTGGCGCTGTGTCTGGTGCTGCTGTGGCTGGAGTTGCGGGTACGCGGCAAAGGTCGACATGTACGTACCGGGCAAGGTGCAGCGCGGCAGGCTGAACAGGTTCGACTCGGACCATGGGCAGCGGTCGGCCAGTTGTACTGCCTGATGCTGGCGGTGGTTGGCAGCGGGATTCCACTGGGGATGCTGGCGTATTGGCTGGCGGTCGGTTCGTCGGCGGCTTTTCCGGTGGCCGCGATTACTGAAGCGCTGCTTTCTTCTTTGGCGCTTTCTCTAGGCGGTGCGGCATTGTGCCTGGTGCTGGCCGTGCCGGTCGGCTTGCTGGTGGTGCGTTACAAAGGCCAACTGGCAATCTGGGCCGAGCGCCTGCCGTATCTGCTGCATGCACTGCCAGGATTGGTGATTGCGTTGACGCTGGTGTATTTCGCCCTGCATTACGTGCCGGCGCTGTACCAGACTTCGGGGTTGTTGCTGATTGCTTATGCGCTGCTGTTTTTACCGCTGGCGCAGGCGCCGATTCGTACGGCGCTGAACAAGGCTGCGCCGCAGCTGGAAGAGGCTGCGCGTACGCTGGGCGCTTCATCGTTTACGGCGTTTTGCCGGGTGACGTTGCCGATTATCTTCCCGGCATTAGGCGCGGCGTTTGCCCTGGTGTTTCTGGATGCGATGAAGGAATTGACGGCGACGTTGCTGCTGAGTCCGACCGGGCTGAACACGTTGGCGACCGAGGTCTGGGCGCACACCGCGAATGTTGAGTTTGCGGCGGCGGCGCCTTATGCGGCGTTGTTGATTTTGGTATCGGGATTGCCGGTTTATTTACTGACAACTCGGATGTATCTGAGCCGCTGAAACAGCTATCGCGAGCAGGCTCACTCCTACATTGGAATGCGTTTCCCCTGTAAGAGTGAGCCTGCTCGCGAAGAGGCCCGCCCAGACAACCTCAAGCCCTGAACTGCCCCAGGCTGGCCTTCAGCTGCGCCGCCAAACCATCCAGCACCTTGCCGCTCGCCGTGGTCTCCACCACCGCCTGCGCCGCTTTCTCGGCCTGTGCATGAATCGTTTCGACTCGCCCACGCACTGCCTGCGCACCTTGCGCCTGATGCGCAGCCGCCTGCGTCGCCAGACCAATCGCCGCATGCACCTGCTCGACCGACGCCTGCACCGATTGCTGCAACCGCGCACTGTCGCGCAACACCAGCAAACCTTCGCTGGCCTGGCGCCCGGCCTGACCGATTGCCTCGACCGCCTCACGCGCGCCCTGCTGCAACGCGACGATGTGCGCCTGAATATCGCCGGTGGAGCTTTGCGTCTTGCTCGCCAGCGCCCGCACCTCGTCGGCCACAACCGCAAAGCCGCGCCCGGTTTCGCCGGCACGTGCCGCCTCGATAGCGGCGTTCAATGCGAGCAAGTTGGTCTGCTCGGCGATCCCGTGAATCACCGTCAGCACCACTTCAATCTGCTCGCTCTGCTGCGCCAGCCGCTCGATGACTTTTGCCCCGGTATCAACCTGCCCCGCCAGCGCCTCGATCAGGCTGCCGACCTTGGCGGAGGTGCGGGTGTTTTCATCAGTAGCCTGACGAATATCCACCACTTGCTTCAACGCCGCCTGCATCGCGTGGCTTTCCGATTGCGCCTCATCGGCCATCTGCGATAGCGCGCGCAGGCTCTCCGCTACTTCATCACGCTGCATACCTGCCGCTGCATCCGCACCGGCATTGCGCAGCGTCATCGCGCCGATTTCCACGCCGGTGCGCTGCGCAACATCGCCCGCCTCGCGCACGATCGGCTGCAACTTATCCACAAAGCGATTGACCGCCGAAGCCATGTCGCCGATTTCATCCTTGCTGTTGATCTGTACTCGCTTGGTCAGGTCGCCCTCGCCCGCCGCCAGATCATCCATCGCGGCATTGAGCATCTTCAGCCGATTGACCACGCGATGGCCGAGCACGACCGCGAGCAACAGCAGCACGCCGCAACCGACCAGCGCCAGGCCCATGCCGACCCGCCAGCGCAACGTTGCTGCTGCTTCCTGAACGGTATTGGTGGTGTTGGCTTTCATCTCGACAGCCGTTGACTGCGCCGATTGCAGGCGCGCCTGCATGGCTTTGGCGCTGTCCGCTGCGGCGCCCTTGAGGCTGTCGCCGACCAACTGATCACTGCTGGCGATCAACGCCGAGAAGCGCTTGTCCAGTGCCGCCAGATCGGTTTCCACCGAGGCCGTGGACACACCCATCAGCACTTTGCCGATTTCCACGCCATTGGGATTGATCGATGCCTCGAGGTAGTAAACCGATGGATCGTTTTTCGCCGCATCCAGCACTTTATCCAGCGCGCGCTCGCCCTGGCCTTTTTCCAGCAAGGCCTTGTTGATCGGATTTTCGCGATTGAGATAACGGGTCAGGTGCTGACCGGTGGCATCGTCGTACACCACAAACAGCACGTTGGGATTGCGCTGGGCCCGCCGGGCGAACTCGGACAGGGTCGGTACGTCGCTGTCCCACATGGCACGCGGTGCCACGGATGCGAGCAATTGCGCCATGTCATTGGCCGAATCCTTCAGATCCTTTTCCAGCGTCGCACGCAATTGCGCCTGCTCGTCTTTCAGTCGCGAAGACAGGCCGGCAGTCAGCCGCTGACGGGTACTGGCAGACAAGGCATCGAGACTCGAGGTGACTTCACGCCCGGCCTGCTCCAGCTCGCCGGAGAGTTTCTGGCTGTCGGCGCCGAGACGCACCGCCAAATCAGCTTCCAGCGCCGTGACGGTGCTCCGCGTCAGGGCGACCGCCACCAACACTTGCACCAAAAGGGCGATACCAAGGGTAACGAACACGGGCCGCAACAAACGGCTTTGTAACAGTGAGAGAACGGCCGACACTGTGAATACCTCTACTTCTGACGCCATTAATTTGATGGCACTCTTGTAGACAGATTCACAGCAAAGGTCATGCCGTCCAACAGGCATAAACGACAAAGGCCCCGATGAAGGGGCCTTTGTGTTTTTACATCAACGACTTATCAAGCAAACGGATGACGCAGAACGATGGTTTCGTTGCGGTCCGGGCCCGTCGAAATAATGTCGATCGGCGCGCCGATCAACTCTTCAACGCGCTTGATGTAGGCACGAGCGTTAGCTGGCAGCTCTTCCAGGGTTTTGGCACCCACGGTCGATTCGGTCCAGCCCGGCACTTCTTCGTACACAGGCTGCAGGCCTACGTAGCTGTCAGCATCAGTCGGGGCAACGGCATTGCCTTCGGCATCTTTGTAGCCGACGCAGATGTTGATGGTTTCCAGACCGTCGAGCACGTCCAGCTTGGTCAGGCAGATACCCGAGATGCTGTTCACATCGATAGCGCGACGCAGGATAACGGCGTCGAACCAGCCGCAACGACGAGCACGGCCGGTGGTCGCACCGAACTCGTGACCTTGCTTGGCCAGGTGCGCACCGACGTCGTCGAACAGCTCAGTCGGGAACGGGCCCGAACCAACGCGAGTGGTGTAAGCCTTGGTGATGCCCAGGATGTAATCCAGGAACATCGGGCCAACGCCCGAACCGGTCGCGACGCCACCGGCGGTGGTGTTGGAGCTGGTCACGTATGGGTAGGTACCGTGGTCGATGTCGAGCAACGAACCCTGGGCGCCTTCGAACATGATGTCTTTGCCGGCACGACGCAGGTCGTGCAGCTCAGCCGTCACGTCGAGCATCAGCGGCTTCAGCAGCTCAGCGTATTCCTTGCACTCGGCCAGGGTCTTTTCGAACTCGATGGCCGGCTCTTTGTAGTAACCAACCAGCATGAAGTTGTGGTAATCCACCAGTTCACGCAGCTTGTCTTCGAAGCGCGGCATGTTCAGCAGGTCGCCAACACGCAGGCCACGACGCGCAACCTTGTCTTCGTACGCCGGGCCGATGCCGCGACCGGTGGTACCGATCTTCAGCTCGCCACGGGCCTTTTCACGGGCCTGGTCCAGCGCCACGTGGAAGGACAGGATCAGCGGGCAGGACGGGCTGATACGCAGACGCTCGCGCACCGGTACGCCTTTCTCTTCCAGCTTGGTGATCTCGCGCAGCAGGGCGTCTGGTGCAACCACCACGCCGTTGCCGATCAGGCACTGCACGCCTTCGCGCAGCACGCCCGACGGGATCAGGTGCAGGACGGTTTTCTCGCCGTCGATCACCAGTGTGTGGCCAGCGTTGTGGCCACCTTGGTAGCGCACTACGGCTGCAGCATGTTCGGTCAGCAGATCAACGATCTTGCCTTTGCCCTCATCACCCCATTGGGTGCCCAGGACTACGACATTCTTACCCATAACACTTGTCCTCATTCGCGCAAACTTGGTGCCGGCGATGGCCGGCAGGAAAACTCAAGAAGCCAGTGGCGATACTTGCCAAAGCCCGTTCTGCTGAATCAATTGCCGGTCGCAGTCCGCATCACGGGCGGCGGCCAAAGGTTGCCCAGGCAACGCCTGAACGACACGCTGACCCTCACTGCGCAACTGGCAAACCTGCTGCCAGAGTGCCGCATCCGTACTGTCAGGCATCCAGATACCGCCAGACGGTAGCTCGATCTCAGCACGCCCCAGGGTCACCAGGGTTTTCAAATCGGTGGAAAAGCCTGTCGCTGGACGGGCGCGACCGAAGTCGGCACCGATGTCGTCGTAACGACCGCCCTGAGCGATGGACTGGCCAACGCCCGGCACGAACACCGCGAACACCACACCGGTGTGGTAGTGGTAGCCACGCAGCTCGCCCAGATCGAAGTACAAAGGCAGCGCCGGGAAGCGCGCCGACAGACGCTCGGCGATTGCCAGCAAATCTTCCAGTGCCGCCAGAACTGGCGCCGGCGCATTGGCCAGACGCTCGCGGGCAGCGCTCAACACTTCACGGCCGCCGCACAGATCAACCAGCGCCCGCAGCATGCCGGACAGGTCGGCCGGCAAGCCTTCGGTCAAGGTAATGACCTCGTCGATGGCCTTGCGTTGCAATGCATCGAACAACTGCTGCTCGACTTCACCGGACAGACCGGCGGCACGCGCCAGACCACGATAGATACCGACATGACCAAGGTCCATGTGCACATCCGGCACATCGGCCAGTTGCAGCATGGCCAGCATCAGGCTGATGACTTCAACGTCGCTGCTCGGGCTGGCGTCGCCGTACAACTCGGCACCCAACTGGATCGGGCTGCGCGAGGACGACAGTGCTCGCGGCTGGGCATGCAGCACGCTGCCGGCGTAGCACAGACGGCTCGGGCCCTCGCGACGCAGGGTATGCGCATCGATGCGCGCCACTTGCGGCGTGATGTCGGCACGGAAACCCATCTGCCGACCCGATTGCGGGTCGATGACCTTGAAGGTACGCAGATCCAGGTCCCGGCCCGCGCCGGTCAGCAGGGATTCCAGGTACTCGATATGGGGAGTCACGACAAACTCGTAACCCCAGCTCTGGAACAGATCCAACACCTGACGACGCGCGACTTCAATGCGCGCCGCTTCCGGTGGCAGTACTTCTTCGATGCCATCTGGCAGCAGCCAGCGGTCTACCGTTGCCATTACGCCATTCCCCTTTGATCCGGGCGGCCAGCCTGCGGGCGAGCCTTGAGTGAAGCAGAAAATGACTGAACCGTTCAAAACGCACGCGCATGAACGACGCGGCGAAAGGCCTGTTACCGGCTTCGCCCATCATTTTCCTCGAAATACTCTCGGGCCATTCAACCCGATGCCTGCAACAAAAAACAGCAATCAAACGTGCAGACGCAAAAAAGCCGGGAATTTCCCGGCTGCCGCATCATACACACGTTTTCCCAAAGGATCACCCCGCCCGAGGTTTTAGCCGCCGGGCGGAATGATTCAGGTCAACGGCGTATCAAGGCTTGGCTTTTTCCAGGTAATGGAAAAAGTCGCTGCTTGGGTCGAGGACCAATACGTCGGATTTGTTCGCGAAGCTTTCACGGTAGGCGCGCAGGCTACGATAGAAACTGTAGAACTCCTGATCCTGACCGTAGGCCTTGGAGTAGATCGCAGCGGCCTGGGCGTCGCCGTCACCGCGAATCTCTTCGGATTCACGATAGGCTTCAGCCAGCAACACGCGACGCTGACGATCGGCGTCGGCACGGATGCCTTCAGCCAGCTCGTTACCCTTGGCGCGGTGCTCGCGAGCTTCACGCTCACGCTCGGTGCTCATACGTTCGAACACGCTACGGTTTACTTCTTTAGGCAGATCGATGGTCTTGACCCGGACATCGACCACTTCGATACCCAGCTCTTTTTCCGCCATTTTGTTCAGCGATGCGGTGATGTCAGCCATCAACGCGTCACGCTCACCCGACACCACTTCGTGCAGGGTGCGCTTGCCGAACTGGTCACGCAGACCGGATTCCAGACGACGGGACAGACGCTCGTCGGCGATTTGCTTGAGGCCGGAAGTCGCGGTGTAGAAGCGCTCGGCATCTTTCACGCGCCACTTGGCATAAGCGTCGACCATCACGGCTTTCTTTTCCAGGGTCAGGAAACGCTGTGTCGGTGCATCCAGCGTCATCAGACGCGCGTCGAATTTACGCACCTGGTTAACGTAAGGCACTTTCACATGCAGACCTGGCTGAACATCCGCCTGAACCACACGACCGAATTGCAGCAGTACCGCACGCTCGGTCTGAGCGACGATGTAGAAGCAGTTCCAGCCCACCAGCACGACAACGACGCCAACAATAAGGGCGATCAGCGATTTATTGCTCATCAGCGGGTCTCCCTTGTGCGCGACTGCGGCAGGTCAGTGACATGCGGCGTGGCGTCCGTGTTGTTGCTGGCGGCAGCCGAACCGGTAACCGGTGCATTGCTGCCCGAGCTGTTCTGAATCATTTTGTCCAACGGCAGGTAAAGCAGGTTGCTCTGGCCGTTTTTGTTGCCGGTCACGAGTACCTTGCTGGTGTTGCTGAAGACTTCCTGCATGGTGTCCAGGTACAGACGCTGGCGGGTAACTTCAGGTGCCTTGCGGTACTCGGCAACCAGTTTGGTAAAGCGATCAGCCTCACCCTTGGCGCGCGAAACCGTTTCGTCACGATAACCGTTGGCATCCTCAAGGAGGCGCTGGGCCTGGCCACGCGCTTCCGGCACGACACCGTTGGCGTAGGTTTCAGCCTGGTTGCGCGAGCGCTGCTCGTCTTCACGGGCGCGGATCACGTCGTCGAAGGCTTCCTGCACTTCACGCGGTGCCGCTGCGCTCTGTACGTTGACCTGAGTGACGGTGATGCCGGTGCGATAGGTATCGAGGAAACGTTGCAGACGCTCCTTGATTTCGCTGGCCATCAATTCACGACCTTCAGTCAGCACCTGGTCCATGGCGGTGGAACCCACCACGTGGCGCAGGGCGCTGTCGGTCGCATGCTGCAGGCTGATTTCCGGCTGATCGACGTTCAGCACGAAGTCCTGCAGGTTGCTGATCTTGTACTGCACGGTCAGCGGCACTTCGACGATGTTCTCGTCTTCGGTCAGCATCTGGCCCTGCTTGGTGTAGGCACGCTCACGCGTGACGTTTTCCATGTACTTCTTGTCGATCGGCGGGAAGTAGATGTTCAGGCCCGGGCCGACAGTCTCGTAATACTTGCCGAAGCGCAGCACCACGGCCTGCTCCTGCTCGTCCACCACGTAGACCGCGCTGTACAGCCAGACAGCCGCCAGCACGACGAGGCCGATGCCGAGCAGACCGCCGAAGCCGCCACTGCTCTTGCCCGAACCACCGCCGTCATCACCACGTTTCTTACCACCACCGAACAACCCGTTCAGGCTTTCCTGCAGCTTTCGGAAGGCCTCGTCGAGATCCGGTGGCCCCTTGCGGTCGCCGTTATTGCGGCGTTTGCCACCCCAAGGATCCTGATTATTCGAGTTGCCACCCGGCTCATTCCAAGCCATAGCGCTCTCCATCTGATAAAGCAAAGACGCACCCACGGCGCGCCGACCAATGCTACAGAATGCCTGCCGTTGCGGCACAACCGCTTTGTCAGGCTTTTATTGCAAAGTGTGTTGCTCGATGAACTCCATCGGCTGCAATCCTTCGCGGCTTACCAGTCGATTCAACTCGACACGGGGCAAACGAACGGCCAGCAGACTGATGCCTTCTTCGTCATGCTCTTCTTTCTGCACCGCACCGAGTTCGAAAAACTGCGCACGCAGTCGCGCGAATCGTTGCGGCAAGCGCAAGGTACCGATGAACAAATCACTGCCAAGTAATTCAGCAATGGCTTGTTCAAGCAATTCCAGACCGCTGCCATCACGCGCCGACAGCCAGACCCGCTGGGGCTTGCCGTTTTCGTCGCGCTGGATTTGTGGCTCAACGCCTTCAAGCAAATCGAGTTTGTTATAGACCTCGAGGATCGGCAAGTCCTGGGCACCAATCTCGCCCAGCACCACCATCACCTGCTCGATCTGCAACATGCGATCCGGTTCAGCCGCATCGATCACGTGCAACAGCAGATCGGAATTGCTCGACTCTTCGAGGGTAGACCGAAATGCTTCGACCAGCTTGTGCGGCAAGTGACGAATGAAGCCCACCGTGTCCGCCAGAACGATCGGTCCCAGGTCGTCAATGTCGAGACGGCGCAAGGTCGGGTCCAGCGTGGCGAACAATTGGTCGGCCGCGTAGACGTCGGATTTCGTCACGTTGTTGAAGAGTGTGGACTTACCGGCGTTGGTATATCCCACCAGAGACACGGTCGGAATATCGGCACGGGAACGGCCGCGTCGCGATTGCTCGCGCTGGCTGCGCACCTTCTCCAGCCGGCCCTTGATCTGGCGCAGGCGGACCCGCAGCAAACGGCGGTCGGTTTCCAGCTGGGTTTCACCCGGACCGCGCATGCCGATACCGCCACCCTGACGCTCAAGGTGAGTCCAGCCGCGAACCAGCCGCGTGCTCATGTGGTCAAGCTGGGCCAGTTCAACCTGGAGCTTGCCTTCATGGGTGCGGGCGCGCTGGGCAAAAATATCGAGAATCAGACCCGTACGGTCGATCACGCGACACTCGAAAACACGTTCGAGGTTACGTTCCTGACTGGGCGTGAGGATGTGATTGAAAATCACCAGATCGGCTTCTTCAGCCTTGACCAGGTCGCGCAGTTCCTCGACCTTGCCGCTGCCGATCAGATATTTGGCGGTTGGCCGATGACGCGGCACGTTAAAAAACGCAACGGTCTCGGCGCCGGCCGAATTAGCCAATTCCTGAAACTCCTGCGGATCTTCGCGCGCCTCAGGGTCCTGTCCATCCAAGTGAACGAGGATCACTCGCTCACCACCACCGTGGCGCTCAAAGAACAAAGGAGACTCCTATCAGGCGTTACCTGGCTCAGCGTCACCTGCTTCGGATTCGGTTGCGCTAGGCAGACGAATTGGACGAACCGGCACTACTGTCGAGATAGCGTGTTTGTAAACCATCTGGCTTACGGTGTTTTTCAGCAGGATCACGAACTGGTCGAACGACTCGATCGTGCCTTGCAGTTTGATACCGTTGACCAGATAGATGGAAACCCCAACTTTCTCTTTACGTAAAGTATTCAAGTAAGGGTCTTGTAGCGAATGCCCTTTTGACATGTGCCGCACTCCTTTAAGGATTCAATAATAAAAATAGGTAATTCAGATGGCTTTGGCCGTCACACCCCCAAGGATAGACGGCAATTGCAAGGACTCAGCTCAATATGGAGATGGTCCCAAGGTATTTCAAGGCGCGTGGCAGATTGTCGCAATCAAGACTGTCCAGCCAGTGTAGATCTTCCCAGCTGCGCAGCCAGGTGAACTGGCGTTTGGCCAACTGGCGCGTGGCGATGATGCCGCGCTCCTGCATTTCGGCTAACGTCAGCTTGCCATCCAGGTAGTCCCAGACTTGGCGGTAGCCTACCGCACGTATAGACGGCAACCCTGAATGCAGGTCACTTCTTTTACGCAGGGCTACGACCTCGTCGATGAACCCCTGTTCCAACATATTTGTGAATCTTTGTTTAATGCGCTCGTGCAGTACCTGACGATTCGCCGGGGCAATGGCCAAGTTCGCGACAGTATAGGGCAATTGTTGCAGCCCCGAAGCGGCTGCTTCAGTACTTTGCGCAGATTGTTGCTGGCGCAGCTCGGTCATGCTCTGACCGCTGACTCGATAAACTTCCAGTGCGCGACTCAGGCGCTGCGGATCGTTCGGATGAATCCGCGCCGCTGATACCGGATCGATGACCGCCAATTGGTCGTGCAAGGCTTGCCAGCCAAGGCGTGCAGCCTCTTCTTCGATCTGCGCACGGACCTCGGGATCGGCGGCCGGCATGTCTGCCAAGCCTTCGACCAAAGCCTTGTAATAGAGCATTGTGCCGCCGACCAGCAGCGGAATTTTTCCGCGCGCGGTGATCTCGGCCATGGCTTGCAGGGCATCGCGACGGAAATCCGCAGCCGAATAAGCCTCAGCCGGGTCGAGAATATCGATCAAGCGGTGCGGATATTCGGCCAGCAGCTCTTTCGAAGGCTTTGCAGTGCCGATGTCCATGCCGCGATAAACCAGCGCCGAATCGACACTGATCAACTCGCACGGCAGCACCTTGGTCAGCTCGATGGCCAGATCGGTCTTGCCCGCAGCGGTCGGGCCCATCAGGAATATCGCTGGAGGGAGCTGGCTCATCAACGACCGCGCAAGAACAGTTTGTCCAGATCGTCCAGACCCAACTGGGTCCAGGTCGGTCGGCCATGGTTGCATTGACCGCTGCGTTCGGTGTTTTCCATGTCACGCAGCAGGCCGTTCATTTCCGGCAGGGCCAGGCGTCGGTTGGCGCGAATCGCGCCGTGACAGGCCATGGTGCCGAGCAGTTCGTTGAGGTGCGCCTGAATCCGGTCGCTGGTGCCGTATTCCATCAGGTCCGACAGTACGTCGCCGACCAGGCGGTTGGCTTCGGCCTGCTTCAACAAGGCTGGAATCTGCCGGATCGCCAGGGTTTCCGGGCCCAGACGCTGCAACTCGAAGCCCAGACGCTGGAACCATGCGGCGTGTTCTTCAGCGCAATCGGCTTCGCGCTGACTGACCGCCAGCGACTCCGGCACCAGCAATGGCTGACCACTGAGGCCTTCGCTGGCCATGGCGATTTTCAGTCGTTCGTACATGATCCGCTCGTGAGCGGCGTGCATGTCCACCAGCACCAGCCCTTGGGCGTTTTCGGAAAGAATGTAGATGCCCTTGAGTTGCGCCAGTGCGTAACCGAGTGGCGGAATATCTTCCTGACCGGCCGGCAATGCGTTGGCATTGGCCTCAGGCAGCGGCGCGAAAAACTCGCGATACGCTGCTTGAGCCTCAGCCGCCGGCGGCACCGCCGATTGCGGGCGCGGCGTGTATTGATACTGATAAGCCCCGCCAGCGCTGGCACCGGACGACGTATTGAACGCCGGTTGCGCCTGCGGTTGCTCCAGCAGCGCATTGGCCGCCAGACGCATTTCACCCTGCGGGCCGAACTCACCGGCATCAAGTCCTGTCGGCCGCACGACGGCTGTGGTCACGGAACCGGCAAGCTGATCTTCCGGACGCACATCGCCCAACGCGCGGTGCAAGGTGCCGTAAAGGAAGTCATGCACCATGCGCCCGTCGCGGAAGCGCACTTCGTGTTTGGTCGGGTGGACGTTGACGTCGACCGCCGCCGGATCAACCTCGAAAAACAGTGCGAAGGTCGGGTGGCGACCATTGAACAGCACATCGCGATAAGCCTGACGCACCGCGTGGGCGACCAGTTTGTCGCGCACCGCCCGGCCGTTCACAAAGAAATACTGCAAATCCGCCTGGCTACGGTTGAACGTCGGCAAACCGACCCAACCCCACAAGTGCAAGCCGTTGCGCTCGATCTCGATCGGCAGCGCCTGTTCGAGGAAACCCGAGCCGCAAATCGCCGCCACACGCCGGGCGCGGGCCGCATCATCGTGGGCCTCGTGCAGGCTGAGGATGGTCTTGCCGTTGTGGCGCAGATGAAACGCCACGTCGAAACGCGCCAGCGCCAAACGCTTGATCACTTCTTGCAGGTGATCGAATTCGGTTTTTTCGGTCTTGAGGAATTTGCGCCGCGCCGGGGTGTTGAAGAACAAGTCGCGAACTTCCACCGAGGTGCCAACCGGATGCGCTGCCGGCTGAACCCGAGGCGCCATGTCGCGGCCTTCGGTTTCCACCTGCCAGGCTTGATCGGCATCGCGCGTACGCGAAGTCAGGGTCAGACGCGCCACGGAGCTGATCGACGCCAGTGCTTCACCACGGAAACCGAGGCTCATCACCTGTTCAAGGTCTTCGAGGTTACGGATCTTGCTGGTGGCGTGACGGGCCAGCGCCAGCGGCAGGTCGTCGGCGGAAATTCCGCTGCCATCGTCGCGCACACGCAGCAGCTTGACCCCGCCCTGTTCGACATCGACATCGATGCGCTTGGCGCCGGAGTCGAGGCTGTTTTCCAGCAATTCCTTGATTACCGAGGCCGGGCGTTCAACCACCTCACCCGCGGCAATCTGGTTCGCCAGCCGTGGGCTGAGCAGTTCGATGCGGGCAGCCGCGTTCAGCACTTCGTTCATTCTTTGGACGCCAGTTCGGTGCCTGGAATGGTCAGGTGCTGACCGACTTTCAACTCATCGCTTTTCAGGTTGTTGGCCGCGCGCAACGTGGCCGGCGACACCTGATAGCGCACGCCGATCATCGCCAGCGTTTCACCCGGGCCAACGCGATGGTCGCGCGGGCCTTGGGCGATCTTGCCGGAATCACGCAGCCAGGCGATATAGGTGCCCGGTGGCGGGTTCTGCTGGAAGAATTGACGCACGCCGCTGCTGATCGAACGCGCCAGCGCTTGCTGGTGGCTCGAGGCCGATAGTTTGTTTGCTTCGTTGGCGTTGGAGATGAAGCCGGTTTCGACCAGGATCGACGGGATGTCCGGCGACTTCAGCACCATGAACCCGGCCTGCTCCACACGCTGTTTGTGCAGTGGCGTGACGCGACCGATGTTGGTCAGGACTTTCTGGCCGACGTTGAGACTGGAGGTCAGCGAAGCGGTCATCGACAGGTCGAGCAACACGCCCGCGAGCATACGGTCTTTGTCGTCGAGGCTGACGTTGCCGGCACCACCGATCAAGTCGGAACGGTTTTCGCTGTCGGCCAGCCAACGCGCGGTCTCGGAAGTTGCGCCGCGATCAGACAGGGCAAACACCGAAGCGCCGAAGGCGGCCGCAGACGGCGCGGCGTCAGCATGAATCGAGACGAACAGGTCGGCGCCCTTCTTGCGGGCGATCTCGGTACGGCCGCGCAACGGGATGAAGTAGTCGCCGGTACGGGTCAATTCGGCGCGGAAGCCTTTCATGCCGTTGACCTGACGCTGCAACTCGCGGGCGATCTGCAGTACCACGTCTTTTTCACGCTGACCGCGCGAGCCGGACGCACCCGGGTCTTCGCCACCATGGCCGGCGTCGATCACGACAATAATGTCGCGCTTGCCGGCCGGAGCTGGCGGCAGCTTGATCGCCGGTTCGGTCGGGGTTACCGGCACCGCTGGCACGGTGGCCACCTGCGGCGTTGGCGCAGGCGGCGGTGCGGCGTCGGCCGGGTTGTCGAACAGATCGACCACCAGACGGTTGCCATACTGCGCGTTCGGCGCCAGCGAGAAGCTTTTCGGCGTGACGGCCTTCTTCAGGTCGATGACCACGCGCAGGTCGGTCGGCGTACGCTGGGCCGAACGCATTGCGGTGATTGGCGTGTTCGCGGTCTGCACATTCAGCGGTGCGCCGAGGGTGGCGCCGTTGATGTCAATCACCAGCCGGTCCGGCGAGGTCAGGGTGAAGACGCTGTGCTGCACCGGGCCGCTCAGGTCGAAGACCAGTCGCGTGTTGTCCGGCGCCCGCCACAGGCGCACGCTGTTGACCTTCGAATCGGCCACAGCGTTGACGGTTACTGCCATCAACAACAGTCCAGCGGCAGCCACCAACGCGCGAAAGCGCATACCTAACCCCATCATTTAATTGGATTCCAATGCCAAAGCGGCACACCAGGCCTCGCCACGCGAGCCCTGGGATAAAATTTTCAGCGAACGCCCGCTGTCTTGCGGGCTAATGGTAATGGTCAGGTCAGGCTTTGGCAAAAAGCCTGCACCTTTATCGGGCCATTCGATCAGGCACATCGCGTCGTCTTCGAAGTAGTCGCGGATGCCGAGAAACTCCAGCTCTTCCGGATCGACCAGGCGATACAGGTCGAAGTGGAAGGCGCGGATGTCACCGATTTCGTAAGGTTCGACCAAAGTGAAGGTCGGACTTTTTACCGAACCAACGTGGCCCAAGCCACGAATGATGCCCCGCGACAGGGTGGTTTTGCCCATGCCCAGGTTGCCTTCGAGAAAAATCAGGCCATGGCCCTGGGTCACGCGGGCGATCCGTGCGCCAAAGTCGCTCATGGCCTGTTCATCGGCCAGGTACAGGGTTACTTCAGACACGGTGCTTGCTCCTCCAACAACTGACGAATGGCTGGAATCAGATCACTGGCCGCCAGCCCACGGCCGAATTTTCCTTGTTGCCTACCGGCATTGGCGTGCAGCCAGACCGCCAGACACGCGGCATCAAAACCGTCCATGCCTTGCGCCAGCAGCGCACCGGTCAAACCGGCCAGCACATCACCCAACCCGGCTGTGGCCATGGCGGGATGACCTTGATGACACAGCGCCAGGCGTCCATCGGTATGCGCGATCAGGCTGCCGGCGCCTTTCAACACCACAACCGCTGTATATTTTTTGCTCAATGCCAACGCTGCCGCCGGACGATCCGCTTGCACTTGTGCGGTGCTGATTCCCAGCAAACGCGCGGCTTCGCCCGGATGCGGGGTGATCACGCAATCCTTGGGCAACTCAACGAAACCGCTGGCCAGCAGGTTCAATGCGTCGGCGTCCCATACTTGTGGCAGTGCTGCGTTGGCGGCCGCCGACAACAGTGCGCGGCCCCAACTGGCCTGCCCCAGTCCCGGGCCGACCACCAGCACAGAAACCTTCTCCAGCAAACCCATCAACTGATTGGCAGAAGACGCGCCGAGCGCCATGGCTTCCGGCACTCGACTCAGCGCTGCGGGGATATGTTCAGGACGAGTCGCCAGCGACACCATCCCCGCGCCACTGCGCAAGGTCGTTTCGGTGCTGAGCAGGATCGCTCCGCCAAACCCGTGATCGCCACCGATCAGCAGCACATGGCCAAAACGGCCCTTGTGCGAAGTCGGTGCGCGCGCCGCCAACCTCGGAAGATTAGCCGTGTTGAGCCGTTGGGCGATGACAGGAATGTCACGATAAATGTCGGCGCTGGCCTGCAAATCGTTAAATACCAATTGGCCGACATGATCCGCCGCGTCGCCGGTGAACAGACCGATTTTCAGCCCGATAAAGGTCACCGTAAGATCAGCCTGCACAGCGGCGCCCAGAACATGCCCGGAGTCGGCGCTCAGACCTGAAGGGATATCAACGGCTATCACCGGCAAACCGCTGGCGTTGATTGCTTTGATCGCCGACACGTAAGGCTCGCGCACATCCCCGCTCAGACCCGTGCCGAGCAATGCATCGAGAATGACCCCGCGCAATTCGCGTTCAGCCTGCCAGCCCTGCACCGCAACACCTTCAGCCAATGCCTCGGCATGGGCCAGCGCGGCATCGCCTTGCAAACGCTGCGGATCGCCGACCGCCAACACCCGCACTCGCCAACCGGCTCGCTGCGCCATGGTTGCGACCAGATAACCGTCACCGGCGTTGTTGCCATGCCCGGCCAGCACCGTCAGTTCAGTCGCCGAAGGCCATTGCCGAACCAGCGCGCGCCACGTCGCATGCGCGGCGCGCTGCATCAATTCGAAGCCCGGCGTACCGGCGGCAATCAGCCGTGCATCGAGTTCGCGCACCTGTGCGGCGCCATACAGCGCGTCGGGTAATTGATCTTTCGTGTGCGGCATGCGTCTTCGGGCTCCGATGTCTGGCAGAATTATACGCACCTCAGCTCCGGTTTCTCTCGCCTCATGTCCGCCATCACCACAGACCTGCCCGCCCTCGCCCAATCGATCAAGGATTGGGGCCGCGAGCTGGGCTTTCAGCAAGTCGGCATCAGTGGCCTGGATCTGGCCGAGCATGAGCAGCACCTCGCGCGCTGGCTCGAGGCCGGCTACCACGGCGAAATGGACTACATGGGCGCCCATGGCAGCAAACGCTCGCACCCCGAAGAGCTGGTGCCGGGCACGTTGCGCGTCGTTTCGCTGCGCATGGACTACCTGCCCGGCGACACACAAATGGCGCAAATGCTCGCGCAACCGGAAAAAGCTTACGTGTCGCGTTATGCCCTGGGCCGCGATTACCACAAATTGATCCGTAAACGTGTGCAGCAATTGGCCGACAAGATTCAGGCGCAGATCGGTCCGTTCGGTTTCCGCGCGTTTGTCGACAGCGCCCCGGTGCTGGAAAAAGCCATCGCCGAACAGGCCGGGCTGGGCTGGATCGGTAAAAACACTCTGGTGCTGAACCGTAAGGCTGGCAGTTATTTTTTCTTGAGCGAGTTGTTTGTCGATCTAGCGTTACCGGTGGATGAGCCGCACAGCACTGAACATTGCGGCCGCTGCACCGCGTGCCTGGACATTTGCCCGACTAACGCCTTCGTCGGCCCGTATGTGCTGGACGCGCGGCGCTGCATTTCCTATCTGACCATTGAACTGAAAAGCGCCATTCCCGAGGATTTGCGACCGCTGATCGGCAATCGCGTGTTCGGCTGTGATGACTGTCAGATTTGCTGTCCGTGGAACCGTTTCGCCAAGCCTTCAGGGGAAAGCGATTTCAAGCCACGGCACAACCTCGATAACGCCGAGTTGGCCGAGTTGTTTTTGTGGGATGAGGAGAAGTTCTTGAGCAGCACCGAAGGTTCGCCGTTGCGGCGTGCGGGGTATGAGCGTTGGTTGAGGAATCTGGCGGTGGGGCTGGGCAACGCGCCTTCAACGATTCCGGTGCTGGAAGCGTTGAAGGCGCGACGGGATTATCCGTCAGAGTTGGTTAGAGAGCATGTAGAGTGGGCACTGGAACGGCACTCCAGACCTTCAAACCCGTAAAGGGCAGGCAAAGTACTCAGGCAGCTCATATACGCGTTGTATCCATACTTTTCGCCGATCTCATTATTGCGTTGGTCTGCCCGTCGGACCAATGGCCGCCCGCCTGGAGGACTTTGCAAACTCGCGTATTACTGTCCTCTAGAAGGTAAATACGCTCCCCACGTCCTTTCGACCTCGCAAAAAAAACATGCGTTACTTTTCTTCCATTACCGGCTGCGCCGAACTCCTCGTAATACATTTCGGTCAAGCCCGCTGCTTGTCTGGGGGACATGTTGCTTTCCACGCGCTTGTAGAATTCCAAGGCCATTGGTTGATGATTTTTATGCACATTCTCTACCTCGGCCCCAATCAATTGCCAAGGTTCATCCGGCACTGACTCCCCGGGCGCCTTGGCTTTTTTGGCCGCAGCCTTGGCGCCCTTTCCAGGCTTCTTGAAATGTTTTGCCGCCTTGGCTGTGTCCTTGCCCTCGGGACTTAGACCTTTGCTAAAGGCCGAAGCCATCCTCCTGCCAGCATTCACAGCAGCTTTTGCACCCGCCGCCAAACCTGCACCGAGCGAAGCCAGCCCAAGACCGAAGCTGATCCAGCCCAATATCTCGCCTGCTTGAGAACCCGGTGCCAGCTCATTGATCACCTCGCTGGCAATACCCGCCAGACCTGAAGTCACCGCCAGCCCCAATGCCGCCGCTGCCCATGGCGTCGCCGCGCCCATCGTCAACACGCTGGCAACAACCCCGAGAACACCGAGCCCGATGCCCAGGATCGATTGCCAGGATATATGCCCGGTAGGGTCGACACGATTGACAGGGTCGCCGAGGCAATAACTGTAGGCATTCAATCCGCCCGCGCCGAACGGACTCATGCTGTCGGGGGAGAGGAATCGCATCAATGTCGGGCTATAGGCTCTGTAACCGTTGCCCAGCAGATACAGCCCGGTCACCGGATCCAGCTGCTCGCCGTTAAACCCAGCGAGGCTGAACAAGCCACCTTCGGCAGGACGATGCCCGTACGGGCTGTAGGCGCAATCGGTGAGCTGTTCCTTGCCCAGCGTTGCCAGCACGCTTTGCTGCTGATCGGTACCAAACAGCTGCGCGCCGGCGTTCAAACCGAGTTGCTGTTGCCCCACAAGCGTTCCACCGTGACGCACAACACTGGATGAATTTTCACCACTCACCTCATTGGCGACCCGGCCTGAGTAGTAGTAACGCTGCGCAGTCACCTTCCCGGGTTGCGACAGTTCAACCAGATCATCGAAACCGTCGTAATGGTAGCCACGAATGACGGATCCGCCTGCGCCGGACAATTGCTCAAGACGCCCGAACGCGTCATAGGCCAGAGTCCGCGCCTGATCGTCCTTGATCATCCTGCCGTTGGCGTCGTATTCCAGCGTCACTGCCGATGGATAGTCGACATGGGAATGTTTGACTGCGCTGAGCTGTGCAGGATCGGGATTGTCATAACTGAAGGTGGTCAGATTCACGCCCAGCGGGAACCTGGTCTGCACGGTAAGCATGTTGTCCAGCGCATCGAAGGTGAACGTCTGCCGGACAATTTCCTTGCCATACGGATCGCGGGGCTTTTGGCTGCCGGTACAGTCGTACTGGATCAGACGCCCGCGCGCATCGTAGGCGAATTGTTCATCGCGCAATAGTTGCGTGCCACGCCTGGAGACTTTCTGCGCCAGTTTGCCAGCGAGGGTGTAAATCGATTCCAGCGTCTGGTCAGGCTGCCCCTGAATCTCGAATGTACGGCGGGTTTCACGACCGATATCGTCATAGGCAAACCGGGTGATCATCTGCCGCTTGATCGACGTGTCTTCGGTTTTCGTCCAGTCCGGCAAACCTGTCTGGATGGCGTAGTGGAATTCGGTTTTCAGCGAGCCGTGCGAGGTGGATAGCAAGCGGCCGTGGTTATCGTATTCGGATCTGCTTTCGGAGCCGAGTACATCGACATGGCTGATCGGTCGCCCCTGCAGGGACCAGGTACTGGTCGTTGCTTTGGTGATCGTGCCGAAGGTCGTGGTTTCGGATTTGACGCGCCCGGAGGGGTAATAGGAAAAACTGCGTTGCCTGCCGCTTTCGGTACAGGTCAAGGGATTACCACTGACGTTGTCATAAGTCAGGGTGGTGACCAGCTCCCCTGCCTTGCGCTCCGTCAGTAAACCGCCCAGATCGCGCAAATAAGTGAATTCGGTTTTTTTGCCATCAGCACTCTTGTACCACTGTGGCTGAGTGAAGCCCGCTTCATAACCCGCCTCGGACTTTCGTCCGCCCACGGTACTTTGTATTAAACGACTCAAACCGTCATAAGTTTGCTGCCCCAACACTTTGTCACCGACCTTGATACCGATCGATAGCCCTTCATCGCTATGCTCGGCGTATTCGGTCACGACCGCATTGGCGTCAGGCAAGACAGTGCGAATTACCCGGTCAAAAACGTCGTACTCATATCGAGTGGTATTGCCGACAGGATCTGTTTCGCTGGTTGTGCGCCCGTACCCGTCATAGGTGTAAACGGTTTTGCCCAGACTCTTGCTCTTCCGATTGAAGCGCTCGACGCTGAGCGGTTTACCGAACTCATTGACGAGGGTGAGTGTCTTGCCCATCCCCTCGATCCAGTTGGTTTGCTGGCGAAGGACCGGATTCGCCTCACTGTGTTCGATACGCCCATCGGCATGCAGCGTCTTGCTGACCTGACCCCAGGAATCGAACTCGTAGCGGGTACTGACCGGATAAGACTGGCCATCACGCCAATCGGTCAGCGTCACTTTCACCGTGTGACCGACCGGATCATGCAGGGCAGAATAAATCGTGCGAGCCTGCATCAGCCCGTCCTTGTCGGGATGGTCGCAGTCCTTTTCCTGAACAATGATCACCCGCTCCAGGCCGTCATAGTTCACTCGTTGCTCACCGCCGACGGGATCGGTGGTCACCATTGTGGCCGGCTGCTGTTTACTGGCGGCCAGATAGGCCCACTGGGTAGCGGCCGCATAAGGGCTCCCGGAAGCAACCGTTTTGCGCACTGCCCGGCCGATGGCGTCGTATTCATGTTCGATGTGCTCGCCATCGACACCGACCTCTGAAACCAGTAATCCGCTCAGCGTCGAAAGCACTTTCTCACTGCTCTGCAGCGCATCGTCAAACCCGCGTGTGCTGGACTTGACCCGTAACCTGTCGCCCTCAAGCTCATAGGAAAACTCGAGAGATGTTTTTTTGTCATTGAGGATGACACTTTGCTCTTTCGTGGCCCCGTGCTTGAGCGGGTCCTTTGGCGAGTTCAGATAACTGCGCTCGGTTTTCGAACGCAAGACTTCAACACCTTCTACAACTTCGAAAAAACGTTCCCCAACCGGTAACACGAAGGCCAGTTCCGCGCCTTCCAGCGCGGGATGCAGGGCATAGTCGTAGTACGTGACTGTCGGAGTACCACCCGACGCGGCAGCGGTGACCGTCCTCTTTTTCGGAAACCTGGAAAAACCCAGCGGATCCTCCGGGCAATTATCGCCACCACTTGCCGGATAAAATTCCGTCGAAGTCATCACCCCACTTGGCTCAATATGCTTGAGCAAGTTTCCTTCGCCATCAAACTCGGTGACGGTGGTTTCCACACGCTGCTGTTGGGTGCGCCGATCAAGGTGAGTCACCGTATGGACTTTCGGCATACGGAACTGAGCCACCTGCTCATTGAAAGGCTTGGTGACGGAACAGTGATACTCGGTGGCGGTGGCGATCTGGGCGTCGCCACAGGTTGTAACCTCAGCCACCAACAGATGGAATTTGTTGTAAGTGCGTTTAATGCGCGTATGCACGTTGCCGCTCAGTAACAACTGCTCGTCCGAGGTGTAGACGTAGTTGCCGGGCGCCAGATAGAGCGGATCCAGGTCATTATCCCTGGCCGGGAGCAGGCCCTGCCCAAGGAAGTTATGGTCGGAGTACGCGTAGGTCTTGCAGAGTCTGGGTTGACCGCGGCCAGGATAGATATCGTGAGCGATAACAAACGGCAGTGTCTGTTCCACGCCATTGACGAACCTATGACCTTGGCGCTTGTAGCGAATGATTTCCACGCCGCGCAATGGATTGACGACGCGGTGCAAATAGCTGGCCTCATCGATAACTTCATATTCCAGCTCCCAACCTTTACCGACCGGAAGCTCGATCGCCGTTACCCGAGCGTTCTTCAAAATCAACTTGTAGGCGGAACTGGAAGAGGTATCGGGATGCCGGGTCAATGTGACCTGGCCTGCATTGCGGGTGATTCTCAACAGGCATCGTTTCGCGTCACGGACTTCGCTCAACCTGGGGAACTGGTTGAACAACTCGTGCTTCAACGCGATGCTTACACCGTTCGCGGCGATTATTTTTTCCGCTACGGCGACTTGAGTGCCAGCCAGAACTTTGAGCAGCTCACGCCGACCATCCTTGTATCGAACTTCATAGCGCCCGGCTCCAGTCACTGACACCTTTGCCGTTTGCAGTTTCATTTCCTTGAACTTCAGACCGCTAGACGTCTCGACAGCCCTGTAACGCTCGCCGTTGGACAATGTCATGACTTTGCTGCGCAGGTCGTAATTTGTCAGGGTCAACGACCAGCCAATGCCCAAACCGGAGTCCGCCTGATTGAGCGGATTGAAGCCTATTGAAAGTGTAAGCTCAGGACCATTGAGATCCGCCGAGTGCAACTTTCCCAACGAAAAAGAGCACGTGTACATGCCCGTGCGCGGATCAACGCCTCCGGAAACAAACTCACCAAAGTTAAAAGCGTTTGAATGAACAGCGGAAGATGAATTACTTTCCATAGAAAAAATCTCCTTTATTCCAGATGCAGATAGGGGCAAGTCAAGTTGGCCAGCTAAAAAGCGCTGACCACATCGTAAATTCAGATGACCTGTTTCATTGGCCGCTTGGAATCACTCAGAATAAAAGCGCGCTGTTCTTTATCACCTTCGATACACAGCCTGTGCTTCGTACCAAATTCATCAATCACAGCAAACTCGAATGCACCTTCGCTTTCTCGCCCTACTTGCAGGTCCGCGGAAGTGTATTGAATAAACGTCAACTGTCCGGGCACGTTGTTAATCGGCGCGAGCATCGTGCCAAGGGGACTGCGAAACGTTGCTTTCAACCCGTAGATGGGTGCCATGTAGCCGTAAAAATTTCTGCGCCCATCCTGAGTGCCGGGTATGTTTCCGGAGGCATAGACCTGCACCGCATCTTCGGAATCATAAGGATCAAGTTTCACCTCGCTGCTGTACCAGTCAAGCAGGTGAATCTGTCTGCCCTGCGCATACAGCCCGATATGAAAACGTTGAAGCCAGTCATATTGCGCTTTCTGCTGCTTGCCACCATATTCGTTGAACGTAAAGCTCTTCAGCGAATATTCATTAGGTGGAACTGCCTCCAGCGTAATACTGCTGTCAAAGCCGATTCCGTTACTTCGCAATAACACACCATCGATGAGAATTTCGGCGGCCACTTCCATGATCCCGGGCATGGTGGCCGAAACCCAAAACTGGAAAATCTGCACCGGATCAGAGTCGTCACTTATCCGGTTGTGCGTGGCACGTGGAACTTCGGCAATCCGCGGTGCACCACCCGACATTTCATGGGCGTAACGATTTTCCTGCAGCGAGACACTCCAGTCACCCTCCAGAGGCCGAGCGCCGTTATAGGCAATCAACCGCAGTGATTGCAAAGCCGGATGCCCATACAGCGATGCGCCGTCGCCATTGTTATCGATCCCGTGCAGCAGCACCAACACACGCACTTGCATGCGACCGTTGGCATAAAGCACTTTATGCTGACCAGACCGTGTTGCGTCGAGTTTTACCTCAATACGGGAAATACCAACTTGATCATCGAGCATTTAACAATACCTTGCTGATTAATAGATTTCGCCCTTTAAGGGCTCAGCAAAGTATTGAGGTTCGATTTAAATAAAAATAGCTGCGACATTCGACAAATTGTGAGGAGGCAACATTTTAACACCACCCTAAATAACCAACATAAACACTAACACTTCCAAAAACCGTGAACTTTATGATGCCGAGCGTAACAACGTTCATTCTCCCCTTTGGTTCCAGCACTCAATGATCGCTCCCCTTCCGAGCTAGACTGAAAATAATCAGAAGGGGAGCCTTCGAGCGGTTTATTTCTTGTCTGGCTATGTTTGACAAACAAAGGAATCGTTACTTTCACCAATATTCAGTCACTGTCTGAACCTGTCGAAAATCCGCTCTCCGAGGACTCACTATCCAAGTCAGACTCTGAAACCACATCGTCCGTCTGGATTTCCACCTTTCGATCCATACTGGCGCTTTCCAGATAATTACTAATCCGTTGCCTTGACGCGACACTCAGCGGATTATTCAATAAACCAACGAACAGATCCTGTGTATCCGGAATCTCGATCAACTCATATCCTACGTCGGAAATATTATTATCATGCAATGCCACGACACCCAGTTTCCTGAGCTTATCTATACCTGAAGGAACGCTGGAAAGATTTGCGTTGCTTAGCATCAATCCGGTTAAACCTGGCATGTAGCCTACATGCGGAGCAACTGTCAGAGGGTTGTTTGCCAGATTCAACCGGGTCAGCGTTTCGATTCTGGACAATCCTTCTACTGTGACCTCGGATAGTTTCAGCGAGCACCCGTCCAGCGTAAGCTCGCTTAACTGGCGCATTTGAAATATTCCTGACGGGAATTCCTCCGTTTTTATGCCAAAGACTCCCAAACATTGAATATTGGGGAAGCTGTCAAGAAACGCACCTAACCGTGCACCCGGTTCATTGGCGGTTAATAATAACTCTGTTACATCCTCAAATCGCGTGGACAACCTTGGTAACTCACCCGAAAAATCGACATAGTGAGAAAATTGATCGTCCCCTTCCCCCCACCTCGAAACCGACTTGCGCTGCCAGATATCCTGCAACTTTGCGCTGAACTTCTCGCGAGCCTGGCGTCGCTCGGCGTGTGTAGGCGCGCCTTCTGGTTCCGACGTCTGCGCATGAGGTGATGCCCCTTCAGCAGTCCATATCGCAAGCTCATCTCGCAACGTTGCAAGCTCTGTTTCCAGGCGAGTCAATACGCCGGAGGCATCACTCTTCAAACGTTCTTTGGTAAACGTCGTCATCTCCTCATCCGAAATCTGCGGATAAAGATCACGTACACGCTTTACCACGGATTTTGGCGATACCGGATCGTTGTCACCTCCCCCCCGCAATTGCCCCGTTTGTCTGAATTGAGCGCTGGCAGGATCAACGAAAACGGGCAGCGGCGCGAGCCCCAACAATTCACTCACGTTTTGGCGTGACGGCAACGGTTGAGCACGGATCAACTGTTGCAACGCCGCACCTGCGCCTTCTGTCACACCCAGCAACTGACGATCCCTGGTCAACAACAGAAACCAGAGTGTTGAATACAGATCCTTCGATCCCTGAGGGGATTGGGCGTCGCGGCTCCGAATCACATAGCCATGACCCTGTCGAATCAGTATGTGACGAAACGGCGATCGGGCATCGCCAATAGCACTGAGGACCTCCCCGTCCATCGCCCCTTGGCGAATCTCGATACGCATTTGCCGCGGCCAATTCGCCAGATTTCCGAGCATATGCAGGACTAACCGATCACTGTCCGGGTTGGTTATTGCCTCTAAATAAATGCCTTCTGCGGCCCTCGCCAAGCGAATCTCTCGCAGCGCCACCAGTGCCTCTTTCGCCACTCGCTGTGGCATACCCGGTTGGTTGTGCATGTACAAACGCTCGGCAGCGCTCGTATTGCGCCATATCGCCAGCGCAGCCGTTTTCGGTAGATGTGGAAACACCCGGCGCATCCGCAAAGTGTTTTCATCGCAATCGGATTCAAAGGCATCCTCCAGATCCTTGAACCGCTTAAACCGCTCAGGCGCGGCTCCGCGTCCTTGCGCCTGAAGCATCTGATCAAGCTGGAATCGCCTGATGCTGTCCTCCAGTAAAAATGGCGCAGGACGATCATTGACGAGCACATCGCGCAGCACTGATTCATTGACCCCGCTCACTGCCAGCAGGCGTGCAACCGTGGCGTCGGCAAACTGCGCCACGGAACGGCCCATCCGGCGAAAAAGCTGTGCGGTTTGTACTGATATCGAATCAGTGAAGCTGGCAACATCGCTGTCCAGCGGGACCCAGAATCGGCCCTCGCGGTCCGGCTTCAATAGCGGGCCGGAGGGGTTGAGTTCACTGGCCAGCGTGGCGCGAAACAGGCCACTCTTGGCGTCCAGCACCACTTGCACGATCTGGTCATCGGCTACGGCGACATACTGACGCTGCTGCACTACCCAAATGCCTTGCGCATCAATCTCGCCAAGGCTTTTGTGCGCAGGTACCCAGTAATCCGCCAGTGAGGACTTCGCGGTATGCTTCGCGAACTCGCCGATTGCGGAGGCCCTCGGGTTCACACTCACCCTGATCGCTGGTGTCACTGCGACCGATTCAGGCTCGAAGGACGGATGCAAGGGTTCCAGGCGATGCGGTTTGGGCGGTTGGGGCACTGCTGAAGCAACGGAAGGTGGGCGATGAATGCCTTCGACACTGAAATCGCGAATTTTGGTTGGGGCAGGTGCAGGCTTGACCTTTGGCGGTTTGCCAGTCATGACGACTCATCCTTGAGATGTGGTTGTGTTGGCCCTACGTAACTGAAGGGCCAACAATCGATATAAGTAAAAGCACTTCGGGCGCGATTACCTGATAAGTGAACACCACAGCTTATCGCTAGTTGCTATAGCAAAAAGTATATACATCTACTACATCCACCGAAATTGCATCAGTGAAAGTGATACTTAGCCTCGTTCCAGATATAAATTACGCTCAGAGAAGTCCACGCGAATCGCCAATTTATGCTCTGTACCGTGCTCATCAATGGCGACAAAATAAAGTTTATTTCCGTACTTGTATTTCCCCCCGTTTGTCGAGTACTCGGACAGGGCTTGTACAACCGTTAACTCTCCGTCGCTCTGAATTTTTACACCATAATGCTCACTACCCCATGTATGGGCGTCAGGAAAAAAAGCGAAAACAAAAGGATCTCCGTTAGCCGGCAAGGTCACCGTCACATTTTGTTGTTCAGGGCGAACAAGAATGACATCCATATAATTGGTTTTTGCTTCATTCAATCGGTTGCCGCCCGCAAAGTTATGGTTAACGCCTTCCTCGACTCCGTCTACAACCCAATCGATCAGCTTGATCTGCTGCCCCCGCGGATACAGCCCCAGACGATAGTTACAGATGCGATTGCCGGGCAATTCATTGCCGCGCCGGGTTTGATACCAGCGGAATTCTTCCATGGAATACGCCGAAGGAGGTTGTGCTTCGATGGTTACGCTGCTGTCGTGGACACTGGAAAGTGTGGTTCCGTTACTGAGAATCCTCTCACCGTTCAGAGTCAGGCGCGCACCGACCTGGGTCGTCCCGGCGCTCGATGAGGATACCCAGAACGTGCGAACCTGAGGATGGACGCTGTCATTTTCCAGGTCATCGTCGTGAACCTCGCCGGCAGTCAGTGAAGGTCGTGCCTCAATGGTAAAACGCCCTTGCACGGTGCTCGCGGCCCAGCCGTCGCGCAACGTCTTGCCAGTGCTGTAATGAATCAGTTCGATACTTTCCATTACATCTGCCGGTACGTGCATGGCGTTGCCATTTGCGTCTACCCCGGAAACCAGAACTTGTACTTTCAGCTGCATCCGGCCATTACCGAACAGCGATTTGCTGCGAGTACTGTCGTTGGCATCAAACTTGACCTTCATACTGGAAAGGCCTGCAAGAACGGGCAGATTGGTTTGCTGATCGGGTGTAGCGTCCATGCTTTCACTCATAATGCATTACCTTCAAGAGATATAATTAAATAGTGGCAGTGGAAAGCTGCCAACAAAAAATCTACATACCTTTCAAATAAACAGCAAAGTGAAAAATGTAAGAAACATACACTTGCAAGCCACTAGCCCATCAGCGAACTTTCAGCAAAACAGCACCGGACTGCGACACGTATCAATGCTCATCGTTATAAACAAACTTGGGCATTTCCCAATGAAATCGAATAGCCAGCAGACGCAATAAAAATCCGCCAAACAGGGTGATCAGAATGGCTTGCTCACCGGGCACATTCAGATAAAGACACAGCATGTAGCACCACGCTGCGGCGAAGGAGACGCTCGCATACAGTTCGCGGCGAAAGATCAGCGGAATGTCGTTGCAGAAGATATCGCGCAGGATGCCGCCGAACACCCCCGTGATCACGCCGCTGACCGACGCCACCAGCATGCCGTGGCCCATTTCCAGCGCGGTCATGCAGCCGATCAGGGTGAACGCCACCAGGCCGACGGCGTCGAGCACCAGAAACAGCGAGCGCAGATGGCGCATCCAGCGCGCGGTGAACACGGTGAACATCGCCGCGACCGAGGTCAGCACCAGGTATTCCGGGTGTTTGACCCAAGTCAGCGGGTAGTGCCCGAGCAGCACATCGCGCACCGAACCACCGCCCAAAGCTGTCACGCAGGCGATCAGCACTACGCCAAACCAGTCCATGCCGCGTCGCCCGGCAGAGAGGGCGCCCGTCATGGCTTCGGCGGTGATGGCGATCAGATAGAGCATCAGCAACATGGTGGCAATCCTGGCAATGAGGCGCGCAGTTTAGCCACTACGCGCCGGCACCAACAGAGATGACGCTAACCTCGCACCAATTTAAAACCGCCGTCCTTGATAAAAGAACGGGGAGCCGTAGTCACCACCAGCGTCACTTCGAATCGACAAATTGGATCAAGAGTCACAGCTACAAATCTGCAACTGCGGGGTTTCTTGTGCAAATGCTTACAGGCAGATTTGTCTATTCGATACTTTTAGAAAAAATCAAAGTATCAGCCTCGTTCCAGCCTGAAGCTTCGTTCTTTAAAGTCAGTGCGGATAGCCAGAGCATGTTCAGTGCCAAATTGATCCAGAACGGTGAAGCGGAAGACTTCCGATCTAGCGACGCGCGGTTGATTTCGTGCTGCTGGGGACAGTGCCTGGACAACAGTCAGTTCTCCGATGCGGTCGTTGACTTTAACCTCATAGTCCTTCTCGTGATAAATAAAACTGATGGACTCTGGCGTCACACCGGAAGCCTCGACAAACGGTAACGACATGTTAAATGTGTGCCGGTCCGGGCGGATCAGAATACCTGCCTGAAACGCTGCATTCCATCCATCGACGTCATTGCCGAAGGCAAATACAGCGTTCTCATCAGAATCCTCAGCAATCCAGTCCAGCAACTTTACTTGTTGCGCATGGGGATATAAACCAAGGTAATATTTATAAATACGCTGATTTTTAAACCCGCCGTCATACCAGACATTTTCCCAACGGAATTGCTCAATCGCATAGGTGACCGGCAGGACGGCCTCAAGACTGATACTGCTGTCATGCCTGCTCGACAGTGTTGTGCCGTTACTACGGATGACTGTGTTATCAAACTTTATGGAAGCACCGATCTGGATGGTTTCAACATTTTCGCTGGACACCCAGAACGTGCGTACCCGGCGCGGGCCCGAAGGATCCTCGTTTCCATCATCCTCCATAACAGTGGCTGTGTGCGCTACCGCCAAGGTGAAACGGCCCTGTTCCGTGCTGGCCCGCCAACCATTGCGCAAGGTTTTGCCGCTGTCATAGTGAACAAGACGAATACTCTCCATGACCTCATCGGAAACAGCAACGACGTTACCATCGCGATCCAGACCCGCCACTACAACCTGGACCTTAACCTGCATGCGCCCATTGGCGTATAGCACTTTGCTGCGACTGGATGCGCCCACATCAAACTTTACGGTAAAACTACCGATACTATCTGCAACACCTGACTCATCGGACCGATCTGGTGTCGCATTCAATATTTTACTCATAAAATTCTTCCTTGACAGATATTAACTCGAACACTCCGTGGTTCGAGACATAGAGCACCAGTAATAACATGCACCAAGAAAGATCTCTCACCCAAAGTGTAAGAGAAAACAAAAATTGCAATCACAGCGTTAACATGAATGGCGTACTTGGTTACAACACACCAAAGCCACTTCCTCACTCAATCGAATGGCAATCAATACTGGCTTGCCCGCTCGAAAACATTAGATAAAGGCACAACATCTAATATCAGACGGGTGCAGCAATAACACCGACATAAAGTTAGCTTCGGAAGAACAGCGTAATATCATTGCAACAGATGTCGTCGATCAGGGTAAGCGCAACCCAGCCATTTCGCTTTGGCAAGACGGCGTGCGAGCGACACGTTCCAATGCAGGAGCCGCCTGTGGCAGCTCCTGCACAAACCACATCAAAACTTGATGAAATGCTTGCGGTAGTGCTGCAACTCGGCGATCGATTCGCGGATATCGTCCAGCGCCAGGTGCGTGCTGCCCTTCTTGAAGCTGTCGCGCACGTCCGGCGCCCAGCGCGCGGCCAGTTCCTTGAGCGTGGAGACGTCGAGGTTGCGGTAGTGGAAATAGCTTTCCAGCGACTTCATGTGCGTATAAAGGAAGCGGCGATCCTGGCAGATGCTGTTGCCGCAGATCGGCGATTTGCCCTTCGGTACCCATTTTTCCAGGAAGGCGATGGTTTCGGCTTCTGCCTCGGCCATGCTGATGCGGCTGTCTCGCACGCGCTGGGTCAGGCCGGAGTTGCCGTGGGTGCGAGTGTTCCACTCGTCCATGCGGGCGAGCACTTCGTCGCTGTGGTGAATGGCGATCACCGGGCCTTCGGCCAGCGTGTTGAGATCGCTGTCGGTGACGATGGTGGCCATCTCGATGATGACGTCGTTTTCCGGATCCAGACCGGTCATTTCCAGGTCGATCCAGATCAGGTTCTGCGGGGTTGGCATATTTCGGCTCCTAAGCAATGCTGCGCAGTTTAGCCTAGGCCGGTGGCCGGGCGTGCTAAACTCGCGGCCGTTTTACCTAATCGCTGCATTCTTCAGACGGAACACCCATGGCCAAACGCCAACTCAATCGTCGTCAAAACTGGCGCATCGAAAAGATTCAGGGCGAGCGCGCCGCACGCGCCGCCAAACGCGAGTCCTCGGCTGTCGAAGCCCTTGAGGGCGGCGATCTGGGCCCGGAACAAACAGGTCTGGTGATCGCCCACTTCGGTGTACAGGTCGAGGTCGAAGCTGTTGACGGTGATCAGGCCGGCCAGGTCTTCCGCTGCCACTTGCGCGCCAACCTGCCCGCGCTGGTAACCGGCGACACCGTCGTCTGGCGTGCTGGCAATCAGGGCATTGGTGTGATCGTCGCGCAACTACCGCGTACCACCGAACTGTGCCGCCCGGACAGCCGTGGCCAGCTCAAACCGGTAGCCGCCAACGTCGACATGATCGTCATCGTCTTCGCACCGCTGCCCGAGCCTCACGCCAACCTGATCGACCGTTATCTGGTTGCTGCCGAACACGCCGGCATCCGTCCGCTGCTGCTGCTGAACAAGTTCGACCTGATCGACGAGCAGAACGCCCCGGCGCTCAATGCCCTGCTGGCGGTTTATCGCACCCTCGGCTATCCGGTACTGGAAGTGTCGGCGCACCACGGCAACGGCATGGAACAATTGCAACAGCAGCTCGACGGCCGCATCAGCGTATTCGTCGGCCAGTCCGGCGTCGGTAAGTCGTCGCTGGTCAACAGCCTGCTGCCTGAGGTTGAAACCCGCGTCGGGCCGTTGTCCGAGCTGTCGGGCCAGGGCACGCACACGACGACCACCGCGCGCCTGTTCCACTTCCCCGGCGGCGGCGAACTGATCGACTCCCCGGGTATCCGTGAATTCGGCCTGGGTCACGTCAGCCGCGCCGACGTTGAAGCCGGTTTCATCGAGTTCAATGACCTGCTCGGCACCTGCCGCTTCCGCGACTGCAAGCACGACCGTGAGCCGGGCTGTGCACTGCTCAAGGCCCTGGAAGATGGCCGCGTGCAGCAGCAGCGCATGAACAGCTACCGCTCGATCATCGCTAGCCTGCCGGAAAACGGCTACTAAACATCTGCACCGGCAGCACCTCGCCCGAGGGCTGCCGGATGTCGGACCGCGCCTGACAAACCCCCGACTCCGCTAAACGTCAGACTTTTCTGACAGACCCGCACACGCCTGCTTGCAGGACATTTCTCTTTCACCGCCCAACCCTTGTAGGCAAGCTCCAGATGCCTAGATTGGGGTCCTCCTTCGCACCTTCGCGACCTTCGAGGAACCCCATGCAGACCTATCACCTGTTCATCAGCCACTCGTGGAACTACTCCCACGCCCACGACAATCTGGTCCGTCTGCTCGGCGCGCAACCGGATTTCAGTTTCAAGAATTTTTCCGTGCCGCCACATAACCCGATCATGGGCGCGCAGACCGACAGGCAGCTCGAAGAAGCCATCGAGAACAAGATCCGTCCTTGCTCGGCGGTGCTGATCATGGCTGGCATGTACTCGACTTACAGCAAGTGGATCAACAAGGAAATCGAGATCGCCAAGCGTATGGGCAAGGTGATCATCGCGATCAAACCATTCGGCGCCGAGCGTATTTCCACGGTCGTGCGCAACGCCGCGAACGCCGAATGCGCATGGAACACCAACAGCATCGTTAGCGCGATTCGCTTGCATACGGCGGTGTAACCATGCGCAAGGGACTGTTTATCGGCATCAACCACTACGACTACGTCTCGCCATTGAGCGGTTGTAACAACGACGCAATGGCCATGGCTTCGGTGCTGGAACGTCACGCCAACGGGCGCCCGAACTTCAGCAGCAAAGTGCTGACGTCGGCCGAAGAACAACTCACGCTCAAACACATGAAACAGCAGATCCAGAGCCTGTTCTCAGGCGACTGTGACGTGGCACTGCTGTACTTCGCCGGTCATGGGCAGTTCGACACCAGCATCGACGAAGGACTACTGATTCCCCAGGACTATCAGCCTGGCGGAGACGGTATCCGTATCAGCGACATTCTGGAATGGGCGGACAAGGCCCCGCACATCAAGAATAAAATCATCATTCTCGATTGCTGCCAGGCCGGTGCAGCAGGCGCCTTGCGCAACCTGCGCGGTGGCAGCAGTGTGATCGGCGAAGGCGTGACCATTCTCACCGCCTGCAAAAAAGAACAGTACGCCCTGGAAAGCCGCGGTCACGGTGTATTCACGGATCTGTTGCTGCAAGCGCTGCATGGTGGCGCTGCCAACGTGCTCGGCAAGGTCACCCCCGGTAGCGTCTATTCGTTTGTCGACAATGCGCTGGGAGCCTGGGAACAGCGTCCGGTATTCAAGACCAATGTCTCGCAGTTTGTGCCGCTACGCGAAGTCGCGCCGCTGATCGCCGAAGAAACCCTGCGCAAACTCAAGGACTGGTTCCCGGAACCGAGCTTCGTTTTCAGACTCGACCCCAGCTACGAGCCCACCGAAGCGCTGTTCGATCCCGAGCACGGTGACATCTTCAAGCAACTGCAAATGTGCAATCGCCACAGCCTGATCGAGCCCGTGGACGCCGAACACATGTACTACGCCGCCATCAACTCCACCGGCTGCCGCCTCACCGCGCTCGGCGCCTACTACCGCGAACTCGCCCTCAAAGGACACTTCTGATGCCCGTCTTCATCAGCTACCGCCACATGGATCGCGCCCACGCCATCGCCATCAACAGCCGCCTGATTCAGGCCAACATCAAAACCTACCTCGACGTGCTGGATCCTGAATCGCAAACCACCGATGACATCACCGGCGTCATCACCCGCAACATCACCGAGTGCACGCACTTGCTGGCGGTGGTCTCGGAGAAAACCGCGTTGTCGTGGTGGGTGCCGTTCGAAATTGGTGAGGCGACTATCAGCAATCGGCGAATCTGCTCGTTCAAGACCGGCCCCGCAGAATTGCCGTTGTACCTGGACAAGTGGCCGAAGTTGAGCACGGATAAAGATCTGAATTTCTTTATCGATGCGTATCGTGAGGAGGTGTCGAGCAAGCGTTCGATGACGCTGGACTCCAGTAATGAATCTTTCAGCGGCACCTATAAGCGCAACGCCGAGATATTCCATGATCAACTGAAAAACCGGATTCGACGGGGGTTTTGATCAGATCTGATCATATTCGTGACGCCACGAATATAATCGAAAACCTCCTGCCATCGGAAAGCCGCGAAACTCGCGGCTTTTTACTTTCAAAGTCCGGGCGCGACTCTATCCAGTTTCCAGCCCAACGCATCCAGCGCGTCACAGCCGTCCTGAAGCAGGAGATGCGCGACACTGGCGAAATGTTCCAGATCATGGCCTTCGGCGTCTTTGACGCACAGGCAACTGACGCTGTTGAGCATGTTGCGCAGGATGTTCAAACGATGCTTTGCGGTTTCGAGAAGGGCCGAGGCCTTGGCTTCGGTGTCGATGTAGAGCGTGGGAGTGGTGCTGATATTGCCTTGAAGGGGATGAAAATCGGGCATGGTTTTATCTCATCTGATAAGTGAAGCTCCCTCCCTTCCGCGGCTAAACGAAAACTGGGTGGTAGCTGTACGCGGGTTAGCCGACCGGACAGATGAATCCGGCACACCCGAGGGTGTCCCACGCACAGCCACCATAGACATCAAAATACCAGGCAGCAAAAAGCGCCGCGTCAACACGGGCGCTTGTGCATCATCTGTTACGACCGGCTAAAGTCGATCACCGATTCGTCGGTGACGGGCGAACTATAGGCGAGCCGATGGGTGAAGTAAAACCCGCTTTATACGTCTCGGAGCCGTCCTACAGCAGTCCGAGAAATTGCCTCGTTCGCCAGTTATTGATTGGGGGGGGTCATCCCTTCGCGCTTGATTGCTCCAAATCCACTAACCGAGTCTTGGGGCCGTCGTCCTTAAGGCGTTCAGTGACCAGCGCTGACCACAGGTTTCGGGAGCGACGTTTGGCAACGCTGTAGGTAAATTCTTTAATCCGATCGGTGGGATAGAGCATGGGCTCGAAGATCAGTTTGGCCATGTCGCTGCCGCTTAAATAATTCTTTCCCCCAGCGTCTTTTCTAGCTTGTCTGATGTCTGCCAGTGTTTGTTTGAAGCTGTCGCTCATTTTGAAGCGAGCCGCGAGTTGGCTTTTTACAAAAGCATCAGACTCACTGTGATTACCGTGTTCATCAAAGTAAGGGCCGTTGTTCATGTAGGAGCGGATGTACTCCCAAAAGCCTTTTTGCATCTCCAGGTTTTTACCGAAGGGTGACCCAAGGCTGACCATCAGGGCCATTTGCGGTTCTTCAAATTTCCACATCCGGATTTCCAGCGAAGCGCTTTGCATACCACCAATATGGGTGCCGACGAGTTGGAACTCATTCGCCACAGCTAAAATTCCATCCCAAGGCGTGTGGAACAGTTCACCATCTTGATCGAAATAGACTTCCCGCGTACGGCGATTGAACAGGATGGGTAGAGGCAGCGGCCGGAGTGTTTCCCAAAGGAAGGGCACCAGGAAAAATGCCGCCGACATAATCAGACCAGTAGGTACTCCTTGCCACTTCCCGTTAAGCATCAGCAATACGGCAAGGCCTATACAGGTGACTCCACCCACTCCACCTAATATTCCAGTCCATAATCCCCGATCCGAATCCCCCCCTGATTGCAACGCCAAGTAATGTTCAGTGTGCTCATCTGTAATAAACAGCTCCATTGGCTGCTCGCCCGTGGCGATACTTGCATCAAGGATCACGGCGGATGAAGTACTGCTTCGAGTTTGTTCCGGCTTGTTCATATCCATGCTCGTTCCATGATGGTGACTGCGGGCAGCGTCAGTCCCTCTTGTGGGGAATAGATCAACTCACCCTCGATGCGCATCAAATCCCGCACGCCGTCCTCATGGTACACACGGCGATACGGAGTAGTGCCGTGTGATACAGGAATGCGGCTGCCGATATGCAGAGCAAAGTCGTTACCCGTCCATTCGACCTTTTTGGTTTTCTCTGGATGGTAGCCAAGGGTATCGCCCCAGACTTCGATGCCCTTGAAATGAATCATTCCTTCAGTCAGCGATACATTTTCCCCGGGCAGTTTCAGCATCAGGTACGTGGATGTGACTTGCCCTTGATATGGGTTCATTTCCGACAGCCGCTGAGCTTCAAAACTGATGGGGAAGAGAATCGGATACAACTTGTCCATGGACTGGGCATAGCTGCTCGACCAGGTCTCGTCCGGGCGGATGCCAAAACGACTGTGTTTTACCCACTGCTCCAAGGGCGTGTCTGTTGTGTAGAGTCGGGCCACCACACCTGCGACCACTACTACAGTAAAGCCAAGTATTTTTATGGCGATATGCGGTGCAACATTCATCCCCGCTGCAATGGCTGACATCTCGCCGGCCAACACGGCCGCTTGGGCGGCACGGTAAATTCGGAAAAGCTTTACATAGAGAACAATGCTAGACACCTCGGCACTGATAATTGCCAAATTCGCCCTCATAGTGTCGAAATCGCCTTTTTGATACGCCTCGAAGGCTTCTATTCCGTAAAGCACAACGTCTACAGCTAGCACAGCAATCTGCAACCCTGAAGCAGCGGCTGCACGTCCTAAGGCTTTTGTTAAAAGCAGACGCGATGAAATTGAGGTATTGCTGCTTTGTCGAACGGCTGAAGCCCAATCGACCTCTGCTACCCGCTGAAGAACAGCCGCACCTGCGGCAGCAACTCCGAACGTCGCACCAGATGCTCCCACCCATTTTTTGGTTGTTCCGCTCTCAACCAACTGCCCCGCCGCCCAAACAAAATTCCCCGCTGCCACCAACGTCACCAAAACCTTCACCGGCGCCTTACTCAACGCCCCCTTCAAATCAAACACACCACTCAACTCAACCCCAGCCGCCAGATTCACCGGCAACGGCGGCAGCTTGGTGCTGGCCGGCACCAGATGCATGAAAGGAATCCCCGCCGCCACGCCGCTGGCAAGCGAAGCAACATTCAAATGCGCGGGCGGTGTCTGCCGAGTGCCCATCAAGTCGCTGTACCACTCACCCAAATGACGCGACGTAACAGCCAACGTCTGAATGCGCTGCTCGCTGCGGGCCAATGCTGCCGCCATGTACAGGCGCCCGGCATTGCTCGTGGCATTGTCGGCCTGATGCAGTTGCAGCGCGGCGACGGGGGCGAGGGACAAGAACAATGTTTCAAGACTGGCCGCCGGATTGTGTTGCTTGAGCTTGTCGGCGGCTTTGTTCAGCCCTTCGGCATGGGCAAAGGCTCTGGCCAATTTGTCGGCGCTCTCTTGAACAACCGCTTTGTTGTCGCGCGTCAGGTCGCCGAAGTCCACGATGTATTTGATTTCGCCAATGCTCAGCCGCGACGGTAACCCGAGTAACGCCCAGAGCAGCCATGGCTTGCCGGCCTTGTCACCTTCCAGGTTGAAGGTGATGGCCTCGGCGCCGATGCTGGTATTGGCCGGCCCAAGGCAGGCTTCGGCGAAATGCAGCTCCAAGGCTTCTCGGGCAATCGCCTGGGCAATGTCGAAGTGGCCGCAAGCCGTGTCCATGCTCGACGGGCCGGTCGCTTGCAGGGTGTTGAACCATGCCACCCAGAGTTGAGCCAGACGCCGAACGTCGGCGGTATATCGCTCGTTCTGCGCCTCTTGATCCTTCCATGTCCGCTGGAGTTCGTCGTAGCGAGTAATGGACGGCAGTTGCGCATGCAACTGAGGGTCGCTTTCGCTCAAGGACTTGAGAACTCCGGCTATCGCCCATTCTTCGGCATGATGCTCCTGATAGCTGTCGAACGCGGTTTTGCGCACACGGATCAGCGCAGCGAGGTCAAACAGCACGCCCCACGGATCATCAATGAGTGCGAAGGTCTGTTGCTCGCATGCCTTCATCTGCCGCTGCACCTTCAACCAGTCAGGCGCGTGCTCCGTTTCAGGCTGAGCGCTCCAGCCGTAAAGTGTTGCATCGACATATTCGCCGATCTGTTTGGCGACGGTTTCGACCGAGCCGCTGAACGGTGCGACGCCCGGGACAAGACTGCGCATGATGCGCTTACGCACGGCGGCATCGGTTTTGGCTGAAAGATATTGCGGCTCGCTCCAGCGCACGGGCGACCACACCAATGCGGCAGGATCACCGGCCCGCAGCAGCAGATGCGGTTTGACTCGGGTATCGATCACCTTGCCCGCACGCGGGGTTTGCGTGAGCAATGCTTTTTCGACCTGATATTCCACCAATTTGGATGGCTTGCTTTCCCAGACGTAGAGCCAACCGTCACGCAGTAAACGGGCGGTGTAGTTGAGCGGGTGTTCAGTGAGGTCAGGATGGCGCGGCCCAAGCTCTGGAAACTGTCCCTTCAGCGCAGGTAAACCATGAGCATCGGTGGCGACAGAGGCCGTCGGGCCGACGGCGTAACGTAATGGCAGAACAGCGGCAAACAGCGGACAAGTGCCAAAGCGATTTTTGTTGCGGACGCTCATGGGTTTGTCTCCGGATTGGCCGGCAGACTGAGCGCCAGCAGCAGTGACTCAGACAGGGCTATTTGCGCCGTTAGCCCGTTGGACTGTGGCGCCGAATCGTATTCCGGATGCTGGTTTTCCCAAGCGCAGACAGGCCCGTTTCCGTGTCTCAGCCAGACACTGTCGACGCCAAACCAGAAACCTTTCGGCCATTGCGCTTCTGCCAGCCAAGCACGGGTCAACGCCGGGCCGTCAGCCAGACGCAACCAGAATTCTTGTTGTTGCTCATCAACGATCCGTAAGCGGCGCTGCAGAATCGACAGCAATTGCTGGGTGGTTTTAGACGTTGCCAGCCATACGCCGTGTTGCAGATCCGCGCCGCTCCACCACGCGGCATGGGTCGCACTGCCGATTGAGGCGTTAAGCAAAAACGGCCCGCAAGCGCTGATTGGCTCGTAAGCGGTGCGGTTGAACAGCGACTGCGGATGGTCGGGACCGTAGTGCTCGTGAAGCCAACCAGCGCCGTCCTTATATTGAGAACCGTCGATCAGAAGCAATCCTTTGTTCGGGCTATCTGACTTCATGCTTCAGCCCTCTCGGCGGCATCGCATACCGGACAAATGCCGGTATCCGCCTCACGAAAGACGATGGCTTGTTTGAGCAGTGCCTCCATCGGGATCGCTTCAACGACAATATCCTCGGCTGCTGCCGACAACGCCGTCTGCGCCGGCACACCGGCCACTGGCGCGCCACCCTCGACGATGACGACACTGCTGAAGATCCCGCCCGAATTGATGACGATGTGATGGCCGCCAGCAGTCAGCGTCAGGCTCGTGCCGGCATCAATCACCACTTGGCTGGCCGTAACGCGCGCATGCAGGCCAGCCTGAACCACCAGCGTGCCGTCCGCCGTGGTGCTGCTGTTGCCACTGATGCTGAGCACGTCGTCGGTGCCGATGACGGTGTTACGCATACCCTCAGTGGTGTGCCGCTCATCAGCCTTGATCAGGCTGGTGCTGTGGTTGTCGACCTGTTCGATGCGGTCATGACGGATCAGGCTGTGGCTGTCATTGAGGATCAGTTGTTCGAAATCACGCTCGGCGCGAAGGTAGATTTTTTCCTGGCCGGCACGGTCCTCGATCATCAGTTCGTTGTAGCCGCCGGTATGCGGCGAGCTTTGGCTGCGCAGCACGGTTCTGGTCTTGTGCTCGGGCAAGGCGTAGGGCGGGGACTTGACCTTGTTGGGCACGCAACCGGTGATCAATGGCTTGTCCGGATCACCTTCGAGAAAGGTCACCACGACTTCCATGCCGATGCGCGGAATCGTCACTGAACCGAAGCCTTCGCCGGCCCAACTCGACGACACCCGAATCCAGCAACTGCTACGTTCACTGTTGTGTTCGGCGCGGTCCCAATTGAACTCGCACTTAATGCGGCCGAACTCATCGCAATCCGTTTCCTCATGGGCCGGCCCGGTGACGCGGGCGGTCTGACAGACCAGCGGCCGACGTGGTGCTGGCAACGGTGGGCGAAACACCACCTCGGCGGGAATCACGCTGAAGGTGTTGCGATAGCCTTGGGTGAAACCGTCGGCGGCGTTGACGTCGCTGGTGACTGACTCTTCCAGCACTTGGGGCTGCCGGCCGTCGTGGGACACGGCGAGCAAGAGCCATAAGTCATTGCAGTTTTTACGCGGGTGTTCGGTCAGTTCGAATAGGTGCCCGCTACGCAGGTTCGCTTGATTGCTATGACCTTCGCCCAATTCGTAGTCGCTACGATGGCGTTCCAGCGCCTGTCGGGCCAACTGCTTGCCGCGCCTTTCGTTCTCGATCAGTAGCGGGTATCGGTAGTCCTCCAGCACCGGGGTGAACTCGGCGGTGAATCTACTTTCGAGCAGTAGACTCGGACGTTTGAGGTCATAGTCGCGGCGGGTGACGGTGCTGGTGCGGGTGCTGGTTCGCACACTGAAGCGGCTGACCACCGAGTGCTCGGCGACCATGCCGGAGTCTTGTTGATAGGGCGTGGCACCGAGTGTGGGCAGGAACACTTGATCATCGGTGAACACCAAAAGGTGCCCGTCCACCGAGTGCTGGTGATGCCAGGCGATGCCGTCCTCGGCGCATAACCTCTGGATGAATTCAAAATCTGATTCCGCGTACTGAGTGCAGTAATCACGAGGCGGGTTCGCAGTAACGTGAAAGGTGAATGCATCACCTTGAATGCCATGCTTCTTGAGCACCTGCGCGATGATCTGCGGCACCGTGCGCTGCTGGAAAATCCGCTGATCGTGGCTGAACTGCAAGTAATACAACGCCGGCACCAGTGTCAGGTGATAGCGGGTCAGGCGCTTGCCGGCCTCACCGACCAGGACGTCTTCGATACGCCCATGAATGCCTTCACCGTTGTGGCCAAATTGCAGAAACGCTGGTTGGCTGAGCAAACTCTCCAGATCGAAATCCGGGTGCTCGCTGACCAGTTCGACATGGATACCGTAGAGGGTGCTAATCGCTTCGGTGCCGCTGAAGGCCAGCACCTTGAAGTCGTGACGGATAGCAGGAATCTGCAACGCAAAATGCGCCGCGTTGGCCGACCGGAACATACGCTTATCCTTAAGCAAAGAGGAAAAAAGCGCGGCGTTCAAACCGTCCTTGGTCTGTGCTCGCGAGAACTGGCGGGCACGCTAACAAGGTAAAAAACTGATTGATGTAGGGTAATTCTTCAAAACTGGAAAGAAACTTCCTTCACGAAGATCTGCAGTTCAACAGACACAAAAAAGCCGCGATCATCTCGCGGCTTTTTTTGCCTCAAGCGCTGGCGGGCGGTTTTGGCGTAGCCATCTTCGGCTCAGGTTTCTGAAACGCATACAAATGCTGACGCACAATCCCGCCCGGCAATTCCTTGCCGAACACGCCGTAACGCACTGGCCACTCCTTCGGCGGCAATTTGAAGGTGCCGAACAGCATGTCCACCAGCGGCGTGTGGATCGCGTAGTTCTTGTAGATGTAATCCTTGTGTCGGGCGTGGTGCCAATGGTGGTAGCGCGGCAGCACGATCAGGTAATTCAGCCAGCCGCCGTTAATCCGCACGTTGGCGTGCGCCAGCACCGCCTGAACACCGACCAGAATCACGTAGGCATTCAACGCTTGCGGGGCGAAGCCCAGCAGCATCAACGGCACCAGCACACCGGTGCGGGTCAGCAGGATTTCGATGAAATGCACGCGGGAGCCGGCGAGCCAGTCCATGTGCGTGCTGGAGTGATGCACCGCGTGGAGGCGCCACAGAAATGGCACCACGTGATAGAGCCGGTGCAGCCAATACTGGCCGAGATCGGCGACCAGTACCGCGAGCAGAAACTGCACCAGCAACGGCAGGCTTTGTACGCTGGTCTGCACGCTCGGCGACATCGCCCAACCGGCGATGTAACTCGACGAGGCGGTGATGAAGATCAGGATGAACTGCACCAGCATGTGGCTGACGAAGAAATAGGTCAGGTCGGTGCGCCAGTGCGGGCGCAGGATGTTTTGCTCGGGATCCTTGGAGTAGAGCTTCTCCAGAGGAATGAACACGATGGCCGACACCAGCAGCGCCAGGACAAACCAGTCCAACCCCAGCGAATAAGGCGTCTGTCCGATCGAACTGACTTGTACGTTAGTGCCCCCAAGGAACACCGCCAGCCCCGATGCAACCAGACCGGTAATCCCCAAGCGTTTGCGCTTGTTGAGCAGGATATTCAGGGTGCCGAGGCTGAACGACAGCACCAGACCGAGCAACAGCGTGGTGCGCGCGAACTGCTCGTCATAGACTTTGCGCAGTTCGGCCGTGGTCAGCCATTCGGGAAACAGAAAGCAGAACACCGCCAGCAGGCTCAACAGCCCGAGGGTGGCGGAAATATAGCCACTGACCCGCCCCTCGCCAAATTTGAAGGGTGCGTTGCCATGCCGTTGAAAATAGGCTTTGAGTCTTTCCATTAACTGATCTTCCGTGATTGCGAAAACTGCGACTGGTCATTGCGACGCAGGCAGATACAAAAAAGCCACGGTAACCGTGGCTTTTTGTCGGTCACTGTTTCGGCGTGGGGGCCGGCACAGTGGCTGGAGGGGCAGCAGGCGCGGGCGCCGCACTCCCCGGCTCAGGCGGTTTCGGCGCAGCGTCGTCGAACAGGTTCAAGCGTTCGCGCAGCTCGTGCGCAGGCACCGGTTGCTGATCCGCCGGCAGTGCATTCGGGTCAACCGGCGCTGCCGGAGCGGCGCCGTTCTGACCTTGATCCGCCGGTTTCGCCGGATCCGCACCTTGCGCACCTTCAATGGCCGCCTGGGCTTTCTTGGTCAGCACCACAATGTCGATCCGGCGGTTGACCGGGTTGAACGGGTTTTCCTTGTCGAACAGCGCCGACGAGGCATAACCGACGACCCGCGCCACTTGCGCATCCGGATAGCTACCGGCGATCAAGGCACGACGCGCAGCGTTGGCACGGTTGGCCGACAATTCCCAGTTACCGAAATCACCGGTGCCGGTGTACGGCTTGGCGTCGGTGTGGCCGCTGATGCTGATCTTGTTCGGCACCGCTTTGATGGTGTCGGCCATGGCCAGCAGGATGTCTTCGAAGTACGGTTTCAGGCGTGCAGAACCCGAGTCGAACATCGGCCGGTTCTCGGCGTCCATGATCTGGATGCGCAGGCCGTTCGGGGTGATCTCGAAGAGGATCTGGTCCTTGAACTTCTGCAGTTGCGGGTTCTCGTCGACCTTGTTCTGCAGTTCTTGCAGGAGCAGTTCCAGACGCTCCTTCTCGACCTGCTCGGCCATGCCTTCAACCTGCTCGGTGTCGACCGTGACCTTGTCAGGCTGCGGTTGCGACTTCACTTCCGGGTTGAGGGTGTTTTCCGGCGCCAGAGTCGGCGTACCGCCCAGGTCAATGATGTACGGCGTACCGCTTTCGGAAAAGCCGACCGGGTCTTTGAAGTAACCGGCGATGGCGATCTTCTGCTCCGGCGTGGCGGTGGACAGCAGCCACAACACCAGGAAGAACGCCATCATCGCCGTGGCGAAGTCGGCGAAGGCGATTTTCCACGCCCCGCCGTGATGCCCGCCGGCTATGCGCTTGACGCGCTTGATGATAATCGGCTGATTATTTTCCATGACTTAGCGACCGCGAACAGCTTGTTCCAGCTCGGCAAAGCTTGGACGGTGGGCCGGGTACAGCACCTTGCGACCGAACTCGACCGCCAGCGACGGTGGCATGCCGGAAGCCGAAGCGACCAGCGAGGCCTTGATGGCTTCGTAGACGTTCAGCTCTTCCTTGGCATCGTGGGCCAGCGAATGCGCCAGCGGGCCGAAGAAACCGTACGCCGCGAGAATACCGAAGAAGGTACCGACCAGTGCCGCACCGACGTGCAGACCGATGGATTTCTGATCGCCCTCACCCAGGGAAGCCATGGTCACCACGATACCGAGTACCGCCGCGACGATACCGAAGCCCGGCATGGCGTCGGCGATGCCGTTCACCGCGTGGGATGGATGCTCGAGGTCTTCTTTAAGGCTGTACAGCTCCATGTCGAACAAGCCTTCCAGCTCGTGCGGGGCCATGTTGCCGGACGACATGATGCGCAGGTAATCGCAGATGAACGCGGTCATGCGTTCGTCTTTGAGCACGGCCGGGTACTTGGCGAAGATCGGGCTCGCGGCAGCATCTTCGATGTCGCCTTCGATAGCCATCATGCCTTCGCGGCGGCTCTTGTTGAGGATCTCGTAGATCAGCCCGAGCACTTCCAGATAGAACGTGTGGCTGAAGCGCGAACTGAACATGCTCAGGGATTTCTTGAGCACGTGCATCGTCATGTAGCCGGGGTTGGCCTGCAGGAATGCACCGAGTGCAGCACCACCGATGATCATCACCTCGAAAGGCTGGATCAGGGCGGCAATCTTGCCGTGGGAGAGCACGTATCCGCCGAGCACGCTCGCGAATACGACGATGATGCCGATAATTTTAGCCATAGGTAGAAAGTACTTATTTAAGTCGGGTTCAAGGTCATATTCGGAAGTTAAAAAATCTCTTCTTCTACTTATCGGCAAAACTGCGCCAGACTATAGCCAGTTCAGGCGAAAAGCCAATTTAGCCCATGCCGGGCGCGTCTACAGTCAGTGAAGATCACCTCCAGACATGGCTAATGAAACGAACGTCCCACACGCAAAACCGACCACCCTCGACGGCTGGGTAAAGTTGCTCGATGGCGTGCGACTGCCCGTGCCGCAAGAGTCTCACGACAAGGTTTGTCGGGCGATTCGTGATAACCGCAGCTCGTTGCGTGACATCGCCGACCTGATGCAGGACAGCCCGGCATTGGCCTTGAGCATTATCCGTGAGGCGAATCGTCACACCCACGGCACAATGGCCGCACCGGCGGAAAATCTTGAAGTGGCGATCAATCGCCTCGGCCTTGCGCGCACAGAAGAACTGCTGGCGCGGTTGCCCGCCGAGCCGCAGATGCAAATCCCCAAGGCCCTGCGCCAGTTGCAGATGATCAGCCAGCACGCGACACAACAGGCCAACGGTTTTTTCGCCAGTCGCCTGGCACGGCTGTGGCAGGACATTCATTGGGGCAGCCTGCTGTTTCTGTCGCCGCTGTGGCCATTGGCGCTGACGTATCCGCAATTGCTCGAAGAATGGGAGCTGCGGGTTATCCACAAGGGTGAGTCAGCCCGCGTAGTCGAAAAACAATTGTTTGGTGTACGCCTGCTGAAAATCGCAGAAGCGCTGGTGCAGGCCTGGCATCTGCCGATCTGGGTGCAGCAGGGTTATAAATTGCTGCTCAGTGAACAGCGCGAACTGGTGAAAGTCCTGCGCATCGCCCGTGACAGCGAGCATCCGTTGCGCCAGCAAAACCGCCTCGACGATGATCCGACCCTGCGCCGCTGGCTCAATCAGCCAGCCAACACCGTGCTGCTGGCCAACGGTCTGGCGCTGTCGGCACAACAAGCCTGGGACAGTCCACACAGCGAACGCTGGCAGTACCTGACCAGCCTTTACCTGCAAATCCCGATGGACGAAGTGCAGCAACAACTGCACCAGCAGGCTGCCAACAGTGCACGCCAGCATGCAATGCCCGATCTGTGGCACCCGGCGGTTTCGCTACTGTGGCCATGGGGCACGCACCGTTTGCCGGCGGGTATGTTGCCGGCCGCTGCGCCGAGCGCTGAAGACCTTGGCCAATGGCGCCGCCAATGCGCCGAACTGCTCGCCGAACCGAGCCGCTTCACCAATGCGATGAGCCTGACCGTCGCCGCTCGCGATGCGCTGGTCGCCAGCGGCATGCGCCGGGTGATGATCCTGATGGCCGACCGCACGCAGTCGAATCTGCGCGTGAATCAAACCGCCGGGCTGCCGAAAGAAGCGGCGGCGCTGAATTTTGTCGTCAGCCAGAGCAGCGTGCTGCAACGGCTGTTGGCACAACAAGCGCAAGTGCGGATTACCCCGGACAACAACGCACAATTCTCTGCCCTGCTGCCACCGAGCCTGCGCACGCTGTTTCGCGGCGAGCATCTGTTCCTGCGTTCACTGGTGAATAACGGCCGGGTGATCATGATTGTGGTTGCCGATCAGGGCGGCGGGCCGTTCGCCGACATCACCGTGCAAGCCTTTGGCAAAACCGCGCAGTGCATCGAGAAAGCCCTGCACAGCTTTAGCAGCCGTGGCCGATGAGGCTGCGCTACAATCCTCCCCTTTGTGCCCTGGAGACCTCACATGTCTGACTTCTCTGGCTTGCCGCTCGTCATCGAGCCGAGCGACCTGCTCCCGCGCCTCGATTCCCCTGAACTGATTCTGGTGGATCTGACCAGCGCTGCCCGCTACACCGAAGGTCATCTGCCCGGCGCACGCTTTGTCGACCCGAAACGCACCCAGCTCGGCCAGCCGCCGGCGCCGGGCCTGCTGCCGGCGAAAGCTGATCTGGAGGCGTTGTTCGGTGAACTGGGCCATCGCAAAGACGCGGTCTACGTGGTCTATGACGACGAAGGCGGCGGCTGGGCCGGACGTTTCATCTGGCTGCTCGACGTCATCGGTCACGACAAGTACCACTATATAGACGGTGGTCTGCCGGCGTGGCTGGCAGATGGCATGCCGATGTCGATCCAGGTACCACCAGCGGCTGGCGGCCCGATTGCGCTGACTTTGCACGACGAGCCGACTGCCACCCGCGAATACTTGCAAAGCCGTCTCGGTGCTGCCGATCTGGCGATCTGGGATGCGCGTGGTCCGCTGGAGTACTCCGGCGAGAAAGTCCTGGCCGCCAAGGCCGGGCACATCCCCGGCGCGGTCAATTTCGAATGGACCGCCGGCATGGACAAGGCCCGTCAACTGCGTATTCGCACAGACATGCCGCAGATCCTCGACGACCTCGGGATCACCAAGGACAAAGAAATCATTACCCACTGCCAGACCCATCACCGGTCGGGCTTCACTTATCTGGTGGCCAAGTCCCTCGGTTATCCGCGGGTCAAGGGCTACGCCGGTTCCTGGGGCGAATGGGGCAACCACCCTGACACGCCTGTCGAGATTCAAGGTTTTTAAGGACAACTAATGAAAGAGCGTCTGTTTATCCTCAGTCAGTACCTGCTGCCTCATCACCTGCTGTCGCGTCTGGCCGGCTGCATTGCCGAGTGCCGCGTGCGCTGGTTCAAGAATGCCTTCACCCAATGGTTCGCCAAGCGCTACCAGGTGGACATGTCGCAAGCGCTGGTCGAAGACCTGACCGCTTACGAGCACTTCAACGCCTTCTTCACCCGTGCCCTGAAAGACGGCGCGCGTCCACTGGACGAAACTCCGGGCGCGATCCTCAGCCCGGCCGACGGTGCGGTCAGCCAGCTCGGCCCGATCGAGCACGGTCGCGTGTTCCAGGCCAAGGGCCACAGCTTCAGCGTGCTGGAACTGCTCGGCGGAGATGCGGCCAACGCAGCGCCGTTCATGGGCGGCGACTTCGCCACCATCTACCTGTCGCCGAAGGACTACCACCGCGTGCACATGCCGCTGGCCGGCACCCTGCGCGAAATGGTCTACATCCCGGGCCGGATCTTCTCGGTCAACCAGACCACCGCAGAAAACGTCCCGGAACTGTTCGCCCGCAACGAGCGCGTGGCGTGCATCTTCGACACCGAGCGCGGGCCGATGGCCGTTGTACTGGTAGGCGCGATGATCGTCGCTTCGATCGAAACCGTATGGGCCGGTCTGGTCACCCCGCCAAAGCGCGAACTGAAAACCTTCCGCTACGACGAAGCCGCCCGTGCGCCGATCCACTTGGAGAAAGGTGCTGAACTGGGTCGCTTCAAGCTGGGTTCGACGGCGATCGTGCTGTTCGGGCCGGATCAGGTGAAATGGGCTGAAGAACTGGTCGCCGGTTCGCCAGTGCAGATGGGCCAAGGCCTGGCGCTGCCAAACACCTGAATGCTGTGAGCCACTGATCCGCCCGTTCGCACGTCTGCGAAAGGGCGGATACGACTCGGTGGTGCCGTTACTCTATCTGCCCACGGAAGCCGATCGGGCCTTCGTTGACATAGGTATTGGTGCCACTGAGGTTTTTCCCTCCGTCACTGGACGTGACGCTCAACGCGATAACGTTCTGATTGTCCCGGCCGCCAATCACCCACTTGCCGCCCGGATGCCATGGGGCATCATTGCCACCCCACTGATTCTCGACGTTGTACTGGTTCTGACCGGTGCGTTGCGCTTTGAAGCCAATGGGACCTTCCCCGGCGTAGGTCATGGTGCCGGTGAACGTTTTACCGTCATCGCGCGAATTGATCTCGATTGCGACGACATTCTGGTTGTCCCGCCCACCCAACACCCAGGTCCCACCCGGATGCCACGGCGCCGAACTGCCACCCCATTGATTTGCCACTGCATATTTAGACATGAACCTCATCTCCTTGAAGTTTCGGGAGACCTGCCCGAGGTTGACGGCAGGCCGTGCAACCGTGCGTTTCCGATCGCACGCCTGAGAGACTAGTAGGGCTTGTGAAATGGCATCCGGCCAGCAGACCAGCGGTCAAAAAACCTGACGCCATCCGGCGAAACAAGCCACAGCTGCTAGAGTTTTGGGCATTGCCCATTTCGCCGCCGGAGCCATTTACGGCATGAGTGAGTCTCGCCCCCAAGCCTTCCTGAGCGCGCCAACTCCGTCGCAAACGCGCCTGTCGTTTTGCGAAGCGACTCCGCGTGACCTCAAGCGCTGGATTGCCGACCTGCCCAAGGCCAACATCGGCGAAACCGCCCGCCTGCTTTATCAAGCCTTGGGCGAACTCAATCTGTTGCTCACGCCCAGCGATAACCGCCTCAACCTGCTGGAGCTGATACGCCCCGAGGTGTATTTCGTCTGCCAGCATCTGGAGCGACATTTCCTGCATCAGGCGATCATGCTCGACGAGCGTTCGCGCAAGATCAGCAATCTCTGTCAGGCCCTGCAAAGTCATTTGGCGATCGGCTACAAACAGATCGTGCTGCGGATCGCGCCGAAGTACCGCAACGATCGCGCAGCATTGGTCAGCATGGCCCTGCAACGGGCAGCCCATGCGTTCAAAGGCCAATTGCTGCGCGCCACGCAGTTATACAGCTCGCCGCCGGAACACCTGTGGTTCGAACTGCATCAGCTGTATCGCAGCGCCGCTGAATTACAACTGCAACACCGCCGCGTGCACGACGATCTGGCCAGCCTGACAACAGAGCTGAGCCTGGAACAGACTTACATCGCCGCACTCTTGCTGGGCAGCGCCCGTTGCAATCAGTTGCGGCAGAACCAGATCGCCCGCCTGGCTGAAGTGCTGGAGCCGTGGAGTGCATTGCTCAGACTGCACCCCGCAAGCCCGGACGCTGGCCTGTTGGCAATCAGCTCAGAACTGGATGCCGGCCCCCGCTACCGCAACATGTTTCGCAGCGAGCAACAGCGTGGATTACTTGGCTTCGATCCACAGCCACTGGTGAATGCCATCGAAGCGCATTTGCTGCATCAGGACACGTCAACGCCGCTGCCCGTCGCGGCCGGGCTGAGCTTCGATACCCTGCAGCACTTGCATGCAGCCTGGGGTCAGGCTGCCGAACGCAGTTTTCAACGCACGGTCGGCCAAGGCAATCTGACCGTGTGCGTGGGCATGAGCGCCCTGCACTTCTACCTCGGCGGCGAGCGCAGTTTCAGCGACATGCTCAAACATCCAGGCGCCCGCGCAGCGAATTTCAGCAACGCCGTGGCCAAAGGTGAAAAGGACAGCTGGAGCCAGGCCTTCGATGCGGCACCGCAAAACAATGAGCAGTTTTTGCCCTACGAAGAAATCCAGTACGACCACCTCGTCGAAGACGAAAGCAGCACCGACGCCGCGCCGCACTATCCGACTTACGCGTTGCCAGTGATCAATCACAGCCCCGGCGGTTACTGTCTGGCGTGGCCAAATGAAGTGCCCGCCGAGTTACAGGCCGGAGAAATGCTCGGCATTCAGGACAGTGTCGGTCTGGGCTGGAGCATCGCGGTGATTCGCTGGATCCGCCAGGTGCGCGGTGGTGGCACACAAATGGGCATTGAACTGGTGGCGCCACACGCGCAGCCCTGCGGTTTGCAACTGGTGCGTTCGCGGGACGATCACAGTCAGTATTTGCGCGGATTATTGTTACCGGAGATCAGTGCGATCGATGTGCCGGCAACCTTGCTGGCGCCGCGATTGCCGTTTCAGGAAGGCAACAAGGTGATGATCAACACCCTGGGCGAGGAGCACCGCGCCGGGCTGGATCGCCGGGTGGCGAGTACGCACAGTTTCAATCAGTTTGCCTACCGCTCGCTGGAGGCCGCGCAGAATGGCGGGAGCGAGGAGGATTTTGATTCGTTGTGGAAATCGCTTTGAGTGCCCGCCGATGGATCGGCGGCGCTACCTTCGCGAGCAGGCTCGCTCCCACATTGGGACGCATTTCAACTGTGGGAGCGAGCCTGCTCGCGTAGAGGCCAAGTCAGGCGATAGAGATCTCAGAGCTGTCCATCACGATCACGGAAACCCAGCAGATACAGCACGCCATCCAGACCCAACGTCGAAATCGCTTGCTTCGCCGACTGCTTGACCAGTGGCTTGGCACGGAATGCCACGCCCAACCCGGCAATCGCCAGCATTGGCAGGTCATTCGCGCCGTCGCCGACCGCGATGGTCTGCTCCAGACGCAAACCTTCCTTGTGCGCCAGCTCTTTCAACAGATCAGCCTTGCGCTGTGCATCGACAATTGGCTCGATCGCCACGCCGGTGCACTTGCCGTCGACCACTTCCAGTTCGTTGGCGAACACATAGTCGATGCCGAGTTTGGCCTGCAATTGCTTGGCGAAATAGGTGAAGCCGCCCGAGAGAATCGCGGTCTTGTAGCCCAGACGCTTGAGCTCGGCGAACAGCGTTTCCGCGCCTTCGGTCAGACGCAGTGAAGCGCCGATCGAGTCGAGTACGCTGACGTCGAGGCCTTTGAGCAAGGCCAGACGCTCTTTGAAACTGGCGCGGAAATCCAGCTCACCGGCCATGGCGCGCTCGGTGATTTCAGATACCTGTTCGCCGACCCCGGCAGCCTTGGCCAGTTCGTCGATGACCTCGGCTTCGATCAAGGTCGAATCCATGTCGAACACCGCCAGACGACGGTTGCGACGGAACAGCGAATCTTCCTGGAAGGCGATGTCGACGTTCAGCTCTTGGGCAACGCTGAGGAATTCGGCGCGCAGCGCCTGCGGATCGGCCGCCTCGCCACGCACGGAAAACTCGATGCAGCCCTTGCCTTTGTCGGCCGGCGTGTCCAGCGGCATGCGACCCGACAGACGGTCGATATGGTCGATGTTCAGGCCATATTTGGCGGTGATCGAACTGACCGCCTGCAATTGGCCCGCGGTCACTTTGCGGGTCAGCAGGGTGACGATGTGGCGCTTCTTGCCCTGATTGCCCACCCACTGCTGGTAATCCTCTTCGGACACCGGCGTGAAGCGCACCTGCTGGTCGAGCTCGTAGCCCTTGAACAGGATGTCCTTGAGCACGGATTTACCCTGCTCCGAATCGGGAATTTCAACCAGGATGCCGAACGACAGCGTGTCGTGGATCACCGCCTGACCGATGTCGAGAATGTTCACACCACCCTGTGCCAGAACACCGGTAATGGCTGCCGTCAGACCCGGACGGTCGACTCCCGTGATGTTAATCAGGACGATTTCGCGCAACGCGCACCCCCGCAACTGGAAAAAAACCGCATTCTACCCACTTTCAGTGACCATCGGGCACCGCGAGCGCTTTGCCGGTCTAGGGCCTGTCGCTATACTGCGCGTCAACTTCACGGACAAAAGAGCCGAGCTCAGTGAACCGGCCCACGCCAGTTAAAACCGATAACTTCTTCCTGCTGATCTTCCGTGCACTGCGCCACCGCCGTGTACCGATTGCATTGCGCATTGCCAGCCATAACGTGATCCTGGTCGCTCTGGCCCTGGTGATCTATGCCGGCGTGATGGGTTTGCAATTCAAGCAGGCCATGCACCAGCAGGCCGATGCGCTGGGCGAAAGCCTGACCACGCAGACCGCGACCTCTGCCACCGAGCTGTTGGTGTCCAATGACATCCTCAGCCTCAATGTGCTGCTCAACAACCTGACCAAGAACAAACTGGTGGCCCACGCGGCGATCTACAGCGTGGATAACCGCATCCTCGCCGAGTCCGGTCAGCGGCCCAAGCACAGCCTGCTGGGCGAAGCCGAAGGCATGTACGAGAGCAAGATCACCTTCCAGGACGTGACCGCCGGGCAACTGCGCATCAGCCTGGACATGGATCAGTTCCAGCAGCCGATGACCATCAGCCTGCAAAGCATGGGCATTCTCAGCGGAATCCTGTTGGCGCTGTCGCTGGCCCTGAGCCTGCGCATGGGCCGCTATCTGTCGACGCCGCTGCTGCAATTGCGCGTCTGGTTGCGCCGCATCGACGAACACACACCGGGCATCGATCGTCAGGATGAAATCGGCGATCTGGCGCGTCAGCTGCACGCCAACTACGCGCCGGAGCCTGCACCTGAACCGGAGCCGGAATTCGAGGACGAAGAAGACGAGCCGGAGTTCGAGGTGCGCAACTTGCGTGATCCGAGTTTCGACGAAACCCGTCCGATGGCCGCGCAGAAGCCGGCGCCGCGACATCTGGTCAGCACCGTCGAAGACGATGATGACGATGACGCATTCGCCGACCTGCGCGACGAGTCGCTCGATGGCGCGCCGCAACCCGTTATCCGCCAACCGTCGCCAAGCGTGCCGCAGCACACCGCCGTACTGGCCGTGCAACTGGGCTCTCAGGAGCAACTGCGCCGCTTGCCACGGGCACGCCTGGAAGAATTGCAGGAACGCTATCGCGACTGCCTCGATCAGGCCGCTTCGTTGTATCAGGGCGAAATCGAAACCCTGAACGACGGCAGCACGCTGATGCTGTTCCACACCGAGGACAGCGGTGACGATTACCTGACCAACGCGATTTGCTGCGGCGAGTTGCTGCGGGCCTTGGGTCATCAGTTGCAGATTGAAGTCGCAGACAGTGGCATCACCCTGCAACTACAATTGGGCCTGACTTTGGGCGATGAGTTGTTCGGTCTGAGTCAGATCGATCTGTTGCTGACCGATTCGGCACAGGACGCACTGGCCCTGTCGCAGCACAGCCGCAACCTGCTGCTGGTTGAGCGCAAGATCAGTGACGATGCGCTGATCCGCCAGCGTGCGCGGATCCGCCCGATTGCCAGCCCTGAGGGTGCTTGCTGCGTGGAGCGGTTGATGGAGCCTTATCCGTCGATGCTCGAACGGCAGCTGGCGCGGATGCATGAGCGTCGGGCGTAGGCCTTAAGTCAGAAACACAGAAGCCCGCAGATGAGTGATTGTCTGCGGGCTTTTTTGTGGATGACTGAAAAGCCCCTCACCCTAGCCCTCACTCCCCGAGGGAGAGGGGACTGATTGGGGGATATTGGAGAGCTACACCGACTTGAGCGCCCTGCTGTGAATCCAGAATCGCCAAGCTCTTTCAGGTCGACGCATGACGCAGACACCTCGGTCGCTCCTGCTCTACCGAATCCATAATCGCCAATCTCTTTCAGGTCGATGTATAGCGCCAGCCCCCTCGGTCAGTCCCTGCTCTACCGAATCCATAATCGCCAATCTCTTTCAGGTCGATGTATAGCGCCAGCCCCCTCCGTCAGTCCCTGCTCTACCGAATCCATAATCGCCAATCTCTTTCAGGTCGATGTATAGCGCCAGACCCCTCGGTCAATCCCTGCTCTACCGAATCCATAATCGCCAAGCTCTTTCAGGTCGATGTATAGCGCCAGACACCTCGGTTAGTCCCTGCTCTACCGAATCCATAATCGCCAAGCTCTTTCAGGTCGATGTATAGCGCCAGACACCACGGTCGGCTCCCTCTCCCTCTGGGAGAGGGCTGGGGTGAGGGGCTTTTGATCTTGCCTGCCAAACCCCAGACACAACAAAGCCCGCACAAGGCGGGCTCTGTTCTGACTCGTTCCAGCTTAGAAGCGGAACACTTCCATATCGGTACGAATCGGCGATGCCATCGGTATTTTCGGCTGCTTCTCGGCTTCCGCTGCCGGCGCGGCCGGTTTCGGTGCCGATTTACGTGGTGCCTCAGCCACCGGCGGCTGATTGGCCAAAGGCTTCAGCGCTACCGACAATTGCTCGGCCAGACGCTGCAGCAAAATGCCCTGCGCCTGCACCTGCGAAGCCGTGCTGCCGGCGTGCAGCTCTTGCAGATGCACGATGCGGTTATCACGCACCTGACCACGGCGATCAATCAAGCGCCACTGCGCATCAAGAATCGCCGGTTGTTTCTCACCGGAATCCAGACGCGTGATAGTCAGCAATACCTGCACATCCGGGGTGAACCCACCGGTGGCCGGTGCCAGCACCACACGTTGGCTGTCCAGGTGACCCGCCACCTGACGCATCAGCAACTGATCAATATCCGACGAAAGGCTGCCAGCCCAACGACCGTCGGTCGCCGCTTGCAGACTGCCGTCCGGTTGACGTTGCAGCAATGTCTCACGTTGCAGGTAATCGGCTACGACTACCGGGCCCAACAAAACCGCCATGCCAGCGCTTTGCGCAGGCTGAACCGGACTTCCGCTGTCCAGTTGATACAGCGACACCGGCTGGTGAACGCTGCAACCCGCCAGGCCAAGAACGCCGGCGAGCAGGAAAATAAGGGGGCGCAGAGCAGTCATCATCCCGTCCAGGTGGCCGCCACAAGGCTGACCACAGTGAAAATACTCAATAAATATGAAGAACGCTCGGCCACGCCGGCGCTTGGAAAGGGCATATCATCCGTGAATATGCGTTCCGACTCCAGCGCCAAAGCGTCGATCTACGCGTTAAATCGTGGACCGAGCTCTCTAGGACGCCTAATTGAGGTTTTCGACGAGCAGCGCATCGACCCGCTGGAAGCCCCTTGGAAGCTTGTTGCCACGACGTCCACGTTCACCTTTGTAGTGTTCAAGGTCGTCGGCCTTCAGCGACAGTGTGCGTTTTCCGGCCTGCAGCACCAAGGTGGCGCCTTCCGGAATGACGGCGATGTCCGTGACATATTCTTCGCGACTGGCCACACGCTCACCGGGAATACCGATGATCTTGTTGCCTTTGCCCTTCCCTAATTGTGGCAGATCGCTGATTTTGAAGATCAGCAGGCGACCTTCGGTCGTGACCGAGGCCAGCCAGTTGTGCTCACGATCAGCCACTGGGCGCGGCGCGATCACTTTGGCGTTGTTCGGCAGGCTCAACAGGGCTTTACCAGCCTTGTTCTTGGCTTGCAGGTCTTCGCCCTTCACCACGAAACCGTAACCGGCGTCGGAGGCGATCACGTACAACGCGTCGTCTTCCGGCATCAGCACGCATTCGAAGGTCGCTCCCGGTGGCGGCGTCAGACGACCGGTCAACGGCTCGCCCTGGCCTCGCGCCGACGGCAGCGTATGCGCAGCAACCGAATAGCTGCGGCCGGTGGAGTCAATCACCACGGCAGACTGGTTGGAGCGCCCCGCCGCCGAGGTCTTGAAGCCGTCGCCCGCCTTGTACGACAGGCCGGTGGCGTCGATGTCGTGACCTTTGGCCGAACGAATCCAGCCTTTTTCCGACAGGACGACGGTAACTTTCTCGTTCGGCAGCAGATCGTGTTCGGTCAACGCTTTGGCTTCGCTGCGTTCAACGATTGGCGAACGACGGTCGTCGCCATAGGTTTCGGCATCCTTGATCAGCTCGGTGCGCACCAGCTTCTTCAGCTTGGCTTCGCTGCCCAGCAGGGCTTGCAGCTTGGCTTGTTCCTTGAGCAGTTCGTCCTGCTCGTCGCGCAGCTTCATCTCTTCCAGTCGCGCCAACTGACGCAGACGCGTGTCGAGGATGTAGTCGGCCTGAATCTCGCTGAGGGCGAAACGCTCGATCAGCTTGGCTTTCGGGTGCTCCTCGGTACGAATGATGTGGATCACTTCATCGAGGTTGAGGTAAGCGATCAACAAACCGTCCAACAGGTGCAGGCGACGCTCGACCTTGTCGAGGCGGAATTGCAGGCGGCGACGCACGGTCTGCACGCGGAATTCCAGCCATTCAACCAGCAAGGCACGCAGATTTTTCAGCTGCGGCTTGCCGTCCAGACCAATGATGTTGACGTTGACCCGGTAGGTCGACTCCAGCTCGGTGCTGGCGAACAGGTGCTGCATCAGCGCTTCGTGATCGACGCGGCTGTTGACCGGGATGATGACGATGCGGCACGGGTTTTCGTGGTCGGATTCGTCACGCAGGTCAGCGATCTGCGGCGCTTTCGACGGTTTCGCCTGCATCAGCGCAGCGATCTGCTCCAGCACTTTCGCACCGGACACCTGATGCGGCAGCGCGGTGACGATAATGTCGCCGTCCTCGACGTGGTACACGGCGCGCATGCGCACCGAACCCTTGCCGGTTTCGTACATTTTCAGCAGGTCAGCGCGCGGCGTGATGATTTCCGCTTCGGTCGGATAATCCGGGCCCTGAATGTGTTCGCAGAGTTGTTCAACCGTGGCTTTCGGCTCATCGAGCAGACGCACGCAAGCGGTGGCGACTTCACGCAGGTTGTGCGGCGGCACGTCGGTGGCCATGCCCACGGCGATGCCGGTGGTGCCGTTGAGCAGAATGTTCGGCAGGCGCGCCGGCAACACCAGCGGCTCCTGCAAGGTGCCGTCGAAGTTCGGGCCCCAGTCGGCAGTGCCTTGGCCGAGTTCGCTGAGCAGTACTTCGGAATAACGCGACAAGCGTGCTTCGGTGTAACGCATGGCGGCGAAGGACTTCGGATCATCCGGCGCACCCCAGTTGCCCTGGCCGTCGACCAGCGTGTAGCGATAGCTGAACGGCTGGGCCATCAGCACCATCGCTTCGTAGCACGCCGAGTCGCCGTGCGGGTGGAACTTACCGAGCACGTCACCGACGGTACGCGCCGATTTCTTGTGTTTGGAATCGGCGTCCAGGCCCAACTCGCTCATCGCATAAATGATGCGACGCTGTACTGGTTTCAGGCCGTCGCCGATATGCGGCAAGGCACGGTCCATGATCACGTACATGGAGTAGTTGAGGTAGGCACTTTCGGTGAAGTCGGCCAACGAGCGGCGTTCTACACCGTCCAGGCTGAGATCAAGGGGGTTGCTCATGCAGGCCTCATCGGTTCGTTGTCTGGCGCAGCAGCATGGTGCCACCGCGCTGAGTAAATTCAAGTTTGTTCAGGGCGCTCATGCCGAGCAGCACCTGATCGCCATGCAGCCCCGGCGCCACCAGTGCGCGAACATCCCGCAGCACGATGTCGCCCAGTTGCAGGCGGTCGATTTTGGTTCGATAGCCCTGGCTCAAGCCATTGGCCGTGCTCAGGGTCACTCCGAAACCTTCTTCCAGCTTCAAACGTTTGGCCAGATCAGCCGGGATCGCTACATCGGTTGCGCCGGTGTCGAGCATGAACTCCACCGGCTCACCGTTGATCTGACCACTGGCGACAAAATGCCCCTGGGCATTGCCGGCCAGTTTCACCTCGATAAAACCTTGGCCCTGCTCCGACGTGACCACCACGTTCGGATTCTGCTGGCGTTGCTCCCACTGGCCGAAAAACCGCGTGGCCAGAAACAGTGCCGCGCACCACGCAAGAATCATCAGCACCCGACCGGCGCGCTTGCCCGGCGGTTGCTGGCTCATGGCTTGGCGCTCCAGCCACCGTCAGGTGCAGCGAAGCGCCAGACGATCGGCCGAACCTCACCGTCGGCGCGCGGGCCGAAATTATTGTCGACGCCGACCCATGCACCCTCAGCGTCAACGATCAGCGCCTCTTCCAACCCGAAGTTCTGCGAGTAACGGCGGTTGGCCTGCAACAGTTCCGCGGCGTACGACCAGCAACGCTCGACCTTGGCGGTCTGCGCATCGCGCCGACAAATCTGGAAGGCGTTGCGCTCAAGGGTAAACAATTTGCCGTTAAACAACGAAAGGTCGGAAAAGTCTCGGTCGACCGCTCTGGCCTTCGGAAACTGCGGCGGCTGCATTTCCTTGCCGCCCTCGCTGAGCAGCACGCAACGACCGTCGCAATCCCACACCGTCTGCTGGCGCTTGATCAGCAGCAAGCCACGGCTTTGCCGCTCGGCGGCAAGCCACATCTGATCGCCCGCCGGGCTGATCGCCAGGCCTTCGAAGATCGCATTGAAATGCAGGAGCATGCCGCTGGCCCGCGCTTCGCGAACCATCATCGGCGAGATCTTCAGCCAGTTGACCGCGCCGCTGACGGGCACCTGCAAGACCGCCGCATGACCCTCGCTGACAATGTAGCGATTACCGGCGCTGTCGCAGCTGATGCCTTCGAAATCCAGATCGCCACCGCGCACGAACGACGCGGCCCAATTGCGCGAGCGTAACCCCCACGGCAAACCGGTCTCAGGCACCAGGGGTACGTCGATGTGCAAGGCTTCGGCCTGCCAGACCTGATCGGCGGTATCGAGCCGATAGATCTGATCGTCATCGCGGTCCGACACCGTCCACAACTCGCCGCCACACATGGCCAGCCCCGACAGGTTGCCGCCGCGCATGCCGTCGACCGGGTGCTCGGAGAGCACGCGCAATTCCTGCAACGGCTCGGCCGACACGCTCATCGCACTCAGCAGCAACGCACCCGCCAAGGCCCAGCCAAACCGCATCAGGCCAGCACCTCGGCGAGGTTGCCTTTGGATTCGAGCCAGGTCTTGCGGTCACCGGCGCGTTTCTTCGCCAGCAGCATGTCCATCATTTCCGAGGTTTGCGCGAAATCTTCGCCCAGCGTCAGTTGCACCAGACGCCGGGTGTTCGGGTCCATGGTGGTTTCACGCAGCTGCGGCGGGTTCATTTCACCCAGACCTTTGAATCGAGTGACCTGTGGTTTGCCGCGTTTCTTCTCGGCGACCAGACGGTCGAGAATGCCGTCGCGCTCGGCCTCGTCGAGGGCGTAATAGATCTCTTTGCCCAAGTCGATGCGATACAGCGGCGGCATCGCCACGTAGACGTGACCGGCATCCACCAGCGGGCGGAAATGCTGGACGAAAAGCGCGCAGAGCAGCGTGGCAATGTGCAGACCGTCGGAGTCGGCGTCGGCGAGGATGCAGATCTTGCCGTAACGCAGTTGACTCATGTCCGCCGCGCCAGGATCGACACCGATGGCCACGGCGATGTTGTGCACTTCCTGGCTGGCCAGCACTTCGCTGCCGTCGACTTCCCAGGTGTTGAGGATCTTGCCGCGCAACGGCAGGATTGCCTGGAATTCCTTGTCCCGCGCTTGCTTGGCGGAACCGCCAGCGGAATCACCTTCGACGAGGAACAGCTCGGAACGCATCGGATCCTGCCCGGCGCAGTCAGCCAGCTTACCCGGCAACGCAGGACCCTGAGTGACGCGTTTGCGCTCGACCTTTTTGCTGGCCTTGAGGCGCCGACCGGCGTTGTTGATCGCCAGTTCAGCCAGCGCCAGACCGGTTTCCGGGTTGGCGTTGAGCCACAGGCTGAAGGCGTCCTTGACCACACCGGAGACAAACGCCGCCGCTTCACGCGATGACAGACGCTCTTTGGTCTGGCCGGAGAATTGCGGCTCCTGCATTTTCATCGACAGGACGAACGCGATGCGCTCCCAGACGTCTTCCGGCGCCAGCTTCACGCCGCGCGGCAGCAGGCTGCGGAATTCGCAGAACTCGCGCATCGCATCGAGCAGGCCCTGACGCAAACCGTTGACGTGGGTACCACCCTGCGCCGTCGGGATCAGGTTGACGTAGCTTTCCTGCACCGCGTCGCCACCTTCCGGCAGCCACAGCAGCGCCCAGTCGACCGCTTCTTTGTTACCGGCGAAAGCGCCGCAGAACGGCTCGTTCGGCAGGCGTTCGAATTCGCTGACCGCATCGACCAGATACGAGCGCAGGCCGTCTTCGTAATGCCACTCGACTTTCTCGCCAGTGCCTTTGTCTTCAAAGCTGACCAGCAGGCCCGGGCACAGCACAGCCTTGGCCTTGAGCACATGCTTGAGGCGGCTGATGGAGAATTTCGGTGAATCGAAGTATTTCGGATCTGGCGCGAAGTACACGCTGGTGCCGGTGTTGCGCTTGCCGACGGTGCCAACGATTTCCAGTTCCGAGGCTTTGAAGCCGTCGTTGAAGGTCATCTGATATTCGTTGCCGTCACGCTTGACGCGCACACGGACTTCGGTCGACAAGGCGTTGACCACGGAAATACCCACGCCGTGCAAACCGCCGGAGAACTGGTAATTCTTGTTGGAAAACTTGCCGCCCGCATGGAGCTTGGTGAGGATCAGCTCGACGCCCGAAACACCCTCTTCCGGGTGAATGTCGACCGGCATGCCGCGACCGTCGTCGCTGACTTCAAGCGAATGGTCGGCGTGCAGGATGACCTGCACCGATTTGGCGTGGCCGGCCAGGGCTTCGTCGACGCTGTTGTCGATGACTTCCTGGGCGAGGTGGTTCGGCCGACTGGTGTCGGTGTACATGCCGGGGCGTTTGCGCACCGGGTCGAGGCCCGAGAGGACTTCGATGGCGTCGGCGTTATAAGAGCTAGCGCTGGGAGTGGCCATAAGGTCTCGTCGTCAGTCATTCATGAAATAGGGGCAAGACTTCACAGTGCGGTGAAATCGATTGCCTGATACACATCGGCGCCAATGCCGGCAAAACTCAGCAACGCCGGCAATTGCCCGGCAAACCCCTGGAAACTGTGATCGCCGCCAGCCTGAATGCGCAAGGCACAGGCCCGGTAATACTGCTGGGCGAGGCGATAATCCAGTGTTTCATCGCCGGTCTGCAACCAGACCTGATAGCGCTGGGCATCCTGAGGCGCCGGCACTTCCAGTTCAGCCAGAGCGGTGACGTGGTCGTGGGTCAATTCCCAGGTTTCATCGGTATACAGGTTTTTCTGCGTGCCCAGATAGCCGTCGAACATCCGGTGCGGGCTGACCGCCGGGTTGACCAGCAGGGCTTTCAGGCCATGGCGCTCGGCCAGGTGAGTCGCATAGTAGCCGCCGAGTGAGCTTCCCACCAGCAGCGGGCTGCCCAGTTCGGCAATCGCTTGTTCCAACTGACCGATGGCTTCGCGCGGGTGGTGATGCAGGGCCGGAACACGCAGTTTGTCGCTCAAACCCAGTTGCTCCATCACCGTGACCAGCTGACAGGCCTTTTTCGAGGCTGGGGCGCTGTTGAAACCGTGGATATAGAGGATCGAACCGGACATTTGAGCTCCCTGGGTGTCGGTTTGGGTTTGCGGAGTTTACAGGGAGAGAAGAGCGGATTGGGGGTGGGCTTGATAATTTGGTGTGACAGCACGAGCTGCCCTCACCCTAGCCCTCTCCCGGAGGGAGAGGGAACTGAATGGGGGATATTTCAGAAGTACGCCGACCTGAAAGTAATTTGCCGAATCCATAATCGACTCGGTATTTCAGGTCGGCGTATGACGCCAGACACCTCGGTCGGCCCCCTCTCCCACCGGGAGAGGGCTGGGGTGAGGGGCTTTTGATCGAAAATCAGTAACCGTCAGAGCCGTAATCGACGGTGAAGGCAAAACCGGTAACGCGCTCAACCCCGGTTTCCAACCGCCCATCCGGCAACAACCGCAACCAGCGATACCCCGGCGCCTGCTCCCCGACCTTGAAATCCTCACTCCCCGGCTCGAACTGAATGCACGTCGAAGGCGAAGCCATCAAGCGCACGCCATTGCGCTCGCGATCAATCTCCTGATGCACATGCCCCCACAACACCGCGCGGGCCTGTGGAAAACGATCCAGCACCTCGAAAAATGCTTCAGGATTGCGCAAGCCAATCGGCTCCATCCATGCGCATCCAATCGACACCGGATGATGGTGGAAGCACACCAGATGATGACGCTCCGGCGCTTCGCTCAGCGAGCGGGCCAGCAGTTGCAGTTGATCGTCCTGCAAATACCCCGGCACCGAACCCGGCACAGCCGAATCAAGCATCGTCACCCGCCAGTTGCCGATATCCACAATCGGTTCCAGCAATGCGCTTTGAACGGCGGCGACCGCCATGATCTGTGGTTCGTCGTGATTACCGGGAATCCACCGCGCCGGGGCAGCGATCTGCGCGCTCAGCTGGCGAAATTGCTGATACGACTCCAGCGTGCCGTCCTGGGAGATATCGCCGGTGGCCAGAATCAGATCGATCTGCGGCTGCTGCCCCAGCACCAACTCAATGACCTTTTGCAGGCTGTCGCGGGTGTTCATACCCAACAGCGTGCCGTCCGCTTCAGCGAATAAATGGCTGTCGGACAACTGCACCAGCAACGCCGGATCGGCGGTGGTCAACGTGGATACGCTCGGCAAGGCGTTCTCCCAAGGCAAAAGCACGGAATCGATCGAGTGCCGCAATTATGCTGGGGGATGACAGAAAGAGGAAACCGCCGAACCGGACGCAGTTCACAACTAGCGTACGACTTCGTACTCGTGCCCCAACGCCAGGCAATGACTCAGCCATTCCCCCAGAAACAGATTGAGCTGAGCCTTTTCATCCGGCTGATGCATCGCCGCATTCGGATAAGGATAGATGCCACGAAAGCGTCGGGCATGTTCGGCGCTGACCACTTCAGCCATGCGCGCGTCGTGATAGACCTGCACTTCCAGTTGCGGCACCGGCAACCACGGCAGGCTGTGTTCCTGGCGCACTTGCAACGTTGTGGTGTACGGGCAGGTTTGCAGCACTTCGAGGGCCAGCACGCCGAGCATCTGCTCGCCCTGAGTCACGGCGATGCGCCGCGCCTCAGGCTCGTTGCGCATGTCCGGCAGCAGTCGCATCAGGCGCGCGTAGTTGGCCTCGCAGGCGGCTTGCAGCCCCACGAGGTCGACTCGATAGCGATCGCGCAACTTGTTTACGACCATAACCCCCTCACTTCGGCGCGGTTCAGCGCCAGCCATTGCAAAGCGATGATGCTCGCCGCGTTGGCAATGCGTCCGTCACGGACGGCCTGCAAGGCATCTTCAAAGGCCCAGACCGTAACGCGGATATCTTCTGCCTCTTCTTCCAGGCCATGCAGGCCGCCAACGCCGTCAGTGCTGCAACGCCCCAAGTACAAATGCACGAACTCGTTGCTGCCACCCGGCGACGGGAAATATTTGGTCATCGGCCACAGTGCCTTGATGTCCAGCCCAGCTTCCTCCTGCGCTTCGCGGTGAGCAACTTCTTCCGGCTGCTCATCCTTATCGATCAGACCAGCGACCAGCTCGACCAGCCATGGATTGTCGGTCTTGCCCATGGCGCCGATGCGGAACTGCTCGATCAGCACCACTTCATCGCGCTGCGGATCGTACGGCAGCATGCACACGGCATCGTGACGGACAAAGATTTCACGGTTGATTTCGCGGCTCATGCCACCGGCGAACAATTCATGGCGCAGGTGAACACGGTCGAGCTTGTAAAAGCCCTCGTAGCATTTTTCGCGCCGCACGATATCGACAGCGGTCGGAATGGCGTTGGCAAAATCAGTCATGAGCATCCTCTTTACTGCAGATCCATTACGAGGTTGCTCTGTGTGACTGGCAACCTCGACTTCGCGCCATCCTAACGCGCCCGAACGGTTTGATGCAGCCCCTTTACCGTCAGCGGGATGGACGGTGGAGGCGAAACCCACTCTAATTAGCTTAGTGGCGAACTGACTGCTTCTGCGAGAGTCGAAGCGGATATCTTTTTGCCTTCCCCTGCTTTCGAAAGGACGCCCATGTCGCTTTTCAAAATTGCCTCCGTGGCCGCCATTGCCCTGACCCTGGGCGCGTGCGCCAGCCTGTTCCAACCCAATTACCGCACGCCGCTGGAAACCACCCGCGATGCGTCGGAACAACTGAAACCGGGCTGTTCCAACCCGGATTGCCCGCTGGTAAACATCGACACCCTACGCTTCCCGGCCGAACCTGCGCTGGACGGCATCATCGAAAAACGTCTGCTGCAAATGACCCGCACCGAGAAAAACGCCCCGGTAGCGCCGACCCTGGCGGCCTACCGCGATCAGTTCCTGGCCAGCGCCGGCCCACGCAACAGCAGCTACCTGCAAGCGAAAGTACGTGAGCAGCATGACGGCTTGGTGATCATCGAGTTGTCGAGCTACCTCGACACCGGCGGCGCGCATGGCACCCCGGGTCGCGGCTTCATCAACTATTCGCGCCAGCAGCACAAAGTGCTGAACCTGTCCGACATGCTGATGCCGGGTCAGGAAGAGGCGTTCTGGAAAGCGGCGCAGGTCGCGCACAACAGCTGGTTGATCAGCACCAAGCTCGATCAGGAGCCGGAGTTCGTGGCGAACTGGCCGTTCGTGAAAACCCCGAACGTGGCGCTGACCTACGGCGGCGTGATCCTCAAGTACGACGTGACCACCATTGCGCCTTACGCGCTGGGCCACGTCGAACTGAAGATTCCTTATCCGCGCCTGAACGGCATTCTCAAGCCCGAGCTATTTCCCGGCCGTAACTGAAGGCCCGGCCCAGCACTAGCTGCAATAGCCCTGCCAGCACCAGCGCCGGCAGGGTTGCGCCGACATCCGGATACAGATTCGCCAGCAAGTGGTAGGTGCTAACGCCACCCAGCCACGCCAACAGCGCCGGCCAGCGCAATGCGGCCGACGCGACTTGAGCACTGCGCTTGCGCAGGATGAAGTGATCGACCAGCACCACGCCGAACAGCGGCGCAAACACCGAACCGATCAAGAGCAGGAAATTCTGGTACTGCGCCAACGGCGCCAGCAGGGCGATCAGCGTGCAGATCACACCGATGGCCAAAGCCAGATGCTCGACTTTCAGGCGCAACAGAATCCCGCTGGAAACCGCCGCCGAGTGAATATCGGCGAAGGCGTTTTCCGACTCATCCAGCAGAATCAGCAACAGCGGAATGCCCAGACCGGCACCGGCCAGAGCCAGCAGCAGCGCATTGACTTCACCGCTTGGCGCGAAGGCCAAAGTGTAGGCGACGCCGAGACTCATCAGCCAGAAGTTACCGATGAAGAAACCGACGGCAGTACCGCCGAAAACATTCTTCGCCCGCTTGCCGAAACGCGAGTAATCGGCAATCAGCGGCAGCCATGACAGCGGCATCGCAATGGCGATGTCGAAGCCCACGGCGAACGGCAGCGAACCGTCACCGGCACGCGACCAGAGATCGGCCAGATCGGCTTTGGCGAACAGGTTCCAGGTCAGCCAGAGGCACGCCGCCAGCAGCAGCCAGATGCCCCACTTGCGCAGAATCTGCCGCACAAAGGTCAGCGGCCCGCTGACCGCGAGCAAGGTTGCCAACGCACCGAAAAACAGCGTCCACAACATCGGGTTCGACCACAGCGAACCTTCGCTGAACGCGCGGGTACCAAGCAGGCTGGCCGCATCGCGCATGACGATGATTTCGAACGAACCCCAGCCGATCAGTTGCAGCAGATTAAGCAGCGCCGGCAGGCTCGCGCCTTTGCTACCGAGGCTGAGTTTGAGGGCGGCCATCGACGACAGACCGGTGTCACTGCCTATCACGCCAACGGCGGCCAGCAACAGTACGCCGACCAGCGTGCCAAGGAAAATCGCCAGCAGCGAACCGGACAGGCCCAGACCTGGCGCGAGCAATGCGCCGGTCTGCAGAACCATCAGGCCGATGCCGAGGGAGAACCACAGGGAAAACAGGTCGCGACCGCCGAATACACGCTTGTCGGCGGGCACGGCGAGGTCGGGAGAATAAGTGCTGGGTTGAATGCTCAAGGGTGTTATCTCAGAGGGACATTTTTGTTGTGTTGTGATCGTTCCCACGCTCTGCGTGGGAATGCCTCTAGGGACGCTCTGCGTCCAGTGACGCGGAGCGTCACGGGCTGCATTCCCACGCGGAGCGTGGGAACGATCAGTCTTGCAGCTTGCTGCTTACACTTTTTTGTACAGCTGACTGCCTTCCTTCTTGAACCGCTCGGCCTGTTCCGCCAGGCCTTGGGCGACGTCCACGTCGACCGCGTCGATCCGCTGGTTGGCCGCGTATTCGCGGACTTCCTGAGTGATCTTCATCGAGCAGAATTTCGGCCCGCACATCGAACAGAAGTGCGCGACCTTGGCCGAATCCTTCGGCAAGGTTTCATCGTGATACGAACGCGCGGTGTCCGGGTCCAGGCCGAGGTTGAACTGGTCTTCCCAACGGAATTCGAAACGCGCCTTGCTCAAGGCGTTGTCGCGAATCTGTGCGCCCGGATGCCCTTTGGCCAAGTCCGCTGCGTGGGCAGCAATCTTGTACGTGATGATCCCGGTCTTCACGTCATCCTTGTTCGGCAGGCCCAAGTGTTCCTTCGGCGTCACGTAGCAAAGCATCGCGCAACCGAACCAGCCGATCATCGCCGCACCGATACCCGAGGTGATGTGGTCGTAGCCCGGGGCGATGTCGGTGGTCAGCGGGCCGAGGGTGTAAAACGGCGCCTCGTCGCAGCACTCCAGCTGCTTGTCCATGTTCTCTTTGATCAACTGCATCGGCACATGGCCCGGGCCTTCGATCATGGTTTGCACATTGTGCTTCCAGGCGATCTTGGTCAGTTCGCCGAGGGTTTCCAGTTCGCCGAATTGCGCGGCATCGTTGGCGTCGGCAATCGACCCCGGACGCAAGCCATCACCCAGCGAGAAGCTGACGTCATAGGCTTTCATGATTTCGCAGATTTCTTCGAAATGCGTGTAGGCGAAGTTTTCCTTGTGATGCGCCAGGCACCACTTGGCCATGATCGAACCGCCACGGGAAACGATACCGGTCACGCGTTTGGCGGTCAGCGGCACGTAGCGCAGCAACACGCCGGCGTGAATGGTGAAGTAGTCGACGCCCTGCTCGGCCTGCTCGATCAGCGTGTCGCGGAACAGCTCCCAGGTCAGGTCTTCGGCCGCGCCGCCGACTTTTTCCAGCGCCTGATAGATCGGCACCGTGCCGATCGGCACCGGCGAGTTGCGGATGATCCACTCGCGGGTTTCGTGAATGTGCTTGCCGGTAGACAAGTCCATGATGTTGTCCGCGCCCCAGCGAATACCCCAGGTCAGTTTCGCCACTTCTTCTTCGATGGACGAACCCAAGGCACTGTTGCCGATGTTGCCGTTGATCTTCACCAGGAAGTTACGGCCGATGATCATCGGTTCCAGTTCGGTGTGGTTGATGTTGGCCGGAATGATTGCGCGGCCACGGGCGATCTCTTCACGGACAAATTCAGGGGTGATGATTTTCGGCACACTGGCGCCGAAGCTGTGGCCCGGGTGTTGCTGATCCAGCAGACCGGCGGCGCGGGCCACTTCAAGTTTCATGTTTTCGCGGATGGCAACGAATTCCATCTCGGGCGTGATGATGCCCTGACGCGCGTAGTGCATCTGCGTGACATTGCCACCGGCCTTGGCGCGGCGCGGATTGTTGACGTGGGCAAAGCGCAGTTTGGTCAATTCCGGATCGGCGAGGCGTTCGCGACCGAAGTTGGAACTAAGGCCGGCCAGACGCTCGGTGTCGCCACGGTCGTCGATCCACGCCGAACGCACATCGGCCAGGCCTTTGCGTACGTCGATCACCACGTTCGGATCGGTGTACGGGCCCGAGGTGTCGTAGACGGTGACGGGCGCGTTGATTTCGCCGCCGAAGTCGGTCGGCGTCACGTCGAGGGTGATTTCGCGCATCGGCACGAGGATGTCCGGGCGCGAGCCCTGAACGTAGACTTTTTGCGAACGGGTGAACGGCTTGACCGATTGCTCGTCGACCTTGGCCGAGTCACTCAGGTTGATCGCGTTTTTTGATTTTGTCGTCATCACGGGCTCTCCAGACAGCATCCAGGCAGTGGATTGTCGGAGCAGAACCTGAAAGGCACGGACGCACCAGGACCGGTGCTGTGCATCGTCGTCGAGCGTTCGATTGTCGAACAATTTCCCGGACGAAGCACAAGAGGACTCGCCGGGTGACGAGAAATCTTGTTCCCTACGCAGGCGCTAACCTGATCAGGTTCAACGGGATCCGAAATTATTCGATCTCAGCCTCATAGCAAGGCACCCCGACAAGAACCCGGCCAGTCTAGACACAACCGGCAAAGAACGCCAACACCGCAGCAAACACCATGATGAATGGCATAAATACAGGGGCTTGGCCGATTGTTGTGAGGCAAATGCGCAACTACACTCGCTTTGCCCCGCCACGCCTTGACGCTGTGGGGCCTGCGCCTTAACGTTGGCGCCCGGATTACTTCCATAATATTAATGCTAGGGATCGCCTCATGCTGCGCAAACTCTCACTGGCTGTTGCCGTGTCTTGTGCGTCCAACGCAATGGCCTGGGCAGCAGAAGCGCCCTTGTCGACCAAAACCGATCTGGTCAGCGTCTATCAGGAGGCGGTCGACAACAACGCCGACCTCGCCGCCGCCCGCGCCCAGTACGGCGCGCAGAAAGAAGTGGTGCCGCAGGCGCGTGCCGGGCTGCTGCCGAATTTGTCCGGCGGTGCCGAAGTGGCCAATGTACGGACGTCGATCGATCAGCCTTCGGCCACGGCCAATCGCAGTGCTCACTCGTATCAGGCGACCCTCGCCCAACCATTGTTCCGCGCCGATCGCTGGTTCCAGTACCAGGCCGCCAAAGACGTCAATGAGCAAGCCGCGCTGCAACTGTCGGCGACTGAGCAGAACCTGATCCTGCAATCGGCCGAAAGCTATTTCAACGTGCTGCGCAGCCAGGACAACCTCGCGTCGACCAAGGCCGAAGAAGCGGCGTTCAAGCGCCAGCTCGACCAATCCAACGAGCGTTTCGACGTGGGCCTGTCGGACAAGACTGACGTGCTGCAATCGCAAGCCAGTTACGACACCGCGCGGGCTAACCGCATCGTTGCCCAGCGTCAGGTTGATGATGCGTTCGAAGCGCTGATCACCCTGACCAACCGTCAGTACAACTCGATTCAAGGCATCGTCCACACGCTGCCGATCCTGCCGCCGGCGCCGAACGATGCGAAATCCTGGGTCGACACGGCGGCGCGGCAGAACCTCAATCTGCTCGCCAGCAACTACGCGGTCAGCTCTGCCGAGCAAACGCTCAAGCAGCGCAAGGCCGGCCACTTGCCGACCCTCGATGCCGTAGCCAAATACGAAAAAGGCGACAACGACGCCCTCGGCTTTTCCAACCCGAACGCCTTTGGCGTGCCGTACCGTGACAATGTCGAGCAGAGCACGGTCGGTCTGCAACTGAATATCCCGATCTACAGCGGCGGACTGACCAGCTCGCAAGTGCGTCAGTCGTATGAGCAACTGAATCAGAGCGAACAACAGCGCGAATCGCTGCGTCGACAGATCGTCGAAAACACCCGCAACCTGCACCGCGCAGTGAACACCGATGTCGAGCAAGTGCAGGCGCGCCGCCAGTCGATCATCTCCAACCAGAGCGCTGTGGAAGCCACGGAAATCGGTTATCAGGTCGGTACGCGCAACATCGTTGACGTGCTCGACGCGCAGCGGCAGCTGTACACCTCGGTGCGCAACTACAACAACACGCGTTATGACTACATCCTCGACAACCTGCGTCTGAAGCAGGCGGCGGGAACGCTGAATCCGGGTGATCTGGAAGATCTGCGGCGCTATCTGAAGGCTGACTACAACCCGGACAAGGATTTCCTCCCGCCGGATCTGGCCAAGGCTGCCGAGGCGCAGCTAAAAGCCCGGCCCTAAGCCTTAAAAGCAAAAGATCGCAGCCTTCGGCAGCTCCTACAGGAAACGTATTCCAATGTGGGAGCTGCCGAAGGCTGCGATCTTTTTGCTTTACTTGATCAGTCGGCCCAACCCATCCAGCAAACGCTGCAACGCGCCCTGATTGCGGCGCATCACCGCCAGCCCGGCGTCGGCCATACGCTGCGCATCGCGCGGCAATTCGAACAAGCGCTGCACCTCCACCGCCAGCCCTTCGGCATCATCCACTTCCGCCAACGCTCCGGCTTCGCGCAATTGCGCAGCAATGTCGAGAAAGTTGAACAGGTGCGGGCCGCTGATCACTGGTTTCGCCAAGGCTGCCGGCTCCAGCAGGTTGTGCCCACCGTTGGCGACCAGGCTGCCGCCGACAAACGCGCTGTCCGCCAAGGCATAGAGAAACAGCAACTCACCCATGGTGTCGCCGAGCAGCACCGACGTCTGCGCATCGACATTGGCCCCGGTCGAACGCCGCACCGTGGCAAAGCCTTCGCGCTGGCACAACTCGAACACCGAGTTGAAGCGTTCCGGGTGACGTGGCACCAGGATCAGCAGGGCATCCGGGTGATTAGCCAGCAAACGACGGTGGGCATCGAGCACCACTTCATCTTCGCCTTCGTGGGTGCTGGCGGCGATCCACACTGGACGTTCCAGCGCCTGCCATTGGCCGCGCAGATCAGCGGCGCGTTGCAGCAGTTGTGGGTCGATGGTCAGGTCGAACTTGATCGAGCCAGTGACTTCGACCGTTTCCGGGCGCGCGCCGAGATTACGGAAGCGCTGGGCTTCGGTTTCGGTCTGGATTGCGAAAAAACTCATTTCGGCAAGCATCGGCGCGGTCAGCTTGCTGAAGCGGCCATAGCCGCGTGCCGAACGCTCGGACAAACGTCCATTGGCCAGCGCCACCGGAATACCGCGTTTGGCGCACTGATGAATGTGATTGGGCCACAGCTCGGTTTCCATGATCACCGCAAGCTTGGGCTGAGCGCGATCAAGAAAACGCGCCGCCGCACACGGTAAGTCATACGGCAGATAGCAATGCTGAATGCGCGGTTCATTAGCGAACAGCGCCTGAATCCGCTCCGAACCGGTCGGCGTCATGCAGGTCACGGTGATCGGAAGCGTCGGATAACGTTGCAGCAAGGCGCGGATCATCGGCGCCGCAGCAATGCTTTCGCCCACCGACACCGCGTGCACCCAGATGCCGCCGGGTTGCAGCGTCGGCATGCCGTAGGAGAAACGTTCGCCAATCCGCCGGGCATACGCCGGTGCCTTGCGTGCGCGCAGCCACAGCCGAATCGCCACCAATGGCAGCCCCAGGTAAAACAGCGCGGTGTACAGAGTTCTATTCATGGCGGCGGAGTTTATCGGCTTTTGCCGCTGATCGCCCGCAAGTGCACGGCAAAACGTTCGGCCAGCCAACGCGCGGCCGGGCCGAGCGGTTCGTCGCGGCGCCAGACCAGTTCGACCACCAGTGCCGGCGGTGTCCATTCGCTGTCGAGTTCGACCATCAAGCCCTGATACGCCGAATACTGCACCACATGGCGCGGCAACCAGGCCCAGCCGAGATCACGCACCAGCCATTCGGACATGACGTAAAAACTGTCGGCACGCCACACCTGTGGGCTGGCCGGCTCGTTGCCGGGATAGACACTGGTTTGCGTCGACATCAGCAACTGTCGGTGTTGCGCCAGTTGCTGGCAGGTCACGTAAGACTGCTTCGCCAGCGGATGATTGATACCGCAGACGGTGACCATTTCCACGCTGCCGAGCACGCGGCGCTCCAGCGCTTCGGGGATTTCGTCGTGATAGAACAGCAAACCGAGGTCGGCCCGGCGCTCGACCAGTTTGTGTGCGACTTCGCCTTGGGCGGCGCTGGTCAGTTGCACTTCAAGGCTGGGGAATTGCTCGGCCAGTTCACCGAAACTTTCCACCAATGCCTGATAGGGCATCGCCTCGTCCTGGGCCACGCGCAGTTGCGCTTCCTGGCCACGCATCATCGCCATCGCCCGGCCATTCAGACGCTCGCATTGGCGCAGGACTTCCCGCGCCTCTTCCAACAACGCTTCGCCCGCCTCGGTGAGCGTTGGCTGGCGGCCGCTGCTACGCTCGAACAGGCTGACGCCCAAATCATCTTCGAGCATGGCAATCGCGCTACTGATCGCCGACTGCGCTTTACGCTGCTGGCGCGCCACGGCCGAAAACGAACGCTGCTCGGCAACGCCGATAAACACCCGCAGTTGATCGAGATTCCATTGCATGCTGACTCACCAACCCATCTTGTTAACAGATAGGTAATGACTTTACCCCATCTGGCGAATCTCTAGAATGCGGCTCAGCCAACAACGTTTCACCTTGAGGATTTGAACCATGAACGCCTACGCTTACCTGGCCATTGCCATCTGCGCCGAAGTGATCGCCACCGTGTCGATGAAAGCCGTCAAAGGCATCAGCACGCCGCTGCCGTTGGTGCTGGTTATCGTCGGTTACGCGATTGCGTTCTGGATGCTGACGCTGGTGGTGCGCACCGTTCCGGTCGGCGTCGCCTACGCGGTCTGGGCCGGTATGGGCATCGTGATGGTCAGTGTCGCGGCGCTGTTTATCTACGGGCAAAAACTGGATATCCCGGCGATGCTGGGGATGGCGTTGATCGTGCTGGGCGTCGTGGTGATCCAGCTGTTCTCGAAAACTGCCGGCCACTAAAGACAAAACACATCCCCCTGTAGGAGTGAGCCTGCTCGCGATAGCGATCTGTCATTCAACATTTATGTCGTCTGATAGACCGCTATCGCGAGCAGGCTCACTCCTACAGGTTTGCATTCCCTCTGTTGATCATCGACAAATCCGCCCCTTTCCCGAGTCTGTATACTGCGCCCTCGTCTTGAACACTGAGGTCGCTGCATGCCATCCGTTATTTCCACCGACGTTCTGATTGTCGGCGCTGGTGTCGCCGGCCTCTGGCTGAATGCGCGTCTGCGCCGTCAGGGTTTTTCGACCGTGCTGGTGGAAAGCGCCAGCCTCGGCGGCGGGCAGAGTGTGAAGTCCCAGGGCATCATCCACGGCGGCGCCAAATACGCGTTGCACGGTGCATTGACCGGTGCCTCGGAAGCCATCGCCGACATGCCGCGGCGCTGGCGTGAAGCGCTGGCCGGCGATGGCGAACTGGACCTGTCCGGCGTGCGCCTGTTGTCCGAGGCTCACTATCTATGGTCGCCCGGCACCCTCGCCGGCAACCTCACCAGTTTCTTCGCCAGCAAAGCCGTGCGCGGCCGGGTCGATCAGGTCAAGGGCGAGCAACTGCCGCCGGCCCTGCAAGACAAACGCTTCAAGGGCAAGGTTTACCGCCTCGCCGAACTGGTGGTCGACGTGCCGAGCCTGATTCAGCGTCTGGCCGATCTGGCCGGCGATGGCCTGCTCGCCGGGCAAACCATCGAGCCACTGCTGGAAGCGGGCGTGCTGGTCGGCTTGAAAGTCGACGGGCGCGAGATGCGCGCGCAGCGCATCGTCCTTAGCGCCGGCGCCGGCACCGCGCAACTGCTCGAACACCTCGGCCTCAGCCAGCCGGCCATGCAACGCCGACCATTGCACATGATCATCGCCAAAGGCCCAGGCCTCAAACCGCTGTACGCGCACTGCCTGGGTGGCGGCACCAAACCGCGCATCACCGTGACCACCCACCCGGCCGCTGACGGTCAGTGGGTCTGGTACATGGGCGGCGACATCGCCGAAAGCGAAGGTGTGAATCGCGAACCGGCCGAGCAGATCGCCACCGCGCAGAAAGAGATCGCACAGTTGTTGCCGTGGATCGACCTCAGCACCACACAATGGGCGACCCTGCGTGTCGACCGTGCCGAGCCACTGCAAACCGGCCTCACGCGCCCGGACAACGCGTTCCTCGCCGAACAGGGCCGTTTGCTGGTCGGCTGGCCGACCAAACTGGCGTTGGCGCCAGACTTTGCTGACCGAGTCATCGCCTCCCTTGAGCGCGACGGCATTCAGCCGCAAGCCGCCGAACCTTTGCCGGCGCTGCCAAAACCCCCAATGGGCGTTCCCGCCTGGGAGCAGTTGCTGCCATGACTATCGCCACCCTGCACAACCTTCATCGCCCATTGGGCAGCACCGGCCTGATGGTTTCGCCACTGGGTCTGGGCACGGTCAAACTCGGCCGCGATCAAGGCGTGAAATACCCCAACGGTTTTCAGATTCCCGGCGACGACGAAGCACGCATGCTGCTGCGTCAGGCGCGGGAATTGGGCATCAACCTGATCGACACCGCCCCGGCTTATGGCCGCAGCGAAGAACGCCTCGGCCCGTTGCTACGCGGCCAGCGGCAAGAGTGGGTAATCGTCAGCAAGGTCGGCGAAGAATTCGCCGATGGTCTGTCGCAGCACGATTTCAGTGCAGCACACACACGGATGTCGGTGGAACGCAGCCTGCAACGTCTTGAAACCGATTTTATCGACCTGGTGCTGGTGCATTCCGACGGCAACGACATGGCCATCCTCGAGCACGAAGAGGTTTACGCCACACTCGCGGCGCTCAAGGCCGAAGGCAAGATTCGCGGCTTCGGCTTCTCCGGCAAAACCGTCGAAGGTGGCTTGAAAGCCCTGGAGCAAGGCGACTGCGCGATGGTCACCTACAATCTGAACGAACAAAACGAGAAAGCTGTCATTGACTATGCTGCTGCCCACGGCAAAGCCATTCTGGTGAAAAAAGCCTTGGCCAGCGGTCATGTTTGCCTGAGCCCCGGCATCGATCCGGTGCGCGCCAGTTTCGAGTTGCTGTTCGCGCAGCCTGGCGTGGCCAGTGCTATTGTCGGCACGATCAATCCGCTGCACCTCGCCCACAACGTTGCGACCGTTGCCCAGGTCCTACGTGGTCACTGACGCCGCCTCGCGGCCTTAAGCAGGAGCCGATATGCCGCGCACGCTCATCAGAAAGAACCCAAGCAACTTCAAGACCCTGCCGCTGTTCGTCGAAGCCACCCCCGAAGGCCTGACCTATCAGAGCGTCGGCATGCCGCTGAACTTCGCGCAGACCTTGCAGCGGCGCAAACCGGTGAGCGTGGCCGATACCGAGCGCTTCTCGCTGGAACTGGCCAACCTCGGCGTTTCGGTACGCCTGACCCTGCATTGGCAGAATCGCGACTATTGGGTGCTGGTGCGCCAGCGCCGACAGGATCGTGGCGACGTCGTGCTCAAATTGATTTCCGGCTACGTGCCGGCCCACGAATTGAATATTCCGCTGCACACCGCCATTCAGGAAATTGCCGAAGAGTGTTTGCTCGAGACGCCAGAAGGCTGGCTCGGCGGACGCTTCAACGACACTTGGCTGCCGGCGCCCTACTCGGCGGCGTTGCACTACCGCGAGGCTTTGCCGTTTCGCCTGACGCCATTGTCCGGCTCGGCGCGCCCCATACGCAGCGCCAATCTGCAATTGCTCGAACGGCCTCGGGCCTACGTGCACCTGCCGACCGCCTCATTGCAATTGATCTACGATCTGCGCCTGGATGTGCCCAAGGAAGCAAAATCCTTGAGCCTGTTTCACGTTGACGAGCGTCTTGAAGGTGATCAACTGGTGGCCCGACTCGACCGCAAGCGCCCCGACCTGTACTTGATGCCACTCAAGGACGGCGCGCCACTGGCCGAGTTGTACACGCTCAAGCGCGACAAACTCATACCGGCCAGCACCCGAGGTCTGTATCTGGCCGAGAGCTTTGCCACCCAAACCGGCTGGGTCGTGCGCGAGGAGCGGATACGCTGGAAGGACTGGTTGGTGCAACAGGGCCTGCAACCGGCGAAAGCCCCGCGTCAGGGTCTCAAGCAGCTGAGTATCAAGGCGCTGCGATTAGTCGGGCTGGGTAAAAAAACCGCCAAATAGCGGTTTAGCGCCGGCGATCCCACCAGGTGCGCAACCCGGCGAAGAAATGGAAGTAGCGGTTTTCGCGCTTGCCCATGCCGCGCTTGGGCGAAAACGATTCTTCGGCAAAGGCACCGGTAATGCGCACCCGTGATGCCTGAGTCGGCAGCGTGCAGATTTTGGCATCGACCTGCTGCAGGGCATATTTGAGCAAGCGCTCGGAATGCAGCTTTCGGCCTGTCGCCTTGCAGAAATCGAAAATGCGCTCGATCCGCTTGCCGTACGCGACGTATGTATCGCGCCCGCAAATCGCAAACCGGTCGTTCAAGCCGCCCCACCACTGCCAGTCCGGAATATAAGCGTTGTGCTTGCGCACCTCAGGATGAGCGAAGACATAGCGTGGCAATGCGTTGTGAAAGAAATTGTCGGGGCGCACGAACACGACGAAATCCGGGTTGAAGGATTCGATCATGGTGGTCACGGTGTGCAGCGAATTGAGCTGATAGATCAGATTGCGCAGCGACGCATAGTCATCAGCCCAGGTATCGCCCTGCGCTTTGACCTGCTCGAAATCCCAGCGCTCCAGCACCCCCTCGGTCGAGGTCAGCGTGCCGGTCATGGATTCGAAGGGCTGGTAATTATCCGCCGTCAGCTCGCCTTTCTCGGCGGAACGCGAGTTCTGCACCTCATCGATCTTGTACAGGTGGTAGAAGCACTTTACGTCGCTGCCCGCAGGCAACTGCGCCAGCACGTTCTGTTCGATGGAGGGGAAACAGATCGGCGAATTCCTCGGGATCCCGAAAAAAGCCACGGCAATTTTCAACACTCAACAGCACCTTTTGAAAGTAGATCGGGCCTGCTGGCAACCGGATTCACGACGTGACTTACTTTTGCCGAAACAGCTTTTGCCACCAGCGCCGGGGCTGCAATGGCACCACGATGATGTCCGACTTCTGCAGCCAGTCACGCTCGTAATCCCACGCATGGCCACCCCACAGCTTTCCTGCTTCGTTGGAAAACCCGAGGGTCATGAGCTGATAGCTATAACCGGCGTGACCGCGCAACCAGTCGAACAGCACCAGCGTGTTGAAGCCGGTGGAAGGGCCGACATAGCGCTTGCCGCCCGGCCGATCGACCGGGTAGTTCCACAGCGGCGGCAGTGGAATGCGATCCCAGTACATGGCCACACGTGGCAGTGGACACATCGGTGCGGCGCAGCCCACCAGCATGCTGAAACAGCGCTCGCTCGCTTGTTCGAACATCCGCTGTACCGGCGGTGCGTAAGGCAGACCAAAAAAATACGCGTCGGGCGCGTTGTAGCCATGCACGAAGACATTGACACTGTGCTCGTTGAGCAGCGCTGCCTTGATGCAGGTATTGAAGCTGACGACGACGTCATCGACGCCAATGTTCAGCGCCTGAAAGTCCGCCGCTGTGATAGCCGGATTGTTGGCAATCAACACGACCCGGGGCGCACGGCCCAGACAGTCGAGAAGCTCAGCAGGCAAAGCCTCCAGCACGGATTGATCACCACCGGGCAGCGCATCCAGCGCCATGTGTTCGTCCTTCATTTAAACCGGCACCTTCATCCCGTAACGCAGCTTGACCCAGAAGCGTGTGAACGCTGAAGGCGGTTGCCAGGGGCGCATCTCACGCTGGATTTCCGTGGCCAGTGCCTGACCGACACGGGCAAAGGAATAGCGGCTTTGTGCGAATTCCTGGCCGTTGCGGGCAATGCGCTCTGCCAGTTCCGGATCGCTTTGCAGCAGTTTGATCTTCTCCACCGCCTCTTCTTCGCTGCGGTAGAACACGGTGTTGTGCATGTCTTCAAAACCGAGCAAGCGGTCTTCTTCGCCCTGGCTCCAGGCCAGTAGCACACAGCCGCAGGCCATGGCTTCGTAGTTCTTGATCATGAACTCGTTCATGCCGATGTCGGCGCTGACGAAAATCCGGATGCGATTGAGCGTCTGCAGGTATTCCTCACCCGACTGGGTGCGGGTCACCAGCATCCCGGTACGCTTCGAGAGCGACTCGAGCATGGCTTTGCGCTCGGCATACTCGGTGCTTTTCAGGCTGCCAAGAAAGCCGATCGGAATGTCCCGCTCAACGCCGGTGTTGTGCAGCATCTGCTCGTCATAGCCTTTGGAGACGAACACCGTGTCGATGCCTTCGGCGAGCATCTTGCGCGCGACCACGGCACCGGACACCAGCGCCCGACAACTTGGCAGACGACGATAGAGCCGTGAATACACGCCCCGATACTTACTCGCCGGCATGTAGTTCTGGTAGGCATCGTGCTCGAGAAACACCAGCCCGGGAATGCACTTGAGCACCTGCAGTTGCGTGGCCAGACGCTTGACCCGGGAGAAAATCACCACGCGATCAAAGGTCTGGTAATCGACCGAGGCCAGAAACGACCCCAGATTCAACTGCTGCTGTTTGCTCAAACGATAGATGAAACATTCATCACAGTTCTGCTGCACGATGTCGTAGAGCCGGTCGAGAATGACCCGCTGCTCGTCCATCACCAGGAGCATGACTTTCATAAGTTAATTGACCACGCGACGTAGGCAGGCAAGCGCATCGGATTCAAAGCTGCCTACATCAACGGAAACGGTAAAATCCCCAAGGCAAAATCCGTTCACACGCAGTACACAACGGTAAAAATTCATCTGATCAACGACTGCGGATCTTCTCGACAATCGCAGTTGTCGAGCTGTTTTCCACAAGTCCCAAGACCTTCACGGTACCGCCGTAAGCGCTGACGATATCAGCCCCGACCACCTGATCGATGCCGTAATCGCCGCCCTTGACCAGCACGTCCGGTTTGACCTCGCGCAGCAGGTTTTCCGGGGTGCCTTCAGGGAAACTGATCACCCAGTCCACCGCGCCGAGGCCGGCGAGAACCGCCATGCGTCGATCAACGCTGTTGATCGGACGGCCCGGGCCTTTGAGGCGGCTGACCGAAGCATCATCGTTGACCGCGACAATCAGACGATCGCCCTGTGCTCGTGCCTGTTCCAGATAGGTGACATGCCCGGCATGCAGGATGTCGAAGCAGCCGTTGGTGAAAACGATCCTTTCGTTGTGCGCGCGGGCATCGGCCACGGCGAGCAGCAACTGCTCCAGACCCAGCACACCACGCTCGGAACCTTCTTCACGCTGGATGGCACGACGCAGTTCCGGAGCACTGATGGCGGCAGTACCGAGTTTGCCAACCACGATGCCGGCGGCCAGATTGGCCAGCGCAACGGCGTGAGGCAGGTCTTCACCGGCAGCAATCGCTGCGGCCAGGGTCGAAATCACCGTGTCACCGGCACCGGTGACATCGAACACTTCACGGGCACGCGCCGGCAGGTGCAGCGCCGGCTGATCCGGACGCAACAGCGTCATGCCATGCTCGCCGCGCGTTACCAGCAGCGCGCCGAGTTCGAGGTCGTGCATCAGGGCGGCGCCCTTGCTCACCAGCTCATGCTCGTCGACACAACCGCCGACGATGGCTTCGAATTCGCTGAGGTTCGGGGTAATCAGGCTGGCGCCACGATAGATCGAGAAATCCTTGCCCTTCGGGTCGGCCAGCACCGGGATGTTCTTCGCGCGGGCGGCCTGGATCAGCGCCTGATGGTTTTTCAGGGCACCTTTGCCGTAGTCGGAAAGTACCAGCACCTTGATGCCTTCGAGCAGATCATCGACCTGCGAGCCAAGGGCCAGCGCGTCGGTGGCGAACGGTTCTTCAAAGTCGATACGCAGCAGTTGCTGGTGCCGGCTCATGACCCGCAGCTTGACGATGGTTGGCTGGTGCGCAATGCGCTGGAACAGAGCGCGTACGCCCGCGCCTTTGAGACTGTTGCTCAGGCTGTCGGCGGCTTCGTCGTCGCCGGTCACACCGACCAGCGACGCCGGCGCACCCAGCGCGGCAATGTTCAAGGCAACGTTCGCGGCGCCACCCGGACGGTCTTCGATCTGCTCGACCTTAACGACCGGCACCGGCGCCTCAGGGGAAATCCGTGAGGTTCCGCCATGCCAGTAACGGTCGAGCATGACATCGCCGACTACCAAGACCGGGGCTTGATCGAAACGCGGCATGGACAACTTCATGGAGCAACCCACATACAAAATGAACAGGGGCGCGATATTAACACAGGGTAAAGCGCCGTCCGCCTCAATCTGAAAGGTCGCGTACCCAGAACAATTCGTGACGCCGGACCGCTTTGCGGAAAAACTCGTTACTGCCTGTGTCAGGCCAGCGGCGACCCGCCAGACCTTGCTGGATCCAGCGGCGCAATTGCCGCTTGAACGCCTGCCCCCCCTGCAGATCGTGCTCCATGGCCAGGGCCATGGCTTTGTCCAGTTGCACATCCGCTGACAACAGCGGGCTCCATAGCCGGTCAGCCGGCAACGGTTCGATGGCTGGCGGCAGCGCAATCCCCGCACCGGCAGGCCCCATCGGCCAGCGATCGTTGTCGTGCAGGTGATTGGCGTACATCAGCAGGGTGGCCGGTTTCCAGCTACTCAGCGCGATAGCCTGAAGCAGCGCTTGGGTAGACGCTACATGATCACTGTGGGGATCGAGTTCAGGATGGGGCGTCACCACCACTTCTGGACGATAGTGCTCAAGCAGGGCCTGCAGGTCGCCCAGCAGATTTTGCCAGGTCGGCTGCCCATCGATGTCGGCGGGCAGGGTCAACGGATTGTGCCGGCGCACGCTGCGCACATCGTTTTCCTGCGACTCACGGGAGCCGAACGCCTTCGCAGGCGCTTCGGCCATCGAGGGCAGTTGCAGGCAGTAATAACCCAATTGCACACAGCGATCGGCAGGCACGCCCCCCCACAGCGGGATCACCAGACTGTCCCAACTGCGCAAGCGACCCTTCAAACGTGCGGCGGCTGCTTGATCAAGGCCCAGACGCTGAAAGTCTTCAGCTTCGATCTCGCCCTGGGTCAGGGTGACAATACTGACGTCTTCGCATCGGCTGTACAGGCCGAATGCGGCAAGTTCCGCATCATCGGCATGGGGCGCAATGACCATCACCCGCTGGCGGAAATACTCAGGATTGGCCATGACCCATAACACGCCCGTCGCAGCGGGTACGCAATATCGGCCACGCAGCGCCAGATTCCCTTGCGCCAGCGCATCGGCCTGACCGGACAGATTAAGGAAACGCCGCCCTTTGACGCCACGCTCGAAGTCCTGGCGATCATCACCCACCTCAACGCAGGGATCGAGCCAGCGCCCCAGCCATGTGGATTTCACTTTCAGCTCGAGCACCAGCGTCTCGCCCTGCGCCAGCGGCTCGCTCAGGCGCACCACGCCGCCCTCAAGGCTCACGGCCTGCCGCGCGGTTTGCGCCGGAAAGTCATAGTGATAGTCGTCAGCAGGCCGGTAGAACAAATGGTCGGCAAACCAGGCCTCGTGTGCGACCCAGGCCAGCGCCAGCAACAACGGCACCAGCCACCACGCAACCAGCCATCCGATCAGCAACAACCCCACCAGAAAGGCAATCAGGAACAGACGCTTGTTGCGCCGATGGGCCTTGAGAAGCTGTTGCTTGCGAGCGCTCATGAAATCAGACCTTGTAGACCGGCACCGTGTGGCACCAGCGATCCTTGTATTCACGGTCGGCGCGACCGAATGAATAACGCAAAGGCTTGCCCAGCGCTTGCGCGTGCGCCCAGGCCTCTTGGGTGTTGACGAAACTCAGCACACTGCCGGGACTGAACTCGCGACTCTGCGGGTCAACGCCACCGTTGATGTATTCCAGCGAAACCCATTGCGGGGCCTCGACGCGGTACAGCACCTGAATGGCCACGGGCGCCGAATCGAGCATCGCCACGGAACCGGTCATGAATTCGCGCAGCAAGGTAAAGACTTCAACCAGCCCGGCCTTGCCCGGCACCTCGAAGCCCCAGCGACGCTGGAACAAATCGCCATAAGCGGCAGCCTGTTCCTGCGGGGTAAAGTCGGACATCGGCACCAGCGATCCGCCCGCCTCTTCCAGCAGGCGCTGTTCGCGACGCTGGTTGTAGCGAAACTTCTTCGAATATTCTTCCGGCAACCGGGCCAAGGCCAAACCCTCAGGCTGCGGCTTCAACGTGCTGATCTGCTCGGCATTGAGCTGCGATACATAAGCCATGCGCTGGCGCACCGGCACGCTGATATCTGGCGCGATCGGCAGAATGATTTCTGCATTGCCCATGTCCAGCAAGCCACGCTTGCCCTCGCGCTTGAGCACTTCCTTGGACAAGGCGACATGCCGGCCCCAGCAGGGGATGGCGGCCAGCACCTCACCGCCAACGATCCAGCCCAGGTAACGCAATTCGATGCCTAGAAATGTCGACAAGCGCTCGACGACTTCGGGATGCGTGGCAAAGCTGCCGCCGAAATGCTGCCAGGCCTGGGCGTAGCTGTCGCGATCGATTTCAGTCCAGCCACGCTCGCGAAAGCTGCGAAACATTTTCAGCATACGTTGGTCACGTGCGCCGGTTGTGGCTCGTCACCCTCTTCGAACTCTTTGGCGTGCAGACGGGCGTAATAGCCGTTTTGCTCGAGCAATTGCGCGTGAGAGCCGCGTTCAACGATGCGCCCTTCATCCATGACCAGAATCAGGTCGGCTTTCTCGATGGTGCTCAAACGGTGGGCGATCACCAGGGTCGTGCGGTTTTTCACCACATGATCCAGTGCCGCCTGAATATGCCGCTCCGACTCGGTATCAAGCGCAGAAGTGGCCTCGTCGAGAATCAGCAGCGGCGCATCCTTGAGCAGCGCCCGGGCAATGGCAATGCGCTGACGCTGGCCACCGGACAGCAGCACGCCGTTTTCGCCAACCATGGTTTCGTAACCCTGCGGCATCTTGATGATGAACTCATCAGCATAGGCTTCGGTGGCCGCGCGCTTGACCTCATCGAACGGTGCGCCAGCCAGATCGCCGTAAGCGATGTTGTTGGTCACCGTATCGTTGAACAGCGTGACCTGCTGGGTCACCAGAGCAATCTGCCGACGCAGGCTGCGCAGGGTGAAATCCTGCACCTGCACGCCATCAAGCAGGATCTGGCCCTGGGCATGATCATGCTGGTAAAAGCGCGGAATCAGGCTGGCCAGGGTCGACTTGCCACTGCCCGAACGTCCCACCAAAGCGACCATTTGCCCCGGCTCGACGACGAAGCTGATGTCGTTGAGTACCGGTTTTTCGGTATCGGGATAGTGGAAGCTGAGGTTACGCACTTCCAGACGGCCTTCGAGACGATCCTGCTCGACCGTACCCTGATCCACTTCCGCCGGCTCATCCAGTTGCTCGAAAATACTTTCGGCACCGGCGACGCCCTTCTGGATAGTCGAACTGACTTCCGACAATTGACGAATCGGTTTAGGCAACAGACCGGCCATGGTGATGTAGGCCACCAGATCGCCCGGCGATGCGTCGCCGCGAAGGTACAGTACGAGGAACATCACCACGGCCATGGCGCTGTACGTCACCAGTTGCAACATCGGCGTATAAACGGCGCCGGTCTTGGTCATCGTCAACTGCTTGTCGGTGTTGCTCTGGCTGGCATCACGAAAGCGATCCTTTTCGTACTGCTCGCCGCCGAAGCTGCGCACAACGCGGTAGCCATGAATGGTCTCGGACGCGACGTGCGTGACGTTACCCATCGAGACCTGGATCTTCTTGCTCTGCTTGCGGAATTTCTTGCTGGTGCTGTTCACCATCAAACCGATCAACGGCAGGATGGCGACCATCACCAGAGTGAGCTTCCAGTTCATCCACAACAGCGTGCAGAACAGGAAAATCACGGTCATACCTTCACGGATGACGACTTTGATCGCATCCGTTGCCGCACCGGTGACCATCGTCACGTTGAAGGTGATCCGGGAAATCAGATGGCCGGAATTGTTCTTGTCGAAGAAGCGATTGGGCAACTCCAGCAATTTGTTGAACAGCACCACCCGCAGGTCATGCACCAGGCCCAGAGAAACCCGCGCCAGGAAGAAGTTGCCCAGGTACGAGCCCACCCCCTGCCACAGCGCAATGAACACAATCATCAGCGGCACGGATTCGAGCAGCTGCAGCTTGCCCAGATACGGGTTGCCCGGAAACAGACTGGCTTCAGGATTGGCCAGACCGTCGACAAAGTATTTGAGGATGTAGGCGAGCATCGGTTGAGTCGATGCGAAGATCAGAAACCCGACGATGCTGAGAAGGAAAAGGCCGGCGTAAGGCCGCACGTAAGCCAAAAGGCGGAAATAGATCGCCAGCGTGGACTGGGCTTTCGGTTCAGGACTGCTCATGGTGATCCGCGCAATTCAGTGAGGCGGCGATGATATCACACGCGTTTTTGCCCCGATAAACATGACTTCAAGCCAGCCTTCGACCAAGTCGGTTAAGATACCCCGCTAATGATGGGGAGCCCGATATGCAATCGATTGATCACAGCACTTACGAGGCACTGCGCGAGGGTGCACACGTATTGGAAGCCGACGGTTCCGGCGACAAGGTGCTCAGATTGGCCGATGGACGCATGCTCAAACTGTTCCGCCGCAAGCGGCTGCTCAGTTCGGCGCTGTTCTACCCCTATGCACAACGCTTTGCCGACAACACCCGGGCACTCGAACAACGCGGCATTCTCTGCCCGAAAGTGATCGCGGTGTATCGCATCCCGAGCATCGAACGTGACTGCGTGTATTACAGCCCGCTGCAAGGCAATACGGTGCGTCAGTTACAAAGCACTGGCGAAGAGGCTGACTCACTGCGATTCCAGCTGGGCGGGTACTTCGCCCTGCTGCACGAAAAAGGTGTGTACTTTCGATCGCTGCACTTCGGCAATGTCGTGCTCACCCCGGACAGCCATTTGGGCCTGATCGATATCGCCGACCTGCGCTGCCAGAAGCGCGCGCTCAGCGACAGCAAACGCCTGCGCAACTTCGCGCACTTGCTGCGCTACAAGGAAGACCGCCAATGGCTGCTCGGCGATGACGCCGGCGACGCGTTTATCGAAGGTTACCGGCAGGCCTTGCCGAGCAATCGACAAGCGCCGCTGATCTCACGCCTGCGTCCGCTGCTCGGTTAATCCTCAGGGGCCGATGACCACTACGGTGGCACCTTTGCGATTGGCGAAATGTTCAATGATGCGCAACTTGTGCGCCGCCAACCAATCACTCAGCCACGGCTCGTCGCCTTTGGCCTCGATGAGGAAATACTGATAGTCGTCAGCGTGTGCAGCCGACATCGCTTCCTCTGCGGTCAGTACCGGCATCACGTAGCCGCGACCGGCGTAATAGCTGATCCGCCCATCCTCGAAATAGGTGTTCGCACCTGGCTCGACATGGGTGGATAACCAGCGGCCTGCCTCGATGTAATGCGTTTTGCCGGCCCCGGTGGAAATGACGTTCGACAGCATCACCAACAGCCCCAGAATCACCAGCCACCGGCCCCAACGCGGAAACTCGCGAACGAACGCCGCCAGCCCCATCGCCAGCACGGGCACAAACAACAGATTGAGAAAGCTCAGGTAGCGCGTATTCATGAACTGTTGCTTGATGAAAAACAGCACCAGCACGACCAGATACAGCAATGCCGCCCAAGCGAAGGGTCGATAGTCGCGCCAGTAGACACCTAGCACCCTCCAGTTACGCCGCAGAATGAAGGGAACGGCGAAAGGCCCCATCAACTTCACGAAACTGATGGTCATGGTCGCCAGGATGCCGAAGAAAATGATCCGCCCGGCTTCATCCTGGGAGTACTTGTTGATGAGCGAATTGGCAAACTGATCGCACAGCATCTGAAAGGACGCAAACACACTGTGCGGGGCAATCATGTCCAGATACAGCATCACTCGCGCCGACATGAGTACACCGGTTGCCGAAATGGCCAGCAGCCCCAAAACCGGCAGCAGCGAAAACTGGGCAAACTGCATCCGCCGGCCAGATGACCACAGGTTGGGCAACTGCCACAGAGCCAACGCCGGCACCAGCAACAAGGCTTCCAGCCGAAACAAGGCTGCAGCGACGATTGCCAGGTGGATGAATGCCGCGCGCAACCAGCCGCCACGGGCTTGCCAGCGCAGCGCGAGCCAGAGCGTCAGCGTGCAGAAGAACCAGAAACCGCATTCACGGATGATGTCATTTCGAAAGGCATTCACCGCCGGCATGGCCAATACCACCAGACACGCCCAACGGGTGATCTGCGCAGATCGCTGGCGAACGCAGTCCACCATCAGCGCGCTGGTGCCGGCCAGAAAGAGCGCGCACCAAAGATAGGCGCTCAGTTCGAGCGGCAAATGCAGGACGGTATGCGTACCGGCAAGCAGAAAGGAAAACCAGGGCCAGTCGAAAGCAGCCCAGGCCACATTGGGCCCGTGCTCGGTGATCTGTTGCGCAATATCAATGTACAGCGCGGCATCACGCCCCACTGTCGCGGTGCCCAATACCGCTATCAGCGATAGCAGCACACTGCCCAAAAACGCCAGCCAGACCGGGTATTCGTCGATGATTCTGGAGACTCGAGTTGCCACGCTACCGCCCGTACCTTTCACCCAGCCACCTCACCGACATCCGTTACAAGGTCCGCGCACGTCGCCGCGACCCGCTTACCGAAACAGCAACCGCAAAGCCTTGCGGGTATACGACCAGCGTGAAAACGTACGCCAGTCAGCACGCAAGGCCTGAAAATAGAACGACTTGGCCAGCTTGTACTCACCATGGGAATAACAGTCGCGAAACAACGATAGACAGCGCTGCGCCAGGAACGCCTGACGCAGATCCCCCATTTCCTCGGGCATGCGTCGTGCGGAGAAAACTTCGCTGACGACCTGCTCCGTACCGGCGGCAAGACTTTGGCGTAAATCATGGCGCATGCTATCGGCATGCTTGTAGATCAACGCCAAAGGCTTGTCCAGAACGCTGCAAGGGTAACGCGCCAGTACTTGAGCAAACACCGGCAGGTCTTCGACATTACGCAAATGTTCCGGGTAATTACCCAAAACGAACACATCGCGATGCATTGCGCAGGCACCGTTTGAAATCGACACTGTCTTGTTCAGCAGGTAACCCTGCAGGCGCTGGCGAGGGGTCACAGGCAAAGGCCTGGCCGCCTGCAAGCTGCGTCGCCCGTCAGCGAAAACCGACCAGTGCGCGCCGATCACCATCAGGCTTTGCGGATGACTCGCAATGTGCTGCGAAAGCTCAGCCAATGCACCGGGGGCCATTTCGTCGTCAGAGTCGAGGAACACCAGATACTGCCCGGTTGTTTCTTCAAGGCCACGATTGCGTACCGAAGACAAACCGCCGTTGCTTTTTCGCAGCGCGCGAAAACGCCCGCCATGCTTGAGCAGGAGTTGTTCCACTACCTCTGGCGTATCGTCCGTCGACCCGTCGTCGATGACCAGCAGATCCGCCGTCGCCTCATCCAGTTGCGCCAATACCGACTCCACTGCTCGTGGCAGGGTTCGCGCATAGTTGTAAACCGGAATGACGACGCTGATCAGTGTTTCAGTCAAGTTCGTATCCTTTTACACCCTCTTTTACGACCAGAATATCTTCCATGATCAGGTATTCCAGGTCCGAACCGAAAAACATGTTCAACGCGTCGGTCGGCGAGCAGATCATCGGTTCGCCACGACGGTTGAGCGAGGTGTTCAGCGATACACCATTACCCGTCAGATTTTCCAGCGCCTTCATCATGTCGTAGTAGCGCGGGTTGTATTCGCGCTTGAGCACCTGGGCGCGAGAGGTGCCATCTTCATGGACAACTTCCGGCACGCGGGTCTTCCACTCTTCCGCCACTTCGAAGGTGAAGGTCATGAACGGCGCCGGGTGATCGATCTTGATCATCTGTGGCGCAACGGTGTCGAGCATCGACGGGCAGAAAGGCCTCCAGCGCTCGCGGAACTTGATCTGGTGATTGATCCGGTCAGCCACACCGGCCACGCTCGGGCAACCGATGATCGAACGACCACCCAATGCACGCGGACCGAATTCCATGCGCCCCTGGAACCAGGCAACCGGGTTGCCGTCGACCATGATTTTGGCGATCTGCTCAGGCATGTTGTCGAGCTTGCGCCAGGTCGGCTTGCTCTCGTGACGGGCGCAGGCGGCGATGACGTCTTCGTTGCTGTACGACGGGCCGAGGTAGACGTGTTCCATCTTCTCGACCGGTACGCCACGAGCGTGAGACACGTAGGCAGCGGCGCCGACCGCAGTGCCGGCATCGCCGGACGCCGGCTGCACGAACAGCTCTTTGATGTCGTCGCGGGCGATGATTTTCTGGTTCAGTTTGACGTTCAACGCACAGCCACCGGCGAATGCCAGCTTGCCGGTTTCCTTGAGCACATCGCCCAGGTAGTGGTCGATCATCTGCAACGCCAGTTTCTCGAACAGCGCTTGCATGCTCGCGGCGTAGTGAATGTACGGTTCGTCAGCGATGTCGCCTTCGCGCTTCGGACCCAGCCACTCGATCAGCTTGGGCGAGAAGTAGAAGCCTTTGCCCTTCTCTTTGTAGCGACGCAGGCCGATCACGTTGGCGTAGTCGGTATTGATCACCAGTTCGCCGTTCTCGAACGAGGCCAGACGCGAGAAATCGTACTTGCTGGCATCGCCGTACGGCGCCATGCCCATGACCTTGAACTCACCGTCGAGCATCTCGAAACCGAGGAACTCGGTGATCGCGCCGTACAAGCCGCCGAGCGAGTCAGGATCGAAGAATTCCTTGATCTTGTGGATCTTGCCGTTTTCGCCGTAGCCGAAAAAGGTCGTGGCGTACTCTCCCTTGCCGTCGATACCGAGGATCGCGGTTTTTTCTTTGAAACCGGAGCAGTGGTAAGCGCTGGAGGCGTGAGCCAAGTGGTGTTCGACCGGCTCGATCTTGATTTTTTTCGGATCGAAACCCAGTTGCTCAAGGCACCAGACGATCTTGTTGCGATAGCGCTTGTAGCGACGGTTGCCCATCAGGATCGCATCGAGGGCGCGATCCGGCGCGTACCAGTAACGCTTGGCGTAGTGCCAGCGCGCCTTGCCGAACAGGCTGATCGGGGCAAATGGAATCGCAACCACGTCAACATCGGACGGCTTGATGCCGGCCTGTTCAAGACAGAACTTCGCCGATTCGTAGGGCATGCGGTTCTTTGCATGCTTATCACGTACGAAACGCTCTTCTTCAGCCGCCGCCACCAGCTTGCCGTCGATGTACAAGGCTGCTGAAGGGTCATGGCTAAGGGCGCCGGACAGGCCAAGAATCGTCAATGCCACAGGGGTCTAGCCTCTTTAGTCTGCGTGCAGGCGCGATGCGCCTTGAATATTGATGTGCCCTCGCACAGGGCGAGTGACAGCTAAAGGGCGGGATTATAGCGTAAACGAGTGGGGAATTACCCTGCGCGATTGCCCCAGGGTGAATGGTTTGAAGAAACCTGGCCCTACGACTCAATAACCGCCCTTGCGCCAGTAAATACCAAGATTACCGTCGGTGACCTGACGATAAACCGTATAGGGCAACGCCACTGTATCGAATACACCGGACAATGGCAGATCCAGCAGCACGAACGGTACAAGAAATCCGCTGGGATCGGGAGGCGCGTTCAACACGCAGAAGTCGAAGGCCAGACCGCTGTAAATACGCGGAATGGATTGGCAGTAGGTTTTTTGTTTGCGCATGTCCCGAGCGACGTCGGCATCGTCTTGCAAGACGGTCATGGCGCTGCCGCAGCCAGCCAGAACCCATGAAAATATACCCAGCGTTGCAGCCTGTTTGATGGTCAAGATTCGCCCTCCAAGGTCGTTGGGCAAATTAGCATCGGGACTGGACAGGGCACAGTTCACGGTTTCTGTAGAAGCCGTAGGACAAGTCGCTAAATCTTGTCCTCCGGAGTTTTATTCAGGCCGCGCTGGAAATGTCTTTCGGCAAACGCTGATCAATAACCTGATACAACGCGCTGCTTTCCGGCCAGTTACGCATGAATCGCGCACGGTCACGGGCATAGGCCGGGGCAAAACCGCCCACAGACCCATGCTGGCACATCGAATCCAGATCGATCAGCGCCCAGCGATCCTGCTGCCAGAACAGATTGTGGCCCTTGAAGTCGCCATGGCTGATGCGCTCGTCAATCAAGCGCGCGAACAGTCGGTCCAGCGCCTGCAGCTCCATTTCTGGTGCGTCACCGTTCTCAACGTACGGCGCAAAACGCTCGATGATGTCCGGCCCGGGGAGGTACTCGGTCACCAGATACGCCCGACTGCGCAGCCAGAAAAAGCGCTTCTCCAGCACCGCCAGCGGTTTCGGTGTGGCGATACCGAGAAACGCCAGGCGATTGCCTTCGCGCCACGAATGCCAGGCCCGACTCGGCCGCCAGAAACGCTTGAGCCAATGCGCAAAGCCCTTGATGTTGTAGCGCTTGATCACCAGCGTACGCGCACCGGCCTGAACCTTGCCAACGCTCGCCGCGCCACCGGTCTTGTACAGATGCCCCTGATCGAGCAACGCATCGGCCTGCGCAAGCACCGGCAGCATGGCCGGTTCTTCTTCGCGACGAATTGCGCGCAGTCCGAACGCTCCACGCTGCACACTGAACAGCGTGCACTCGCGACCGACCTTGATCAGAAAGTCTTTCAAACGCCAGCGGCGCACCTTGTCGATCTGCTTCTGCAAGGCTTCCAGCGGCAACGCGTGCTCACTGTTGCTCAACAGGTAATACACCAAAAGCTCTTCGGTAAATGGCTCCAGCGCTTTGGGCAACTGGGCGAAAAATACCCCGAGGTTTTCCAGGACTTTCTGTCGCGACAGCGGCTGGCCGGCGGTCTCGGCACAAATACCGGCACCATCAATCAAGTACAACTGGCCGCCGTGACGCAGCAGATTGTCCAGATGCAGGTCTTCCTGCCAAAGCCCCTTGCCGTGCAACCGGGCAATGGCGCCCAGCGCCTCGGCCAACACCGCCGATTGCTCGTCGGCCAGTACCGGCAGCGACTCGACTTTCGCCCAGGCATCACCAAGGCTTTCGGCACCCTCAAGGAAATCGAACAGCAGCCAGCCACCTTCGCCATTCTTCAAACCATCGGCCAGCAGCAGCGGTGTCGTCATACCTTGCGCCGCCAGCAAGCGCACGCCTTCCAGCTCGCGCTGAAAATGCCGCGCGGCCTTGCCGCCCACCAGCAATTTGGCCAGCACCGGACGCCCGCGCCAGATACCGGCGCCGACGTAACGCTGCCCCGGCAGGACTCGCAGCAGACTGAGCAATTGCAGATCCGCACTGCCAGCGGCATCGGCCAGAGTCACCGTCAGCGGCAGTTGCGGGGTTCGCCCGACACCGGCCAGCTCGGACAATTGCATCAGCGGGTCTCCTTGTGACTGCGGCGCGCGGTCAGCCGGGCGAGCCAGCTGTCGAGCAGCGAGCTATCGCTTGGCTGGTCGAGATAAGCCGCGAGCAATTCACGCAGTTGCGCCTCGTTCCATTCCGGCGCGCGGCGTTGCAGCGGCTCCAGATCCTTGATCCGGTCACGCATGCCGAACAATAAAGGACGGGTTTTTTCCAGGTCGATCAATTGCGCCTGATATCCGTCACCGGTGGCCCGCAGAAAAATATGCTTGGGGTAGAAACAGCCGTGCACCTGACGCACACCGTGCAGATGCCGAGCCAGCAGGCCACAAGCCTTGAGGATGGCTGAATGCTGTGCAGCACTGAGTTGCGCCCAACGCTGCAACAGCGATTCCAGATCGCTCCAGCCATCGAGCGCCCGGGTCAGCAGGATCGCGCGGACTTCGCCGTCGACTTTGCGCTCACCGAAGAACGCCGCTTGCAGCGCCGGTATGCCGAGCTTGCGATAGCGGCTGATGTTACGAAACTCACGGGCAAAACTGGGCTCGCCGAAAGGCGCGTGCAAAGTGCGCGTCAGGTAATTGCTCTGGCGCTTGAGGTAATAGCCCTGCCCTTCCAGGTCCAGACGGAAGACGCTACTCCAGCCACCACGGGCGGTATTGGGTTCATCCACAGCTTCAAGCTGTTTAGCCCACAATGCGTCGAAAGTGCCGAGACCATGGCGCTCAAGCAGTGCGCGGTCTTCAGCGGCGAGAAAATCAGTCATTCGCGTCCCTCGAAAAATCTCACCACGTGCCGGATCCGTTTCTTGTCAGCGCTATCAAGCCGATCGCACTGGCGGTATTGCTTATAAAAGCGCAGGCGTTGGGTATTGGACAGGTGGTATTTGGCGAGTTTATCGAGACAGGCCAGATCCTTGGTGATCCGATACTTGAGCCAGAAGCCGCGCCAGAACTCGCCGTTGGGGCAATCGATCAGAAATATCCGCGCCTGGTCATCGATCAACAGGTTGCGCCATTTCAGATCGTTATGGGTAAATCGCTGATCATGCATCGTCCGGGTATAACCGGCCAGTTGCCGACTGACAGCGTCGACCCAGGCGCGATCCTTGAGCTTCGGATCCTTGCGCTCGGCGAGCGCCGAAAGGTCTTCGGTGTTGGGCAATTCACGCGTGATCATCGCGCCACGATCATACGCCGCACCGCGTCGCTCCAGGCCCCAGGCCACCACTTCGGCAGTGGGAATGCCCCACTTGGCAAAGCGCTTGAGGTTCTGCCACTCCATCTTCACTCGCGGCTTGCCGAGGTAGCGGCGCAAGCCTTTACCGGCGCCGACATAGCGCTTGACGTAATAGTTGACGCCGTTGCGCTGCACGCGAATCACTTCCGACAGCGGGTCACGGGTCAGACGTTCGCCCTGCAACGCAAATACCGCTTCGAGGCTGCCGAAGTCTTCGGCGAGCTCGCTGTATTGCGGCTCGAGAGTCCAACCCGCCATCAGAGCGCATCCCCGTAACGCTGCTTGCGTTCATAGAGCTTGTTGGCTTTGCCTTCGAGCCAGTTCAGCAGCGGCGCTTCTTCAGCCAGAATCTGGCGCAGCGGTTGCTGGAAATAGCCCTTGAGAAAACGCAGCTTGTCACGGCGGGTCAGGCCGATGTCCAGCGCGGAAAAGTACAGAGCGGCCAGATCCTTGTTGCGCCAGCGCTGAGTAATCTTCACACGGGTCTGGGCACGGTGCAGGTCGATCACCGACAGTTTGAAATCTTCCGGCGTCACCGGTTTATCGGTGTGCAGCAGGAAGTGGCAGATGTAGCAGTCGCGATGGTTGACACCGGCGCGGTGCATCATGCCGGTCATGCGCGCGACTTCGGCGATCAGCGCGCGCTTGAGTTTTGGCTCGGGCGGCTGCTTGACCCAGTCGATGCTGAAGTCTTCCAGGCTGATGGTCGGCGCCAATTCTTCGGTAACGATGAACGAGTGCTGATCTGCCGGGTTGCTGCCCTTCTCGCCGTACGCGACGGCAGTCATGGTCGGCACGCCGACTTCCTGCAGACGCTGGATGGCTTTCCACTCTTGACCCGCACCGAGTACCGGCAGCTTGGCGGTCAGCAGGTTCTTGAAGATTTCGCCCCAGCCGATGCCACGGTGGATCTTCACAAAAAATCCGTTGCCGTCGACTTCCGTGCGCAGTGTCCGACGTGCTTCCAGCTCGCGGTATACCTCGCCCCGCAAGCCTTCGACTTCGGCGAACGGGTCGCGCCCGGCCCAAAGGCTTTTGAACGGTTCAGCCAGCATCAACTTCATTAAGCGTGCTCCGCCAGAATCACATCGGCCGCGTGCTGCGGCATGCTGTAGAGGTCGGCCGTCTCGGCGAAGGCCAGACCATTGCGGCTCCAGGCCGCACGTGCAGCGTCATCATTCAACATGTCAGTCAGGTATTGCGTCAGCTGCGCCTGATCAAACGGCTCGTCCAGCACTCGCCCGGCATCCGCCTCGGCAATGTAATGAGCGTAACCGCAGACCGCGCTGACCAGCACCGGCAAACCGGCGACCAGCGCTTCGAGCAACACCGTGCCGGTATTTTCGTTGTAGGCCGGGTGGATCAACAGATCGGCGCCCAGCAGGAAGCGCGGGATATCGCTGCGCCCTTTCAGGAACGTGACGTTATCGCCCAGACCCAAAGTAGCGCTCTGCATCTGGAACAATTTGGGGTCATCCTGGCCGATTACAAACAGCCGGGTACGCTTCTTCAGCTCAGCGGGCAATGCAGCCAGCGCTTTCAGGCTGCGATCGACGCCTTTGGTTTTGAAGCCCGAACCGATCTGCACCAGCAGCAGTTCGTCGTCCTTGAGGTTGAATTCAGCGCGAAAACCGGTGCGAATCTCATCGGCATCCGCCGGGCGGCGACGATCCTGGGCGATGCCTGGCGGCAGCAGATGGAAACGCTCAAGTGGCGTGTCGTAATGCTTGATGAACAGCGGTTGCTGCACTTCGGAAATCATCAACACTTCGGTCTTCGCGTCTTTGGCGAACACCGCGCGCTCGTACTCGGCGAAGTGACGATAACGGCCCCAGCGGCGGTACAGCGAGTTGCGCAGGTTTTGCGCCTTGTCTTCGAAGCAGCCGTCGGCGGCGTAATAGACGTCCAGCCCTGGCATCTTGTTGAAACCGATCAGGCGATCGACTGGGCGTTTGGCCAGATCCGCTTCCATCCACGCACTGAGTTTTTCATTGCGACGATGGTTGAAGAATGCCTTGACCGGCGCCACCAGCACTTCGAAACCGGGCGGCACGTCGCCTTCCCAGATCAGCGTGTAGACGCGAATCTGATGCCCGCGTTTCTGACATTCGAGGGCGATGCGCATGAAATCGCGCTGCAAACCGCCGAACGGGAAATATTTGTACAGGACGAATGCCAATTGCATCAGCGCAGCTCCTCAGCCATTAACAACGTGCTCAGTCGGCTGGCGACACGCTCGGGGTTCAGACGCGTGAAGCACAATGGCTGTTCACGCTTCAGGTCAAACTGACGGGCATCCTGCGCGGTCGGTTGATAGGTACATTTCTTTTGCAGGCACGGCGCGCACGGGAAATCGCTGGCCAGGTGAATCTGCAATTTGCCGTAAGCGCCGGTCAGGCCCGGATTGGTCGGGCCGAACAGCGAAATGGTCGGCACATCCAGCGCCGCGGCCAAGTGGCCGAGACCGGTGTCCACCGCCACGCAAGCCTGCGCTCCGGCGAGAACTTTGCCGACGCCGGCCAGATTCAGTTTCGGCAGCACTTCGGCGTGTTTGAAACCCGCGGCGATGCGTTCGGCGCGGGCCTTCTCCTGCGGGTTGCCCCACGGCAGTTTCACACCGACGCCGAGATAACCGACGCGTTCAGTCAGTTCGCGCCAGTAACTTTCCGGCCAGTGTTTGGTGTCCCACGTGGTGCCATGCAGGAACACCACAAAGGCGTTCTTGCGCGGCAGCTCGACCAGACGTTCAACGTTAAGGCCGTAATCGCCCAGGCCTTTGGGCAGGTCATAACCGAGGGCGATGGCGAATAACTGCCGCACGCGCTCGACGGCGTGCTGACCACGGGCGACAGCCAGTTTGCGATCATAGAAACGCGAAGCCATCGGCTCACGGGCCGAACCTTTGTCGAGTCCCGCCACCGGCGCTTTGACATAACGGGTCAGCCAGGCACTTTTCAGCAGGCCTTGAGCGTCGATGACCAAATCGTATTTGTTCGCGCGCACGCTTTGCTTGAAGCGCTGCCACTCACCGCTGGTGATGGTCTTCCAGATGTTCTTGCGCCAGCGGCGGATCGCCACCGGAATCACTTTGCCAACGGCCGGGTGCCAGGTCGGGATCTCGGCGAAGCCTTCTTCCACGACCCAGTCGAACTTGATTCCCGGAATGGCCCGGGCGGCGTCGGTCAGCGCCGGCAACGCATGAATCACGTCGCCGAGCGATGAAGTCTTGATCAGCAGTACCCGCAACTTAATGAACCTCGACCACGGAGCCCTGCAACTTCTGCAAGGCATCGTTGACCGCGTCCGGCATCAGCTGGCGCAGGCAGTTGTAATGGCCGAAGCGGCAGGTACGGTCGAAGCACGGGCTGCAATCGAGGCCCAGACGGACGACTTCAACGTGCTCGGCCAGCGGCGGAGTGAAACCCGGCGAGGTCGAGCCGTAGACGGCGACCAGTGGCCGGTTCAGCGCGGCGGCAACGTGCATCAGACCGGAATCGTTGGAGACCACCGCGTCAGCGCAGGACATCAGGTCGATGGCCTCGGCCAGCGAGGTGCCGCCACTGAGGTTGACCGATTCTTCACGCAGGCCCGGGATCAAACGTGCGCGTATATCTTCGCCGACGGCGTGATCGTTTTTCGAGCCGAACAGCCACACCTGCCAGCCTTCGCGAATGCGCGCTTCGGCGACTTTGGCGTAGTGCTCGGACGGCCAGCGCTTGGACTCGCCGAACTCGGCGCCGGGGCACAGGGCCAACACCGGACGATCGAGGGTCAGAGCAAATTTGGCCAGCGCCGCTTCGCGGGTCACCGGGTCGATTTGCAGGCTCGGACGTGGATACGGTTTCGGCAGCTCGGCGTTCGCTTCGTAGGCCAAAGCCATGAAACGCTCGATCATCAGCGGATAACGTTCTTTGTCGAGAGTGCGCACATCATTGAGCAAGCCGTAGCGGAATTCGCCGCGCCAGCCGGTGCGCTTCGGGATGCCGGCGAAAAACGGCACCAGCGCCGACTTCAGCGAGTTGGGCAGCAGGATCGCTTGATCGTACTGGCCGCGCAGGGATTTACCGATGCGCCGACGCGTCGCCAATTCCAGCGCGCCGTGGCCGAGCGGGAAGCTCAAAGCCTTGCGTACTTCGGGCATGCGCTCAAGGATCGGCCGGCTCCACTCGGGGGCCAGCACGTCGATTTCGCATTGCGGGTGGCGCTGTTTGAGACACTGAAACAGTGTCTGCGCCATCACCATGTCACCGACCCAACTGGGCCCAACGATCAGAATATTCATGTGGTTTCCATAAACGAACCGGGGAGGCAATTACGCCTCCCCGCCTCGAGAATCACTGAGGGAGCGGCATTGCTGGCGATGGGTCATTACCTTCAACATGACTGTCGACTGTCACTCCGCTATCGCGAGCAGGCTCGCTCCCACATTGTTTTGCATCTGTTCACATATCTGCGACTCACCACAGATCCATTGTAGGAGTGAGCCTGCTCGCGATGGGGTCGTTACATTCAACATTGTTGTCGTCTGATACTCCGCTATCGCGAGCAGGCTCGCTCCTACAGGTTTTGCATTCACTCCAACATCTGCGACTCACCACAGATCACTGTGGGAGCGAGCCTGCTCGCGAAGGGGCCGTTACATTCGACATTGTTGTCGTCTGACACTCCGCTATCGCGAGCAGGCGAAGGCCTACAGGGTTTTGCATTCATTCACACATCTGCGACTCAGCTTAGCCCCATCTCTTTCCAGATCCGCAAAACCTGCCGCCGTTCTTCGACAAACTGATCGCCCGGTATCACCCCGGCATCCTTCTGCAAGGCCTGCCGGTGGGCGGCGGAGCGGTAGGCTTTATAGGCCTCGCGCAACAGGCTGGCATCTTCGGCAGGCATCAGCCCTTCGTGCTCCAGCTCTTCCAGAATGCGGATGTTATCGGTCCAGCGCAGCAGTGGCGGGTGGCTTTGCGACCACGCCAGAGCCGCGTATTGCACCATAAATTCAATATCGACGATACCACCGGCGTCCTGCTTGAGGTCGAATGGCGCCGTGGCGTCGAAGGCATTTGCTGCCGTCCCGGCTGCGGTGCTCTTGGTGCCGAGGTTGTCGCGCATCTTTGCGCGCATCTCGCTGACTTCCTGTTGCAGCTTCGCCAGATCACGCGGCTTGCCCAGCACCTGGGCGCGAACCTTCTCGAACGCCTGACCGACATCCTGACTGCCGACCAGCACCCGCGCCCGCACCAAAGCCTGATGTTCCCAAGTCCAGGCTTCATTTTCCTGATAGCGGGCAAACGCGCCGAGCGAACTCACCAACAGCCCTGAAGCACCGGATGGGCGCAGACGCATGTCCACTTCATAGAGCTGACCGGAGTTGGTCTGCGCCGTCAGCAGGTGAATGATCCGCTGCCCGAGTCGCGTGAAGAACTGCGCGCCATCGATCGACTTCGGCCCATCGGTTTCCGCCTGCGGATCGCCGTCATGGATAAACACCAGATCGAGATCCGAACCATGCCCCAGTTCCAGACCGCCGACTTTGCCATAACCGACAATGATGAAGCCCGGATCGCACAACGTGCCGTCGGTGCGCAACGGCGTGCCGTACTTGGCCACGGTCTGGCGCCAGGCCAGAGCCAGCACTTGCTCAAGAATCGCCTCGGCCAGCCAGGTCAGGTAATCGCTGACTTTCATCAGCGGCAGACTGCCGGCGATTTCCGAGGCGGCGACGCGCAAGCGGTGCGCCAGTTTGAAATGGCGCAGGGCTTCCATTTGTTGTTCGAGGTCATCTTCGGGAATCCGCGTCAGCCGCTCGCGCAATTCAGCGGCCAGCTCTGGCGCCAAGGGCGGTTTGAACAAACGCCCTTCGTTAAGCAATTCATCCATCAGCAGCGGGAAGCGAGTGATCTGCTCTGCGATCCACGGGCTCGCCGCGCATAACGTCAGCAAGCGTCGCAGCGCACCGGGGTTCTCCGTCAACAAGACCAGATAAGCCGAACGCCGGGCCACTGCTTCAACCAGCGGCAGCACACGTTCAAGCACCAGATCCGGGTTGGCGTGCTCGACTGCCTGCGCCAACAGACGCGGAATAAACGCATCGAGCCGCTCACGCCCCAACCGCTGCATCGCGCGCAATTGCGGGCTGCTGCGCAATCCGGCCAGCGCTTTCAGGGCTTTGCTCGCGTCAGCAAAACCACCCTCCTCCAACTGCCGGCACGCCGCTTCTTCGTCCTGCGCCTCTTCCCACAGCGGCAGCCATTCACCGCCGACCACCACTTCACTTTCGGCGCCTTCATCTTCATCGGGATCGGCGATCACCTGAGCGAAGTGCCAAGCGACACGACCGCGCCAGAACATCAGTTTTTCGTGGAAAGCATCCCAATCGACGAAGCCGAGCATGAAGGCGATGCGCGCTTGATCCTGCGCGCCATCCGGCAGCATCTGCGTTTGGCGGTCGGCGATCGCCTGAATCGCGTGCTCGGTGTAACGGAGAAATTCGTAGCCCTCGCGCAATTCACTGATCACTGCCGGCGGCAGATAGCCCTGCCCTTCCAGCGTACTCAGCACCTTTAATAGAGGACGCTGTTGCAGGCTCAAGTCGCGGCCACCGTGAATCAGCTGAAAGGCCTGAGCGATAAACTCGACCTCACGGATGCCACCCGAGCCAAGTTTGATGTTGTCGGCCATGCCCTTGCGCCGCACTTCCTGCTGGATCAACTGCTTCATGGTGCGCAGCGCTTCGATCGCCGAGAAGTCGAGGTAACGGCGGTAAACGAACGGGCGCAGCATGTCGAGCAACTGCGCACCCGCGACCTGATCGCCGGCCACCACCCGCGCCTTGATCATCGCGTAGCGTTCCCAGTCGCGGCCCTGATCCTGGTAATACTGCTCCAGCGCATTGAAGCTCAGTACCAGCGCGCCGGACGAGCCGTATGGGCGCAGGCGCATGTCGACACGGAACACAAAGCCGTCAACGGTCATCGGATCCAGCGCTTTGATCAAACGCTGGCCGAGACGAATAAAGAATTCCTGATTATCCAGCGAGCGCTTCACACCCACCGTTTCACCGCCCTCGGGGTAAGCGAAGATCAGGTCGATGTCCGAAGACAGGTTCAACTCGACGGCGCCGAGCTTGCCCATGCCGAGGATGACCATCTGCTGCGGCTCACCGCTGCGGCGGCCGGTCGGCGTACCGAACTGTTCGCAATGGCGGCTGTACAACCATTGATAAGCCTGGTCGATGGTGGCGTCGGCCATGTCCGAAAGATCGCGGCAGGTCTGCACCAGATCGGCCTGACGCGTGAGGTCACGCCAGATGATCCGCACTTGATGGCGAGCACGCTGACGACGCAAGGCGCGACCGAGTTCGTCTTCACTCTGGGCGGCGTTCACCGCGGCGGCAATCTGCGCGCACAATTCACCCGGCGCAAAGGCCCGGTCGAGTTCGCCGGACTGCACCAGCGCAAGCAACATCAAAGGGTCACGAACGCTCTGTTCAATGACGAATTCGCTGGCAGCGGTGACGCGGGCGAACTGCGCCCAGCGCTCTGGCGTCCAGTTGGCGAAGCCGTGATCGTCTTCCAGCGCCGCGACGGCCGTACGGAACGACTGCTCGGATCGAGTGACCAACGGCAGGAGAATGGCGGGCAGTTCGGCAAGCACGGGCAGGGTCATGGTCTATCCTTGATCGGCGTGTAAATGGCCGCTTGTAGTGATTGGTGAAAAGCCGCTACCCGGAGGACTGTCGAACAAAAGTTAGAAATAGCTGAAATTTCTTTCTCTTTGGCAGCGAACATCAAAGTTTCACCTTTTTCGGATGGTAAAAGACCAACCTTAACGATTATTCTCACAACGCAGCCGGAGGCCACAAGCCATTCTTCTGTAGTTTTACTACTCGTCTATACATTCGAAAGGCTGAAATGCCGGAAGATTTGTAGTAAAACTACACGCCGCCGGAACAACCTATCGGCAATCCAAGAATTTTAAATCGTCTGCCCACAAGGCCAGTCGCAAACTCAGGCAACCGATTCTGGAAGCCTTTCCGCCCTGGAGCAAGCCATGCAAGACCTCGATCCCGTCGAAACCCAGGAATGGCTGGACGCCCTGGAATCGGTTCTCGACAAAGAAGGCGAAGACCGTGCTCACTATCTGATGACCCGTATGGGCGAACTCGCGACCCGCAGCGGCTCGCAGCTCCCTTACGCCATCACCACGCCTTACCGCAACACCATCCCGGTAACCCACGAAGCACGCATGCCTGGCGACCTGTTCATGGAACGCCGCATTCGCTCGCTGGTACGCTGGAACGCGATGGCCATGGTAATGCGTACGAACCTGAAAGATTCTGACCTGGGTGGTCACATCTCCAGCTTCGCTTCCAGTGCGACCCTGTATGACATCGGCTTCAACTACTTCTTCCAGGCCCCGACCGACGAACACGGCGGCGACCTGATCTACTTCCAGGGCCACACCTCGCCAGGCGTTTACGCCCGTGCGTTCATGGAAGGCCGCATCACCGAAGACCAGATGAACAACTTCCGCCAGGAAGTCGACGGTCAGGGCCTGTCGTCCTACCCGCACCCTTGGCTGATGCCTGACTTCTGGCAGTTCCCGACCGTATCCATGGGTCTGGGTCCGATCCAGGCGATCTACCAGGCACGCTTCATGAAGTACCTGGAACACCGTGGTTTCATCCAGCCGGGCAAACAGAAAGTCTGGTGCTTCCTGGGCGACGGCGAGTGCGACGAGCCGGAATCCCTGGGCGCAATCTCCCTGGCCGGCCGCGAGAAGCTCGACAACCTGATCTTCGTCATCAACTGCAACCTGCAGCGCCTCGACGGCCCGGTTCGCGGCAACGGCAAGATCATCCAGGAACTCGAAGGCGTGTTCCGCGGTGCTCAGTGGAACGTGACCAAAGTCATCTGGGGCCGTTTCTGGGACCCACTGCTGGCCAAAGACGTCGACGGCATCCTGCAACGTCGTATGGACGAAGTCATCGACGGCGAGTACCAGAACTACAAAGCCAAAGACGGCGCGTTCGTCCGTGAACACTTCTTCAACACGCCAGAACTCAAGGCGATGGTTGCTGATCTGTCCGACGACGAGATCTGGAAACTCAACCGTGGCGGCCACGACCCGTACAAGGTCTATGCGGCTTACCACGAAGCGGTCAACCACAAAGAACAACCAACCGTCATTCTGGCCAAGACCATCAAGGGTTATGGCACCGGTGCCGGCGAAGCGAAAAACACTGCGCACAACACCAAGAAAGTCGATGTCGACAGCCTGAAGTTGTTCCGCGATCGTTTCGACATCCCGGTCAAGGACGAAGAGCTGGAGAACCTGCCGTTCTTCAAGCCAGAGCCAAACAGCGCCGAAGCCCGCTACCTCAGCGAGCGTCGTACTGCACTGGGCGGTTTCGTTCCACAGCGCCGCGCACAAAGCTTCAGCGTTCCGACTCCGGACCTGGACACCCTCAAGGCCATCCTTGACGGCTCCGGTGACCGTGAAATTTCCACCACCATGGCTTTCGTGCGAATCCTCGCGCAACTGGTCAAGGACAAGGAAATCGGCCCGCGCATCGTTCCGATCATCCCGGACGAAGCCCGTACCTTCGGTATGGAAGGCATGTTCCGTCAGCTCGGCATCTACTCGTCCGTCGGCCAGCTCTACGAGCCAGTCGATAAAGACCAGGTGATGTTCTACAAGGAAGACCAGAAAGGTCAGATCCTTGAAGAAGGCATCAACGAAGCAGGCGCCATGAGCTCGTTCATCGCTGCCGGTACTTCGTACTCCAGCCACAACCAGCCGATGCTGCCGTTCTACATCTTCTACTCGATGTTCGGCTTCCAGCGGATTGGCGACCTGGCCTGGGCTGCCGGCGACAGCCGTACCCGTGGCTTCCTGATCGGCGGCACCGCCGGCCGTACCACCCTGAACGGTGAAGGTCTGCAACACGAAGACGGTCACAGCCACCTGCTGGCCGCGACCATCCCGAACTGCCGCACCTACGATCCAACCTACGGCTACGAGCTGGCGGTGATCATTCAGGACGGCATGAAGAAGATGACCGAAGAGCAACAGGACATCTTCTACTACATCACCGTGATGAACGAATCGTACCAGCAGCCAGCCATGCCGGCCGGTGCCGAAGAAGGCATCAAGAAAGGCATGTACCTGCTCGAAGAAGACACTCGCGATGCGGCGCACCACGTCCAGCTGATGGGCTCCGGCACCATCCTGCGTGAAGTCCGTGAAGCGGCGAAGATTCTGCGTGAAGAGTTCAACGTTGGCGCTGACGTCTGGAGCGTTACCAGCTTCAACGAACTGCGTCGCGACGGCCTCGCTGTCGAGCGCAGCAACCGTCTGAAGCCGGGCCAGAAGCCTAAGCTGAGCTACGTCGAAGAGTGCCTGAACGGCCGTAAAGGTCCGGTCATCGCCTCTACCGACTACATGAAACTGTTCGCCGAGCAGATCCGTCAGTGGGTACCGTCGAAGGAATTCAAAGTCCTCGGCACCGACGGTTTCGGCCGCAGCGACAGCCGCAAGAAACTGCGTCATTTCTTCGAAGTCGACCGTCATTTCGTGGTGTTGGCAGCCCTGGAAGCACTGGCTGACCGTGGTGATATCGAACCTAAGGTGGTGGCTGAAGCCATCGTCAAGTTCGGCATCGACCCGGAAAAACGCAACCCACTGGACTGCTGAGGAGACATTTTGTGAGCGAACTCATTCGCGTACCTGACATCGGCAGCGGTGAAGGTGAAGTAATTGAACTGTTTGTGAAGGTCGGCGACCGTATCGAAGCCGACCAGAGCATCCTGACCCTGGAATCGGACAAGGCCAGCATGGAAGTGCCGGCCCCGAAAGCCGGTGTCATCAAGAGCCTGAAAGTGAAGCTGGGCGATCGTCTGAAAGAAGGCGACGAACTGCTTGAGCTGGAAGTCGAGGGCGCCGCTGAAGCGGCCCCTGCTCCTGCTGCTCCGGCCAAAAAGGCTGAAGAAAAACCGGCCGCCGCTCCTGCTCCTGCTGCTGCCGCGCCTGCCGCTGCCCCTGCTGCCGCTTCGGTTCAGCAAGTGCACGTGCCGGACATCGGTTCGTCGGGCAAGGCACAGATCATCGAGATTCAGGTCAAGGTCGGCGACACCGTCGAAGCTGATCAATCGCTGATCACCCTGGAATCCGACAAGGCGAGCATGGAAATCCCGTCGCCTGCCGCTGGCGTGGTCAAGGCCATCAGCGTCAAGCTCAACGACGAAGTCGGCACTGGCGACCTGATTCTGGATCTGGAAGTGGCAGGTGCTGCGGCCCCTGCGGCTGCCGCTCCGGCTCAGGCTGCTGCACCGGCCGCTGCCGCTACGCCTGCTCCGGCAGCCGCGCCAGCTGCACCGGTTGCTGACAGCGTTCAGGACATCCACGTTCCGGACATCGGTTCGGCTGGCAAAGCCAAGATCATCGAAGTGTTGGTCAAGGCTGGCGACAGTGTTGAAGCCGACCAGTCGCTGATCACCCTGGAATCCGACAAGGCGAGCATGGAAATCCCATCGCCTGCCGCTGGCGTGGTGGAAAGCGTTTCCATCAAGCTGGATGACGAAGTCGGTACCGGCGACCTGATTCTGAAGCTGAAAGTCAAAGGCGCGGCACCTGCTGCTGCCCCGGCGCCAGCTGCCGCTGCTGCACCAAGTGCTCCTGCCGCTGCTGCTCCGGCTGCCGCTGCACCTGCCGCCCCAGCCGCCGCACCGGCTGCTACGCCAGCGAAACCGGGCGCCAAAGTTCACGCCGGCCCTGCCGTGCGTCAACTGGCTCGCGAGTTCGGCGTCGAGCTGAACGCTGTCGGTGCCAGTGGCCCGCACGGCCGTATCTTGAAAGAAGACGTGCAGGTTTACGTCAAAGCGATGATGCAGAAGGCCAAGGAAGCACCGGCCGCTGCAGCTGGCGCAACCGGTGGCGCGGGCATCCCGCCGATCCCGGTCGTCGATTTCAGCCGTTTCGGCGAAATCGAAGAAGTGCCGATGACTCGCCTGATGCAGATCGGCGCGTCGAGCCTGCACCGCAGCTGGCTGAACATCCCGCACGTGACTCAGTTCGATTCGGCTGATATCACCGAGCTGGAAGCCTTCCGCGTTGCACAGAAAGCCGTTGCAGAGAAGGCCGGCGTCAAGCTGACCATCCTGCCGCTGCTGCTCAAGTCGTGCGCGCACATGCTCAAGGAGCTGCCGGACTTCAACAGTTCGCTGGCACCAAGCGGCAAAGCGATCATCCGCAAGAAATACGTGAACATCGGCTTCGCCGTCGACACCCCGGATGGCCTGCTGGTACCGGTCATCAAGAACGTCGACCAGAAGAGCCTGCTGCAACTGGCAGCCGAAGCCGCTGCGCTGGCCGCCAAAGCCCGCGACAAGAAGCTCACCGCTGACGACATGCAAGGCGCCTGCTTCACCATTTCCAGCCTCGGCCACATTGGCGGTACCGGCTTCACGCCGATCGTCAACGCGCCGGAAGTGGCGATCCTCGGTGTTTCCAAGGCAACCATCCAGCCAGTCTGGGACGGCAAAGCCTTCCAGCCGAAACTGATGCTGCCACTGTCGCTGTCCTACGATCACCGTGTGATCAACGGCGCCGCTGCCGCACGCTTCACCCAGCGTCTGGGCAGCCTGCTGGCGGACATCCGCACGATCCTGCTGTAACTCGATCGGCCCTCCGGCAACGGAGGGCCGATTGCTGCACCCTTTCGAGCGCCACACGCTCGTACCTCAACCCCGTCAGTTTGGCGGGGCTTTTTTTTGCCTGAAAAATCCTTCCGGTCTTTTTCCCACATGTTGCGCTGATATCGGCCACAAGTCTGGTCGACTTGGCGCCGATCTTTTTTATTCGTCACGCAACTAACCTAAGCGCAGCCAATTTAACTAAGCAAACTTCGCGAAAACTCATACTCATTAAAATTCATTCGAATGGATTCGACATGTTAAAACCCACTATCGGCCCGATTGTCGGCCACGTTACAACTAATCATGCGCGCATATTCATGCGTGGCGAGCGGCGCAACAATGCGCCGGTATTTGCCGGGGTGCGTTTTCGCAGTTCCGGTACACAACAATGGTCGAACGGCAACTTCGCACGCCTGAGCGAATTACGCGATATGTCGCAAGTATTCGCCCTGAACAACTTGAGCAGCGACACCGAATATGAATATCAGGCCGGCTGGTTCAGTCCGATGAATCCGGTGCACACGCCGGACAGCGTCGCTGAACTGCCGCTGCAATGGCCGCGAGAGATCTACCGCTTGCGCACCCGCTCCAGCAAGGTCCTGCAGCCCAGAGCCTATATCGTCGGCTCCTGCCGCTACCTGCGCATGACCGCCGGTGTCGCCGTCCTGCCGCAATTGGGCGATCGTATCTTCGCGTCCATCAATCAGGTGATCGAAGGCATACAACCGCCAATCAGCGCGGTATTGATGACCGGCGATCAAATTTACGTCGACGATTTGAATCTACTTGCACCGGATCGCGACTATAAAGATATCCTAAGCAAGTATCGCGCGGCTTTTTCCCAGCCGAATATAAAACGACTGATGTCCGGCACTTCGACTTACATGATTCTCGACGATCACGAAATCGAAGATAACTGGCCCGCCAATGCCAGCAAGTCCGACGGCGATTTATATCGCAACGCCATGGCCGCTTATGAGTTGTATCAAGCCAGTCATAGCCCGGTACATCCGCTGACCATTAACGGTGAAATAGATCACTCGACACTTGAGCATTACTGGTATCAATTCAGCGACGGCGATATCGAATGGTTTGTCACCGACAGTCGCACCCGCCGCCACTTGTCAGGCGATGATCGACGGATCCTCGACGAGGCACAGGAACAGGCCCTGCTCAAATGGCTGAGTCACAGCACGGCGCGGGTCAAGTTCGTGGTCACCAGCGTGATGTTCTATCCGGATCGCAAACTTAACGGCGATGACGCCTGGAAAGCCTTTCCCGAGCAGCGCCTGCGCCTGCTGGAAACCATCCGCACCCGGCGCATCAAGAATGTCGTGTTCATCTCGGGGGACGTGCATGGCTCGCTGACGGCTCGCCTGAGTCACAGTGAAGACCCGGATTTCGAAGTCCACACCGTGGTCTCCTCACCGCTGTGCAACAGCAAACTGCTGCCATATGCCAAAGCGTCCACGTTCATTCTTGATCAGCCGCTGGTGCGTACGGCGGCCGGCGATTATCGACATGAGCTGAGCAGCACGGTGGTCAGTGAAGACAATTTCGCCCACCTGGTGGTCGAGGCCGGGCAGATTCAGGTCAATTACCACGACCGCGATGGCAAACAGCTGCAGTCGATCGCCATAAAACTGCGCTAAGCCTTGAAGATCGCAGCCTTCGGCAGCTCCTGCAGAGGGCCATTCCCCTGTAGACACTGGCGCAGGCTGCGATCTTTGGCTCTTTTCAACCACGGGCTGGAGAAATGTTCAGTGCAGCCGACATATTCTTATAGCACTTGGCCTTCATCTCTCTTGTCAGTCGGTGCCGCAATGATGCAACCTTGCCGCAGGCAACAGTAAAGAGGGCGAGAGCCCGGCGCGTTCAGCATATTTCCAAGCGAGTTCCCTTCATGAAGAGCCAACCCGATGCCGCCAGCCGTATGGCGGCCGAGGTAGTGACGCAGTTGCCTGTGCCCTCGCGGCTCGGCATGCTGCGTTTCGAGCGCTTGAATGAAGCCAGTTGGGCCATGCTGTTTCTCGATCCCAACTGCGAACGCCAGTTCGGTCAGCCGGCCGTCGAGCTTTGCGCGCTGGTCGGCTCACCCTACGCCAGCCTGATGGAACCCGAAGCGCGTTATCAACTGCACGACGCGATCCAGCAACAGTTGACCGCCAGCCCGCATTATCTGGTGCGTTACACCCTGCACACGGCTGCCGGTGCGCTGAACATTCTGGAACTGGGCGAAGCCTACAAACAACACAACCGTCATCTGCTGCGCGGCTATCTGCTGGCGGTCGATCACGTCTTCGACGAAGCACCGCCACTGCCCTCCGTTGACCTCGAAACCCAGAATTCGCGCCTGCAGATCGCCCTGGAACTCAACCAGCGCGCCCAGCAGGAACAACTGCAGCATCTGGAACGCGTACGCGCCCAGCAGGATTTGATTCTGCTGCTCGCACGTCAGCGCTACAGCACGCACAACTCGCTGCAGGAAGCCGCCGAGCTGATCACCCGCTGCGCCTGCGATATCTATGAGATCGACTGCGCCAGCCTGTGGAACCTCGAAGGCCAGCATCTGGTGCCGATTTCCGCGTACCACCGCGCGACCCAGGAATACATCCTCCCGGACGTGATCGACATCAGCAGTTTCCCCGACTACATGGAAGCGCTGCACAGCAGCCGCGCCATCGACGCACACAACGCGATGCGCGATCCACGCACCCGGGAGATGGCCGAAGCGCTGCGCCCGCGCGACGTCAACGCGATGCTCGATGCGAGTATTCGCGTCGATGGCCAGGTGGTAGGCGTGCTGTGCCTGGAGCAGACTGGCGTCACCCGCGCCTGGCAGTCCGACGAAATCGCCTTTGCCGGCGAGCTGGCCGACCAGTTCGCACAAGTCATCAACAACCACAATCGTCGCACCGCCACCAGCGCCCTGCACCTGTTTCAGCGTGCAGTCGAGCAAAGCGCCAACGCGTTTTTGCTGGTCAATTGCGACGGCGTGGTCGAGTACGTCAACCCGAGCTTCACCGCGATCACCCAGTACACCACCGAAGAAGTTCACGGCCAGCGCCTGTCCGAGCTGCCGGCGCTGGAAAACCTCAGTGAACTGCTGTTCGACGCGCCCTCGGCGCTGGCCAAAAGCAACAGCTGGCAGGGCGAATTCAAGAGCCGCCGCAAGAACCTCGAACCGTACTGGGGCCAGTTGTCGATCTCCAAGGTGTACGGTGACAACCGCGAACTGACGCATTACATCGGCATCTACGAAGACATCACCCAGACCAAACTGGCGCAGCAGCGCATTGAACGTCTGGCCTACACCGACAACCTGACCAACCTCGGCAATCGCCCGGCGTTTATCCGCAATCTCGACGAACGCTTCGCCCGCGACAGCGATACGCCGATCAGCCTGCTGCTGGTGGACATCGACAACTTCAAGCGGATCAACGACAGCCTCGGTCACCAGACTGGCGACAAATTGCTGATCAGTCTCGCTCGGCGTTTGCGCAACAGCCTGAGTCCGAGCGGCAGCCTCGCGCGGTTCGCCAGTAACGAGTTTGCGGTGTTGCTCGACGATACCGATCTGGCGACCGGCCAGCAGATCGCCAACCAGTTGCTGGCGACCCTCGACAAGCCGATGTTCGTCGACAACCAGTTGATCAGCGTTACCGGTTCGGTCGGCCTGGCGTGCGCGCCGTTGCACGGCCGCGACCCGCAAACGCTGATGCGTAACGCCGGTCTGGCGCTGCACAAGGCCAAGGCCAACGGCAAACATCAGGTGCAAGTCTTCACCGAGGCGCTGAACGCCGAGGCCAGTTACAAACTGTTCGTCGAGAACAACCTGCGCCGCGCCCTGACCCAGAACGAACTGGACGTGTTCTACCAGCCCAAGCTGTGCCTGCGCAGCGGTCGTCTGCTGGGCATGGAAGCATTGTTGCGCTGGAACCACCCGGAACGCGGCATGATCCGCCCGGACCAGTTCATCAGCGTCGCCGAAGAAACCGGCCTGATCATTCCGATCGGCAAGTGGATCGCGCGCCAGGCCTGCCGCATGAGCAAAGCGCTGACCGCTGCCGGGATGGGCAATCTGCAAGTGGCGATCAACCTGTCGCCCAAGCAATTCTCCGACCCGGATCTGGTCGCCTCCATCGCCAACATCCTCAAGGAAGAAGCGCTGCCAGCCTATCTGCTCGAACTGGAACTGACCGAAGGCCTGCTGCTGGAAGCCACCGAAGACACGCACTTGCAACTCGACCAGCTCAAACGCCTCGGCCTGACCCTTGCCATGGACGACTTCGGCACCGGTTATTCGTCGCTGAGCTATCTGAAGAAATTTCCGATCGACATCATCAAGATCGATCGCAGCTTCATCCACGAAATTCCCGATAACCAGGACGACATGGAAATCACCTCAGCGGTGATCGCCATGGCGCACAACCTGAAACTCAAGGTCGTGGCCGAAGGCATCGAGACCGCCGAACAACTGGCGTTCCTGCGTCGTCATCGTTGCGATGTCGGACAGGGTTACCTGTTTGACCGGCCGATCCCCGGCGGCGAACTGATCCAGGCGCTGAAGCGCTACCCGCGCGGCCCGTTGTGCCTATAAACACCGCAAATCCCTTGTAGGCCTTCGCCTGCTCGCGATAGCGGTGTGTCAGCAACAAACCCTCTGACTGACCCACCGCTATCGCGAGCAGGCTCACTCCTACAATGTTGAGCGAGTACCCGCACATTTTGGGTAGTGATTAACCGGGCATCATTCGGCACACTGGCGGTCTGACTTTTTACATCCAACCTGACTGAGAGGAACGATCATGGTTCTGCGCTCGGAAATTCTGGTGAACAAAAACGTGCTCCCGACTAAAGAACAAGCTCTGCCCGGCCGCGAAACCGCGATGACCCTGCCTGAAAAGCACTTTGTCTTCGAAGAAACCCCGCTGCTTGGCCCGTTTTTCCAGGACGTCGATTTTGCGATCTTTGGTCTGGGCTGCTTCTGGGGCGCCGAGCGCCGTTTCTGGCAGCGTGAAGGCGTGGTCAGCACGGTCGTCGGTTATGCCGGCGGCTTCACGCCGAACCCGACCTACGAAGAAGTCTGCTCGGGCCTGACCGGCCACGCGGAAGTGGTGCTGGTGGTGTATGACAAGGCCAAAGTCAGCTACGAAGAGCTGCTGGCGATGTTCTGGGAACTGCACAACCCGACGCAAGGCATGCGTCAGGGCAATGACATCGGCACGCAGTACCGCTCGGTGATCTACGCGACCTCGCCTGAGCATCTGGATGCGGCGCTGAAAAGCAAGGCGACCTATCAGGCCGAGCTGTCGAAAGCCGGTCTGGGCGAGATCAGCACCGAGATCGAACAGGCGCCGACCGTGTACTTCGCCGAGGCGTATCACCAGCAGTATCTGGCGAAGAATCCAGAGGGTTACTGCGGGATTGGCGGCACCGGCGTGTGCATGCCAGCGAGTCTGGCAGGCAACTAACCCCACCGACTGATCGTTCCCACGCTCTGCGTGGGAATGCAGCCCGGGACGCTCCGCGTCCCAACAGCGGACGCAGAACGTCCATTGAGGCATTCCCACGCAGAGCGTGGGAACGATCGCTGTAGGAGCTGCCGCAGGCTGCGATCTTTTGATCTTGCCGTTGATCAGCTCTCGGCAATCAGCCAATCCATCTGCCAGCCGCCCTGGGTCTGCCCCAGCTTCTTCGACAACCACGGCAGCAGCTCACGCAATTCCTCTTCCAGCCCCCACGGCGGATTGGCAATCGCCATGCCCGAACCGTTCAGGCTGTTCGGCGTATCCAGCGGGTGCACCAGCAGTTCCACGCGCAGCAACTTCGGCGCACCGGTACCAGCCAGATCCTGATAGAACCGACGCAACGCACGCTGGTCCTTCACCGGATACCAGATCGCCGCCACGGTTTGGCGCATGCGGCCAATCGCTTCTTTCAACGATGCCGCGCAACGCTGCATTTCATCGAGCTGTTCGAACGGCGGATCAATCAACATCACCGCGCGCTTCTCCTGCACCGGCAACATCGCCCGTGCGACATGCCAGCCTTCGCCTAGGTGAACCTTGACCCGACGATCGCCGGCCATGTTGTCCTTGAGCAGCACGCCGTCTTCCGGGTGCTTCTCGTTGAGCATCACCCGATCCTGCGGGCGGGTCAGGCGCCGCGCCAGCTCCGGCGAACCCGGGTAGTAGCGCAACTGGCCGTCCGGGTTCATCTCGTGCAGCACCTTCATGTAGTCGGCGGTCAGCGCCGGCAGATCCGGCTGCTCCCACAAGCGCGCGATGCCTTCCAGGTACTCGCCGGTGCGATTCGCCTGATCGCCCTGCAAGTCATACAGACCGATGCCGGCGTGTGTGTCGAGATAGGCAAACGGCTGCTCCTTGCGCGACATCAGAGCGATGAGGCGGGTCAAGGTCAGGTGTTTGAACACATCGGCGTGATTGCCGGCATGGAAGGCGTGACGATAATTCATGGCTGCTCCTGCGAAGGGCGCAAAGTTTACCTTTTACCGCGCGGCAAGTCAGGGGTTGGCGGCTGAGCGGACAAAAGCCTTTCCCTCACCCTAGCCCTCTCCCAGAGGGAGAGGGGACTGACGGTGGTGATCTTGCGAGTTACATCGACCTGAAAGATCAGCGTGATCTCAGGCTTGGCCAAGCGAAGATCAGCGCGGGGTCGGCGTACATCACCCAGACAACTCGGTCAGCCCCCTGAAGAAAACTCATATCAAGGCTTGGCCAAGCCAAGTTCACCACTGAAGTCGCAAGTCGGCGCACATCACCCAGACACCTCGGTCAGTCCCCTCTCCCTCTGGGAGAGGGTTAGGGTGAGGGGCTTTGCTTTTATGGCGTTAAACTGTCTAACCATGAACGACAGGAAGTCAAAAACTCATGCGATATCTGATCATCTGCTTATTCAGCCTGCTTGGCCCATACCTCGCCCTTGCCGACGAAACCCACATTGAACAGGCACGCCAGACACTAAAGAACTACGGCCTGAGCCACTGCATCCTAAAGCCATTCAACGAACACTCCTTGCTGGAAAAAGACATTGCACTGTCCGCCAATGCCTATTCCTTCATGGGCAAAGGCATGCATTCCATCCTGCAAAATGAAGACACGCTGCAAGTGCTACACGATCCCTACAAAGAAACCCGAAACTACGTGTTGGCGGCTTACGAGCAGACACCTTCAAACAGCAAATACTCGAATGAAAAAGTAGTGTTTTTTGGGTGCATGAAGGTCTACAACTCCGATGCGTTCAACAGCTTTATCAACTCTCAGGATGCGTACATCCCTGACTGACTAACTGATTTCCTTTAACGTCAAAAGATCGCAACCTTCGGCAGCTCCTACAGGGCGAACGCCAGTCCCGTGTAGGAGCTGCCGCAGGCTGCGATCTTTTGATCTTTTTCAGGCGGGCATGCTGCGCAGGCGCCTGCCGATGACATCAAGCACATCACAGCCGTCGCGCAAGGGGATCACGCAGAGCTGGGCGAAGTCGCTGAGGATGACGGAGTCGCATTCGACCGAGCCGCGCATGCACATGTTTTCCAGCACCTGGATCACGGCGCGCAGGCGATGGTTGGCGGCGTCCATGAGGATGTCGAGGGCACGTGGGTGTCGATGAACAGGGTCGGCATGTCGCTGCAATTGCCGGTGAGTGCCATGAAGCGGTTGTCGGGATGGGGGATGATTTTTTCGTAGGGTGGAGCTGGCTTGAGTGTCGTCATTTTTTGCTTCCTCGGATGTGAAAATGAACTGCCACACTCCTTCCTACGGGTTTGGGTGGCAGCGGTGCACGGGAGTAGGAACCGACCCAAGGTATTCGGCCACGCCGAAGCGTGTCCCGCACACAGCCGCCGCTAACGATATTGCTGACACGAGTTACATGCCGCAAAGATCAACAACGCTGATGCACCTTAGGTAGAGGGTTCCTACACCCTGCCACCACTTTCGCCGTGACAACGAAAAGACTATCCCTGCAACCCACCGCCCACCAGTTCATGAAAACCGCCGCAACTCGAAGGAATCGTCCGAGACCTTCGCCCCGAAAACTCACCCCGACTCTGCCAGCAAAAACGCCAGCAACGCCGATTGCGACGAATCTTCTGACATTGAAACCTGAAAAAACCGCCTCACCTTGCAACGCAAAACCGCCACGGGAAAGGCCTCGAAAAGAACCGGATATTCTTCGCTCAACCACTGCAACGCATTGGCCGTTCGAACGTCGTTGCCCTGCTGCGACAGCACCGACTCCGGCACCTGCCACCAAGGGAATGCCCGCCCCGAAACCTGCGCCCTGCCACCAATTTCCAGCGCCTGCCCATTGATCAAGCAACGCCCGATCAGCGGAAACAGTTGCGCCGCGCCCACCTCATCGGCCTGCAAAATCGGCAAGAGAAACCGCCCATCCCAGAAACGAAAAAACACCGTTTTGCCGTCCGGCATCAGCACTTGGGTCAGGCTGCGAAAGTGCGCCAGCACCTCTTCAAGACTCGCCGAAGACACCGCCAACCATCCCCAATCCCGCGATTCGGTAGTGGCGACCCAATGCAGAAACTCACTGTCAGTAGCGACAATTCCCACGTAAGGCATCACCGCATCCCACTCGGCATAGATCGTCTCGGCCCAGATCGGATTCGTCATGTCTGGCCAACCCTTGAGCGGCTTCGCCTCGCTGGCATTGCTGAATACCGCGAACAATTGCTCGGATGCTTTCAACGGCTCCCGCGCCAACCATTCGGCAGGCAAAAGAAAATCAGGCTGCACAGAGACCGTCCTTGCAACGCTCGCACTCTTCGCAGAATGGCGCATCACCCTTGAAGCTCATGATTTGTGCGGCGGTGAGCATGGCTGCCGGCGCGGCGGCGAGTTTCTCCGGCAATCCCGGCGCCACTGGTGCGGCACTCATCGCCGCCATCGGTGCGCCGCCCACGACAATCGGCACGCTGCTGAAAATGCCGCCGGGACCGATGTTGATCCACTGCCCACCGGCCTGAATCGTCGCACTCGCGCCGCCATCGATGACCACTTGCTGACCGGCGCTGACGTGGAACTGCTGGCTGGCACTGGTTGCCTGATTGGCCACCTTGATATGTCGGTTGCCGGTGACGCTCAGATGATCGTCCTGCCTCACTTCGGTCTGCCGCTGACCATGAGTGATGCGTTGCTCATCAGCCTTCAACTCATGCCGAGCAGTCCCAGTGACGACTATGCTGCGCTGGTTATCGACCTGCACCTGCTGATCATTCAACACATGCTGCGTCCAGTTGCGCTGGGCGCGCAGGTAGATTTCTTCGGCGCCCTTGCGATCCTCAATGCGCAGTTCGTTGTAGCCACCACCGCCAGGGCTGCTCTGACTGCGGAAAATACTACGAGTCTTGTCCGCCGGCAGATCCAGCGGAATCGGCGTCGCGGCGTTAGGCAGACAGCCCACGACCAAGGGTTTGTCGGCGTCGGCATCGATGAAACCGACCAGCACTTCCATTCCCACGCGCGGAATCAACACACTGCCGTAACGGTCATGGGCCCAACCGCTGGCGACGCGCAGCCAGCAACTGGAATGCTCGTTCAATTCACCGTCGCGATCCCAAGCCAGTTGCACCTTGACCCGACCGTACTCGTCGCAGTGGATTTCGGTGTCTTTCGGCCCGGTCACAACCGCTGGTTGATATCCGGGCATGCGTGGTTTTTCCGGCCCCAGCGTCGGGCGGAAAAACACGTCCCACGGCGTGGCGAGAAAGCTATTACGGTAACCCTGGAAAGCGTCCCCATCGCTGGTCACCGATTCCTCCAGCACTTGTGGCTGGCGGCCATGGTGTTCAACGGCAGTCAGCAGCCACAGGTCATTCCAGTCGTGGCGCGGATGCTCGCTCAGTTGCAGGAAATGTCCGCAAACCAGCGCGGATTCGTCGCTGATGCCTTCGGCCTGACGGTAATCGGCGACATGTCGCTCAAGCGCACGCTGGGCGAGATGCTTGCCGGTTTCCCGATCATTGAATTGTCCGGGGAAGTGATAGTCCTCCAGCACCGGGCGCTGCTCAGCGTCGATACGACTTTCCAACTGCAGTCGCGGCTTGATGAAATTGTAATCGCGCCGGCTGACCACGCTGGTGCGGGTTTCCACGCGAACATTGAAACGCTGGATTGCCGGCGCACCAGCGGACATGCCACTGCCCGGCAGATACACCGTCGACTCGGCGAGACGCGGGAACACGGTCTGGTCATCGCCGAACACCAACAGGTGACCTTTCGGGCTGTGCTGAAAGTGGTAATGAATGCCGACCTCGGCACACAGGCGCTGAATAAACGCCAGATCGCTCTCGGCGTACTGCACGCAATACTCGCGAACCGAGTATTCGCTGCCTAACCGAAACTCGAAAGCATCCCGAAGGATCGCGTGATCCTTAAGCACCTGCGCAACAATTTGCGGCACGCTCTGATGCTGGAAAATCCGCTGATTGATGCGGTGTCCCAGATACGTCAGACGTGGTACGAGGCTTAAGTGATAGCGCGTCAGACGTTTCCCCGAATCGCCCTGCCCGACCTGATAAATCTGACCATGAACACCAGAACCCTGAGCATCAAAACTCAGAAACGCCTGACAGTGCAGCAGGCTTTCGAGGTCCAGGTCCGGTCGCTCACTGACCAGTTCCAGCTCGAAACGAAAGGGTTGGCTGATGGCTTCCTTGCCCGTGAACTCAAGGACTTTGAGGTCATGTTGGGCGCCTTCGAGGGTCAACGTGAAACGCGGTTGATTGGCAGGCGCGAACATCCGATGTCTCTCTGCAGTGTGAGGGCGGGCGATTCTGCATGAGGGGCAAGGGGTGATGAATGGGTGACGAGAAAATCAGATTTGCCCTACTTTCATTGACGAAAAACCCTGCAAAAAGCGGCGCCTTCAACTACAGACAAGTCTCCAAAACCACCGCCGAACCCTGTGGGAGCGAGCCTGCTCGCGAAAGCGGCATGTCAGTCGACAGATTCATTGAATGATCAATCGCATTCGCGAGCAGGCTCGCTCCCACATTGGATTTCCACAGGATTCGAGAAATTACAGGCACAAAAAAACGGCCCGTCTCCTGTAGGAAACGGGCCGTTTTCGGGTGAGCTTCAGCTCAGAACAATCACTTGTTCAAGTGGAAATCTTTTTCCGCTGCTTCGAAGCGCTGCACCATGCCTCTGGTCGGCTCGCCCATCTTGCTGACGATGTAGATGGCCAGGCTGGCGAAGATGAAGCCCGGGATGATTTCGTACAGACCCATCACCTCGAAATGCTTCCACACCACCACGGTGATCGCGCCGACCAGGATACCGGCCAGTGCGCCGTCGCGGGTCATTTCTTTCCAGATAACCGAGATCAGCACAACCGGACCGAACGCAGCACCGAAACCGGCCCAAGCGTAGGACACCAGACCCAGTACGCGGTTTTCCGGGTTGGCCGCCAGGGCGATCGCGATCAGTGCAACCAACAGCACCATGGCGCGGCCGACCCAGACCAGCTCCAGTTGCGAAGCGGATTTACGCAGGAAGGTTTTGTAGAAGTCTTCGGTCAGGGCGCTCGAGCACACCAGCAACTGGCAGCTCAAAGTACTCATCACAGCGGCCAGAATGGCCGACAGCAACACACCGGCAATCCAAGGGTTGAAGAGGATCTTGGCCAGTTCGATGAACACACGCTCGTGGTTCTCGGTCACGGGACCGGCCACTTCCGGGTGTGCCGAGAAGTAAGCGATACCGAAGAAGCCCACGGCCACGGTGCCACCCAGGCACAGGATCATCCAGGTCATGGAAATGCGACGCGCCTTGGCGATCGATTTCACCGAGTCCGCCGCCATGAAACGCGCGAGGATGTGCGGCTGACCGAAGTAGCCCAGACCCCAGCCCATCAGCGAGATGATGCCGATGAAGGTGGTGCCTTTGAGCATGTCGAAGTTGCTTGGATCATTGGCTTCGATGGCCAGGAACGTGGTGTCGACGCCGCCGGTGGCCAGCAGGACGATGATCGGCGTGAGGATCAGCGCGAAAATCATCAGCGTGGCTTGCACGGTGTCAGTCCAGCTCACCGCGAGGAAACCGCCAACGAAGGTGTAGGCAATCGTCGCCGCAGCACCGGCCCACAGCGCCGTCTCGTAAGACATGCCGAAGGTACTTTCGAACAGACGGGCGCCAGCCACGATGCCGGAGGCGCAGTAAATGGTGAAGAACACCAGAATCACGATCGCCGAAATAATGCGCAGCAGGCCGCTTTTGTCTTCGAAACGGCTGGAGAAGTAGTCTGGCAGGGTCAGGGCATCGCCGTTGTGCTCGGTCTGCACACGCAGACGGCCGGCAACGAACAGCCAGTTCAGGTAGGCGCCGACGATCAGGCCGATGGCGATCCAGCTTTCGGACAGACCGGACATGTAAATGGCGCCCGGCAGGCCCATCAACAGCCAGCCGCTCATGTCGGAAGCACCGGCAGACAGCGCGGTGACGACGCTGCCCAGGCTACGGCCGCCAAGAATATAGTCAGACAGGTTATTGGTGGAGCGATAGGCCATGAAGCCGATCAGCACCATTGCTGCGATGTAGATCACGAACGTGATCAGTGTTGGATTGCTTACGCTCATTAAGTTACGCCCTGGCTTTGTTTTTATGTAGCAGCGGTGATGAACCGCGCGCAAACGACGACGTTTGGCAGACGATTCGGGATCCCGCGCATTTAGGACTGATGTTTCCCCAGGAAAGCCACCAGCCGATGCACCGGGTTATCCCGGTTGCACCTAGGGCGCGAATGCTATGCAACAAAGCAAAAAGGTGCAACCAGTTTCGCGAGAATTAGTTGCACCTAGTCGGATATTCCGGAAAACAGGCAGTTTTTGCTCCCTTTTAGCGCAGTCCAAGCGCGTTGCTAGAAGCAAAAGCACCAAGCAAGTGCGGCACTTGCGTACCAGAAAATAATTCCTGACGAAGCGTTTATTTTTCCGACAAAAAAAGGGTTGCACCCGGTTGCACCTCTCTCAGCGCACGGCTAATCTTGCCGCCAGCTGATGCCACGCAACTGTGGCAACCATGAGGATAAAAATATGGCTACCACCACCCTTGGGGTCAAACTCGATGACCCGACCCGCGAGCGCCTGAAGGCGGCCGCGACCTCGATTGATCGCACACCGCACTGGTTGATCAAGCAGGCAATTTTCAATTACCTGGAAAAACTCGAGGGTGGTGCAACCCTGACCGAGCTGAACGGTTTGACCGCCAAGGACGCCGATGAGGCGGGCGAAGTCCACACCGATCACGCCCACCAATGCTTCCTCGAATTCGCTGAAAGCATCCTGCCGCAGTCAGTTCTGCGCGCCTCGATCACCGCTGCCTACCGTCGCCCTGAGCCGGAAGTGGTGCCAATGCTGATCGAACAGGCTCGCCTGCCGGTAGCCATGGCTGAAGCCACCAACAAACTCGCCGCCTCCATCGCGGAAAAACTGCGTAACCAGAAAAGTGCCGGCGGTCGCGCAGGCATTGTTCAGGGCCTGCTGCAGGAATTTTCCCTGTCGTCCCAGGAAGGTGTGGCACTGATGTGCCTGGCCGAAGCGCTGCTGCGGATACCGGACAAGGGCACTCGCGATGCACTGATCCGCGACAAGATCAGCACCGGCAACTGGCATCCGCACTTGGGCAACAGCCCTTCGCTGTTCGTCAACGCCGCCACTTGGGGCCTGCTGCTGACCGGCAAACTGGTCTCGACGCACAACGAAGCGGGCCTAACCTCTTCGCTGAGCCGCATCATCGGCAAGAGCGGCGAGCCGATGATCCGCAAGGGCGTCGACATGGCCATGCGCCTGATGGGCGAGCAGTTCGTCACCGGTGAAACCATCGCCGAAGCCTTGGCCAACGCGAGCAAGTTCGAAGCCAAGGGCTTCCGTTACTCCTACGACATGCTCGGTGAAGCGGCACTGACCGAACACGATGCGCAGAAGTACCTGGCGTCGTACGAACAAGCCATTCACTCGATCGGCAAAGCGTCCCACGGCCGTGGGATTTATGAAGGCCCGGGCATTTCCATCAAGCTCTCGGCACTGCACCCGCGTTACAGCCGTGCGCAGTACGAGCGTGTGATGGACGAGCTGTACCCGCGCCTGCTGTCGCTGACCCTGCTGGCCAAGCAATACGACATCGGCCTGAACATCGACGCCGAAGAAGCCGACCGTCTCGAGCTGTCGCTGGATCTGCTTGAGCGCCTGTGCTTCGAGCCGCAACTGACTGGCTGGAACGGCATCGGTTTCGTCATCCAGGCTTACCAGAAGCGCTGCCCGTACGTGATCGACTACGTGATCGATCTGGCTCGCCGCAGCCGTCATCGCCTGATGATCCGTCTGGTGAAGGGCGCGTACTGGGACAGCGAAATCAAACGCGCCCAGGTCGAAGGCCTCGAAGGCTATCCGGTCTACACCCGCAAGGTGTACACCGACGTTTCCTACATCGCTTGCGCACGCAAACTGCTGTCGGTGCCGGAAGTCATCTACCCGCAGTTCGCCACGCACAACGCCCACACCCTGTCGGCGATTTACCACATTGCCGGTCAGAACTATTACCCCGGCCAGTACGAATTCCAGTGCCTGCACGGTATGGGCGAACCGCTTTACGAACAAGTTGTAGGCAAAGTTGCCGACGGCAAGCTGAACCGTCCGTGCCGCGTGTACGCACCGGTCGGCACTCACGAAACCCTGCTGGCGTACCTCGTACGTCGCTTGCTGGAAAACGGCGCGAACACCTCGTTCGTCAACCGCATCGCCGACCAGTCGATTTCGATTCAGGAACTGGTGGCCGATCCGGTGGCGCAGATCGAGCAGATGGCGACTGTGGAAGGTGGCTTCGGCCTGCCGCACCCGCGCATTCCGCTGCCGCGTGACCTGTACGGTGCTGAGCGCGCCAACTCCAGCGGCATCGACATGGCCAACGAACATCGCCTGGCTTCGCTGTCCTGCGCCCTGCTCGCCACCGCACACAACGACTGGAAAGCCGCGCCGATGCTCGGTTGCGCCTCCAGCAATGAAACGCCGGCAGCGGTGCTGAACCCGGCAGATCACCGTGATGTGGTCGGTCACGTTCAGGAAGCCACGGTTGAAGACGTCGACAACGCCATTCAATGCGCGCTGAACGCTGCGCCGATCTGGCAGGCCACCCCGCCCGCCGAGCGCGCAGCGATTCTGGAACGTGCCGCTGACTTGATGGAAGGCGAGATCCAGCCGCTGATGGGCCTGCTGGCTCGCGAAGCCGGCAAGACCTACGCCAATGCCATCGCCGAAGTCCGCGAAGCGGTCGACTTCCTGCGTTACTACGCAGTGCAGGCGCGCAACGATTTCAGCAACGACGCCCACCGCCCACTGGGTCCGGTGGTGTGCATCAGCCCGTGGAACTTCCCGCTGGCGATCTTCAGCGGTCAAGTCGCTGCCGCTCTGGCTGCCGGTAACCCGGTATTGGCCAAACCTGCCGAGCAAACTCCACTGGTGGCGGCTCAAGCCGTGCGCTTACTGCTCGAAGCCGGGATTCCGGAAGGCGTGCTGCAACTGCTGCCAGGTCGCGGTGAAACCGTCGGCGCCGGTCTGGTCGGTGATGAGCGCGTCAAAGGCGTGATGTTCACCGGCTCCACCGAAGTCGCGCGTCTGCTGCAACGCAACATCGCTGGCCGTCTCGACAGCCAGGGCCGTCCGATTCCGCTGATCGCCGAAACCGGTGGCCAGAACGCGATGATCGTCGATTCCTCGGCACTGACCGAACAAGTCGTGATCGACGTAGTGTCCTCGGCCTTCGACAGCGCGGGTCAGCGTTGCTCGGCGCTGCGGGTACTGTGCCTGCAGGAAGATTCCGCTGATCGCGTCATCGAAATGCTCAAAGGTGCCATGGCCGAAAGCCGTCTCGGCAATCCGGAACGCCTGTCCGTGGACATCGGCCCGGTGATCGACGCCGAAGCCAAGGCGGGCATCGACAAGCACATCCAGGGCATGCGCGACAAAGGTCGCAATGTGTACCAGGTGGCGATTGCCGACACCGAAGAGGTCAAACGCGGCACCTTCGTCATGCCGACCCTGATCGAGCTGGAAAGCTTCGACGAGCTGCAACGCGAGATCTTCGGTCCGGTGCTGCACGTGGTGCGCTACAAGCGCAAAGAAATCGATCAACTGATCGGCCAGATCAACGCTTCCGGTTATGGCCTGACGCTGGGCGTGCACACGCGCATCGACGAGACCATCGCCAAGGTGATCGACAACGTCAACGCCGGCAACGTCTACGTTAACCGCAACATCGTCGGTGCCGTGGTCGGCGTGCAGCCATTCGGCGGCGAAGGCCTCTCGGGTACTGGCCCGAAAGCCGGCGGCCCGCTGTATCTGTACCGCTTGCTGGCGACACGTCCTACCGACGCCATCGAACAATCCTTCGCTCGCGGTGACGCCGTTGTCGCCCCGGACGTTCGTTTGCGCGACGCCATGAGCAAACCGCTGAATGCCTTGAAAGCCTGGGCTGAAAGCAACAAGTACGCCGACCTGAGCACGCTGTGCGTGCAGTACGCTGCGCAATCGCAGAGCGGCATCACCCGCGTGCTGGCCGGCCCGACCGGCGAGAAGAACAGCTACGCCATCCTGCCGCGCGAGCACGTGCTCTGCCTGGCGGAGGTTGAAGGTGATCTGCTGACGCAACTGGCGGCGGTGCTGGCGGTAGGCGGTTCGGCGGTGTGGCCGGAATCCGACATCAGCAAGGCACTGTTCGCACGCTTGCCGAAGGAGATTCAGGCGCGGATCAAGCTGGTTGCTGACTGGAACAAGGATGAGGTGGTGTTCGATGCGGTTCTGCATCACGGCCATTCCGACCAGTTGCGCGGCGTTTGCCAGCAGATTGCCAAGCGTGCCGGCGCGATCGTTGGGGTTCAGGGCTTGTCCCAGGGCGAGAGCAACATTGCCTTGGAACGTCTGGTGATTGAGCGGGCGTTGAGTGTTAACACCGCTGCGGCGGGTGGTAATGCGAGCTTGATGACCATCGGCTAAACCGCTGTAAGTCCAGGCGACCGCAATGGTCGCCTGGAATGCACTTCCCTGTAGGAGTGAGCCTGCTCGCGATAGCGGTCTGTCAGTCAAAATAAATGTGTCTGACAGACCGCTATCGCGAGCAGGCTCACTCCTACATTTGATTAGTGTCGCCCTCACCTCTGCATCACTCTCATCAATCATCCTGTTCAGCCTTTATCAGCACGCCTAGACTCGGCCCAACCCCAATTTCAGGTAGGCCGCCATGTCCGAGACGCTGCTCAGTTCCCGCAATCTGGCTTTCGAGCTGTATGAAGTCCTCGATGCCGAGGGCCTGACCCGGCGTGAGCGCTTTGCCGAGCACAACCGCGAGACCTTCGACGCCGCCATCGGCACCGCGCGCAACATCGCCGAGAAGTACTTTGCGCCGCACAACCGCAAGGGCGACGAGAACGAACCGCGCTATGAAGACGGCAAGGCAATTCTGATTCCTGAAGTGAAACCGGCGGTGGATGCCTTCCTCGAGGCTGGATTCCTCAACGCCGCGAGAAGTTTCGACGCCGGCGGCATGCAACTTCCTACGCTGCTATCGCAAGCCTGCTTCGCGCATTTCCAGTCAGCCAACGCTGCGTCGACTTCGTACCCGTTCCTGACCATGGGCGCGGCGAATCTGATCGAGAGTTTTGGCACGGACGAGCAGAAACAACGCTTCCTGCAACCGATGATCGATGGCCGCTTCTTCGGCACCATGGCTCTGACCGAACCCCATGCCGGTTCGTCCCTGTCGGATATTCGTACGCGCGCCGAGCCTGCGTCCGACGGCACCTATCGTCTGAAGGGCAACAAGATCTTCATTTCCGGCGGCGATCACCCGCTCTCGGAAAACATCGTGCACATGGTCCTGGCCAAGCTGCCCGACGCACCTGCGGGCGTTAAAGGCATTTCGCTGTTTATCGTGCCGAAATTTCTGGTCAACGATGACGGGAGCTTGGGCCAACGCAACGACGTGCTGCTGGCGGGGCTGTTCCACAAGATGGGCTGGCGCGGCACCACCTCCACGGCGTTGAACTTCGGCGATAACGGTGAGTGCATCGGTTATCTGGTGGGCGAGCCGCACCGTGGCTTGAGTTACATGTTCCAGATGATGAACGAGGCACGGATCGGCGTCGGCATGGGCGCGGTGATGCTCGGTTATGCCGGTTACCTGTATTCGCTGGAGTACGCCCGCGAGCGGCCGCAGGGCCGAGTGCCGGACAGCAAGGACCCGACCACCGCTCCGGTGGCGATCATTCAACACGCCGATGTACGACGCATGCTCTTGACGCAAAAATCCTACGTCGAAGGTGCATTTGATCTCGGTCTGTACGCGGCGCGTTTGTTCGATGACACCACCACACTTGAGAGCGAAGCCGAACGTAAACAGGCGCATGAGCTATTGGATTTGCTGACCCCGATCGTCAAATCCTGGCCGTCAGAGTTCTGCTTGAAGGCCAACGAACTGGCGATCCAGATTCTTGGCGGTCACGGCTACACCCGCGAATATCCGGTGGAACAGTACTATCGCGACAACCGCTTGAACCCAATCCACGAAGGCACTCACGGCATTCAGTCGCTGGATTTGCTCGGGCGCAAACTGGCGCAGAACGGAGGTGCCGGACTGAAGCAGTTGATTCGCCTGATCGCCAACACCGCTGAGCGCGCTACAGCATACGAATTGCTGACCGCACTGCGTGAACCACTGGAAAAACTGGTGGCGCGCCTGCAAACGGTGACCATTGGTTTGTTGACCGATCTGGCACAGGGCAAGGTCAATAGCAGTCTGGCGAACTCGGCGCTGTACCTGAAGGTGTTCGGGCACACGGTGATTGGCTGGCGCTGGCTGGAACAGGCGATTCGTGCCGAGGAAGGGTTAGCCAAGGGCAATTTGGCGGATGCTGACTTCTATAAGGGCAAGCTGCAGGCGGCGCGGTATTTTCTGACGTGGGAAGTTCCGGGTTGCCACCATGAACTGGCGTTGCTGGAAGCGCGGGATGATACGTGCCTGGCGATGCAGGATGCGTGGTTCTGAAAGCCGACCCTCACCCCAGCCCTCTCCCGGAGGGAGAGGGGGCCGAACGGGATGCTTGAATACTTCATTGACCTGAAAGAGGTTCACCGAATCCATAATCGACTGGCATTTTCAGGTCGATGTATAGCGAAAGACACCTCGGTCAGTCCCCTCTCCCTCTGGGAGAGGGCTAGGGTGAGGGGCTTTTCAGACTCAACACTCAACTCAACTTGAACCCACCCATCTGCCGCGCCAGATCATCCGCCAGTTTCTGCAACATCTGACAATCCTCGCGACAGGCCCGAACCTCCCCCGCCGTCGCCCGCGCCAGATCCGAAATCCCCTGCACATTACGGTTGATCTCTTCCGTCACTGCCGACTGCTCTTCCGTCGCCGTCGCCACCTGATGGTTCATATCGCTGATGCGCTCGACCTGACCGGTAATCGCCGTCAACGACGCCCCGGTGCGCTGGCTCGACTCAACCCCGGTGCCGGTTGCGGCCTGCCCGGTACGCATCGACGACACTGCGTTTTCCGCACCTTGCTTGAGGCTGCCGATCATCTGCTGGATCTCGTCAGTAGACGCTTGCGTCCTGCGCGCCAAAGTGCGCACTTCATCGGCGACGACGGCAAAACCCCGACCCATGTCACCGGCACGCGCCGCTTCAATGGCAGCATTGAGCGCCAACAGGTTGGTCTGCTCGGACACCCCGCGAATCACCGCCAATACAGAATCGATCGACGCCACTTGATGCGCCAGCTCACCCACCGCCCCCGCCGCGACGCCAATTTCATCCGACATGCTTTCAATATGCTTGATCGAGCCGCCGACCACTTCGCGCGCCTGCATCGCTTCATCCCGCGCGGTCTGCGAGGCCAGTGCCGCGTTGCCAGCGTTCTGCGCAATTTCTTGCACGGTCAGGCCCATTTCGTGAACGGCGGTGGCAACCATGTCAGTCATTTCCTGCTGACGGCCAGAACGCTCAGCGGTGTTCTCGACGACTTTCGCCACCTGCCCCACGGCCGTGCGCAGACGTTCGCTGGTGGTCAGCACTTCGCCGATCATCCCGCGCTGGCTATCGAGGAAACGATTGAAGCCGCGAGCGAGGTCGCCCAGCTCATCGGCACGGCTGGAATCTAACCGGTGGGTCAAATCTCCCCCACCGCTACCGATTGCTACCAGCGCGGCTGTTACTTGGCGAATCGGTCGCACCAAACCTTGCGCCAACCACACCACCAAAGCGAGGCACACCAACGCCACGGCCAGACCGATACCGCCGCTCATCCACATCGCTTTTCGGGCTTCGGCATAGATCTGCGACTGTGGCACTTCGGCCACCAGGGTCCAGCCCAGATCACGCAGAGGCAGGCTGAAGGCGAGGAAGTCTTCGCCATCTCTTTGGAAGCTGCTGCTGATCGCCGTTTTCTGGCCCATGACGGCCTGCGCCGCATTGGCGCCAATCTGCTCGCTCAAGGTGCGTTTGCCGCTGAACTGCGCTTCCGGATGCACCTGAATCAAACCGTCGGAACGCACGAGATAGACCTTGCCGCGCTCACCAAAGCTGAAATTGTGGATCAGCTCCGACAGCTCTTTCATGCTCAAACCGAGCCCGGCCACACCGACCACTTTGCCGGCCTGCTCCACCTTCAAATCAATGAACAGCGCCAACTCTCCGGTCGCCCCGTCGTTGTCGATATTCAGAGTGCGCGGCTGATCGCTGTCGAGGAAGGAATAGAACCACGCGTCAGCCGGTTTTGAACGGCTGAGGGTGCGATCCAGGCCTTTTTCGGTGATGTAGTGATTGGATTCGGTGCCGATGATCAAAGCAGTAAAAGCTTTATGTTCGGCGCGGATGCCTTCCAGATACTGCGCGAAGCCCGCCGTTTTGCTGCCGTCTTCGCCAGTAGCGAGCCAGTCGCGGACCATCGTATTGCTGGCAATATCCTTGGCCGCCGTCAGCGGTTGCACGAGGATCCGTTCGATATCGTTGCGCGTCGCTTCAATGCTCGACGGCAGCGCTTGCTCGACCAGATAGCTCTGGGCGAGGCGGTTGACCACCAGGGTATAAATGCCAACCACGATCAGGATACTGACCAGCAGGGCAGTGCCCATGCTGAGAATCAGCTGCCATTGAATACTGCGTCGCCACAACTGCATGGAGCACCCCCAAAGAATAAGAGTCTGAAACACTGCAACTGTCGCGCCAGATGTATACAGGAATCTTGATTATTGTTCCTGATTTACATCTTTTTGTTTGAAATCCATCCACGAAAAAACCACCTTGTCTACTGTCAAGGTTGTCAGGTGCTCCTGCGCAGAGGAGGGCGTAGGGTTGGGCAAGTCATACCCCAACCAAGGAGATTGAGATGAGCGAAATACTTTCGAAAGAACGCAGTCCAGACATGAACCTGGATCAGATGCTCAGGAATGTGCGTACCGGCCAACGATTTCGATATTCAGGGCAGGATCTGACTGTGGTTACTTCTAGATCAATTATCGAAATGCCAGACGGCTTTCATATTGAGACCAGGATCGAATCACTTGCGGAGCCGCTGCGAACCACCCGCCCTCTCAGCCACGATGAGATGGCTGAATGCGTTGCAGAAGGCGATTTCCTGCGCCACCCTGACTATTCCGATCTGTACATATGTTTTCGAAAAATCGTATCGAAAAGAGATGATGGTAATTTCGTCTTAAGGGCTGATTTCAAAAAAGTTGAATGACAGCCTCTCCAGAGCGCTCCTCGCGCGCGGAGCGCTCCTGGAAGAATGTCCGTGGTGCCCCGGCTTCAACCCTGATTGATGGTCTTGGCAATTGTGTCGACCGTGGCGCTGACTTGCTCTTGGTAACGGTCGAGTTCTTCTTTGTGCTGCTTCTTCATTTCAATCTGCTGCGAGCACAGATTCATCGCCGCCAGCACCAGCAAGCGGTCACCGATCAGTGTCGGGTATTTGCGCTTGGTGTCATCCAGCGCTGCCTTGAGCATCATGGCCGCGTCCAGCAGGGTCTGTTCTTCCCCGGCCGGTGCCTTGATCGAATAGTCCTCCCCGAGAATGGAGACGACTTTTACCCCTGCTGTGTGGTGGTTCATGCGCTGACCGGACCTGCATTGACGCGATCAACCAGGGCTTGAATGCGGGCAGCGGTGGCGCCGTGCTTTTCTTCCTGTTCCATCAGGTTCAGTTGCAGGCTTTCGTTTTCATCCTTGGCCTGGGCCAGTTCCGTGGACAGGGTCTGGTTGGTTTGCGCGAGGGTCTGGTTCTGTTGCACCAGGTCGCTGACGAGCTGTTCCAATTGGCTGAGGGATGCTTCCAACATTTTGATCTTCCAAGCGTTTTTCAAAGGGCGCGTACGATAAAGAAAAGTCACCACGGATGCCAGGGTTAAACCGGCGCAAGGCCTTGATTTTCCTGGTAGCGGACCGTTCCTGCGAGTGTTAAAGACTGTGATCTGCCGATCTGGTTCCTGCACTTCGTCGCCCCAGCCCTTCTGCGACAAATACGCACACTGCCTCAAGACTTTAGTCGTATGACCGATAAGTCATCCATACAGCAGTCTCAGCCCGCATGGATGCGGCCCTCTCTTGGTATCCGCCCCATGTCCCTTCGCAATATGAATATCGCCCCACGGGCGTTTACCGGTTTCGCCCTGATCGGCGGCCTGATGCTGATTCTCGGCGTGTTCGCGCTGAATCAGATGAGCAAAATCCGCGGCGCCGCCGAGGACATTTCCTCCAGCAGCGTGCCGAGCATCAAGAACCTCGACGAGTTCACCCAACTGACGCTGCGCCTGCGCGTGCTGTCGTACCGCTTGCTGGTCAACCGCGAGCCGGACGTGCAGCAGAAAACCGTTGAGTTGCTGGACATGCGCAACCAACAGATTCGCGCGGCTCAAACGGCCTACGAGCCACTCATCGGCAGCCCTGAAGAACGTGCAGCGTACGACCAGTACGTGCAACTGCTCGGTCAGTATCGCCAGATCGAAGACCGCATGAAGAGCTTGTCGCGCAACAATCAGGTGGATGATCTACGCACCCTGCTCAACACCGAGTTGCTGAACAACTCCGAAGCGGTGAACAGCGTGCTCAACCGTTTGATGCAGATCAACGGTGAGCAGATCAGCGAGACCAATCAGCAAGCGGCCGACCAGTACTCTTCAGCGTTTGATCTGGTGGTGACTCTGCTGGTAATCGCCACTGGCCTGACCTTCCTGTTCGCTTGGTTGCTGACGGTGAGCATCACCAAGCCCATTTCCAAAGCATTGGACGCTGCGGAAACCATTGCTGAAGGCAATCTGACCCAGCCCATCCATGTCGATGGTTCGGACGAAGCCGGTCGCCTGCTGGCAGCGATGGCGAAGATGCAATCGAAACTGCGTGACACCCTGCAGCGCATTTCCGGCTCGGCCACTCAGCTCGCTTCGGCGGCTGAAGAACTGAACAGCGTCACCGACGAAAGCGCGCGTGGCCTGACTCAGCAAAACAATGAAATCGAACAGGCGGCCACGGCGGTCAACGAGATGACCAGCGCCGTGGAAGAAGTCGCACGCAACGCCGTGAGCACTTCGGAAGCTTCGAAAAACGCCACCACGTCTGCCGGCGACGGCCGTGATCTGGTGCAGGAAACCGTCAGTGCGATCGAACGCATGAGCGCCGATGTGCAGAGCACGGCCAGCCTGATCGGCGATCTGGCCAATGAATCCCGCGACATCGGCAAGGTGCTGGATGTGATTCGTGGTCTGGCCGATCAGACCAACCTGCTGGCACTGAACGCGGCGATTGAAGCGGCCCGTGCCGGTGAAGCCGGTCGCGGTTTTGCTGTGGTGGCGGATGAAGTCCGTGCCTTGGCGCATCGCACTCAGCAGTCGACCAGCGAAATCGAGCGGATGATCGGCAGCATTCAGAGCGGCACCGAACACGCCGTGGATTCGATGCGCAACAGCACCGAACGTGCCGAGTCGACCCTGAACATCGCCCGGGGTGCCGGTATGTCGCTGGACACCATCAACACCGCCATCGTCGAAATCAACGAGCGCAACCTGGTGATCGCCAGCGCCGCCGAAGAGCAGGCGCAGGTGGCGCGGGAAGTGGATCGTAATCTGGTGAATATTCGTGATTTGTCGGTGCAATCGGCGACCGGCGCGAATCAGACCAGTGCGGCGAGTAATGAACTGTCGCGGTTGGCGCTGGACCTGAACAACATGGTTGGGCGGTTCAGCCTGTAAATTTTGAGATCAAAGTCAAAAGCCCCTCACCCCAGCCCTCTCCCAGAGGGAGAGGGGGAAAGGGAGCAGATCTTCGTGTTTTTCAAAACCTGCGCTCGACTCGGAATTTCAGGTCGGTGCAACTTGAACAAACTCCTCGATCAGTCCCCTCTCCCTCCGGTAGAGGGGGGAAAGGGGGCAGATCTTCGTGTTTTTCAAAACCTGTGCTCGACTCGGAATTTCAGGTCGGTGCAACTTGAACAAACACCGCGATCAGTCCCCTCTCCCCCTGGGAGAGGGTTAGGGTGAGGGCTGCAATCTTGCGCCGAACTAAAATCCCGAACACGCCAGCGCAAAAAGCTTTTTGACAGCATCACATTTCAACAGGTTAGAATCGCTGGCACGCAGACTGCATGGTCAGTTTGTGCCCGTCTTTACGCTTCTGGAGTACTGCCTTTGAATGCGACAACCATCAACAGCCTGTTCTTGATCGGCGCGTTGCTGGTAGGCGCAAGCATTCTTGTCAGTTCTCTTTCTTCCCGTCTCGGCATTCCGATTCTGGTCATTATTCTCGCGGTCGGCATGGCCGCCGGGGTCGATGGCGGCGGGATTATTTTCGATAACTACCCGACGGCCTATCTGGTCGGCAACCTCGCACTCGCAGTGATTCTCCTCGACGGCGGCTTGCGTACGCGGGTGTCGAGTTTCCGCGTGGCGTTATGGCCGGCGTTATCACTGGCCACGGTCGGGGTGTTGATTACCACCGGGCTGACCGGCATGGCCGCTGCCTGGCTGTTCGATCTCAATCTGATTCAAGGCTTGTTGATCGGTGCCATCGTTGGCTCGACCGACGCCGCAGCGGTGTTCTCGCTGCTCGGCGGCAAAGGCCTGAACGAGCGGGTTACCGCCAGCCTGGAAATCGAATCCGGCAGCAACGACCCGATGGCGGTGTTTCTCACCGTGACCCTGATCGACATGCTCGCCAGCGGCCAGACCGGCCTGCACTGGAGCCTGTTGACCCACCTGATCCGCGAGTTTGGCATCGGTGGTGTGATCGGTCTCGGCGGTGGCTGGCTGATGCTGCAACTGGTCAACCGCATCAACCTCGCTGCCGGTCTGTATCCGATTCTGGTGATCGCCGGCGGTCTGGTGGTGTTCGCCCTGACCAACGCCCTGCACGGCAGCGGCTTCCTCGCCGTTTACCTGTGCGGTCTGGTCATCGGCAACCGCCCGGTGCGCAGTCGCCACGGCATTCTGCACATGCTCGACGGCATGGCATGGCTGGCGCAGATCGGCATGTTCCTTGTGCTGGGTTTGCTGGTAACGCCACATGATTTGCTGCCGATCGCCCTGCCCGCGCTGGGTCTGGCGCTGTGGATGATTCTGTTTGCGCGGCCGCTGTCGGTGATGGTCGGCCTGCTGCCGTTCAAGGCGTTTCATGGCCGCGAGAAAGCGTTTATTTCCTGGGTTGGCCTGCGCGGCGCGGTACCGATCATTCTGGCGGTGTTCCCGCTGATGGCCGGGCTGCCGAATGCGCAGCTGTACTTCAACCTCGCGTTCTTCATCGTGCTGGTGTCGCTGCTGGTGCAGGGCACGAGCCTGCCTTGGGTCGCCAAGCTGTTGAAGGTGACCGTACCGCCGGAGCCAGCGCCGATTTCCCGCGCGGCGCTGGAAGTCCACGTCACCAGCGAATGGGAGCTGTTCGTTTATAAGCTCGGCGCGGAGAAATGGTGCATCGGTTCGCCCCTGCGCGAGCTGAAAATGCCCGAAGGCACGCGTATCGCTGCACTGTTTCGTGGTCAGCAACTGCTCCATCCGTCGGGTAGTACGGTGCTGGAAGTCGATGATTTACTGTGTGTTATCGGCCATGAACACAACCTTGGCGCCCTCGGAAAACTCTTCAGCCAGGCGCCGCAACGCGGTCTCGATCTGCGCTTCTTCGGTGACTTCGTGCTCGAAGGAGACGCCCAGCTTAAAGCGGTTGCAGCGCTTTATGGCCTACCCGCCGATGGTATTGATCCGGACATGACCCTGGGCGCCTTCATCGCGCACAAAGTCGGCGGCGCACCGATCGTCGGTGACCAGGTGGAGTGGAACAACACCCACTGGACGGTTGCGGTCATGGACGGGAACAAGATCGGCAAAGTGGGCGTCAGATTCCCCGAAGGAAGTCGCCCGGGCCCCGGGCTCTTCCTCTAAACTGCGTCCACTCTCACTTGCTTGACCGGTCTCTATGCCTACCCTGCGCTCCTTTTTCGTCGTGGCCCTGCTGGGCCTGAGTCTTACTGTCGGCCCGCTGTACGCCGCCGAACCACCGTCCAGCGACGCCGTGCAGGCCAGCCTCGACAAACTCGCCGACAGCAAACTGCCGGATGCCGATAAAAAGAGCCTGCAGACCGTCCTGCAGAACACGCTCAATCAGCTGAACAACCAGCGTGATTACGAACAGAAGCTGATCGATCTCAAGCAGCAACTGGCGACCGCGCCCAAGCAGACGATTGAAAACACCCGCGAACTGACACGCCTCAAGGCCAACGCCGTGGTGCCGGTGGCGCAGCGTTTTCCCAAGGAGTCGATTCAGCAACTGGAGCAAATCCTCACCGATCGCTCGACTCAGCAAAGTGACCTGCAAAAGGCCCTGGCCGACGCCAACAGCCTGATCATCACCGCGCAGACGCGTCCCGAGCGCGCGCAAGCGGAGATATCCGCCAGCCAGACGCGCATCCAGCAGATCAACAACATCCTCAAATCCGGCAAGGACGCGGGTAAAACCGTCACCGCCGAACAGCGCGATCAGTTGAACGCCGAACTGGCGGCGCTGAATGCGCTGATTCCGCTGCGTCGTCAGGAGCTGGCCGGCAACAGCCAGTTGCAGGATCTGGGCAACGCCCAGCATGACTTGCTGTCGGAGAAGTCCGACCGCCTCGACCGCGAGATCCAGGAACTGCAAACCCTGATCAACCAGAAGCGTCTGGCGCAGTCGCAGGAAACCGTGACCCAGCAATCGATCGAAGCGCAGAAGGCCGGGAGCAGCAGCCTGCTGGCCATCGAAAGCACGGCAAACCTCAAGCTCTCCGACTACCTGCTCAAAAGCACTGACCGCCTCAACGAAGTCACCCAACAGAATCTGCAGACCAAACAACAGCTCGACAGCCTGACCCAAAGCGATTCAGCACTGGACGAGCAGATCAGCGTGCTCAAGGGCAGCCTGCTGCTGTCGAAGATTCTCTATAAGCAGAAACAAGCCCTGCCGCGCCTCAAGGTCGACCGCGATCTGGCGGATCAGATCGCCGACATTCGCCTGTGGCAATTCGACGTCAGCCAGCAGCGTGAGCAACTGAGTAATCCCGCCGCCTATGTCGACAACCTGCTGTCCACGCAGCCGCCGGAACAGGTCACGCCGCAATTGCGCAAAAACCTGCTGGACCTGGCCAACACTCGCGCCGATCTGCTGGAGCGGTTGAACCGCGAACTGAGCGCCATGCTCAACGAGTCGATCACCCTGCAGCTCAACCAGAAACAACTGCTGAGCACCGCGCAGAGCCTGCGCGCAACGCTGGATGAGCAGATGTTCTGGATCCCGAGCAACAAGCCGCTGGACCTGGAATGGATGCGCGCTGTGCCAGAGCGCCTGAAACGTCAGGTCGACACCCTGCCGTGGGCCTCCAGCCTGAGTGAGCTGACAGACGGTCTGATCCAGCGACCGTTGCTGTTCCTGCCGCTGGCGCTGCTGATCGGTGCATTGCTGTGGCGACGCAAGAATCTGTATGCGCGGCTGAACAAGGTTCACCAGGACATCGGCCACTTCAAACGCGACAGCCAATGGCACACCCCGCAGGCGATCCTGATCAATATTCTGCTGGCGATGCCAGTGGCGCTGGGTCTGGCACTGTGCGGCCTGGCATTGCAGATTGACGCCCGTGGGCAGAACGCCAATATGGGCGCGGCGTTGCTGCAAATGGGGCAGGCGTGGCTGGTGTTCTACACCGCTTACCGGATTCTCGCGCCGGGCGGCGTAGCGGAATTGCACTTCCGTTGGGAAAAACCGCAGGTCGAGTTCCTCCAGGGCTGGATCCGTCGTTTGGGTCTGGTGGTCATGGCGCTGGTGACCATTGTTGCCGTCGCCGAACTGCAACCGGCCGCACTCGCCGACGATGTGCTCGGCATGCCGGTGGTGTTGACCTGCTACGCCTTGATGGCCTGGCTGCTCAGCCGTCTGCTGATCAGCAGCCCGGCCCACGAGAACACGTCACTGTTCCGCAAAGCCGTCGGTGTGATGTTCACCTTGCTGCCGATCGCCTTGTTTGTGGCAGTGTGCTTTGGCTACTACTACACCGCGCTGAAGCTCAGCGACCGCTTGATCAACACCCTGTATCTGCTGATGTTCTGGCTGGTGATTGAAGCGACTTTCGTCCGTGGCCTGAGCGTCGCCGCGCGACGTCTGGCCTATCAGCGCGCCCTGGCCAAACGGCAGGCGGCGAAAGAGGCTGGCGACGGTGAAGCGGTGATCGAAGAGCCGACGCTGGACATCGAAAAGGTCAACGAGCAGTCCCTGCGCCTGATCCGTCTGGCCCTGCTCGGCGGTTTCATTGCCGCGTTGTACTGGGTCTGGTCGGACCTGATTTCGGTGTTCTCGTACCTCGACAACATCACCCTCTACGAATACACCAGCGGCACCGGCGCCAACATGAGCATGGTGCCGATCAGCATCGGCGACATGCTCGGCGCGCTGATCATCATCGGCATCACTTTTGCCCTCGCGCGCAACTTGCCCGGCTTGCTCGAAGTGTTTGTGCTGTCCAAGCTCAATCTGGCTCAGGGCAGTGCCTACGCGACCACCACGTTGCTGTCGTACGTGATCGCTGGCGTCGGCTTCGTCTCGACCCTGTCGACCCTCGGCGTGAGTTGGGACAAGTTGCAATGGCTGGTGGCGGCGCTGTCGGTCGGCCTCGGTTTCGGTATGCAGGAGATCTTCGCCAACTTCATCTCCGGCATCATGATCCTCTTCGAACGACCGGTGCGGATCGGTGACACCATCACCATTGGCAACCTGTCGGGCACGGTGAGCAAGATCCGCATCCGCGCCACGACCATCACCGACTTCGACCGCAAGGACATCATTGTCCCGAACAAGACGTTCATCACCGGACAACTGATCAACTGGTCGCTGACCGATACCATCACCCGCGTCACGCTGAAACTCGGCGTCGACTACGGCTCCGATCTGGATCTGGTCAAGGAACTGCTGCTCAAGGCTGCCCGCGAGAACCCGCGCGTGCTCAAGGAACCCGAGCCGCACGTGTACTTCCTCAACTTCGGCGAAAGCACCCTCGACCACGAGCTGCGCATGCACGTGCGCGACCTCGGTGACCGCAACCCGGTGCTCGATGAGGTCAATCGCTTCATCAACCGCGAGTTCAAGAAGCAGCACATCAACATCTCGTTCCGCCAGATGGAGGTTTACCTGAAGAACCTTCACGGTCAGGAATACAAGATGGTGCCGATCGAGCCGGAAACCAAAACCATCGTGCCAGTCGCCGACGATCAGAAACCGCTGCAAGAGCCGCCGCCGGCCAAACTCGACTAACCGGCCTATTCCCAGCAGAATGCTCGGACATTCTGCTGGAGCCGGCCCTTGAAAGCCCTCGACGAACTGACCTTCGACAATCGCTTCGCCCGCCTGGGCGACGCGTTCTCCGCCCATGTGCTGCCTGAGCCGATCGACAATCCGCGTCTGGTCGTCGCGAGTCCGGCGGCTTTGGCTTTGCTGGATCTTGACCCGGCGACCGCTGAAACCGAGGAATTTGCCGAACTGTTTGGCGGCCACAAGCTGTGGGCCGATGCCGAGCCGCGGGCGATGGTCTATTCCGGGCATCAGTTCGGCGGTTACACGCCGCAATTGGGTGACGGTCGTGGCCTGCTGTTGGGCGAGGTGTACAACGCGGCCGGCGAGCATTGGGATCTGCACCTCAAGGGCGCCGGACAGACGCCGTTTTCGCGCATGGGCGATGGTCGTGCGGTGCTGCGTTCGTCAATCCGTGAGTTCCTAGCTTCCGAGGCGCTATATGCGCTGAACATCCCTTCGTCGCGCGCTGCGTGCGTGATCGGCTCCGACACCCCGGTCTGGCGTGAAAAGCAGGAACGCGCAGCGATGGTGCTGCGTCTGGCGCCGAGCCACATCCGCTTTGGCCACTTCGAATATTTCTACTACACCAAACGCCCCGAGCAGCAAAAGCAGCTCGGCGAGCACGTGTTGGCGATGCATTTCCCTGAGTGCCTGGAGCAACCGGAACCGTATCTGGCGATGTTCCGCGAGATCGTCGAGCGCAACGCCGAACTGATCGCCAAGTGGCAGGCCTATGGCTTCTGTCACGGCGTAATGAACACCGACAACATGTCGATCCTCGGCATCACCTTCGACTTCGGCCCGTTTGCCTTCCTCGATGATTTCGACGCCAACTTCATCTGCAATCACTCGGATGATCAGGGCCGCTACTCGTTCAGCAATCAGGTGCCGGTGGGCCAGTGGAACCTGAGTGCATTGGCTCAAGCGTTGACGCCGTTCATCAGCGTCGAAGCCTTGCGCGAAACCCTCGGCTTGTACCTGCCATTGTTCCAGGCGCACTACCTCGACCTGATGCGCCGCCGCCTCGGCTTCACTACCGCTGAAGACGAAGACCAGAAACTGCTGGAGGATCTGCTGCAACTGATGCAGAACAGCGGCGTCGACTACACACTGTTCTTCCGTCGACTCGGTGAAGAATCCGCCGAACAGGCCGTGGCCCGCCTACGTGACGATTTCGTCGACATCAAGGGTTTCGACGCCTGGGGCGAACGCTATGTCGCCCGGGTTGCACGCGATGGCGACACGGATCAAGAGCAGCGCCGCGCCCGCATGCACGCGGTCAATCCGCTGTACATCCTGCGCAATTACCTGGCGCAAAAAGCCATCGACGCGGCTGAGCAGGGGGATTACTCAGAGGTACGCCGGCTGCACGCAGTGTTGAGCAAACCGTTTGAGCAGCAGCCGGGAATGGAGGCTTATGCAGAGCGGCCGCCGGAGTGGGGCAAGCATTTGGAGATCAGTTGTTCTTCCTGAGGCGTTTCAGCTTAGCGGATCGATTGCACTGATTACACGGTCGACAATGTCAGACATTGTCACGTCATCCAGTCGCTCGATGAATTTGGCCGTGCCATCTCGTACCCGTTGTTCGATGTCAAAACTCCGAACCTGATTACACACCGCTACACCATTGGTTTCGTGGCCAGTAATGGCCACCGCCAAACCCAAATTCGGGCTGAAATTCCCACCGCTAGTAACAGGCACCGTCATGCTCACGCCCAATGCGTTGATCTCTCTGGGCGTAATCACCACAAAGCGATGTCTGTTCATCATCTCCCGCCCGGCCACTGGGTTCGGATCAATCCAGTAAACGTCACCCCGCTGAGGGGGCTGTCGGCGCACCATCAACCCAGCTCCCGGCCGACAGAATCACCTTCAAGAGTCTCGCTAGTCTGGGCGTTAAGTTTCTGCAGTTCTTCTGCACCTTCGAGTAGCTCTGACAAGCTATAACGCTTACGCGTAGCGGCTACGGCTGGACGAGCAATCAGTTCGCCATCGACCACATTCAGCTCTAGCTGTGCGCCAACCTCCAGATGCAACAACTTTAAAAGCGTGGGCGGAATTGTAATGACGGCAGCGCCGCCTTGGCGGCGTATCTTGGAAGTTACGGACATTATGTCGCTCCGATTTGATGCATAGGAATCATCAATTCCTGGATTAGTGCAACAAAAGTAGCACGCAGATAAAGACAAAGCGATCTCCTCACGACAAGCGTAAAACTCCGAATTGGTCTTCAGACTAGCCATCGATCCCGGAACGGTTTTGACAAAAATGTGAGCAGTTGCGACATTGATAAGTTGGCAGATCGACTCCAAATCAGTTCTATAGACTGCCTATCAGAGAACCAATCATGACCACCCCACTCCTCATCCCCTGCCCCTCCTGCAACGGCCTCAACCGCATCCCTGCCGAGCGCCTTGCGGATCAGCCCAAGTGCGGACGCTGCAAATCCGCCGTGCTGCTGAGCAAACCGTTCGAACTCAAGCAAGGCGATTACGCCAGTCAGATCAAGGGCGATCTGCCGTTGTTGGTGGATGTCTGGGCGCAGTGGTGCGGGCCGTGCAAGTCGTTTGCGCCGGTGTTCGAGCAGGCGGCGGCGCAGTTGGCAGGCAAGTGCCGCTTGGCCAAGCTTGATAGCGAAGCGAATCAGCAGTTGTCGGCGCAGTTGGGGATTCGCTCGATTCCGAGTTTGATTCTGTTCAAGAACGGCAAAGAGGTGGAGCGGCAGAGTGGTGCGTTTCCGCTGCCGCAGTTGATGGCGTGGCTGCGTAGCCAGGGCATCTGACCCAACACAAATCCAATTGTAGGAGTGAGCCTGCTCGCGATAGCGTCCTGTCAGCCAACACTTGAGTGACTGAAAGGAAGCTATCGCGAGCAGGCTCACTCCTACAGGGGATCTGCGTAGCTCGGGAGATCAGTGATCTTCGAGCAAGTTATGCAGTTCGACGAACTGCTGGGTCAGCTTGTGTCGCGGGTCGAGGTGAATCAGCGGCATGCTGGCCTGGTGCGATTCGCGCATGCGCACAGAACTGCTCAGATACACCGGCAATACCGGCAAACCTTCAGCAATCAACTCATCGAGCATCTGCTGAGGCAGGCTTGCCCGGGCCTGAAACTGATTGACCACAATGCCTTCGACTTCCAGACCTTCGTTGTGGTCGTCCTTCAGCTCTTCGATTTCCGCGATCAGGCCATACAGGGCCTGACGGGAGAAGCTGTCGCAATCAAAAGGAATCAGCACACGATCAGCGGCAATCAGCGCCGATACCGCATAGAAATTCAACGCTGGCGGCGTATCGAGGTAGATCCGGTCGTAATCCTCGGACAGCTCATCGAGCAACTTTCGCAGCTTGTTGATCTTGTGCTTGGCCTCGAGCTTGGGCTGCAAGTCGGCCAGCTCGGCGGTCGCGGTGATGATGTGCAGGTTGTCGAACGGGGTTTCGTAGATATCGGCCTGATTCTTCTTCGAGAACGGCCCCGAGGACAGCGTCTGCTTGAAGAAGTCGGCAATGCCCATCGGGATGTCGTTGCCGGTGAGCCCAGTCAGATACTGAGTGGAGTTGGCCTGGGCATCAAGGTCCACCAACAACGTGCGATAACCCTCGCTGGCGCTGACCGCCGCCAGATTGCAGGCAATGCTCGACTTACCTACGCCACCTTTCTGATTGAACACCACGCGCCGCATGACCAAACCTCCGTGTATCAAAGAATGACCGAGTGTAGATGTGCGCGACCTTGCTTCGCTACCTTCATGGACACGGACTACAAAGTCAGGTGCAAATATCCACGGACAGATAGCGCAATAACCGCCATTGATCGGCGAGAAGCCCGACAGACAAGCCGCTGACAATCTGGATAATGGCCAAGTGACAGTTTTCTTGCGAACCACTCGGTACATTTCATTGCACAAAATGTAACCAGCATTTGCTACACACTCGTCGCACCGGGATAATGCGCGCCACCCGGCGCCATGCGCCACGTCAGGCCTGCTGCAGCTTTGGCATCCAAACGCGTCAACACAAGCCCGCAGGGGCGGGATGAATGTCCGTGATCAACTTCAACATCGCCCAATGGCGCGCGTGGGCCCCTGGCCTCGACAGCGTGGACGCCTGGCAGGCCTGGAGCCGACAACCGGTCGTGCTCCAGAGCAGTGATGCCGCGCCCGATGTGTCGTTTTTGCCGGCCATGCAACGCCGCCGCCTCAGCCGACTGGCACGCATGGCGTTCAGCGTCGGCTGGCCACTCGCCGACGGACGGGAGAATCTGCCGCTGGTGTTTGTTTCGCGTCACGGCGAAACCCCGCGCACTTACGAGATCCTCAGCGATCTGGCGACCGAGCAGCCGCTGTCACCGACGCAGTTCAGCCTGTCGGTGCACAACGCGATCATTGGCCTGTGGTCGATCATGCGTGGCGAAACCAGTGAAATGACCGCCCTCGCCGCTGCGGGAGACGGCCTCGAACACGGCATGCTCGAAGCCGCCGCCCTGCTCGATGAAGGCGCACCGGCGGTGCTGCTGATCATTACCGAAGAACAACCACCCGAAGCGTACTCAGCGTGGATTGACGATGTGCCGTTTCCCTACGCGCTCGGTCTCTTGCTGACCCCCGGTACCGACTGGCGGCTGACCCTGAACAGCACCACAGAAACACGGTCAAAAGCGCACTGGCCCCACGCGCTGAATCTGTTGCAAACCCTGCTCGGCCAGCAAACCCATTGCCAACATGCCTGGAAAAATCGTGTATGGACCTGGCAACGCAACCCGTGACCGAGAAAAACCGCGACGCCTATTACTGGCGCCTGCTGGCCACCGCCGCAAGCTTCGCCCTGTTCGGGCTGGGCGGACTGTGCCTGCGTGTGTTGGTGTTCCCGCTGCTGGGCTGCCTGCCGGGTGACGCCCTTGCGCACCGTCGACGCGCGCGACAGACCGTCAGCCGGTTGTTCTGGTTTTTCGTGCGTTTCATGGCCCGCGCGGGCGTGCTGACCTACGACATTCAAGGCGCCGAACGTCTCGGTCGTTCCGGGCAGATGATCATCGCCAACCACCCGTCGCTGATCGACGTGGTGTTCCTGATCGGTCTGGTACGCCAGGCCAATTGCGTGGTGAAGAAAAGCCTGTGGGAAAACCCCTTCACCCGTGGCCCGCTGCGCAGCACCGAATACATCAGCAACGACGGCAGCATGGACATGCTCGATGCCGCCGCCCAATCCCTGCAAAACGGCCAGACCCTGATCATTTTCCCGGAAGGTACGCGCACCCAGCCGGGCCAGGCGCCGGCCTTTCATCGGGGTGCTGCGTCGATTGCCCTGCGCGGTGCGAAAATTCTCACGCCGGTGATTATCAAGGTCAGCCCGACCACGCTGACCAAAGCCGAACCGTGGTATCGGATCCCCAGCCGCCGCGTGCACTTCAGTTTCCGCGTCGGGGCCGATATAGACCCACAAGCCTTCGCCGCGCAGGGGCCTGCACCGCAGGCCTCGCGCAAGCTCAACGATTATTTGCACAACTACTTCATTAAGGAGCTCGCCGAAGATGAGCGATCTGAACACCCCTAGCCTGGTGCGTGACATCAAACTGCTGATCATCGATGCCCTTGGCCTTGAAGACATCAGCGCCGACGACATTGGCGACGAGCAGACGCTGTTCGGCGAAGGCCTGGGCCTGGATTCCGTCGACGCGCTGGAACTGGGTCTGGCGATCCAGAAAAAATACGGCATCAAGATCGACGCCGACGCCAAAGACACCCGTAACCATTTCACCAACGTGGCCAGCCTTGCGGCATTCGTCACGGCAAAACAGGCAGCTTGAGACCGGACCATGCAAACTCGTGACGATATTTTCAACACCCTGCGCGATGCCTTGGTCGAGCTGTTCGAACTGGATCCGGCCCGTGTGAGCCTGGACTCCAACCTGTATCAGGATCTGGAAATCGACAGCATCGACGCGGTCGATCTGATCGATCACATCAAGCGCCAGACCGGCAAGAAAATCGCCGCCGAAGAATTCAAATCGGTGCGCACGGTCGGTGACGTGGTCGAGGCGGTCTACCGTCTGGTTCAACCGGCCGCATGAGCCGACTGATCGGCCTCGGCCTGCTGCTGGCCGGTCTGCTGTACCCCTTTGCGGTGTATTTCGGCATGGAGCATTTTGCCCCGTGGCAGTTCGGACTGCTGCTGGGCAGTTTGTGGCTGGCGCGGGCACTGACCGGCGAGCGCAAACCCGGCAGCCTGTGGATGGCCTGTGTGGCGATCGCCTTTTGCCTGCTGCTGGCGCTGTTCGACAGTCCGCTGTTGCTGCGTTGGTACCCGGTGCTGATCAGCGGCTTCATGCTGGTGCTGTTCAGCCTGAGCCTGAAATACGGCCCGCCGATGGTCGAACGTATGGCGCGGTTGCGTGAGCCAGAACTACCGGAAAACGCTATTCGCTATACGCGCAAGGTCACGGTGGCCTGGAGCGTGTTTTTCTTCTGCAACGGTTTGTGCGCCGCCCTGCTGACCCTGTGGGCGCCGCTGAATTGGTGGATGTTGTACACCGGCCTGATCTCCTATGGATTGATCGGCCTGATGTTTGCCATTGAATGGCTGATACGACAACGGGTAAGAGGCCGTACATGAACTGGATAAAACTTGAGCAGCTATTGCTCAAGCCTGTGCCGGCGCGGGCCATCAGCCACGCACCGGCCCTCGATCACGCGCAGCTGTGCGAACAGGCGCTGAGCGTTGCTGCCGGTCTGCAAGCGCAAGGCGTGAAGCGCCTGGCTGTGCATCTGGAAGATGCCGCTGAACTGGCCATCGCTTTGCTGGGCGCATGGCGTGCCGGCGTCAGCGTTCTGCTGCCTTCGGATCTGCAGCCACAAACCCGCCAGCGCTGGTCGGCTGAAGTCGATCTGTGGCTGACGGATCAAGCCGATGACGCGCAACTGAGCGAGGTTCAGCAGCAGCCGCTCGCCGGCGCCGAACTGGACCTCGACCAGTGCCGTCTGAGCCTGTGCACGTCCGGTTCCAGCGGCGAGCCCAAGCGCATCGACAAGACCCTGCGCCAACTGGCCAACGAAGTCCAAGCGCTGGAGCAACTGTGGGGCGCGGATCTCGGCGAGGCCTGCATCATCGGCAGCGTCGCCACCCAACATATCTACGGCTTGCTGTTTCGCGTGCTGTGGCCGCTGTGCGCCGCACGCCCGTTTGTGCGCAAGCAGCTGGCGTTCCCCGAAGACTTGCAGCGTGCCAGCCGCGAACATCCGGCCTTCGCCTGGATCGCCAGCCCGGCGCTGCTCAAGCGCATGGGCGACAACCTCGACTGGCCAGCCCTGAGCGCTGTGCGCCGGGTATTTTCCTCCGGTGGCGCGTTGCCGCTTGAAGCTGCGCAGAGCCTGCAACAACGTCTGCAGCAATGGCCGACGGAAATCCTCGGCAGTTCGGAAACCGGCGGCATTGCCTGGCGTCAGGGCGAACAACTGTGGCAACCGTTCGCCGATGTCGTACTGAGCCAGGACAGCGAAGGCGCCCTGCTGATCGCTTCACCTTATTTACCTGCCGGGCACGTCGAACACACCGCTGACGCCGCGCGTATCGCTGCCGATGGCCGCTTCGAACTGCTCGGACGGCTGGACCGGATCGTCAAACTGGAAGAAAAACGTATCTCGCTGCCCATGCTCGAACAAGCCTTGGTTGCCCACGAATGGGTCGCTGAAGCGCGCTTGGGTGTGGTCCAGGAAAACCGTGCTTCCCTCGGTGCGTTGCTGGTGCTCAGCGAGGACGGCCTGTTTGCCTTGCGTGAGCACGGCCGTCGCAGCCTGACTGAAACCCTGCGCCAGCATTTGCGCCAACACTGCGAAGCTCTGGCCCTGCCCCGACGCTGGCGACTGGTGCGGCAATTGCCGTTGAACAGCCAAGGCAAGCTGCCGCAGGCCGATATCGAAACCTTGCTGATTGCCCCGCGAGCGAAAGCGCCGCAAGTGCTGGAACAGGTCGAAACTGAGGGTGAATGGAGTCTGCAACTGAGCGTGCCGCCGGATCTGGCTTATTTCAGTGGTCACTTTCCCAAAGCACCAGTATTGCCGGGTGTGGTGCAGGTGGAATGGGCGCTGAACCTTGGGCGGCAGTTGCTGAATCTGACCGGCCCGTTTGCCGGGATGGAAGTGCTGAAGTTCCAGCAACTGGTGCGGCCGGGAGATGAAATTCAGCTGCACCTGCGCTTTGATCCTGAGCGCCGCAAATTGTATTTCGCTTATCGCAATGACACGGCGACCTGTTCCAGTGGGCGGATTCTTCTGGGTGTAGAGCATGATTGACCTTGGTGAGTGCTGCGCACTCAATCGCGAGCAGGCTCACTCCTACAGGGATCGCGGTTTTCCAATGGAGAACTGTTATGCATAACCCTTGCGCGGTGATCCCGGTTTATAACCACGAAACCGCGATTGGCACCGTGGTCGACGCCCTGCTCGCGCAAGGCCTGCCGTGCATTCTGGTGGACGACGCCAGCACGCTATCTTGCGCCAGAGTGCTCGACGCACTGGCCGAGCGTGACAACGTGCATCTCGTCCGTCTCACCGCCAATCAGGGCAAGGGCGGCGCGGTAATGACCGGTTTGCGCGAAGCTTCGCTGTTGGGTTTCAGCCACGCATTGCAGGTCGATGCCGACGGTCAGCACGACTTGCACGACGTGGCGCGTTTCGTCGAGGAATCCCGTGCGCATCCCGAGGCGATGATCTGCGGTTATCCGCTGTTCGACGAGAGTGTGCCGAAAGGCCGTTTGTACGCGCGCTACCTGACCCACGTGATGGTCTGGATCAACACGCTGTCGCTGCAGATCCGCGATTCGATGTGCGGGTTTCGCGTCTATCCGCTGGCCCCGACACTGGCAGTGATCGACTCGGCGAAAGTCGGTAAGCGCATGGATTTCGACTCGGACATTCTCGTGCGCCTGTCGTGGCGCAATCAGCCGATGCGCTGGCTGCAAACCAGCGTGCACTACCCGCTGGACGGTGTGTCGCACTTCCGCTTGTTCCACGACAACGCGCTGATTTCCGGCATGCACACACGGCTGTTTCTCGGCATGTTACTGCGCTTCCCGGTGATCCTCTGGCGGCGGTGGCGAACATGACAAGCGAAGCCGACAAAAAGCACTGGGCTGATCGCGAAGAGCGCGGCAGTTTCCTGCTGATGAAATTCACCGCGTTCGCCGCCAAGGTTTTGGGCCGACGCCTGCTCAGTCCATTGCTGTACGGCATCGTTCTGTACTTTTTCCTGTTCGGCCGCACCGCACGGCGCAGTGCCTGGCAATACCAGCAGCGCCTGGCCACCTGGAGTCAGCGCGACGCGTTGCGCCCGACGCATTGGCGGGTGTTCGGTCAGTTCATGGCCTTCGCCGACTCGATGCTCGACAAGCTTGACGTGTGGAACGGCAAACTGCGCATCGAACAAATCGAAATCATCGACCCGGCGCTGCTGCGCAATCAGTTACGCGGCAGTCGCGGGCAACTGCTGGTCGGCGCTCACCTGGGCAATCTCGAAGTCTGTCGCGCACTGGCGGAGATCGGCGAAAAAGTCACGATGAATGTGCTGGTGCACACCAAGCACGCCGAGCAATTCAACCGTTTGCTGGGCGAGGCCGGGGCGACCAATCTGCGCCTGATTCAGGTCAGCGAACTCGACCCGGTGATCATGCTGCAACTGCATGAACGGCTGGAGCGCGGCGAGTGGCTGGCGATTGCCGGCGACCGCGTGCCGCTGCACGGCGGGCGTAGCGTGACCGTCGATTTCCTCGGCCATCCGGCGCCATTCCCGCAAGGCCCTTGGTTGCTCGCCGGTCTGCTGAAATGCCCGGTCAACCTGTTGATGTGCCTGAAACAGCCGGACGGTCACTATCGCCTGACTCTCGAACCCTTTGCCGATGCCGTGGTGTGGAAGCGCAGCGAGCGCGAGCAGGTCATTCATCAGTGGGCCACCCGCTATGCGCAACGCCTGAGTCACTATTGCCTCGAAGCGCCGCAACAATGGTTCAACTTTTACCCTTTCTGGAAAACCGATGACGACGCCAACCCATGAGCCGGTAACCTTCGGCGAACGCCCTTTGCGCATCGAAGACGTGCTGGCCCTGGCCAACCGTCAGGCGCCCGTGCAGTTGCAGAGCGACGCCGACTATCGCGAGCGCATCGCCAAGGGCGCGCGGTTCCTCGATTCGCTGCTGGACAAGGAAGGCGTGATCTACGGCGTGACCACCGGTTACGGCGATTCCTGCGTGGTCGCGGTGCCGTTGCATCACGTCGAAGCGTTGCCCCGTCATCTCTACACCTTCCACGGTTGCGGGTTGGGCAAGCTGCTTGATGCGCAAGCCACTCGCGCGGTGCTCGCGGCACGTTTGCAGTCGTTGTGCCACGGCGTTTCCGGAGTACGCGTGGAATTGCTCGAGCGTCTGCACGCGTTTCTCGAATACGACATCCTGCCGCTGATTCCCGAAGAAGGCTCGGTCGGTGCCAGCGGCGATCTGACGCCGCTGTCCTACGTCGCCGCGACCTTGTCCGGCGAGCGTGAAGTGATGTTTCGAGGTGAGCGCCGTCAGGCGGCCGATGTGCATCGCGAACTGGGCTGGACGCCTTTGGTGCTGCGCCCCAAAGAAGCGCTGGCACTGATGAACGGCACTGCGGTGATGACCGGCCTCGCCTGCCTGGCTTTCGCCCGCGCCGACTATCTGCTGCAACTGGCCACGCGCATCACCGCGCTCAATGTGGTCGCGCTGCAAGGCAACCCGGAGCACTTCGACGAACGCCTGTTCGCCGCCAAACCGCATCCTGGGCAAATGCAGGTCGCCGCGTGGCTGCGCAAGGATCTGGCGATCGACGCGCCGACCGCACCGCTGCATCGCCTGCAGGATCGCTATTCGCTGCGCTGCGCACCACACGTGCTCGGCGTGTTGGCCGACAGCCTGAACTGGCTGCGTTCGTTCATCGAGACCGAACTGAACAGCGCCAACGACAACCCGATCATCGACGCCGAAGCCGAGCGCGTGTTGCACGGCGGGCACTTCTACGGCGGCCATATCGCGTTCGCTATGGACAGCCTGAAAAACCTGGTGGCGAACGTCGCCGACCTGCTCGACCGGCAGCTCGCCTTGCTGGTGGATGAGCGTTACAACCACGGTCTGCCGAGCAACCTTTCCGGTGCCCCGGCGGATCGCGCAATGATTAACCACGGCTTCAAAGCCGTGCAGATCGGCACCAGCGCCTGGACCGCCGAAGCGCTGAAAAACACCATGCCGGCCAGCGTGTTCTCGCGCTCCACCGAGTGCCACAACCAGGACAAGGTGAGCATGGGCACCATCGCCGCCCGCGATGCAATTCGTGTGCTGGAGCTGACCGAACAGGTCGCCGCCGCCACCCTGCTGGCCGCCAATCAAGGCGTATGGTTGCGCGCTCAGGCTGAAGACGCGCGACCGCTGCCACCGTCACTGGCGGCAATGCACGAAGAACTCGCCAAGGACTTCCCGCCGGTGATCGAAGACCGAGCCCTGGAAGGCGAATTGCGCCTGTGCCTGCAACGCATCGCCGCGCAACACTGGAGGCTGCATGCGTAGCGCCGGAGTGCTTCACGCCGACACCGAAATCCTCGTGCCGTTTTTCGACGTCGATACCATGCACGTCGTCTGGCACGGCCATTACGTCAAATACCTCGAAGTCGCCCGTTGTGCGCTGCTGGACAAGATCGGCCACAACTACACGCAGATGCTCGAATCCGGGTTCGCCTGGCCGATCATCGACCTGCAACTGCGCTATGTGCGCGGCGCGGTGTTCGGTCAACGGCTGAATGTGCGCGCCAGTCTGGTCGAGTGGGAAAACCGGCTGAAGATCAATTACCTGATCACCGACCTGCACAGCGGCGAGCGCCTGACCCGCGCCAGCTCGGTGCAGGTCGCCGTTGAAGTGAGCAGTCGCGAGATGCAGCTGGCTTCGCCGAAGGTCTTCACCAATGCCGTGGAAAGGATGCTGCGATGAATGTATTTGTTAAAAGCCTGAGCGTGTTGGCGCTGCTGACGCTGTCGGCGCTGGCCAACGCCTTCGACCTGCAACAACTCAGCGCACAACTGGCGAAACCGGAGGTGATCCACGGCCAGTTCACACAGGAAAAACACCTGCGTGCATTACCGCAGCCGCTGATCAGCAAGGGCAGTTTTGTTCTCGCCAAAAATCACGGTCTGCTCTGGTTGCTGAAAACCCCGCTGCAGCAGGACTACCGCATCAGCGCCAAAGGCATCGCCCGCCGCGACGATAACGGCTGGCAATTGCTGCCGAACAAGAGTGCCGGCGCCGAGCAGAACCGCTTGTTCCTCGCCGTACTGCAAGGTGACAGCAGTGGCCTGCAACGGGATTTCGAACTGGCGCTGAGCGGCGATGCACAGCAGTGGAAACTCACGCTGACCCCGCGTTCGCTGCTGCTCAAGCAAGTGTTCAACCAGATCAATATCGACGGCGGCGCGCTGGTGCAGACCATCGAGCTGCTGGAAACCCAAGGCGACAGCACTGTGCTGCGCATGCAGGACAGCAACGCCAGTCAACCGTTGAGCGACGCGGAGCAACATGACTTTGCCGAGTGAACGCAGGCTGCCCTGGCTGTTTCTGATCCTGCTGCTGGCAGTCGTCGCGCTGGCCGGTTGGCAATGGCGCGACGGTGCGCCGCTATCAGCGAACCTCATGGAGCTGGTGCCCGGCACTCACCCGGATGCCCTTGAACAGCGCGCCGAGCAGCGTATGCAGGAACCGCTCAACCGCGAAATGCTGGTGCTGGTCGGCCACGCCGATCGCCAGCAGGCCGTCACCATGGCGCAGACCCTGGGTGAGCAATGGCAGGCCAGCGGGTTGTTCGAAAAGGTGCAGTGGAACCTGCAAGCAGACCTGCCAGCGCTGCGCACGCAACTGCTGCAAGGGCGGCTGGCGATGCTCTCGGCGGATGACCGGCAACTGCTGATCGAGCACCCCGACGCGTTCATTCAGCAACGCGTACAAGCCCTGTTCGACCCGTTCAGCGGTTTCAGTCTGGTGCCGAGTCAGGACGACTGGCTGGGCCTGACCGGGCGCATTCAGAACAGCCAGCCACAGCACGGTTCGGTGCAACTGGACATCGGCAGCGGCGCGTTGATTGCCGATGCCGACGGCAAGAGCTGGGTGCTGCTGCGCGCACGCACCACCGGCAATGCCTTCGACATGAACCTGCCACTGCAAGTCGCCGCACTGCTGCAACAAAGCCGTGATCAAGCCGCGAAATCCGACGTGCAACTGCTCGCCGCCAGCGGCTTGCTGTACGCGGCCAACGGTCAGCAGCAAGCCACCCGTGAAATGACCTGGGTTGGCGGCGGGGCCACTGTCGGCATTCTGTTGCTGCTGCTGCTCGCGTTTCGCCGCTGGCGCGTGTTGCTGGCGTTCGTGCCGGTACTGGTCGGCATGTTGTTTGGCGCGGTGGCCTGTGTGGCGCTGTTCGGCCATATGCATGTGATGACGCTGGTGCTCGGTTCCAGCCTGATCGGCGTGGCGGTGGATTACCCGCTGCACTATTTGTCGAAGAGCTGGAGCCTGAAGCCGTGGCGCAGTTGGCCAGCCTTGCGCCTGACCTTGTCCGGATTGACCCTGAGTCTGATCACCAGCGCCATCGGTTATCTGGCGCTGGCGTGGACGCCGTTCCCGGCACTGACGCAAATCGCCGTGTTCTCTGCCGCCGGCCTGCTCGGTGCTTATCTGTCGGCGGTGTGCCTGTTGCCGGCGCTGCTGAAAAACGTCGAACTGCGCCCCGCGCAATGGCCGCTGCGGTTGGCCGAGCGCATGCTCAACCTGCGCGAAAAACTCCTCGAACGCGTACGCACGCCGGTGTTGCTGGCGCTACTGATCGCCTTCTGTGTGGGCGGTCTGGTGCAGCTGCAAAGCAAGAATGACATCCGCCAATGGGTCGGCGCACCGCAACATCTGACCGACGAAGCGCAGGCCATCGCGCGCATCACCGGCTATCAGCCGACCAGCCAGTTTTTCCTCGTGCGCGCCGACAATCAGCAGCAACTGCTCGAGCGTCAGGCCGCGCTGAGCGAGCGTCTGCAGCAACTGGTCAACCTCGACAAGCTGCAAGGTTATCTGGCCCTCGATCAACTGGTCAGCCCGCCGAACCAGCAAGAACAGGTGCGCGAGGCGCTGAACAAACTGCCGCAATACTGGCAGCCACTGCTCGACCTCGGTGTACCGCTCGCCGCGCTGCAAAGCGAACTGCAACAGTTGCAGACCGTGCCCGCCGAAGACATCGACGCGGCATTGGCCGGTCCACTTGGCGAGCCTTATCGCACGCTCTGGCTCGGCCCGAGCGAAGACGGCGTGGCGGCGATGACCAGCCTGCAAGGTTTGAACAACCCGGCGCTGTTGCGCGTGCAAGCGCTGGACTTGCCGGGGGTAATGCTGGTCGATCGCCTCGGGGAATTGAATGAAGTGTTTGCGGCGACGCAGATCAGCGCTGCTGAACTGAAACTCGCTTCCTGCGCATTGATCGTGCTGGTGCTGATGTTGCCGTTCGGTCTCGGCGGGGCGCTGCGTATCGTTGCCCTGCCGTTGCTCGCTGCGCTGTGCAGCCTCGCCAGTCTGGGCTGGCTCGGTCAGCCGCTGACCCTGTTCAGCCTGTTCGGCCTGCTGCTGGTGACGGCAATCAGCGTCGATTACGCGATTCTCATGCGTGAACAAGTCGGTGGCGCGGCGGTGAGCCTGCTCGGCACCTTGCTGGCCGCTGTGACGACGTGGCTGTCGTTTGGTTTGCTGGCGGTTTCCAGCACACCGGCGGTGAGCAATTTCGGCCTGTCGGTGAGCCTCGGTCTGGCGTTCAGCTTCATGCTCGCACCGTGGGCGGGGCGTCACGAACACACCGCGACAGTCGCGGAGCCAGCGGCATGATGGTCGTCGGTTTCTGGCTGCTGGCCTTGGCGTTGTTCGCCGTGGCCACGCGCATAGGGCGCCACTTCGGCCTGATCCCGATTGTCAGCCAGTTGCTCCTGGCGAGCTTCGGTTTGCCGCTGCTGATGTACTTCTGGATCGAACCAGGCTGGCAGCTCAGCGGCGCCGAACTGATCGCGCCAGACTGGCTGAAAAACCTCTACAGCCTGAGCTTCGCCCTGCTGCTCGGGCACATTCTCAGTGATGTAATTGATCTGAAACTCGATCGCCAGAGCGTGAAAATCGCCGTGCCGAGTTTTGCCGTGCCGTTCACTTGCGGCTTGGCGGCGGCTTACTGGCTACTGCCAACGCAACCGTGGCTCAACTCGCTGGCCATCGGCCTGGTGTTCGCGATCACTGCGATCCCGGTGCTGTACCTGTATCTGCGCCACATCGATTACCCGCCCGCCGCCACCCGGCGTCTGGTGCAGACCGCGATCCTCATTGATCTGACCTGCTGGACACTGTTCGGCTTCGCCCAGGGCAGTCTGCACCTGAGCAGTCTGTTGCTGCCGCTGGGTCTCGCCTGTGTGCCGTTGCTATTGAATCTGTTGCGTGTACGCCGACCACTGACCTACAGCCTCGGGTTCTTTGCGCTGCTGGTGATGGCCGAGCATTACAAACTCAATGCGCTGATCTTCGGCATCGGCTATCTGCTGTGCATGGCCGCGCTGAAAGTACCGCTGTTGCTGCCCTTGCCGGCGCGCTGGATGAGCCGCTTGCAGACGTGGCTGGCGATTCCGCTGATCCTCACTTTCGGCATTGTGCAGATCGATGTACACAGCGCCCTCGCCAGCCTCGGCGCGGTGCAATGGGCGGCGCTGCTGCTGTTGCCGATTGCCAGTAAACTGCTCGGCAACTGGCTCGGCCTCGGCTGGGCCGGCGCTTCGTTCGAAGGCGCCAGCCGCTGGCGCGAAAGCGTGCTGCTGAACATTCGTGGCCTCAGCGAAATCGTCTTTCTCAATCTGCTCTTGCAACAACAACTCATCACCCCGGCGCTGTACTTCGCGCTGATGCTGATGGGCCTGATCGCGACGCTGCTACCGGCCCTGATCGGCCTGCATCGCGCGCCATTGAATCTGCAACATCCTTTGCCCCGGAGTTCACGTGCCAATCGTTGAAATGGAATCCCGTCAGGTCGTGATCATCGGCGCCGGCCCGTCCGGCGCCATCGCCGCCGCGCTGCTCAAACGCAAGGGCCACGATGTGCTGGTGCTCGAGCGCCAGCACTTTCCGCGCTTTTCGATCGGCGAAAGCCTGCTCAGCCATTGCCTGGATTTCGTCGAAGAGGCTGGCATGCTCGACGCCGTCAATGCCGCCGGCTTCCAGCGCAAGACCGGCGCCGCATTCGCCTGGGGCGAGCGTTACAGCGCCTTCGATTTCGGTGACACCTTTACCGGCGGCAAACCGACCACGTTTCAGGTGCAACGCGCCGACTTCGACAAACTGCTGGCTGATCAAGCGGCGTTGCAGGGCGCGGAAATCCGCTACGGCGATGCCATCGTCAGCGTCGATTTCGAGCGGACAAAACCGTTGCTCGACGTACGCCGCGAGGACGGTAGTGAGTACCGCGTCGAAGCGGATTTCGTCCTCGATGCCAGCGGCTACGGCCGCGTGTTATCGCGACTGCTGGATCTCGAAGCACCGTCGAATTTCCCGGTGCGTCAGGCGGTGTTCACCCACGTTGAAGATCACATCGACAACCCTGCGTTCGACCGCGAAAAAATCCTCGTCACCACCCATCCCGAACATCGCGATATCTGGTTCTGGACGATCCCGTTCAGCAACGGCCGCTGCTCGGTGGGCGTGGTCGCCGCTGAAGAACATTTCAAGGATCGCGACAGCGATCTGGATGCCTGCCTGCGTAGCTTCATCGCCGAAACCCCGAGCCTTGCCGGCGTACTCAACAATGCTGTGTGGGACACCCCGGCGCGCACGCTCGGCGGTTACGCCGCCAATGTGAAAAGCCTGCACGGTCCAGGTTTCGCACTGCTCGGCAACGCGGCGGAATTTCTCGACCCGGTGTTCTCCTCCGGTGTGACCATCGCCATGCGTTCGGCGAGCATGGCAGCAGCGGTTTTGCACCGTCAGTTGCAGGGCGAAACCGTCGACTGGCAGAGCGAATTCGCCGAGCCGCTCAAGCGCGGCGTCGACACCTTCCGCTGCTACGTCGAGGGCTGGTACGCCGGCACCTTTCAGGACGTGATTTTCTATGAAGACAGCCAAGCGGAAATCCGTCGGATGATCTGTTCGATCCTCGCCGGCTACGCCTGGGATGAGCGTAACCCGTTCGTCAGCGAAGCCCGCCGCCGCTTGAAGATGATTTCCGAACTCTGTGCAAAGGACGCCACATGAATTATCTGAGCGACAGCTACGTCGAGGAAACCCGCTTCGGCTTCTGGTTCCTGCGCAGCCACACCTGGCAGCACCATGTGTTGCGCGTGGCGATCAATGATCTGCGCGGACTGTTCAGTGAAGTGCCGCCGGAACATCCGGTGTTGCTGGACGCCGGTTGCGGTCAGGGCAAGTCGTTCGGTCATCTGCGCCAGACCTTCGCGCCACAGCGTTTGATCGGCGTTGATGCTGATCCGCACAGCCTTGAATTGAGCGGCGCAGAAGCGACGCGTCTGGAACTGGACGTGGAACTGATCGGCAGCGATTGCGCGACGCTCAATGTGCCGGACGCCAGCGTTGATCTGCTGTTCTGCCATCAGACTTTTCATCATCTGGTCGAGCAGGATAAGGCCCTGGCCGAGTTTTATCGGGTGTTGAAACCGGGCGGCTATCTGCTGTTCGCCGAGTCCACCGAGGCTTACATTGATACGTGGGTGATTCGCTGGCTGTTCCGTCATCCGATGCACGTGCAGAAGAGTGCGGCGCAGTATCTGCAGATGATTCGCGGGCAGGGGTTTGAGTTTGGCGAACGCAATGTTTCCTATCCGTATCTGTGGTGGAGCCGGTCGAAGGATTTTGGTTTGCTGGAGCGGTTTGGCTTACTCAAACCCAAGCCGTTCGGGCAGCGCGAAGAGACGTTGGTGAATGTCGTTGCGCGCAAGCCTCTGGCAGAGGTTTCCTGATGTACACAAATCCTTGTAGGAGTGAGCCTGCTCGCGATAGCGGTGGGTCAGCCAACCTGTATTTTGAATGTGCGACCGCTATCGCGAGCAGGCTCACTCCTACAGTGTCCGCGGTGTGGCGATTTTTTGTGTTTGGCATGGTGCTTCTGTTGAGTGCCTGCGCCAGCCAGGCGCCGTTGCCTGCGGGCAATCCGACTTTGCCTCTCCCGTTGCAACTGCACATCGAACGCCAACAAGCCGAACAACGCCAGGACTGGCTGCTGGTGATCCAGCGCGAAGGCCCGGGCATCCGTTGGTCGATGATGGATCCGCTGGGCATCCCTCAGGCACGTCAGCAACTGATCGACGGCCACTGGCAGGCTGATGGGCTGCTGCCGCCAAACCCCGAAGCCCGGGAATTGTTTGCTGCGCTGCTGTTCGCCCTGACCCCATCCGGCGAGCTGCTGCGCAATTACCCCACCGCGCAGCAACAGGGCCAGCAACGCTCTCTGCCGGCGCATTGGGACATCCGTTATGCACAACCGTTGAGCTTCGAATTGAACTTGCCTCAAGGCCCGCACTATCGTGTTTCTCCGCTGGGTGAACCGACGCCATGACCGCTTACCTGAATGCCCTCGGGGTGATTTGCGCGCTGGGCCGCGACAAGTCGGAAATCGCCCGCAACCTGTTCGCCGGCGACTGCTCGGGCATGCGCCGCGAGTCTGGCTGGGTGGCGGAACGTGAGTTGCCGGTGGCCGCCGTCCACGGCGAACTGGCGCCGATCCCGGCAGAACTCGCCGATCAGCGCAGTCGAAATAATCAGCTGTTGCTGGAGGCGGCGTTGCAGATTCGCGATGACATTGATCAAGCGATCCAGACCTACGGCCGCGACCGCATCGGTGTCGTGCTCGGCACCAGCACCTCGGGCATCGACGAGGCCAGCCGTGGTCTGGCGCATTACATTCGCGAGCAGCAGTTCCCGGTGGAATACGATTACCGTCAGCAGGAACTCGGCGCGCCCGCAAATTTCCTCGCTGACTGGCTGCAACTGAGCGGCCCGGCCTACGTGATTTCCACCGCTTGCACTTCCAGCGCCCGCGCCTTGATGAGCGCTCAGCGCCTGCTCGATCTGGGCTTGTGCGACGCCGTGCTGTGCGGTGGCGTCGACAGTTTGTGCAAGCTGACGCTTAACGGTTTTTCGTCGCTGGAAGCAGTGTCGGACGAGCGCTGCAATCCGTTCTCGGCCAACCGCAGCGGCATCAACATCGGCGAAGCGGCGGTGCTGTTCATCATGAGCAAACAGCAAGGCGAAGGCCCGGCCATTGCCCTGCTCGGCGCCGGCGCCAGTTCCGACGCGCATCACATTTCCGCCCCTGAGCCGACCGGGCGCGGCGCGCTGCAAGCAATGCACAAGGCCTTGAACCGCGCGCACCTGCATGCCACGCAAATCAGCTATCTGAACCTGCACGGTACCGCCACTCAACACAACGACGCGATGGAAAGTCTAGCGGTCGCCGAACTGTTTCCCGAGGGCGTCGCCTGCTCATCGACCAAACCCATGACCGGCCACACCCTCGGTGCGGCCGGCGCACTGGAAGCAGCGTTTTGCTGGTTGAGCCTGAGCACCGACAACCCCGACCACGCCTTGCCGCCACACGTCTGGGACGCTCAGCCCGATCCTGCGCTGCCGCCGCTGAAGTGGGTGACCGCGAGCGAACGCCTGACGTCCATTGCACCCCGCTACCTGATGAGCAACTCGTTTGCCTTCGGCGGCAACAACGTCAGCCTGATTATCGGAGACGCCCCATGACGGCCTGGCCGCTCGCCGAACTGCTGCCCCACGCGGGCGACATGATTCTGATCGACAGCATCACAAGCTTTGACGAGGAGCAGATTTTCACCCGCCTCACTGTCAAGCCCGAAGGCTTGTTCAGCCTGCCCGACGGCAGCCTGCCGGCATGGGTCGGCGTCGAACTGATGGCACAGAGCGTCGCCGCGTTTGCCGGTTGCCACGCGCGACTCAAAGGCAATCCGGTGGAGCTGGGGTTCCTGCTCGGCACACGCAAGTTCGAGTGCAACGTCGAAGCGTTCCCCGCCGGTAGCGATCTGACCATTCATGGTCTGCGTTCGCTGGAAGACGACAACGGCATGGGCGTATTCGAATGTCATATCCACGGCGCCGGCATCCATGCCAGCGCGCGGCTGAACGTGTTCCGCCCACCCCAGGTCACTCAATATCTGCAACAGACACAGGAGTCGAACGATGACTGAATCCGTACTGGTCACCGGCTCCAGCCGTGGCATTGGCCGCGCCATTGCCTTGCGTCTGGCGCAGGCCGGGCACGATATCGTCCTGCATTGCCGCAGCGGCGTGACCGAAGCGCAAAGCGTTCAGGGTGAAATCGAAGCCTTGGGGCGCAAGGCGCGGATCCTGCAATTCGACGTTGCCGATCGCGCAACCTGCAAAACCATTCTGGAAGCCGACGTCGAAACCCATGGCGCCTATTACGGCGTGGTGTTGAACGCAGGGCTGACCCGCGACGGTGCCTTTCCGGCGCTGAGCGACGACGATTGGGACGTGGTGTTGCGCACTAACCTCGACGGTTTCTATAACGTGCTGCACCCGGTGATGATGCCGATGATCCGCCGTCGCGCCGCGGGTCGCATTGTCTGCATCACCTCGGTGTCGGGGCTGATCGGCAACCGCGGCCAGGTCAACTACAGCGCTTCCAAGGCCGGGGTGATCGGCGCGGCAAAGGCGTTGGCGATCGAGCTGGGCAAGCGCAAAATCACCGTTAACTGCGTCGCACCGGGCCTGATCGACACGGCGATGCTCGACGAAAACGTGCCGGTGGAAGAATTGATGAAAATGATCCCCGCGCAACGCATGGGCACCCCGGAAGAGGTCGCCAGTGCGGTGAATTTCCTGATGTCGGCGGAAGCCTCGTACATCACCCGCCAGGTCCTGGCGGTCAACGGAGGCTTGTGCTGATGAAGCGCGTCGTCGTCACCGGCATGGCCGGCATCACCTCGCTGGGCAGCGACTGGGAGACCATCGCCGGCAATTTCGCGGCCAACCGCAGCGGCATCCGCCGGATGGACGAGTGGGATCGCTTCAGCGAACTCAACACGCGCCTGGCCGGGCCGATCGATGATTTTGCAGTGCCGGCGCACTGGACGCGCAAGCAATTGCGCAGCATGGGCCGGGTATCGCGGCTGGCGGTTCGTGCGGCAGAAAACGCCCTGGCTGACGCCGGTTTGCTCGGTGACGAATCGATCAAGGATGGGCGGATGGGCGTCGCTTGCGGCTCGTCCACCGGCAGCACCGACGAGATCAAAGCGTTCGGCAACATGCTGCTCAACTCGGTCGCCGAAGGCCTCAATGCCAACTCCTACGTGCGGATGATGCCGCACACCACCGCCGCCAACATCAGCATCTTCTTTGGCCTCACCGGTCGTTTGATCCCGACGTCCAGCGCCTGCACCAGCGGCAGTCAGGGCATCGGTTACGCCTACGAGGCGATCAAATTCGGCCGCCTGCCGTTGATGCTCGCCGGCGGCGCCGAAGAGCTGTGCCCGACCGAGGCCATGGTCTTCGATGCGCTCTACGCCACCAGCCTGAAAAACGATGCGCCACAGACCAGTCCACGCCCGTACGACAAGGGCCGCGATGGTCTGGTGATCGGTGAAGGTGGCGGCATGCTCGTGCTCGAAGAGCTGGAACACGCCCTCGCCCGTGGTGCGCACATCCACGCCGAGATCGTCGGCTTCGGCAGCAACGCCGACGGCCAGCACACCACGCGCCCGGAACAAGTGACCATGCGTCGTGCAATGGAACTGGCGCTGGAAGACGCCGGCCTGACGCCGGACGCCATCGGTTACGTCAATGGCCACGGCACCGCTACAGAACAGGGCGACATTGCCGAAACACTGGCAACCAGCAGTTTGTTCGGCGAGCGCATGCCGATCAGTTCGCAGAAAAGCTTCCTCGGCCACACACTCGGCGCCTGCGGCGCACTGGAGTCGTGGTTCAGCATCGAGATGATGAATCGCGACCTGTACGTGCACACGTTCAACCTCGACGAGGTCGATCCGCACTGCGGCAAACTCGATTACCTGCGCGGCGAATTCCGCCAGATGCATCACGACTACGTGATGAACAACAATTTCGCTTTTGGTGGCGTCAATACCTCGTTGATTTTCCGCCGCTGGCACTGACCGCAACACGTTTGGAGTGAAGGGAATGACTCAGTTTCACCGCATCGCCGCTCTGTTGGCACTGGCTTTTGTGCTCGGCGGTTGCACCAGCAAACCGGTTTACAACGCCAAGGAAGAGTTCTCGCCCAACCTCGGTTTCACCCAGCAACAGATGAGCCGCGCCATCGTCACTGCGCTGAACGATCGCCAATGGGTCGTGCAATCGGTACGTCCGGGCATGATCAAAGCGGCGATCACCGTGCGCGGTCGCCATCACGCCGAAGTCGATATTCCGTTCACCCCGACCTCGTTCGAAATCGACTACCGCAGCAGCTACGGCCTCGACGCCAAGGACGGCAAGATCCACGGCAACTACAACCGCTGGGTCAACCGCCTGCGCGACAACGTGCTCAAAGAGCTGTCGATCAACCCGGACATCGAAGCCGTCAACAACCTCGGCATCATCAAACAGGGCGCTGACGAGCCGACTTACCTGAGCTTCCGTGAAGGCGTCAAACGCGCCACCGATGCCGGCCTGCTCGACGGCAGCGTGAAGTTCTACCTGGCCGGCGAAACGCTGCCAAAACAGGTACGCAAACTCGACACCGTGAGCAGCAGTCGCAAAACCAACGGCTCGAACAAATCCGACGAGGACGCCTGCTTCTGGGCCCTGCAATCGGCCTTGGCGACTCTGCAGAACGCCGCAAAAAAAGCTGACGCCAATGCGGTGATCAACATCGCCAGCGTCGACCAGCGTGATCTGTACAAAGACACCGAAAAATTCCAGTGCCGTGCCGGGCTGGTGGTGTCGAGTGTGGCGTTGCGCGGGGATCTGGCGCACGTGGATTGATGGGATTGTAGAAACGACAAAGGGCGCCATTCGGCGCCCTTTGTCATTCAGCCCGGATCAAGTACTGGCGTGTAACTTCAATCCTAACGCCTTCACCACTTTCAGGATTGTTCCGAACTCGGGGTTTCCTTCACCTGATAGTGCGCGGTAGAGGCTCTCTCGGGACAACCCTGCGTCACGTGCGACCTGAGTCATGCCTCGCGCTCTCGCTATGGTGCCAAGTGCCTTGGCGATAAAAGCCGGGTCATCTCCAGCCTCCTCCATGCAGGCGTCCAGATAGTTAGCCATGTCCTCTTCTGTCTTGAGGTACTCGGCTGAGTCCCAACGAGTGAATTTTTCGGTCATGGGTTTTGCTCCTGCCAGGACTCCGCGATGAGCCTGGCTTGCTTGATGTCTCGGGGTTGGCTGCTCTTGTCTCCGCCGCAAAGGAGGATGACCACTTGCCGACCTTGTTGCATGAAATAGACTCGATATCCGGGGCCATAGTCAATTCTGACTTCGCTGAGCCCTTCACCGATAGCTTTGACATCGCCAAAATTTCCGTCAGCCATACGATCAATTCGCACCTGAATACGCATCCTGGCGCGACTATCAGCCAACTTTAAAAGCCAGCTGGAAAATGTGGAACTTCGAAGAATCTCAGTCATCGCCGAAGTGTAGCCTTTGAGCTACACACACTCCACACTCTTTTCTCTGTAGCAGATGTACGGTGTCTACACTCTTTGAATCAGCGAATGTTCATCGCTACGTCAAGGAGATGACCATGCAAGTGAAAGCCCTGATCGCCGCTGCGCTTTTCGCGCTACTGCCCAGCGCCAGCCACGCCACCAATCTCATGTATATGCCCTTCGAAACCGTGCTGTCGGACGCGATTCGCGCCGGGCGGCTGGATGGCAGTGTGAAGTTTTATCTGTTCGGTAATGGGCCGCAGGGGACTCAGCAGTTGTTGCGCCGTGGAGTGGTCAGTGATCTGAAAACCAATGGATCCAACAAGAGTGATCACGACTCCTGCGAGTGGGTTTTGCAGTCGAATCTGATCAAATTGCAGGCCGATGCCAAGCGGGTCGGGGCGAATGCGGTGGTCAATATCGTCAGTTACTACGACCAGCATGTGCGCAAGGATTTGAATACGTACGAGTGCCGGGCGGGGATTTTCGTCACGCGGGTGGCGTTGAAGGGGGATTTGGTGCGGTTGCCCTGAAATCTGTGATGTTTGGGCCGACGCCTTCGCGAGCAGGCTCGCTCCCACCTTGGAATGCGTTCCCCTGTGGGAGTGAGCCTGCTCGCGATTTGATTGCGCAGCAATCACGCCTTTGAAGGTTCGACTTTGCGCGTGAGCAAATCTACGAAAGCCTTGGCCATCGGCGATTTCTGATCCTTGCGCTGCACCAGCCACACCGCCGACACCGCTTCCGGATCGAGCAACGGTCGGTAGACCACGCCGTCGATACGCATCCGCTGATAGGACGCCGGCAACACCGAAACCCCCAACCCCGCTGCGACCAGACCGATGATGGTCATCGCCTCCCCCGCCTCTTGGGCGAAGTGCGGGCTGAACCCGGCATCGCGCGCCAGACTCAGCAATTGCGCATACAGCCCGCTGCCGTAACTGCGCGGAAAGAACACGAAGGGCTCCAGCGCCAGCGCCGAGAGGAACAGCCCTTCTTCACTGCCCTGCGCCAATGGATGCTTGGAACCGAGCACGGCGACCAGCGGCTCACGCATCAACTCCACCACACTCAGCGAATCCGGCAAACCCAGCGGGCGCATGATGCCAACCTCGATCGACTCATCCACCAGGCCCTCGGCAACTTGCGTGCTACTCATCTCGCGAAGGTTGAGGTGCACCGCCGGAAAACGCTGACGAAAGGCAAAGATTGCCTGGGGAATAGTTGAGTTGAACGGTGCCGACGAGGTGAAACCAATCTTCAACTCGCCCAGTTCACCGAGCTGCGCACGCCGGGCGACGTCCGCCGCTTTGTCGACCTGCGCCAGCACCAGCCGCGCCTCTTCGAGAAACAACCGCCCGGCCTCACTCAGCTCGACCCGACGATTGGTCCGTTCAAACAGCCGCGCGCCAACCTCTTGCTCCAGCGCCTGAATCTGCTGGCTCAGCGGTGGCTGAGAAATCCCCAGCACCTGTGCGGCGCGGCCAAAATGCAGCTCTTCGGCGACGGCGATGAAGTAGCGCAGATGACGCAATTCCATGGAAACCCCATTAGGTCGTTAAAGCTATCAAACAGGTCGAACAATATATTGGATAGAAACATTAGCCAGCTATATGATTTTTTCATTGCCTGCCTGGCCGTGCCCTCCGAGGTCTGAAGTGAAAACTGCTGTCGCGCCCCTTGCCCATGAAGTCCCGCCTGCTGCGGCGGACGATGTCGTCGCCGAGCTGCAAGAGATCTACATCGAAAAAGGCACGCCGATGTTCATGCGCACGGTGCTGGCGCTGTTCAGCGGCGGCTTCGCGACGTTTGCCCTGCTCTACTGCGTGCAGCCGATGATGCCGCTGCTGTCCCACGAGTACGGGATCAATGCGGCGCAGAGCAGCCTGATCCTCTCGGTGGCCACCGGCATGCTCGCTATCGGCCTGTTGATCACCGGGCCGATTTCCGATCGGGTCGGGCGCAAACCGGTGATGGTGACTGCTCTTTTCGCAGCGGCGCTGTGCACCATGGCCAGCGCGATGATGCCGAGCTGGGAAGGCGTGCTGATCATGCGCGCGCTGATCGGACTGTCGCTGAGCGGGCTGGCGGCGGTAGCGATGACTTATCTGAGCGAAGAGATCCATCCGCAACACATCGGTCTGGCGATGGGTTTGTACATCGGCGGCAACGCGATTGGCGGGATGAGCGGGCGCTTGATCACCGGCGTGCTGATCGACTTCGTCAGCTGGCACACGGCGATGCTGGTGATCGGTGGTCTGGCGATGATTGCCGCCGCGGTGTTCTGGAAGATCCTCCCCGAATCGCGCAACTTCCGTTCACGCTCACTGCACCCGCGCAGCCTGCTCGACGGCTTCACCATGCACTTTCGCGATGCCGGTCTGCCGTTGCTGTTTCTTGAAGCGTTCGTGTTGATGGGCGCGTTTGTCACGCTGTTCAACTACATCGGTTATCGCTTGCTGGCGGCGCCGTACAACCTCGATCAGGTGTTCGTGGGTTTGCTGTCGGTGGTGTATCTGTCGGGGATTTACAGCTCGGCGAAGATCGGTTCGCTGGCGGACAAACTGGGGCGACGCAAAGTGCTGTGGGCGACGATTGCGCTGATGTTCGCCGGCCTTGCGCTGACGATGTTTACGCCGCTGTTGCTGGTGATTGTCGGCATGTTGATTTTCACCTTTGGCTTCTTTGGCGCGCATTCGGTGGCGAGTAGCTGGATCGGCCGCCGCGCGACCAAGGCCAAGGGCCAGGCGTCGTCGTTGTATTTGTTCAGCTATTACGCCGGGTCGAGTATTGCCGGCACGGCTGGCGGGGTGTTCTGGCATCTCGGCGGGTGGAATGGCATCGGCCTGTTTATCGGCTCTCTGTTGCTGATCGCACTGTTGGTGGCGTTGAAACTAGCGAAGTTGCCGCCCCTCGGTGGCAGCGCTCCCGCTTGAGTTAGAACAGCATTTTTTTCAGGATTCGGCGCCCACACATTTCGTGCTTGATAACGGCTGCGATGTGTAGCGCTACTTGGACCAGTAACGTCACGCATGCCCAGACATGGATGACGAAGAACCGTTCAATCCACTGTAGATCGTTCAGCGGTGCCGGAATAAGAACCAGATCAAATATATTGATCGGTCGATCCATCATTAATATTCCTGTGAGCAAGACAACCGCCGTCATCAGATAAATAGACTTATGCACCCAGCTCGCCAGACGCTCCATAAAGGGCCTGTCCACCTCGCAAGTGGTGTGCGAGCCGCTGACAGAAACATACAATCTCAGTATAAATACCGGAATAAATAAAGCTGTCACCGAAACATTTATAAATCCGACCGTGGATTTTGTTTCCGGTGCAACTTCAATGACTGATACATAAAATCCAGACAACAGAGCCCATAAAATTACTGCCGCAGATATCCAGTGCAAAGCAATCTGGAGACGCGAATATCCAACCCCTTTCATTGCAACCATCCTGATAAACAAGTGGCGCCATTACAAGGCTCTGAATTATCAACGTCAACGAGAAAACCATTAACAGAAACTGCACAAAGTAAACAATCTTTACACGAACACGGGATATTGAACTTTCAACTTAAACATACAAAAATCAATTACCGCCCGAACATTGCATCCGGGCGGTAGTGTCAAAATCTTACTCGTGATACTGCGCCGACAGTTCATGCACCGCGCGCAGGAACGCACCGGCATGCTCCGGATCAACCTCAGGCGTGATGCCATGGCCGAGGTTGAATACATGCCCACTGCCCTTGCCGTAGCTGGCCAGAATACGCCCGACTTCGGTGCGGATCGCTTCCGGTTTGGCGTAGAGCACGGTCGGGTCCATGTTGCCTTGCAGGGCAACCTTGTCGCCAACGCGGGCGCGGGCGTTGCCGATGTCGCAGGTCCAGTCCAGACCCAAGGCGTCGGCGCCAGCGTCGGCGATGCTTTCCAGCCACAGGCCGCCGTTTTTGGTGAAGAGGATCACCGGTACTTTGCGCCCGTCGTGTTCGCGGATCAGGCCGCTGACGATTTTCTTCATGTAGGCCAGCGAGAACTCCTGATACGCCGCCGCCGACAGGTTGCCACCCCAGGTATCGAAGATCTGCACCGCTTGCGCGCCGGCCATGATCTGGCCGTTGAGGTACGAGGTCACCGACTGCGCCAGTTTATCCAGCAGCAGGTGCATGGCTTGCGGGTTGTCGTAGAGCATCGCTTTGGTCTTGCGGAAGTCTTTCGACGAGCCGCCTTCAACCATGTAGGTCGCCAGGGTCCACGGGCTGCCGGAGAAACCGATCAGCGGCACACGACCGTTGAGCTCGCGACGGATGGTGCTGACTGCGTCCATCACATAGCCGAGGTCTTTGTGCGGATCCGGGATTGGCAAGGCTTCGATGTCAGCGAGGGTGCTGACGACTTTCTTGAAGCGCGGACCTTCACCGGTCTCGAAGTACAGGCCCTGGCCCATGGCATCGGGGATGGTGAGGATGTCGGAAAACAGGATCGCCGCGTCCAGTTGTGGATAGCGGTCGAGCGGTTGCATGGTGACTTCGCAGGCGAATTCCGGATTCATGCACAGGCTCATGAAATCACCGGCCTGGGCGCGGCTGGCGCGGTATTCCGGCAGGTAGCGGCCGGCCTGGCGCATCATCCACACCGGGGTGACGTCAACGGGTTGCTTGAGCAGGGCGCGGAGGAAACGGTCGTTCTTCAGGGCAGTCATGTCGGCATCCGGAAAAAAAGTGCGGGCATTTTCTCAGAGCGCGACGCAAAAGGCACGGATGCAGGTCAGCCTTTTGTCTATCGGGTCAATTTATTGCGCTGGAATGCAGAATTTGCAGCACCACAAAACAACTGTAGGAGTGAGCCTGCTCGCGATAGCGGTGCTTCAGTCAATGCATCAGGTGACTGATCTACCGTCATCGCGAGCAGGCTCACTCCTACAGGGAATTGCGTCGCTTGTTTAGACGCCCAGGTAATCGAGGATCCCTTCGGCGGCATTGCGGCCTTCGAAGATGGCCGTCACCACCAGGTCGGAACCGCGCACCATGTCGCCACCGGCAAAGATTTTCGGGTTGCTGGTCTGATGCTTGTACTGACCTTGCTCAGGCGCAACGACGCGGCCCTGGCTGTCGGTCTGGATTTCGAACTGTTCGAACCACGGCGCCGGGCTCGGGCGGAAACCGAAAGCGATGACCACGGCGTCGGCCGGGATGATCTCTTCGGAACCCGGGATCGGTTCAGGGCTGCGGCGGCCTCGGGCGTCCGGTTCGCCGAGACGGGTCTCGACCACTTTCACGCCTTCAACCTTGTCTTCGCCGACGATGGCGATCGGTTGGCGGTTGTAGAGGAATTTCACGCCTTCTTCCTTGGCGTTCTTCACCTCTTTGCGCGAGCCGGGCATGTTCGCTTCGTCACGACGATAAGCGCAGGTCACCGACTTGGCGCCCTGACGGATCGACGTGCGGTTGCAGTCCATCGCCGTGTCGCCGCCGCCGAGTACCACAACCTTCTTGCCTTTCATGTCGACGAAATCTTCCGGCGACTTTTCAAAGCCCAGGTTGCGATTGACGTTGGCAATGAGGAAGTCCAGTGCGTCATAAACGCCCGGCAGGTCCTCACCGGCAAAACCGCCCTTCATGTAGGTGTAGGTGCCCATGCCCATGAACACTGCATCGTATTCGGCGAGCAGTTGTTCCATGGTCACGTCTTTGCCGACTTCGGTGTTGAGACGGAACTCGATGCCCATGCCGGTGAAGACTTCGCGGCGATTGCTCAGCACGGTCTTTTCCAGCTTGAACTCGGGGATGCCGAAGGTCAGCAGACCGCCGATTTCCGGGTTCTTGTCGAACACCACCGGGGTCACGCCACCGCGCACCAGCACATCGGCACAACCCAGGCCCGCCGGGCCGGCACCGATGATCGCCACGCGCTTGCCGGTCGGCTTGACCTTGGACATGTCCGGGCGCCAGCCCATGGCGAACGCGGTGTCGGTGATGTACTTCTCGACCGAACCGATGGTCACCGCGCCAAAACCGTCGTTGAGGGTGCAGGCACCTTCGCACAGGCGATCTTGCGGGCACACGCGGCCGCAGACTTCCGGCAAGGTGTTGGTCTGGTGCGACAGCTCGGCGGCCTGAAGGATGTTGCCCTCGGCCACCAGCTTCAACCAGTTGGGAATGAAGTTGTGCACCGGGCACTTCCATTCGCAGTACGGGTTGCCGCAACCCAGACAGCGGTGGGCCTGATCGGCCGACTGCTGGGGTTTGAACGGTTCGTAGATTTCGACGAACTCTTTCTTGCGTTGACGCAACAGTTTCTTCTTCGGATCTTTGCGCCCGACATCGATGAACTGGAAGTCGTTATTCAGACGTTCAGCCATTGTTAAAACCTCATCAAACTCTTCAGGCGCATATCACTGCGGGTTGGCACGAGTGCTGGAAAGCAACGATTTCAGGTTGGCAGCCTTGGGCTTGACCAGCCAGAAACGGCGCAAGTAGTCATCGAGGTTTTCGGCGAGTTCACGACCCCACTCGCTGTCGGTTTCCGCGACGTACTCGTTCAGCACGTTTTGCAGGTGGCTGCGATAGGCTTCCATCGCCTCGCCGCTGATCCGCTGGATTTCCACCAGTTCGTGGTTGACCCGGTCAACGAAGGTGTTGTCCTGATCGAGCACGTAGGCGAAACCACCGGTCATGCCAGAGCCGAAGTTGTAACCGGTCTTGCCCAGAACGCAGACGAAACCACCGGTCATGTACTCACAGCAGTGATCGCCAGTGCCTTCCACAACCGTGTGGGCACCGGAGTTGCGCACGGCGAAACGTTCGCCTGCGGTGCCGGCGGCGAACAGCTTGCCGCCTGTGGCGCCGTACAGGCAGGTGTTGCCGATGATGGCGCTGTCCTGAGTTTTGTAAACGCTGCCCTTCGGCGGCACGATGGTCAGCTTGCCACCGGTCATGCCTTTGCCGACGTAGTCGTTGGCGTCGCCTTCGAGGTACATGTTCAGACCGCCGGCGTTCCACACGCCGAAGCTCTGCCCGGCAGTGCCTTTGAAGCGGAAGGTGATTGGCGCTTTCGCCATGCCCTGGTTGCCGTGCTTGCGAGCGATTTCGCCGGAGATCCGCGCGCCGATCGAACGGTCGCAGTTGCAGATGTCCAGATCGAACTCGGCGCCGCTGAGGTCGTTGATCGCCGACGAGGCCATCTCGACCATTTTCTCGGCCAGCAGGCCTTGGTCGAACGGCGGGTTGCGCTCAACGCCACAGAACTGCGGTTTGTCCGCCGGAATGTGATCGCTGCCCAACAGCGGCGTCAGATCGAGGTGGTTCTGCTTGGCGGTCTGGCCTTCGAGGATTTCCAGCAGATCGGTGCGACCGATCAGCTCCTCGAGGGAGCGCACGCCGAGCTTGGCCAGCCACTCACGGGTTTCTTCGGCGACGTAGGTGAAGAAGTTCACCACCATGTCGACGGTACCGATGTAGTGATCCTTGCGCAGCTTCTCGTTCTGCGTCGCAACGCCGGTGGCGCAGTTGTTCAGGTGGCAGATACGCAGGTATTTGCAACCCAGCGCGATCATTGGCGCGGTACCGAAGCCGAAGCTTTCAGCGCCGAGGATTGCTGCCTTGATCACGTCGAGGCCGGTTTTCAGGCCGCCGTCGGTCTGCACCCGGACTTTGCCGCGCAGGTCGTTGCCGCGCAGGGTCTGGTGAGTTTCGGCGAGGCCGAGTTCCCACGGTGCGCCAGCGTATTTGATCGAGGTCAGCGGCGAAGCACCGGTACCACCGTCGTAACCGGAAATGGTGATCAAGTCCGCATAGGCCTTGGCCACACCGGCGGCGATGGTGCCGACGCCCGCTTCAGCCACCAGCTTCACCGAAACCAGGGCCTTCGGGTTGACCTGCTTCAGGTCGAAAATCAGCTGCGACAAGTCTTCGATCGAGTAGATGTCGTGGTGCGGCGGCGGCGAAATCAGGGTTACGCCCGGCACTGCATAACGCAGCTTGGCGATCAGCCCGTTGACCTTACCGCCCGGCAGTTGCCCGCCCTCCCCCGGCTTGGCGCCTTGCGCGACCTTGATCTGCAGCACTTCGGCGTTGACCAGGTATTCCGGCGTTACGCCGAAACGGCCAGTCGCGACCTGCTTGATTTTCGAGCTCTTGATGGTGCCGTAACGCGCAGGGTCTTCACCGCCTTCGCCGGAGTTGGAACGCGCACCGAGGCGGTTCATGGCTTCGGCCAAGGCTTCGTGAGCTTCCGGCGACAGTGCGCCCAGCGAGATACCGGCGGAGTCAAAGCGCTTGAGCACCGATTCCAGCGGCTCGATTTCACTGATGTCCAGCGGCGTGTCGAGGGTCTTGACCTTGAACAGGTCGCGGATCATCGACACCGGACGGTTGTCCACCAGCGAGGTGTATTCCTTGAACTTGGCGTAGTCGCCCTGCTGCACGGCGGCTTGCAAAGTGTTGACCACGTCCGGGTTGTACGCGTGATATTCGCCACCGTGGACGAACTTCAGCAGACCGCCCTGCTGGATCGGCTTGCGCGGACTCCAGGCTTCGGTGGCCAGTGCTTTCTGCTCGGCTTCGATGTCGACGAAACGCGCACCCTTGATGCGGCTCGGCACGCCACGGAAGCTCAGATCGCAGACTTCTTCGGACAGGCCGATCGCTTCGAACAATTGTGCTCCGCGGTAGGAAGCGATGGTCGAAATGCCCATCTTCGACAGGATCTTCAGCAGACCTTTGGTGATGCCTTTGCGGTAGTTCTTGAACACCTCATAGAGGTCGCCCAGCACTTCACCGGTACGGATCAGGTCGCCCAGCACTTCGTAGGCCAGGAACGGATAGACCGCCGAGGCGCCGAAACCGATCAGCACCGCAAAGTGATGCGGGTCACGGGCGGTCGCGGTTTCAACGAGGATGTTGGAGTCGCAACGCAGGCCTTTTTCGGTCAGGCGGTGGTGCACGGCACCGGTCGCCAGTGAAGCGTGGATCGGCAGCTTGCCCGGGGCGATATGACGGTCGCTCAGAACGATTTGGGTGCGACCGGCGCGCACGGCCTCTTCAGCCTGATCGGCAACGTTGCGGATTGCCGCTTCGAGGCCGACGCTTTCGTCGTAGTTGAGGTCGATGATCTGCCGCTCGAAACCCGGACGGTCGAGGTTCATCAGCGAGCGCCACTTGGCCGGCGAGATCACCGGCGAGCTGAGGATCACGCGCGAGGCGTGTTCCGGCGACTCCTGGAAAATGTTGCGCTCGGCACCGAGGCAGATTTCCAGCGACATCACGATCGCTTCACGCAGCGGGTCGATCGGCGGGTTGGTGACCTGCGCGAACTGCTGACGGAAATAGTCGTACGGCGTACGCACGCGCTGGGACAGCACAGCCATCGGTGTGTCGTCGCCCATCGAACCAACGGCTTCGTAGCCTTGCTCGCCGAGTGGGCGCAGGACCTGATCGCGCTCTTCGAACGTGACCTGATACATCTTCATGTATTGCTTGAGCTGATCGACGTCGTAAAACGCCGAACCGTGGTCGTTGTCTTCCATGGTCGCCTGAATGCGCAGGGCATTCTTGCGCAGCCATTGCTTGTATGGATGACGGGATTTCAGACGGTTGTCGATCGCATCGGTGTCGAGGATCTGCCCGGTTTCGGTGTCCACGGCGAAGATCTGCCCAGGGCCGACACGGCCTTTGGCAATCACGTCTTCAGGCTTGTAGTCCCACACACCGATTTCCGAGGCGAGGGTGATGAAACCGTTGGTGGTGGTGACCCAGCGCGCCGGGCGCAGACCGTTACGGTCGAGCAGGCACACCGCGTAACGACCGTCGGTCATCACCACGCCGGCCGGGCCGTCCCACGGCTCCATGTGCATCGAGTTGTACTCGTAGAACGCACGCAGATCCGGGTCCATGGTTTCGACGTTCTGCCACGCCGGCGGAATGATCATCCGCACGCCACGGAACAGGTCGATGCCACCGGTGACCATCAGTTCGAGCATGTTGTCCATGCTCGAGGAGTCGGAGCCGACACGGTTGACCAGCGGGCCGAGTTCTTCCAGATCCATCAGATCATTGCTGAACTTGGTCCGACGGGCCTGTGCCCAGTTGCGGTTACCGGTGATGGTGTTGATCTCGCCGTTGTGGGCGAGGAAGCGGAATGGCTGAGCCAGCGGCCATTTCGGCAGGGTGTTGGTGGAGAAGCGCTGGTGGAACACGCAGATCGCGGTTTGCAGGCGCTCGTCACTCAGGTCTGGATAAAATGCGGCCAGATCGGCCGGCATCATCAGGCCTTTATAGATGATGGTCTTGTGCGAGAAGCTGCAGATGTAATGGTCGGAGTCGACGGCGTTGGCCACCGACGAACGACGACGCGCACTGAACAGCTTCACGGCCATGTCCTGATCGCTCAGGCCTTCACCGCCGATGTACACCTGCTCGATCTGCGGCAGGCGCTCGAGAGCCAGACGGCCGAGGACGCTGGTGTCGATGGGCACTTTGCGCCAGCCGATCAGTTGCAGGCCTTCAGCGAGGATCTCGCGGTTCATGTTCTCGCGAGCGGCTTCGGCCTTGGCCGGATCCTGGTTGAAGAAGACCATGCCCACTGCATATTGCTTGGGCAGCTCGACGCTGAAGGTTTCCTGGGCAATGGCTCGCAGGAACGCGTCAGGTTTTTGAATCAGCAGACCGCAACCGTCACCGGTCTTGCCGTCGGCATTAATCCCACCGCGGTGGGTCATGCAGGTCAGGGCCTCGATGGCCGTTTGCAAAAGGGTATGACTGGGCTCGCCCTGCATATGGGCTATCAGGCCGAAACCGCAGTTATCCTTGAATTCATCTGGTTGGTACAGACCTGCTTTCATAGACACTTTCTCACCAGGCTGCCTCTTTTCGAGGCAAATTTCTTTTCAATTCAACCACTTGCATCCCGCGCCGAACGTACGCCGGCTTAGCAGGGGCAAAAGGGTGGTCATTGTACACAGCGACACAGAGGCTCACAAATTTGACGACGAAATGTCGCAAATTCATGTCGCATTTGTGAAAGGTTTAAAGCGATCTGCTGTGCTAGTCAAAACTTTTTTAATTTTGACCGCAACGACTCAAAGACTACTGTGACGCAGACACCACAAGGCACGCGACCTGGAAGGAAGCGCGCACTCGTAGAAATTTTGAGGTGCTTGGAGAGGCGGCCTGGGTAAGGCCGCCGAATCTTCAGCGAGTTGTTGCCAGTTCCTGTTGGACGCTGGCGACAGTGCGAGGCCAAGGTTTACCAGCCTGAACCTTCGCTGGCAAGGCCTTGATGGCAGAAACGGCTGCATCACGATTGGCGAAGTTGCCGTAGGTGATCACGTAAAGCGGTTTGCCGTTGAGAACTTTCTTGAAATAACGGTACTCGCCGCCCTGCTCTTTGACGAAGTTTTGCGCAGCGGCTTCGGAGCTGGTGCCGAGGATCTGCACCACATAGTTGCCGGTCGGCTGGCCGGCGTACCAGCTGCCACCAGCAGCCTTGGCGACGGTCACCGGCTTCTCGGCCGGTTTGGCAGCAGCGACTGGCTTGGCTGGTGCCGGAGCCGGTTTCGCTGCAGGCGCTGCCGGAGCAGGCTTGGCGGTGGCAACTTGCGTCGGCGCCGGCGTCGGCTTGGCCGCTGGCAACGGAACCGGTGTCGGCGCAGGGCCGGCCGGAACGCCCGCAGGCGGTGCGGAAGTGGTGACGGTCGGCGGGGTATCGCTGGAACCTTCCAGCGGCACCCCATCGTCGCCTTCGGTAATGCCACCGGCCGCTTCGGCCAACGGACCGCGCATTACCGGTTGCGAGTTGCCGACCAGCGGCAGCGGCATCGGCTGTGTATTACCGGCGAACTCGACGTTCGGTGCGCCGCCATTGGCTGCGCCCTGGCCCAATGGCAACTGTGCCTGTTCATTGGCCGGTGCACCGGTGGTCGGCGCCTTGTTGCGACCCGGCATCAGCCAGGCGGCAGCGACCGCGACCACAACGACGGCGGAAATCGCCAATACGTGTTTCTTCGGCATGTTGAACCCCATACTTGGACGCTTGACCGCTGAGCGGCTGGCAATCATGACTTCGATCAGAGCATCGCGAGCGACCTGGTTGATGTTGCCCGGCCAACCCTCGGCACTTTCGTGAATATCAGAGATCTGATCTGCGCTGAAAAGTTCGACACCCCGGCCGGCGCCTTCGAGCCGTTGGTCGAGATATTCGCGCGTTTCTTCTTCGGTGTAAGGCTGTAATTCGATGACGTGAAAACGCTCTTCCTCAAGGTGCAAAGCCTCGAGCTGAGCGATCAGCGACGATTCACCGAACAGGAACACGTGCGGGCGACCTTCCGGTGCGCCGGCACCCAGTGCCATCAGCGCTTCGAGGGCGGATTCATCGAGCTGCTCGGCGTCATCCACCAACAGATAGACTTCCTGGCCGGTCAGCGCGAGTTGCACCACTTGATCCAGAATCGCGCCAACTTCGGCCTGAGCGACGTTCAGTGCCTGCGCAACCTGGCGCAGCACGCCAGCGGCATCACCGGCACCACGGGCGGAAACCACCACGCTCTGCACCGACTGTTTGTTGGTGCTGGCGACCAGCGCCTGACGCAACAACGTCTTGCCACTGCCCTGCGGCCCGGTGACCACCAGCAGCAACTGGCTGTAACGCGCCAGATGGTGCAGTTGACCCAGTACCGGTTTGCGCTGGGCCGGGAAGAACTTGAAGCCCGGCACGCGTGGCGCGAACGGGTCGTGACTTAACTGGAAATGGCCGAGGAACGCCTCGTCGGCATGCAAACTAGTCATCGGAATCTTATTAACCTTTAAGCTGAGCCAGGGCGCGGTAATCCGCTCCCAGCGTGGCCTGTAGAACCTCTTTCGGATAATCGTCGGTCACTACCGCTTCGCCCATCCGGCGCAGCAGCACCAGGCGCAGACGACCGTCGATCACTTTTTTGTCGATTGCCATGTGTTGAAGAAAATCGGCTTCGTTCATTTCCGTCGGCGGCACCACCGGCAGACCGGCACGCTGGAACAGACGAATACCGCGATCACGCTCCTGCTCGCTGATCCAGCCGAGACGCGCGGACATTTCCAGCGCCATCACGGTGCCAGCCGCCACTGCTTCGCCGTGCAACCAGACACCATAGCCCATGTGGGTCTCGATGGCGTGGCCGAAGGTGTGGCCAAGGTTGAGCGTGGCACGTACGCCGGTTTCCTTCTCATCGGCGCCGACCACCGCAGCCTTGGCTGCGCAGGAGCGCTCGATCGCGTAAGTCAGGGCTTTCTGATCCAGCCCACGCAGGGCATCGACGTTTTCTTCGAGCCAGGTCAGGAACGGCTCGTCACAGATCAGACCGTACTTGATGACTTCGGCCAGACCGGCGGACAGCTCGCGCTCTGGCAGGGTTTTCAGGGACGCCGTATCGATCAGCACCACGTTCGGCTGATAGAACGCGCCGACCATGTTCTTGCCCAACGGATGGTTGATGCCGGTCTTGCCGCCCACCGACGAATCGACCTGGGACAGCAACGTCGTAGGGATCTGGATAAAGTCGACACCGCGCTGGTAGCAGGCAGCGGCGAAGCCGGCCATGTCGCCGATCACCCCGCCGCCGAGGGCGATCACGGTGGTGCGGCGGTCATGACGGGCGGTCAGCAGACCGTCGAAGATCAGTTGCAGGGTTTCCCAGTTCTTGAAGGCTTCGCCGTCCGGCAACACCACGGAGATCACCGAGAACTGCGCCAGGCTGCGAGTCAGACGCTCAAGATAGAGCGGCGCAACGGTCTCGTTGGAGATGATTGCCACCTGCCGCCCATGGATATGCGGTGCCAGCAACTCGGGCTGATCCAACAAACCTTCGCCAATATGAATCGGGTAGCTGCGCTCGCCTAGATCGACCTTGAGTGTCTGCATGTGTCCCCACAGTGAAGATGGAAGCAGGCGTCCTGCCCTGAATTATTGGTTATCTGCGGCCTATAGCGGGTATGACGCCGCTTGCACGCCATCCGCCACAACCTCGACGGGCTGTGACAGGACGCCGAGGATAGCGCATTTCGAGCGCTGCTTTAACGGGGAGGAAGTTGCGCCAGACGATCGAGAATGTCGAGTACCACCATGCGTGGCGGCCGTTCGTCGGTTTCCACCACCAGATCGGCGATTTCCCGATACAGCGGATCGCGGATCGCCAGCAGGTCACGCAGGGTTTTCTCCGGATTGGCGGTGCGCAGCAACGGTCGATTGCGGTCACGCGAAGTGCGGCCGACCTGCTGTTCCACGGAGGCGTGCAGATACACCACTCGCCCCCCCTCATGCAGGGCCTTGCGATTGGCATCGCGCATGACTGCGCCACCGCCGGTCGCCAACACCACGCCATCGAACGCGCACAGCTCGGCAATCATCGCCTGCTCACGGTCGCGAAAGCCGGGTTCGCCTTCCTTGTCGAAGATCCACGGGATATTGGCGCCCGTGCGCAGTTCAATTTCCTTGTCGGAATCTTTGAACGGCAGGCGCAGCTCTTTGGCCAGCAACCGGCCGATGGTGCTTTTGCCAGCACCCATCGGTCCTACAAGAATCAAATTTCGCACAGAATCAACGACTCACAGCAATCGCCTGGTTATTCATGATACGTGGTGTGAGAAATACCAGCAGCTCGGATTTTTTCTCCGAAACCACATCACGCCGGAAAAGGCGGCCAAGATACGGCACATCGCCAAGAAATGGCACCTTATCTACGACCTTGCTTTGAGTATTTGAGAAAACACCGCCAATCACGATGGTTTCGCCGTCGTTGACCAGCACCTTGGCGTTGACCTCGTTTTTCTTGATCGGCGGCACATCCTGCACTTTGTTCAGGTAATCCGGTTCGTCCTTGGTGACCTTGACCTCCATGATGATCCGGTTGTCCGGGGTGATCTGCGGGGTGACTTCCAGCGACAGCGAAGCCTCCTTGAACGACACCGAGGTTGCACCGCTGGAGCTGGCTTCCTGATACGGAATTTCGGTGCCTTTGAGGATTTTTGCGGTTTCCTTGTCGGAGGTGACCACCTTCGGCTGCGAGACGATTTCGCCGTTACCGGTCTTCTCCATCGCGGTCAGTTCGAGATCGAGCAGCACGTTGTCGGTGATGAAGGCGATGCCGATCCCTGAAGTATTGCCCACTGTGCCCATGTCGACGAACGGTGAGTTGGTACTGGTGCTGCCTGGCGTACCGATGGTCGTCGATGAACCGTTGACCCCGGAAGCGTTCCAGTTGCCCTTGTTCTGGATCGAACCGCCCCAGCGCACGCCGAGGCTTTTGTCATAATCGACGTTGGCTTCGACAATTCGCGCTTCGATCATCACCTGACGCACCGGAATATCCAGTTGCGCCACGATCCGCCGCAGTTCGTCGAGACGATCCTGAGTCTGGTAGGCAATGATGTTGTTGGTTCGCTCATCCACTGTAATCGAACCGCGTTCGTCGATTTTCGCCTCAGCACTGGTCACCGACTGAAACAGCTTGGCGATGTCCGCCGCCTTCGCGTAGTTCACTTGCAGCAGCTCACGGCGCAACGGCGCCAGCTCGGCGATCTGCTTCTGCGACTCCAGTTCCTGGCGCTCGCGGGCAGCGATTTCATCGGCGGGAGCCACCAGCAGCACGTTGCCGATCTTGCGTTTATCCAGGCCTTTGGTTTTCAACACCAGATCCAGCGCCTGATCCCACGGCACGTTTTGCAGGCGCAAGGTAATGCCACCCTGCACCGTGTCGCTGGCGACGAGATTGAGGTTGGTGAAGTCGGCGATCAGTTGCAGCACCGAGCGCACATCAATGTCCTGGAAATTCAGCGAGAGCTTTTCGCCGACGTAAGCCTGACGGTCAGCGTTACGCTTTTGCAGGTCATCGACGGTCATCGGGCGGATGCTGACAGTCAGCTTGTTGTCGGTCTGGAAGGTCGAGTATTCGTAAGTACCACTGGGCTCAACGGTAATAACCGTGCGCTCAGCGCTCACTCCGGCATTGACGAACTGCACCGGGGTGGCGAAATCCTTGACGTCGAGGCGTACCCGCAGCTTGTCCGGCAGCTGCGTGCGGGCAAAGCTGAGGATGATCTTGCCGTCATGTTCCTGAATATCCGGGGCAATGGTCGGGTCGGACAGATCGATGACGACATTGCCTTCACCTGCCGTACCGCGCTGGAAGTCCACACCGCGAATCGCCCGGTTTTTCGGCACAAAGGCCTTGGCGGGTGCAGGCGCTTTAGCGGTAGCACGAGGTGCGACGGCAGCAGGACGCGGCGCCGCTGCCGGTGCGCCCTGACCAACCACCACGAACAGGTTATTGCCTTCGACCCGCGTGGTGTAAGGCGCCAGTTGCGTGAGACTGACAATCAGCCGAGTCCGCTCCTTGGCCTCGACCACCGTGGCCGTGCGCGCATTACCACTGCCCAGATCAAGATTCTTGCTGGCCAACTGACTGGCGACACCGGGCAGATCCAGTGCAATTCGCGCCGGTGACTCAGTGGTGTAGCCCTTGGCTTGCGGCGGCGGGCCGTCGAACGACAACTTCAGCTCGACGCGATCACCCGGCAACGCTGCCACATCCAGCGTTTTCAGATTGGCCGCGAGTACCATCGGCGACATCAGCGCTATCCATAGCGAAAAACCGAGGGTGGAGAAAATCCTGTTCATTGTTCGACTTCCACTATGAGTGCTCTTTCAAAGGAATGGTGCGCGGACGCTCCAGCCAGGCGCCTTCGCCGTCGGGAACGATCTCGACCACATCGACCTGGGTGGCACTGATGGCGACGATGCGACCGTCGTTGCGCCCCAGGTAATCGCCGACTTTCAACCGATGCACGCCGCCAGCACCGCGCAGCAGCGCGAAGGAGCCGGAAGCATTGGCAATCGTGCCGACCATCTCGAACTGCTCGATGTTGAAACCTTCGAGGTATTGCTTGACCCGGTTGGGGTCGGGCTTGACGTTGCGTGAGCCATGTTTCTGCCCGGCCAGATCAACGCGCACCTGTCGCGAGAACGGACTGCGCAGGTTGGCCGCGCTGTAAGTGAATGTTGGGTAAGACCGGAATGTCGGGGTTGGTTCAATCTTGCCCGCCGGGCGCAGGCGCACTTCGTTCATGTAAGCGTCGAGATCGCTGAAGTCGTCATTGCCACCACAACCGTTCAACGCGAGCAGCGTCATCGCCAACGCGATACAACGAATCGGGGTCATTTCTGCAGCCCCTTGTCGTTATAGCGGTAGGTCTTGGCAAGGATGCTCATGCGCAGCTTCGGCCCGCCTTCTTTATCGGCAGGAGCGAGTTCGAAATCATGCAGGGTGACGATGCGCGGCAGCCCGGCCACGCCGCTGACGAAGGTCGCGAGATCGTGATAAGCGCCGGTGACGGTGATCTGAATCGGCAGCTCTATGTAGAACTGCTGGGTGACCTCCGGCAGCAGTTTGATCTCTTCGAACTCCAGACCACTACCCAGACCGGTACGCGTGATGTCTTCGAGCAGGCCCGGCACTTCGGTATCACTGGGCAATTGTCGCAGCAACACGCCGAAGGTGTTTTCCATCTCCTTCATTTGCTGGGTGTACAGCTCAAGGTTGGCTGAAAGACGCGCCTTGCTGGCGAACTGCTCCTTGAGCATGGCCTCTTCTTCGCGCTTGGCCTCCAGCTGGTTTTCCAGATCACTGGTGAAAAAGTTATAGCCAAGCGCCAACACCAGCACCATCAACAGCGCCCCGGCGATGGCTTTCACTGCCGCCGGCCACGAACCGATGTTGCTGGTGTCGAGGTCGTTGAAATCGATGTCGCGCAGACTTTGCAGCCATTCGGACGGCTTCATTGCTCGTCCTCCACGGCATGCGGCTGGGTCTGCCGTACGGTCAGTTCAAACGTGTTGGTCTGGTCCACTTGGCCGGCGGTCGTCGCCTTGACTTCGTTGAGACTCGGCGCATCGAACCAGTCCGACGCCTCGAGATTGCGCATCAGGTCCGAAACGCGGTTGTTGGATTCTGCGGCGCCACTGATCGACAGGGTTTTGCCGGTCATTTTCACTTCTGTGAAATACACGCCGTCCGGCAGCGTACGCGCCAGCTGATCAAAGATTCGCCCGCTGACCTGCCGGTTGCCCTGCAGGTCCTGGATGATGCGCATGCGCTCGACCAGTTGCTGGCGGTGCGCTTTGAGTTCGCTGATCTGCTTGATCCGCTCGTCGACCACGGCGATCTGCTTGCCGATGTAGTCGTTGCGCGCCACTTGCCGCTCAATGGCCGCGCTGATGACCTGATCAGCAATCAGCACCGCGCCCACCGAGCCGACCAACACGCCGATCAAGGCCAGCAGAAAGCGTTTGCGCCGTTCTTCGCGGCGCTCTTCGCGCCAGGGCAGGAGGTTGATCCGCGCCATCAGTCGAAACTCCTGAGCGCGAGCCCGCAGGCGATCATCAGCGCCGGCGCATCGCTGGCCAGCGCTCCGGCGTTGACCTTGCTGCTCAAGGCCATGTTGGCAAACGGGTTGGCCACTTGCGTTGGCGTCTTCAGGCGTTGCTCGATCAACCGATCCAGCCCCGGCACCGACGCCGTGCCGCCGGCCAGCAGAATGTGATCGACCGCGTTGTATTGCCCGGAGGCGAAGAAGAACTGCAATGAGCGCGACACCTGCTGTACCAGTGCCTCACGAAACGGCTGTAAGACCTCGCTGATGTAATCATCGGGCAGACCGCCCTGCTTTTTCGCCAGCCCGGCCTGCTCGAGGGTCAGGCCATAACGCCGCTGGATTTCTTCGGTCAATTGCCGACCGCCGAACAATTGTTCGCGGGTGTAGATGATCTTGCCGTTGTGCAGGACGCTGAGAGTGGTCATGGTCGCGCCGATGTCGACCACCGCGACGGTCAGGCGCTCCTGCGAGGCCGCCAGTTGCGTCGCGAGCAAGCCGAATGAGCGCTCCAGTGCATAGGCCTCGACATCGACTACCCGCGCGGTCAGCCCGGCCAGAGCCAACGCCGCTTCGCGGACTTCGACGTTTTCCTTGCGACAGGCGGCGAGCAACACGTTGACCCGCTCGGGATTGCGCGGTGATATGCCCTGGACTTCGAAGTCGATGGCGACTTCGTCCAGCGGATAGGGAATGTATTGGTCGGCTTCGATCTTGAGCTGGTTTTCCAGTTCGTCGTCGGACAGCCCGGCGTCCATTTCGATGACTTTGGTGATCACGGCGGAACCGGCCACCGCCACTGCCACGCTCTTGAGCCCGGTGCGCGCCTTGACCAGCACGCGGCTCAGGGCCTGACCGACGCCTTCAAGCTCGGCGATGTTCTTTTCGACCACGGCGTTGACCGGCAATGGCTCTACCGCGTATGCCTCGACCCGGTAGCGATCACCCTGACGGCTCAGTTCCAGCAGCTTCACTGACGTGGAGCTGATGTCGATCCCCAGTAACGGTTTGGCTTTTTTATTGAAGAGTCCCAGCACTACCAATTCCCTATGACTTTCCGTGAGTTACGGACTCTGTAATACGCATTGCGTTCCTTCACCCCGTCTTGACAGAAGCGCAAATGACGCCCCCAACAGAAAAGTGCTTATAATGCCCAGCGTTTTTTTCTGCTTTTTACTGCAAGCGCGGATGGTTCTGTGTGTAGCCGGAGCCCCGTCGCCAAATTCATTCTTTGCCCTGGATGTCCAAACGCCTTGATTCGTCTGCTGAAATTTTTCGGTTGGTCCATCGTCGCCGTTTTCTGCGGACTGCTTTTAGGTCTCAGCGGCGCGTTTCTTTACCTTAGTCCGGGTTTGCCGTCTGTGGAGGCTCTGCGAAGCATTCAGTTGCAGATTCCCCTGCGGGTCTACTCCAGCGATAACAAGTTGATCGCAGAATTTGGCGAAATGCGCCGTACACCGATCCGTTTCGCCGACATTCCGCCCAATTTCATTAATGCGTTACTAAGTGCTGAAGACGACAATTTCGCCAACCACTATGGCGTCGACCCAAGCAGCCTGATGCGCGCCGCGACCCAACTGGTCAAAAGCGGACACATTCAGTCCGGCGGCAGCACCATCACCATGCAGGTGGCGAAGAATTTCTTCCTGACCAGCGAACGCAGTTTCTCGCGCAAAACCACCGAAATTCTGCTGGCCCTGCAGATCGAACGACAGCTGACCAAGGACGAGATCCTTGAGCTGTACGTGAACAAGATCTACCTGGGTAACCGTGCCTACGGCATCGAAGCGGCGGCGCAGGTGTATTACGGCAAGTCGATCCGTGACGTCAGCCTGGCGCAAATGGCGATGATCGCCGGCCTGCCGAAAGCGCCGTCGCGCTTCAACCCGCTGGCCAACCCCGCACGCAGTAAAGAACGCCGCGACTGGATCCTCGGGCGCATGTACAAGCTCGGCAAGATCACCGAAGCGGATTACACCGCCGCCATCAATGAGCCGCTGAACGCCAGCTATCACGTGCCGACCCCGGAAGTGAATGCACCGTACATCGCCGAAATGGCCCGGGCCGAAATGGTCGGCCGTTATGGCAGCGATGCCTACACCGAAGGCTTCCGCGTCACCACCACGGTGCCGAGCAACCTGCAGGAGATGGCCAACACCGCGCTGCACGAAGGTTTGATGACCTACGACCAGCGTCACGGCTACCGCGGCCCCGAGTCGCGCCTGCCAGGCAAGACGCGCGAAGCGTGGGCCAGTGAGCTGACCAAACAACGCACCATCAGCAGCCTCGAACCGGCCATCGTCACTCAGGTCGACAAGAACGGCCTGCAAGTGCTGACCCGCACCGGCGAAGAGCACGTCGCCTGGGACACCATGAAATGGGCGCGCCCGTTCCTCAACACCAACAGCATGGGCGCCAATCCGCGTCAGCCGTCGGATGTCGCGGCGGTAGGCGACTTGGTGCGCGTGCAGCGTCAGAAAGACAACTCGCTGAAGTTCAGCCAGATCCCGCAAGCACAAGGTGCGCTGGTATCGCTGGATCCGCAGAACGGCGCGATTCGCTCGCTGGTCGGCGGTTTCGCCTTTGAGCAGAGCAACTACAACCGCGCGATGCAGGCCAAGCGTCAGCCGGGTTCGAGCTTCAAACCGTTTGTCTACAGCGCTGCGCTGGACAGCGGCTACACCGCTGCGACGCTGGTCAACGATGCGCCAATCGTGTTCGTCGACGAATACCTGGACAAGGTCTGGCGCCCGAAGAACGACACCAACACCTTCCTCGGCCCGATCCGCTTGCGTGAGGCGCTGTACAAGTCGCGCAACCTGGTGTCGATCCGCTTACTGCAGGCGATGGGCGTGGGCAAGACCATCGACTACATCACTCGCTTCGGCTTCAACAAGCAGGATCTGCCGCCAAACCTGTCGCTGGCGCTGGGCACCGCAACGCTGACGCCGATGGAGATTGCCACCGGCTGGAGTACGTTCGCCAACGGCGGCTACAAGATCACCCCGTACATCATCGACAAGATCGAAAGCCGTAATGGCGACACGTTGTTCGTCGCCAATCCGCCGACCGTGCCGCAGGGTGGTTCGGCGACGGATGGTATCGCCGCGCCGCACACCGATTCGTTTACGGTCAACGCCACACCGGTTGCAGGTGAAGTACCGGGCAACGCAGCCGTGCCACAAACGCCGGCAGTGGCTGAGCGGATTGTCGATGGTCGCACCACGTACATCCTCAACAGCATGTTGCAGGACGTGATCAAGCTTGGTACTGGCCGTCGCGCGCTGGCCATGGGTCGTAGCGATATCGCCGGTAAAACCGGTACCACCAACGAATCGAAAGATGCGTGGTTCTCCGGTTACAACGCCGACTACGTGACCACGGTGTGGACTGGCTTCGACCAGCCGGAAAGCCTTGGTCGTCGTGAATTCGGCGGTACTGTGGCGCTGCCGATCTGGATGAACTACATGTCGGCTGCGCTGAAGGACAAGCCGCCACATGTTCAGCCTGAGCCGGAAGGCCTGCTGAGCCTGCGTGTGGATCCGGTCAGTGGCCGTGCGGCGACACCGAGCACGCCGGGCGCGTACTTCGAGCTGTTCAAGTCTGAAGATACGCCACCGTCGGTGAATGAGCTGGGCAACGGCACTGCGCCGGGCAGCCCGCTGCCGGCGGATGAACAGGCGCCGATCGATTTGTTCTGATCCGCTGACACTGAAAAGCCCCGCCTTCGATTGAAGTGCGGGGCTTTTTATTGCCTGAAGATCAAGAGCCCCTCACCCTAACCCTCCCGAAACGTCGGACCGCCCGGAGGGAGAGGGGACCGACCGCGGGAGATTCGCGAGTTACACCGACCTGAAAGCGCATCAGCGCCTATGGATTCAACACAACACTTTCAGGTCGGCGTCACTCTCCAGCATCCCCCAATCAGTCCCCTCTCCCCCTGGGAGAGGGTTAGGGTGAGGGCCCTCGTCGAAATGAAATGCGATCCTGAGAATTCCCGAAAACAAAAAAGCCCCGACTCTCACGAGCCGGGGCTTTCGGTTGAAGCGCTACAACGGCTTAGCCGTTGAACACGTCATCCACGCTTTTCAGCGGGTAGTTCTTCGGATACGGCAGGGTCGCCACACCGGTCTCGATCGCGGCTTTGGCCACAGCGTCGGAGATCAGGGTGATCAGGCGCTTGTCCATTGGCTTCGGAATGATGTATTCACGGCCGAATTCCAGCGGCGCACCGCCGTAGGCATCGCACACGTCCTGAGGAACAGGCAGCTTGGCCAGTTCACGCAGGGCGTTGGCGGCAGCCACTTTCATTTCTTCGTTGATGCGCTTGGCGCGAACGTCCAGGGCACCACGGAAGATGAACGGGAAGCCCAGTACGTTGTTGACCTGGTTCGGGTAGTCCGAACGGCCGGTGGCCATGATCACGTCGCTACGGGTAGCGTGCGCCAGTTCCGGGGAGATTTCCGGATCCGGGTTCGAGCAGGCGAACACGATCGGGTTGGCCGCCATCGACAGCAGACCTTCAGCGCTCAGCAGGTTCGGGCCGGACAGACCGACGAACACGTCAGCGCCCGCCAGTGCGTCAGCCAGGCTGCGCTTGTCGGTAGCGTGAGCGAATACTGCTTTGTACTGGTTCAGGTCGTCACGGCCGGAGTGGATCACGCCGGTACGGTCAACCATGAAGATGTTTTCGATGCGTGCGCCCATGCTCACCAGCAGTTTCATGCAGGAGATGGCCGCAGCGCCGGCGCCCAGGCAGACGATCTTGGCGTCCGGCAGGGTTTTGCCAGCGATTTCCAGAGCGTTGATCATGCCCGCAGCGGTCACGATCGCGGTGCCGTGCTGGTCATCGTGGAACACCGGAATGTCGCACTGCTCGATCAGAGCGCGCTCGATCTCAAAGCACTCTGGCGCCTTGATGTCTTCCAGGTTGATGCCACCGAAGGTGATGGAGATGCGTTTTACGGTGTCGATGAAGGCTTGCGGGCTTTCGGAGTCGACTTCGATGTCGAAAACGTCGATGCCGGCGAAGCGCTTGAACAGTACGCCTTTACCTTCCATCACTGGCTTGGAGGCCAATGGGCCGAGGTTGCCCAGACCGAGAATCGCGGTGCCATCGGAAATGACTGCAACCAGGTTGCCCTTGCCGGTGTATTTGTAGGCCAGTTCAGGATCGCGAGCGATCTCACGCACTGGTTCAGCTACGCCGGGGCTGTAGGCCAGCGACAAGTCGCGAGCGGTAGCAGTGGCCTTGGTGAGCTCGACACTCAGCTTCCCTGGACGAGGATTGGCATGATATTCGAGAGCGGCAGTTTTCAGATCAGACATTTTGGCATTCCGCTTTTTACTGTTGGACAGACTGGTCAGCGAGGATACGCGCCTCGCAAAGTCCCCACAAGACTGAGCGGTCACCCCTGTCAAGCGCCCTGCCCTACGACTTTGGGCCAAGAGCCACGGCGCACAAGGGCTGGACTGTTCACAATCGATAGAAAAAATGTCTACAATTTTTTCTTCAGCGCGGCGTTTGCAACATTGAAGGATCCGTCAATGGAAGTAGCCAGCGCGCCTGACCGGATTGCAATCCACCGCGCCGCGAACGATCAACGATCCAGCCGCGAGCCTCGATCTGCTTGCCTTTCAGCGCCTGCAACCGTGCATTGTCAAATTGTCCGACCAGATTGGGTGCAACGCGCAATACAAGTGCGTCCTTTAACTCGATCCAGATTCCGCCGCGATTGCGCTGAACCTTGCTCACACGGCCACTGATCACGGCGAAACCCGAGCGTTGGATCTGCTCCGCTTTCAGTACAGGCGACTGCCGCCAGAGGCCCAGCCCGGCCAATCGCGCACTGCGTTCGGCGGCTTGCTGACAGGCAACAAGATCGACATTCGGCGCGACCGCGACCTGGAAACCGAGGCCATCGGCGAGCATTTGCGCTTCGAGATTGGCGCCGCTGGCGCTGTAAATATGCGCGAGCGTACGCCCGTAATGGTCTTTGGCTTGCTTGCCGGGACGTAATCCGACACGGCCGCCGCTGGCATCGACCAGCGCTTGCAGGCGTTGGCGTGCCGCCACGGAGAAGGGTTCGTCGCTGCGGCCCTGCCTGCCCAGTTCAGGTGTGTTGAGGCCAATCATCCGTACGCTGCGACCATCGCTCAGGCGCAGCGTGTCGCCATCGACCACGCGCTGCACCGTGACGCTGGCCAGTCCCGCAGGCGCCGGGCAGAAGGCCTGCGCGCCGGACAGCCAAATCGCAGACACAAAAAAGGCGCCCGCGAGGGACGCCTTTTTCAGCAACGAGGAAAAGCCCACCGGGCCCTTCAACCTTACTCTGCAGCAGCAGGTTTCTTGCCGAAAGCACCGAAACGGTCTGCGAAGCGCTGAACGCGGCCGCCAGTGTCCAGAGTCTTCTGCTTACCGGTGTAGAACGGGTGGCATTCGTTGCAAACGTCGATTGGCAGAGCTTTGCCGAAAGTCGAACGAGTTTCGAACTTGTTGCCACAGCTGCAGGTAACAGCGATGACTGGGTAATTCGGGTGAATATCAGCTTTCATGGTGTCTTCCTCAGCTAGCGTGCCGCCACCCAACACTATTGTTGAATACCGCACGTAATTAGGCCGCGGATTCTACCAGACCTTTTCAAACACGCAAGCTGTCACCAAGACCGACCGTCTGCTAGGCTCCCGGCCCATTGCGCGATTCCCTTGTAGGAGTGAGCCTGCTCGCGATAGCGGTGTGTCAGAAGAAATAAATGCTGAATGACACACCGCTATCGCGAGCAGGCTCACTCCTACATTGGATATGTGTCATGTCCTTGTTCTTATAGAGATCCCCCCGCGTGCCCGACGCCATTCTGCGCCTAGCCCTGCCTTCACCCTTGCGCCGCCTGTTCGACTACCGAGCGCCGGCCGGCGTGCTGCGCGAGCAATTGCAGCCGGGTATGCGTTTGCGCGTACCGTTTGGCCGACGCGAGATGATCGGCATTCTGGTCGAGGTCACCGACACCAGCGAAGTGCCGGTGGAGAAACTCAAACCGGCGCTGGCCCTGCTCGACACTACGCCGCCGCTGCCACCAGCGCTGTTCAAGTTGTGCCTGTGGACGTCGCAGTATTATCAGCACAGCCTCGGCGACACCCTGAGCTGGGCGCTGCCGGTGCTATTGCGACAAGGCGAACTGGCCGAGGCGCGTCAGGAGCGTTTCTGGTCAGCCACGCCCGGCGCCAGCCTTGAAGACCCGCGCATTGCTCGAGCGCCGCGTCAGCGTGAAGCACTCGCCACGCTGGCCCAGCATCCGCACGGCGTCGCCCATCAGTTGCTGAGCAAATTGATGTTAAGCAAGGACAGCCTCGACCTGCTGCTGGCCAAGGGTCTGGTGCAAGTCGAGATCCGCCGGCATGCACCGGGCTTGCGCCACGAGCACTGGCTGGCGCAACCGGAATTGCCGCTGAACGCCGAGCAACGCGCCGCGTACGAGGCGATTCGCGCCGGTTTCGACAGTTATCACGCGTTCCTGCTGGCCGGCGTCACCGGCAGCGGCAAGACCGAAGTCTATTTGCAGCTGATCCGCGAAACCCTCGAAGCCGGCAAGCAGGCGCTGGTGCTGATCCCGGAGATCAACCTCGGCCCGCAGACCTTGGCGCGTTTCGAACAGCGTTTCAACGCACGCATCGCCCTGCTGCACTCGGCGGTCAATGATCGCGAGCGCCTCGAAGCCTGGCTCGCCGCCCGTGATGGCGAGGCCGACATTATTATCGGTACCCGCTCGGCGCTGTTTACGCCGATGAAGAATCCCGGGCTGATCATCATCGATGAAGAGCACGACGGCTCTTATAAACAGCAGGAAGGGCTGCGTTACCACGCCCGTGATCTGGCGCTGGTACGTGCCCGCCAGGAAAACATCCCGATCGTGCTCGGTTCTGCCACGCCATCGCTGGAAAGCCTGCACAACGCCTACACCGGTCGTTACGGCCTCCTGCGCCTGAACGAGCGCGCCGGTGGCGCCAAGCAACCGCGCTTCCTGCGTCTGGACGTGAAAAGCCGTCCGCTGGACAGCGGGATTTCCGGGCCGATGCAGCAAGCCATCGGTCAGACACTGGCGAATGGGCAACAGGTGTTGGTGTTCCTCAATCGTCGCGGTTTTGCGCCGACGCTGCTGTGCCACGATTGCGGCTGGATGTCCGAATGCTCACGCTGCGACGCGCGGATGACCGTGCACCAGCGTTACGGTGAACTGCGCTGCCACCACTGCGGCTACGTCGAACGCACGCCGCGCCAGTGCCCGAAGTGCAACAAGGTTGATTTGCGCCCCGTCGGTGCCGGCACCGAACGCGCCGAAGAACGCTTGGCGATTCTGTTCCCCGATTACCCGGTGCTGCGCGTCGACCGCGACAGCACGTCGCGCAAAGACGCGATGAATCAGTTGTTCGCGACGATTCAGAAAGGTCAGCCGTGCATTCTGGTCGGCACGCAAATGTTGGCCAAAGGGCACCACTTTCCGCGGGTGACGCTGGTGTCGATCCTCGACGCTGACGGAGGCCTGTTCTCCGGCGACTTCCGCGCCAGCGAGCGCATGGCCCAATTGATCGTGCAGGTGGCCGGGCGTGCCGGGCGTGCCGAGGAGCCAGGCAAGGTGATCATTCAGACCCACCTCGCCGACCATCCTTTATTGGTGCAGCTCACCGAACAGGGGTATTTCGCCTTTGCCGAACAGGCCTTGAGCGAACGACGGGCTGCCGGACTGCCACCGTTTGCGCATCTGGCGTTGTTGCGTGCCGAAGCGCACAAGCCGGGGCAGGCGGAGGGCTTTCTCGATGAGGCGTGCAGCGAAGCTGAGCGCTTGCTGACCGAGCAGAATCTGAGCGGGATTGAACTGCTTGGGCCAGTGCCGGCGCCGATGGAGCGGCGCGCCGGGCGATATCGCGCGCAGTTGTTGTTGCAAGCGACGGCGCGGGCACCGTTGCATCGGTTGTTGACCAGTTGGTTGTTGGCGCTGGAGCAGATGCCGAGCGGGCGGGCGGTGCGCTGGTCGCTGGATGTCGACCCTGTAGATTTGTATTGATAGAAAGATCGCCTTCGCGAGCAGGCTCGCTCCCACAAGGACTGCGCAGTACCTGTAGGAGCGAGCCTGCTCGCGAAAATGATCTATTTGTCACCACATATCCATAAGCTGCCTGCTAAGGTTGGCAAGCCCGTCTTCGCAACGGATAATGCCCAGTTTTTCCACCCGCGCATCGATGCGCCCGCCGCGCTTGCGGTCGAAAGAGAAGACCATGAAAGACACCATTCGCCAGCTGATCCAACAAGCCCTCACCCAACTCGTCAACGAAGGTGTGTTGCCTGAAGGCCTGTCGCCGGCGATCCAGGTGGAGAACGCCCGCGACAAGACCCACGGCGACTTCGCCAGCAACATCGCCATGATGCTGGCCAAGCCTGCGGGCATGAAGCCGCGCGATCTGGCGGAAAAAATCATCGCCGCGCTGCCGGCTGACGAAAACGTCACCAAAGCCGAAATCGCTGGCCCGGGCTTCATCAACTTCTTCCAGAACACTCAGGCTTTGGCCTCGCGCCTCGACGCTGCGCTGGCCGACGCTCACATTGGCGTACGCAAGGCTGGCCCGGCGCAGCGCACCGTGGTCGACCTGTCGGCGCCGAACCTGGCCAAAGAGATGCACGTCGGCCACTTGCGCTCGACCATCATTGGCGACGGCGTGGCCCGCGTACTGGAATTCCTCGGCGACGAAGTGATCCGTCAGAACCACGTCGGCGACTGGGGCACCCAGTTCGGCATGCTGATGGCGTATCTGCAGGAAAACCCGATCACCAGCGACGAGCTGTCCGACCTGGAAAACTTCTACCGCGCCGCCAAACAGCGCTTCGACGAATCCGCAGAATTCGCCGACCGCGCCCGTGGTCTGGTGGTCAAGTTGCAGGCCGGCGATGCCGAGTGCCTGGCGCTGTGGACCAAGTTCAAGGACATCTCGCTATCGCACTGCCAGAAGATCTACGAACTGCTCAACGTCAAACTGACCATGGCCGACGTGATGGGCGAAAGCGCCTACAACGACGACCTGATCAACGTGGTCAACGACTTGAAAGCCGCTGGCATGCTGGTCGAGAGCAACGGCGCCCAGTGCGTGTTCCTCGACGAGTTCAAGAACGCCGACGGCGATCCGCTGCCGGTGATCATCGTCAAGGCTGATGGCGGCTACTTGTACGCCACCACTGACCTGGCGGCCGTGCGCTACCGCAGCGGCAAGCTGAAAGCTGATCGCGCGCTGTACTTTGTCGATCAGCGTCAGGCCCTGCACTTCCAGCAAGTGTTCGCCGTGGCGCGCAAGGCCGGTTTCGTCACCCATCCGATGGAAATGGAGCACATGGGCTTCGGCACCATGAACGGCGCTGACGGCCGTCCGTTCAAGACCCGTGACGGCGGCACCGTGAAGCTGATCGATCTGCTGACCGAAGCGCAGGAACGCGCCTACAGCCTGGTGAAAGAGAAGAACCCGGAGCTGGCCGAAGACGAACTGCGCAACATCGCCAAAGTCGTCGGCATCGGCGCGGTGAAATACGCCGACTTGTCGAAGCACCGCACCAGCGACTACAGCTTCAACTTCGACCTGATGCTGAATTTCGAAGGCAACACTGCGCCGTACCTGCTTTACGCTTATACCCGCGTCGCCGGTGTGTTCCGCAAACTGGGCAAGGACTTCAACGAAGTCGATGGCCAGATCGTGCTGGAAGCGGCGCACGAACAAGAGCTGGCAGCAAAACTGGCGCAGTTCGGCGAAGTGCTGAACAACGTGTCCGACAAAGGCACGCCGCACATTCTCTGCACTTATCTGTACGACGTTGCCGGTCTGTTCTCCAGCTTCTATGAGAACTGCCCGATCCTCGCCGCCGACACCCCGGCCCAGATGCAGAGCCGTCTGCGCCTGGCCGCGCTGACCGGTCGCACCCTCAAGCAAGGCCTGGAGCTGTTGGGTCTGGAAACTCTGGAGCGTATGTAAGTTGGCCGCCAAGAAAAAACCTGCACCCAAGCGTGGCGCCAGCCGTTACCAAGCTCCTGCGAAGCAACCGATTCCGGGTTGGCTGTGGATGGCCATCGGCCTGACGGTCGGCGCGTTCATCGTGTTTCTGATGAAGCTGGAGCCGGGCAAGGGCAGCGACACGGTCAAGCGTGAGAAGGTCGAACAGGCGCAACAGCAGAAAGCGTCGAAGATCGCCGAGGCCAACAAGACCCCGCCGAGCCCGACGCAACCGGTGAAGCCGAAGTACGACTTCTACACGCTGCTGCCGGAATCGGAAGTGATCGTGCCGCCGGACGCCGTGCCAGAGAAGACTTTGCCGACGCCACAAGTGCCGGCCATCCCGACCACGCCGGTGACCCCGGCGGAAGCGGCGAAGATCGACACCGCGCGCGCGCAGGCAGCCTTGGCCGGGATTACCCCACCGCCAGCGCCACCAGTGAGCAAAGCGGCGCCGGTGACCAAGTTCTTCTTGCAGGCGGGTTCGTTCCGCAAGGAAACCGATGCCGACAAGGTCCGTGCGCAGATCATTCTGCTCGGTCAGGCGGTGGCGGTTGAGTCCGGCACAGTGAAGGATGAAACCTGGTACCGCGTTTTGGTCGGCCCGTTCAGCAACCGTGAACAACTGACTACTGCGCAGAAACAACTGGCCGGCGCCGGCTTCAGCAACCTGTTGTTACAACAACGCCAGAGCCGCTGACGCTCGGCCGATCGTTCCCACGCTCTGCGTGGGAACGCCTCAAGGGACGCTCTGCGTCCCAGCGGTTAAGGGACGCGGAGCGTCCCGGGCTGCATTCCCACGCAGAGCGTGGGAACGATCAATCAACCACCCGCCGTTCGTCCCTGCGCACCCTCCCCGGTTGAAATCCTCTCCAGCACCCCCATATGAATGGGCATAAGGCACTTTCGCCCCGCTGTGTGGAGACTCTTCCCTTGACCACCATCGTTTCAGTCCGCCGTCACGGCAAAGTCGTCATGGGCGGCGACGGCCAGGTTTCTCTCGGCAATACCGTGATGAAAGGCAACGCGAAAAAAGTCCGTCGCCTGTACCACGGCCAGGTCATCGCCGGTTTTGCCGGTGCCACCGCTGACGCCTTTACCCTCTTCGAACGTTTCGAAGGCCAGCTTGAAAAACATCAGGGCCACCTGGTGCGCGCCGCTGTCGAACTCGCCAAAGAATGGCGCACCGACCGCTCCCTGAGCCGCCTCGAAGCCATGCTCGCGGTGGCCAACAAAGACGCCTCGCTGATCATCACCGGCAACGGTGACGTGGTCGAACCCGAAGATGGCCTGATCGCCATGGGTTCCGGCGGCGGCTATGCGCAAGCCGCGGCCAGCGCGCTGCTGAAAAAGACCGACCTGTCGGCCCGCGAAATCGTCGAAACCGCCCTTGGCATCGCCGGCGACATCTGTGTATTCACCAACCACACTCAGACCATTGAGGAGCAGGATCTCGCTGAATAAGCCTGACGCGGCCCTGTGCCACGGCTTGTTTCTGCTTGAGGACCGTCAATTACTATGTCCATGACTCCCCGCGAAATCGTCCACGAACTCAACCGCCACATCATCGGCCAGGACGATGCCAAGCGCGCCGTCGCGATTGCCCTGCGCAACCGCTGGCGCCGCATGCAGCTGCCTGAAGAGCTGCGTGTTGAAGTGACCCCGAAAAACATCCTGATGATCGGCCCGACCGGTGTCGGTAAAACCGAGATCGCCCGTCGTCTGGCGAAACTGGCCAACGCGCCGTTCATCAAGGTCGAAGCGACCAAGTTCACCGAAGTCGGCTACGTTGGCCGTGACGTCGAGTCGATCATCCGTGATCTGGCCGACGCTGCGATCAAGATGCTCCGCGAGCAGGAAATGACCCGCGTTCGCCATCGCGCTGAAGACGCTGCCGAGGATCGTATCCTCGACGCATTGCTGCCGCCGGCGCGCATGGGCTTCAGCAATGAAGAAACGCCGAGCTCCGATTCCAACACCCGTCAGCTGTTCCGCAAGCGCCTGCGCGAAGGTCAGCTGGACGACAAGGAAATCGAGATCGAAGTCGCCGAAGTTGCCGGCATCGAAATCGCCACGCCGCCTGGCATGGAAGAGATGACCAACCAGCTGCAGTCGCTGTTTGCCAACATGGGCAAGGGCAAGAAGAAGGCGCGCAAGCTCAAGGTCAAAGAAGCGCTGAAGCTGGTGCGCGACGAAGAAGCCGGGCGTCTGGTCAATGAAGAAGAGCTGAAAGCCAAAGCGCTGGAAGCGGTTGAGCAGCACGGTATCGTGTTCATCGACGAGATCGACAAAGTTGCCAAGCGTGGCAATGTCGGCGGCGCCGATGTCTCCCGTGAAGGTGTACAGCGCGACCTGCTGCCGCTGATCGAAGGCTGCACCGTCAACACCAAACTGGGCATGGTCAAGACCGACCACATCCTGTTCATCGCATCCGGCGCGTTCCACCTGAGCAAGCCGAGCGATCTGGTGCCGGAGCTGCAAGGTCGTCTGCCGATTCGCGTTGAACTCAAGGCCCTGAGCCCGTCGGACTTCGAGCGCATCCTCAGCGAACCGCACGCTTCGCTCACCGAACAATACTGCGCGCTGCTGAAAACCGAAGGCCTGAACATCCAGTTCCAGCCGGAAGGTATCAAGCGTCTGGCGGAGATCGCCTGGCAGGTCAACGAGAAGACCGAGAACATCGGTGCCCGTCGTCTGCACACGCTGCTTGAGCGCTTGCTCGAAGAGGTGTCGTTCAGTGCCGGCGATCTGGCCAGCACCCACGATGAGCAGCCGATTCTGATCGACGCCGAATACGTCAACAGCCACCTCGGCGAATTGGCGCAGAACGAAGACCTGTCCCGTTATATCCTGTAAGCCATACTTACAGATGTAATGGAACGGTGGGAGCGAGCCTGCTCGCGAAGACGGCAGTACATTCAACCCTTGTGTTGACTGAACCACCGCTTTCGCGAGCAGGCTCGCTCCCACAAGGTTCCGCACCAGACGGATACCTGCTCATGATCCCCACCGACATCAAACTGCACAAAGCCTCGAAAACCCTGACGCTCACCTACGCGTCCGGCGAGGAGTACACCCTGCCCGCCGAATTTCTGCGCGTGCACTCCCCCTCCGCCGAGGTCCAGGGCCACGGCAAACCGATCCTGCAATTCGGCAAGCTCAACGTCGGTCTGAGCAAGCTGGAACCGGCCGGTCACTACGCACTGAAACTGACCTTCGACGACGGTCACGACAGTGGCTTGTTTACCTGGGATTATCTCTACGAGCTGGGGCGACGTTATGACGCACTCTGGGCCGATTATCTGGCCGAGCTCAAAGCGGCGGGCAAGACCCGCGATCCGAACGAGTCAGTCGTCAAGCTGATGCTCTAGCCCGTGCCTTGCGCTCATTAGAGGGCATTTTCTAAATTCATCTGTTTGAATGCTCCGCTGTGTGGCCGAGGATCGGCCTGCTTGCGAAAAAAATTAAACTCGGGTAACCAATGGAGCTGGCAAGTTCCCTGCAATGCTCTACGACTGTAAAGCAGCTATGCAGAATTAACGGTCACCCGAGCAGTAGTACCTGGCATTGGCTGTGGAACTGCACAGCAGAAAACCGGGTACTCGTCTCAGGACAATGGAGCGTCGTAGATGAGTAACAAGAATAACGATGACCTGAAGTACCAAGCCTCGGAAAACACCCTGGGGCTTAATCCCGTCGTTGGGCTACGCGGAAAGGATCTGCTGGCCTCTGCTCGTATGGTGCTGAAACAGGCCATCAGACAACCAATCCATAGCGTCAAGCACGTCACCCATTTCGGCCTCGAACTGAAGAACGTGTTGTTTGGTAAATCCGAACTGCAACCGGCTGGCGATGACCGTCGCTTCGCCGATCCTGCGTGGAGCCAGAACCCGCTCTACAAACGTTATCTGCAAACTTACCTGGCGTGGCGCAAGGAACTCCATGCCTGGATCGATGACAGCAGTCTCTCCCCCAAAGACATCGCCCGCGGCCACTTCGTGATCAACCTGATGACCGAAGCCATGGCTCCGACCAATACGGCGGCCAATCCGGCAGCGGTGAAACGCTTCTTCGAAACCGGCGGCAAAAGCCTGCTCGATGGCCTCTCGCATCTGGCCAAGGATCTGGTACATAACGGCGGCATGCCGAGCCAGGTCAACATGGGCGCGTTCGAGGTCGGCAAGAGCCTCGGTGTCACCGAAGGCGCGGTGGTGTTTCGCAACGACGTGCTGGAGCTGATCCAGTACAAGCCGATCACCGAGCAAGTCCACGAGCGCCCTTTGCTGGTGGTGCCGCCGCAGATCAACAAGTTCTACGTATTCGATTTGAGCCCGGACAAGAGTCTGGCGCGCTTCTGCCTGCGCAATAACGTGCAGACGTTCATCGTCAGCTGGCGCAACCCGACCAAGGCGCAGCGCGAGTGGGGTCTATCGACTTACATCGACGCGCTGAAAGAAGCCGTCGACGTGGTCACCGCGATCACCGGCAGCAAAGACGTGAACATGCTCGGCGCCTGCTCCGGCGGCATCACCTGCACCGCCCTGCTCGGCCACTACGCGGCGATCGGCGAGAAGAAGGTCAACGCCCTCACGCTGCTGGTCAGCGTGCTCGACACGACCCTGGACAGCGACGTCGCCCTGTTCGTCGACGAGCAGACCCTGGAGACCGCCAAGCGCCACTCCTATCAGGCCGGCGTGCTCGAAGGCAAAGACATGGCCAAGGTCTTCGCGTGGATGCGCCCGAACGATCTGATCTGGAACTACTGGGTCAACAACTACTTGCTCGGCAACGAGCCGCCGGTGTTCGACATTCTGTTCTGGAACAACGACACCACCCGGTTGCCCGCCGCGTTCCACGGTGACCTGATCGAGATGTTCAAAAACAACCCACTGATTCGCCCGAATGCACTGGAAGTGTGCGGCACGCCGATCGACCTCAAGCAGGTCACGGCCGACATCTTCTCGCTGGCGGGCACCAACGACCACATCACCCCGTGGAAGTCCTGCTACAAGTCGGCGCAGTTGTTTGGTGGCAAGGTCGAGTTCGTGCTGTCGAGCAGCGGGCATATCCAGAGCATCCTGAACCCGCCGGGCAACCCGAAATCGCGTTACATGACCAGCGAAGAAGTGGCTGCCAATGCCGATGAATGGCAAGAGAACTCGACCAAGCATACCGACTCCTGGTGGCTGTACTGGCAAACGTGGCAGGCCGAGCGCTCGGGCAACCTGAAAAAGGCCCCGCTGAAACTGGGCAACAAGGCGTATCCGGCGGGTGAAGCATCGCCGGGCACTTACGTACATGAGCGGTAACTGACACCCACCTTGTCATTGTGGGAGCGAGCCTGCTCGCGAAAGCGCTCATTCAATCAACATCGATGTTGGCTGACACGACGCCTTCGCGAGCAGGCTCGCTCCCACAGGGGGCGGGGTGTACTTGAAATCCACAGGGCCTGAAGCATGCCGCAACCGTTCATATTCCGTACCGTCGATCTGGATGGCCAGACCCTCCGCACGGCGGTACGCCCCGGCAAGCCTCACTTGACGCCCTTGCTGATTTTCAACGGCATCGGCGCCAACCTGGAGCTGGTGTTTCCGTTTGTCGCGGCGCTGGACCCGGATCTGGAAGTGATCGCCTTCGACGTGCCTGGTGTCGGCGGCTCGTCCACGCCGAACCGGCCATATCGCTTTCCCGGTCTGGCCAAGCTGACCTCGCGCATGCTCGATTACCTCGACTACGGTCAGGTCAACGTCATTGGCGTGTCGTGGGGCGGCGCGCTCGCGCAGCAGTTCGCCTACGACTACCCCGAGCGCTGCAAGAAACTGGTGCTGGCGGCGACCGCGGCCGGTGCGGTGATGGTGCCGGGCAAACCGAAAGTGCTGTGGATGATGGCCAGTCCGCGGCGCTACATTCAGCCTTCCCATGTGATCCGCATCGCGCCGCTGATCTACGGCGGCTCGTTCCGACGCGACCCGACGCTGGCGGCCAGCCACGCCGCGAAAGTGCGTTCGGCCGGCAAGCTCGGTTACTACTGGCAACTGTTCGCCGGCCTCGGCTGGACCAGCATTCACTGGCTACACAAGATCCATCAGCCGACGCTGGTGCTGGCCGGTGACGACGACCCGCTGATCCCGCTGATCAACATGCGCATGCTCGCCTGGCGCATTCCCAACGCCCAACTGCACATCATCGACGACGGTCATCTGTTCCTGATTACCCGCGCTGAAGCGGTGGCGCCGATCATCATGAAATTTCTCCAGGAGGAACGGCAGCGCGCGGTGATGCACCCGCATCCGACACCGCTCGGCGGTTAACCCCAGCGGCAGGCTTTATGCAGGCCTTTGGCAAAGAGTGCGCGGCAGGACGCCGCGCAGGCAGCAACCCGCAACAGCGTCTATGGTGTTCTGGTTCGGTGAGTTTGTTTTTGGCCTGAAGACGAAGGAGTGTTGAGTCATGCGCGACAAACCAGCGACGGGCGTTGTGCCCAGCCCCGCCGTGTTCATCAACGCACAAAGTGCGATCACCGGCCTGCGTGGGCGGGATTTGATTTCGACCTTGCGCAGCGTCGCCGCCCATGGCCTGCGCAACCCAATCCACAGTGCGAAGCACGCGTTGAAACTTGGTGGCCAACTGGGCCGCGTGCTGCTCGGCGAAACCCTGCACCCGACCAACCCGAACGACAACCGCTTCGCCGATCCGGCGTGGAGCCTCAACCCGTTCTACCGGCGTAGCCTGCAGGCCTATCTGGCCTGGCAAAAACAGGTCAAAAGCTGGATCGATGAAAGCAACATGAGCCCGGACGATCGCGCCCGTGCGCACTTCGCCTTCACCCAGCTCAACGACGCCGTGGCGCCGTCCAACACCCTGCTCAACCCGCTGGCAGTCAAGGAGCTGTTCAACTCCGGAGGGCACAGTCTGGTGCGCGGTCTCAGCCATTTGTTCGATGATTTGCTGCACAACGACGGCCTGCCACGTCAGGTGACCAAACAGGCTTTCGAGGTCGGCAAGACCGTCGCCACCACCACCGGCTCGGTGGTGTTCCGCAACGATCTGCTGGAGTTGATCCAGTATAAGCCGATGAGCGAAAAGCAGTACGCCAAGCCGCTGCTGGTGGTGCCGCCGCAAATCAACAAGTACTACATTTTCGACCTCAGCCCACACAACAGCTTCGTCCAGTACGCCCTGAAGAACGGCTTGCAGACTTTCATGATCAGTTGGCGCAACCCGGATGTACGCCATCGCGAATGGGGCCTGTCGACCTACGTCGAAGCGGTGGAAGAAGCGATGAACATCTGCCGGGCGATCACCGGCGCCCGCGAGGTCAATCTGATGGGCGCTTGCGCTGGCGGGCTGACCATCGCCGCCCTGCAAGGGCATTTGCAGGCCAAGCGGCAACTGCGCCGCGTCTCCAGCGCGACGTATCTGGTCAGCCTGCTCGACAGTGAAATCGAAACCTCGGCCACGCTGTTCGCCGACGAACAAACCCTCGAAGCGGCCAAGCGCCGCTCGTATCAAAAGGGCGTGCTCGACGGTCGCGACATGGCCAAAGTCTTCGCTTGGATGCGTCCCAACGATCTGATCTGGAGTTACTTCGTCAACAACTACCTGCTGGGCAAAGAGCCGCCGGCCTTCGACATCCTCTACTGGAACAACGACAACACCCGACTGCCGGCGGCATTTCACGGTGACCTGCTGGACTTCTTCAAGCACAACCCGCTGACCCATCCGGGTGGACTGGAAGTCTGTGGCACGCCGATCGATCTGCAGAAAGTCACCGTCGACAGCTTCAGCGTCGCCGGCATGAACGACCACATCACGCCGTGGGATGCGGTGTATCGCTCGACCCTGCTGCTCGGTGGCGAACGGCGTTTCGTGCTGTCCAACAGCGGCCATGTGCAGAGCATTCTCAACCCGCCGAGCAACCCTAAAGCCGCGTACGTCGAGAACGCCAAGATGAGCAGCGACCCGCGCGCCTGGTACTACGACGGCAAGCACGTTGACGGCAGCTGGTGGCCGCAGTGGCTGGAGTGGATTCAGCAACGCTCGGGGGCGCAGCACGAAACCTCGTTCACCCTCGGCAACCCGAACTATCCACCGATGGAGGCAGCGCCCGGTACTTACGTGCGTGTGCGCTGACGCTTAACCGAACTTTTCTAAGAAGACTGGATGAAAACCCGCGACCGGATTCTCGAATGTGCTTTGCAACTGTTCAACGAAAAGGGCGAGCCGAACGTCTCCACTATGGAGGTGGCCAACGAAATGGGGATCAGCCCGGGCAACCTCTACTACCACTTTCACGGCAAGGAACCGCTGATTCTCGGGTTGTTCGAACGCTTCCAGAATGAACTGGCGCCACTGCTCGATCCGCCCTCGGATGTGGAATTGGCACCGGAGGATTACTGGCTGTTTTTGCATTTGATCGTCGAGCGGCTGGCGCAGTATCGCTTTCTGTTTCAGGACCTGTCGAACCTCGCCGGACGCTTGCCGAAGCTGGCCAAGGGCATTCGACAACTGCTCAATGCGCTGAAGCGCACGCTGGCGTCGTTGCTGGCGCGGTTGAAGGCTTCGGGGCAGTTGGTCAGTGATACGCAGGCGTTGGGGCAGCTGGTGGAGCAGATCACCATGACGTTGCTGTTTTCGCTGGATTATCAGCGGATTCTGGATCGCGAAGGGGAAGTGAGACTGGTTGTTTACCAAATCATGATGCTAGTGGCGCCGCATTTGTTGCCGCCGGTCAAAGCCGCTACCGAACGGATGGCTTTGCAATACCTTGAAGATCACGAGTGAATCAAGAGCCCCTCACCCTAGCCCTCTCCCGGAGGGAGAGGGGACTGAATGCGGGATGCTGTAGAAGTACGCCGACCTGACAGTGCGTTACCGAATCCATAATCGATAAGGCCTTTCAGGTCGGCGTATAGCGTGAGACACCTCGGTCGGCCCCCTCTCCCTCCGGGAGAGGGCTGGGGTGAGGGTAAGCTTTTAAAAAGCACAAACAAAAACGCCCGACCTTCACAGGCCGGGCGCTTTATTTTGCCCTGAAAAATCAGGACTGACTGGTTGGCGTCGATGGCGTCGATGCAACAGTCGGGGTAGCCACCGGAGTCGGTGCCGCGGCGGAGTTCGACGCGCTCACCGGGGCTGCCGGAGTGGCCGGCTTGGCTGCAGCAGGTGCTGCTGGCTTCGGCGCTGCGGCTTTCGGCGCGGCCGGTTTTTTCACTGCCGGTTTTTTCGCCGCAGCCGGTTTGGCTGCTGGCTTGGCAGCCGGTTTGGCGGCAGCGGTTTTCGCGGCTGGCTTGGCGGCAGGTTTTGCTGCGGTTTTGGCCGCAGGTTTAGCTGCCGGTTTGGCAGCGGCTTTGGCGGCAACCGGTTTGGCTGCAGCTTTTGCTGCCGGCTTGGCGGCGGCGGTTTTCGCAGCCGGTTTAGCCGCGGCTTTTGCAGCAGGTTTAGCTGCCGCTTTGGCGAGTGGCTTGGCAGCAGACTTGGCCGCTGGTTTGGCCGCAGCCGTTTTCGCCGCCGGTTTTGCTGCTGCGGTTTTCGCCGCCACAGGCTGGGTTTTCAGACCGGTGAGTTTTTCGATCTGCTTGGTCAAGGTTTCCACCTTGCTATGCAGTGCTTTGACCTCATTGCGGCTCGGTACGCCCAGGCGCGAAATCGCGCTGTTCAGGCGCTTGTCGAAAGCCCCTTCCAGCTCGTCCCATTTGCCCAGGGCGCGATCTTTCACGCCGCTGATGCGCGACTTGGCCGAAGAAGCGGAGTCCTTGGCGGCATCGACTTTTTTGCCGACTGCAGACTTGGTGAGCTTCTCGGCTTTCTCGCCGTCTTTGACCAATGTATCGAAGAGCTTGCTGCCGTCAGTGTCGATCTTCGAGTACACGCCTAAACCAGCCAGCCAGATTTTGCGGGAGTAGTCTTCGACTTTCCCGATCCACGAGCTGCCTTCTTTATCGGTGTTCTTTTTACCAGCCATCCCGTTCTCCTTAAGATTTACGCGCGACGCGTTCGAGCAATGCCGTCAGCTCATCGAGCTTAGCAGAGAGTGTCTCAACGTCATGTTTAGACGGAATGCCGATACGATTCAAGGCGCTTGCTACGCGGGAGTCGAACGCCTTCTCGACCTTGTCGAGTTGAACTTCGACGCGACCTTTGAAAGAACTCACTTCGCCCTTCGCTTCATCGATCTCGGCGTTGGCCGCTTCGAGTTTTTCAGTGACGACTTTTTTGCCTTTCTTTTCAACAGTTTGACCAGCCTTGATCAACTCTTGAAAGTAGTCGCTGCCCTCTTGGCCGACCTTGGCGTAGGCACCCAGGCCTGCCAGCCAGATCTTGCGGGCATAGGATTTGACGTCGCTCAGAGCAGAAGTCGAAGCGTCGATTTTTTTCTTCAAAATTACTTTGGCCATGGTGCACCTCACGCGCAGAAGGTTTGAGGAACTGCCCGCGAAAGTGTCGGGCTCAGGCACAAAGTAGGCAGAAAAATTAGAAACGGCACCCTAACAACTGACATGAAACCTCTGGCCGAACACAAAACAAATGTAGGAGTGAGCCTGCTCGCGATAGCGGTGTATCAGTCAAAAATGATGTCGACTGACAGACCGCTATCGCGAGCAGGCTCACTCCTACAGGGGATCGTATTTCAGGCGGAAATCAGACCAATGCTTTATCGAGGGCCTTCTCGATCTCGGCTTTGATCATGCCGCTCATGGCCGACATCATGATGCCCAGTTCCACGTCGACCTTGATCGAATCGTCCGCCACATGCACCGCGCCTTTCACGCCCGAGCGCTTGAGGTTCAGGGTGTCGCCGGACCATTGCGGCTCCAGGCCATATTGTTCGGAGAGTTTTTGCGCCAGCTTGTCGGCCTTCTCGCGGGCGGCTTCCTTACCCAGATTGTGGGCACGCTCAACAGTGATTTTGGCCATTGATTGACTCCTGCTTTTTGAATGGGGCGATAAATAGGTATCGGTAAATCTTGACCGCTGCTGCGGCAAATCGTCCCGAGGGTTGCCCATCTTACCTTTAGCCATTCCAAGACAAAGCATGGCTTGGGGATTAGAATGTCGCGCATTCTCTTTTGGTGACAGCGATATGACTGATCAGCGCAAAGGCAGCGATGCCGAACCCACCACTCACTTCGGCTTCAAAAACGTTCCGGAAAGCCAGAAAGCGGAAAAAGTCGCTGAGGTTTTCCACTCGGTAGCCGCCAAGTACGACCTGATGAACGACCTTCTGTCGGGCGGCATGCACCGTTTGTGGAAGCGCTTCGCGATCGAACTGTCGGGCGTGCGCAGCGGTAACCGCGTGCTCGACATCGCCGGCGGGACCGGTGACCTGACCAAAAAATTCTCGCACCTGGTCGGCCCGACCGGTCAGGTCGTGTTGGCCGACATCAACGAATCGATGCTCAAGGTCGGCCGTGATCGTCTGCTCGATCTGGGTGTCGCCGGCAACGTCGAGTTCGTTCAGGCGGACGCGGAAAAACTGCCGTTCCCGGACAACCATTTCGATTGCGTGACCATCGCCTTCGGCCTGCGCAATGTGACGCACAAAGAAGACGCCCTGCGTTCGATGCTGCGCGTGCTCAAGCCTGGTGGACGTCTGTTGGTGCTGGAATTCTCCAAACCGACCAACGCGCTGATGTCGAAAGCCTACGACGCTTATTCGTTCGCCTTCATGCCACTGATGGGCAAGCTGATCACCAATGACTCGGAAAGCTATCGCTATCTGGCCGAATCGATCCGCATGCACCCGAATCAGGAAACGTTGAAGTCGATGATGGTCGACGCCGGTTTCGACCGCGTGACCTATCACAACATGACCGCAGGCATTGTCGCCCTGCACCGCGGCATCAAGCCCTGATGTTGATCACCGGGCTGCTCGCCAGCGTTGAACTCGGCCTCAACCGGGTGCTGCGTCTCGACAGCACGGCGCTGCCGCGACTGGCGCATTTGACCGGCAAAGTGATTGCCGTCGACTGCCGCAGCCCGGTGCTGCAACTGTTCATCTTGCCGAGCGACGAAGGTTTGATGCTGGCCTCGCACTGGGAAACCGCTGTCGACTGCACCCTGCGTGCGCCGGCCTCGAGCCTGATCAAACTGGCCGTGAGCAAAGACAAGACCGCGGTGTTGCACGCCCCGGAAGTTGAGCTCGATGGCGACAGCGGCGTGCTGCTGGAGCTGGCCGGTGTCCTGCAAGACCTTGAGCTGGACTGGGAGTACGAACTCTCGCGCTGGCTCGGCCCGGTCGCCACGCAACTGGTCGGTGGCCATCTGCGCAGCCGCGCGCGCTGGTATCAACAAGGATTTGCCAGCCTTAACCAGAACCTCGCCGAATACCTCGCCGAAGAATCGCGCACCCTCGTCGGGCACCGCGAAGCCGAAGCGCGGTTTAGCGAACTGGACCGGATCAAACTTGATCTGGAACGTCTCGAGGCGCGTTTCGAGCGCCTTTCCCGATCCCTCGACCCAAGCGATAACGCATGAAGCTGCTCGCCGTCCGCCGTCTGCTGCGCATCCAGTCTGTCGTGATCCGCTACCGCCTCGATGACCTGCTGTTCGATCTGCCGCTGCCCTGGTTCCTCCTGGCGCTGCGCTACGTGCTGCCGTGGCGCTGGTTCCCGCGCAAGCCGCTGGACCTGAGCCGGGGCGCACGTTTGCGTCTGGCGTTGCAGGATCTCGGGCCGATTTTCATCAAGTTCGGGCAGATTCTTTCGACCCGCCGCGACCTGCTGCCGGAAGACATCGCCGATGAGCTGATGCACCTGCAGGACCGCGTGCCGCCGTTCGATTCGCAGCTGTCGATCAAGCTGATCGAAGAACAGCTCGGCAAAAAGATCAGCGACGTGTTCAGCCGCTTTGACGTCGAACCGCTGGCTTCGGCCTCGGTGGCGCAGGTGCATGCCGCGCAACTGAAAACCGGCGAGGAAGTCGTGGTCAAAGTGATCCGGCCGGGCCTGAAGCCGATCATCGCGCAGGATCTGGCGTGGCTGTTCATCCTTGCTCGCGCCGCCGAAAAGGTCTCGGCCGACGCGCGCCTGCTGCACCCGGTCGACGTGGTCCAGGACTACGAAAAAACCATCTACGACGAACTCGATCTGCTGCGCGAGGCGGCCAACGCCAGCCAGTTGAAACGCAACTTCGAAGGTTCGCCGCTGCTCTACGTGCCGCAGGTCTACTGGGACTGGTGCCGGCCGAAAGTACTGGTGATGGAACGTATCTACGGCATTCAGGTGACCGATCTGGCGACCCTCGCCGACCAGCGCACCGACATGAAAATGCTTGCCGAACGCGGTGTGGAGATCTTCTTCACCCAAGTATTCCGCGACAGTTTCTTCCACGCCGACATGCACCCGGGCAACATCTTCGTCAGCACCGTCAATCCGTGGAGCCCGCAGTACATCGCGATCGACTGCGGCATCGTCGGCAGCCTGACCCCGGAAGACCAGGATTATCTGGCGCGCAATCTGTTCGCCTTCTTCAAGCGTGACTACCGCCGCGTGGCGCAATTGCACATCGATTCGGGTTGGGTGCCGGCGGAAACCAAACTCAACGAATTCGAAGCGGCGATCCGCACCGTGTGCGAACCGATCTTCGAAAAACCGTTAAAAGATATTTCATTTGGCCAGGTGCTAATGCGCCTGTTCCAGACTGCGCGGCGCTTCAACATGGAAGTGCAGCCGCAACTGGTGCTGCTGCAAAAGACCTTGCTGAACATCGAAGGCCTCGGCCGTCAGCTGTACCCGGATCTGGATCTGTGGAACACCGCGCAGCCGTTTCTCGAACGCTGGATGCGCGAACGCGTCAGCCCGAAAGCCTTGCTCGGCAACGTGCAGAGCCAGTTCGAGCAACTGCCGCACCTGGCGAATATGGCCCGTGATCTGCTCGAGCGCATGTCCCAGCCGCACGCCTACGACCCGCCGCCACCGTGGCATAAACGCAAGGACGACTGGTTCCTGCGCCTGCTCGGTTGTGCGCATCTGGCCGGCGGGGTGATCCTCGCCATCGGTGGCCCATTGCACGAATTGGGGCATTGGCCGGCCGGAATCATGGTGGCAGTCGGCTTGTATCTGGTCGTTCGCCGATAGCCAGTTTCGTGATCGGCTGGCACACTGTTTCAATGCCTGAACCCGACTATTGAAGTGTGGGGTTCGCTGTCGGAGTCGAAGATGAAAAACTGGCTGGACGAGATCAAATGGGACGCTGATGGCCTGGTGCCGGCGATTGCCCAGGATCACAAGACCGGACGCGTGCTGATGATGGCCTGGATGAACCGCGAGGCGCTCGAACTGACCGCTGCGGAAAACCGTGCAATCTACTGGTCACGTTCCCGTGGCAAGCTGTGGCGCAAGGGCGAAGAGTCCGGCCATGTGCAGACCTTGCATGAGATGCGTCTGGACTGTGACGCCGACGTGATCATCCTGATGGTTGAACAGATCGGCGACATCGCTTGCCATACCGGCCGTCAAAGCTGCTTTTACCGTGTCTTCGAAAACGGTGACTGGAAGACAGTCGACCCGGTTCTGAAAGACCCGCACGCCATTTATTCCGCAGGACACAAACATGAGTGACACCCTGACCCGCCTCGCCGAAGTGCTCGAAGAGCGCAAGGGCGCAGCCGCCGACAGCTCCTATGTGGCCAGTCTGTATCACAAGGGTTTGAACAAGATTCTGGAGAAAGTCGGCGAAGAGTCGGTCGAAACCATTATTGCCGCCAAGGACGCCGCGATCAGCGGTGACTGCAGCGACGTGATCTACGAGACCGCCGACCTGTGGTTCCACAGCATGGTCATGCTCGCCCAACTGGGGCAGCATCCACAGGCTGTGCTGGATGAACTGGATCGCCGCTTCGGCCTGTCCGGACACGTCGAGAAAGCCTCGCGTCCGTCCGCCTGAACAATTTCTAGAGAGGAACAGCAACATGGGCATTTTTGACTGGAAACACTGGATCGTCATTCTGGTAGTCGTGGTGCTGGTGTTCGGCACCAAGAAACTGAAAAACCTCGGCACCGACGTCGGCGAGTCGATCAAGGGCTTCCGTAAAGCCATGAACGACGATGAAAAACCGGCTGCCGATCCAACCGTGACGCCTGCGCAGCCGGTGCCACCGGTGCAGCCGCAAGCCACCGCTCAGGCCAACCCGCCGCACACCATCGACGTGCAGGCGCAGAAAGTCGAAGAGCCGATCCGCAAAGACGTGTGAGCACTGACTAATGTTTGGTATCAGCTTCTCTGAACTGCTGCTCGTCGGCCTCGTGGCCCTGCTGGTGCTGGGCCCCGAGCGTCTGCCGGGCGCTGCGCGCACTGCCGGCCTGTGGGTCGGACGGTTGAAGCGCAGCTTCAACGCGATCAAACAGGAAGTTGAACGTGAAATCGGTGCCGACGAGATCCGTCGGCAACTGCACAACGAGCACATTCTGTCGCTGGAGCAAGAGGCGCGGAAGATTTTCAGCCCGGTTCAACAGGAACCGACGCCGATTGAGCATGTGGGTCAGCAGACGATTCATGCGCCCGCTGCGCCTGCTCCGACACCTGCACCTGCACCTGCACCTGCACCTGCTGCCGTTGTAGCGCCGACAGAAACCGTGCCCGCGCCGGCAGAAACTTCGGTTGAACATGTATCTCCAACCGCCGCGCCGATCACACCAGCGCCTCACGACTCCACTCTGCCGCCGCGAGCCCCATGACAAGGGCCTGTCATCGGTCATTTCCTGTGTCGCGTTGTCGCCTGAAAGCGGGCCAGGCAAGGCGTAGTCCGAAGGGAATGTGTTTTACCTTTCCGAGGACTACAACGCAGTCTGGCCCGCTTTCAGGCACAACCCGAAGGGCCGGCCCGTATTTGCGCAGGGCTGCGTTACTCGTTGCTAATTTGAAACGCCAAACTACGCGCCTCGCGCCTTGCCCTGCGCAAATACGGGCTCGGCGCGACACAGGAAATGACCGATGACAGGCCCTAGCCTCCCCGAAAACGACCAGCACATGCCGCTGGTTTCGCACCTCACCGAGTTGCGCACCCGCCTGCTGCGTTGTGTGGCGGCGATCTTCATCATCTTCGCCGGGCTGTTTGCGTTCACCCAGCAGATCTACACCTTCGTCTCGACGCCGCTGCGCCAGTACCTGCCAGTCGGCGCGACGATGATCGCCACCGACGTGTCGTCGCCGTTCCTGACGCCGCTGAAGCTGACGATGATGGTTTCGCTGTTCCTCGCGATCCCGGTGATCCTGCATCAGATCTGGGGCTTTATCGCGCCGGGCCTGTACAAGCATGAGAAACGCATCGCGGTGCCGCTGCTGGTGTCGAGCATCCTGCTGTTCTACACCGGCATGGCGTTCGCCTATTACTTCGTGTTCCCGCTGATCTTCAAGTTCTTCGCCGCGGCCACCCCGGCCGGCGTGGAAATGATGACCGACATCGCCAGTTACCTCGATTTCGTCATGACGCTGTTCTTCGCCTTCGGCGTGGCGTTCGAGATCCCGGTGGCCGTGGTGCTGCTGGTGTGGATCGGCGTGGTCGACGTGGCCTACCTGAAGAAAATCCGCCCGTACGTGATCATCGGCTGCTTTGTGGTCGGCATGATCCTGACGCCGCCGGACATCTTCTCGCAAACCCTGCTGGCCGTGCCGATGTGGATGCTGTTTGAAATCGGCATTCTGTTTGGCGGGTTGATCAGCAAGCGCGAGCGTCCGGATGAAAACCCGGCCGACGACCACAACGACCAGCCGCCAGCGACCCAGGCATGAATCTGCTGTTGCTCGAAGAGGCCGATTTCATTGCGGCCGACCGCGTGGTGCTGCGTGATCGACGTCTGACGCACATGCAGGAAGTTCATCGTTCGGAAGTCGGTGACAGCCTGCGCGTCGGGCGCATCGATGGGTTGATGGGTTCGGCCGAGTTGCTGCGCCTGGAAGCGGGTGAAGCCGAACTGCGCGTCAGCCTCGATCAGCCGCCACCGGCCAAATTACCGTTGACTCTGGTACTCGCCCTACCGCGTCCGAAAATGCTCCGCCGGGTGTTTCAGACCGTGGCGACCATGGGCGTGTCGAAGGTGATTCTGGTCAACAGCTATCGGGTCGAAAAAAGCTTCTGGCAGACGCCGTTTCTTGAGCCCGAGGCGATTCGCGAAAACTTGATCCTCGGCCTCGAACAGGCGCGCGACACCGTCCTGCCAGAGATCATCATCGAGAAGCGCTTCAAGCCGTTCGTTGAAGATCGGCTGCCGGCGATTACCGAAGGCACCCTCGGTTTGGTCGGCCATCCCGGTAACTATCCACCGTGCCCACGCGCGCTCAGCGAACCAGTGACGCTGGCCATCGGCCCTGAAGGCGGCTGGATTCCCTACGAAATAGATTTGCTGGCCAAGTCCGGCCTGCAACCGGTGCAACTGGGCGAACGCATCCTGCGCGTCGAAACCGCCGTCACCGCCCTGCTCGCCCGGCTCTTCTAGTTCAACTCCACTGCCATGTAGGAGCTGCCGAAGGCTGCGATCTTTTGATGTTGTTTTAGCAGCAAGATCAAAAGATCGCAGCCTTCGGCAGCTCCTACATTGATACCGTGCGGTCCGGCGGATAAATGGTGTTACAGATTGCCATCATTCGGCCGATACCCTTTCCATAAGTCCAATTAGTGGTCGGGGAGTCGTCGCATGTACCGTTGGTTAGCCGAGAGTCTTGGAAACGTCAGCGTCAAACGCAAGCTGGGAATCGGTTTCGGCTTGGTGCTGTTGCTGACACTGTTGATCACCTTCACCGGCTGGACCGGCATGAGCGGCATTATCAGCCGTGGTGACAAACTCGGGTTTATCTCCAGCCTTAACGAGCTGACCAAGGACCTGCGCCTGGCGCGTCTGGACTACGAAGCACGCCGAGGCGAACAAGGCCCGGGCGCGGTCACCGATCTGCTGAACAAACTCGACAGCGGCCTGCAAACCGCACGCAGCCTGATTGAACAGCCGTCCGACGCGGCGATGGTCGATCAACAACTGGCCGCCGTTGCCGAATACAAGCGCGCTTTTGCCGACATGACCCAGGCCACCGTGCAGCGCGAAGATGCCCGCAGCAAGCTTGGCGCGAGTGCCGACAACGCCGTGGCCAAGGTCGCGGAAGTGGAAAAATCCATGCTGGCAGGTGACAGCGTCGCGCAATTCAACAGCGTGATCGAACTGAGCAAACTCTTGCAGCAAGCACGCTACCAAGTGCGCGGCTACACCTACAGCGGTAAGGCCGAAGCCGAGCAACCGGCGCTCGACGCCATCGACAACGCCCTGAAAAACCTCGACAGCCTGCCGGCCAAATTGCCGGAACAGCACATTGCCAACCTGCAACAGGCCACTGATTCGATCAAAGCCTATCGTGCCGCCGTTGCACAGTTCCGCGACTCCCAGGTCAACAACGCCAAGGCCGCCGCGCGCATGTCGACGCAGGGCGACATCCTCATCGACGTCAGCAAGAAACTCACTGAATCGCAAACCGTGGTGCGTGACACCGATGCCGCTCACGCCAAAAACATGCTGATCATCGCCACCCTGCTGGCCGTGGCCTTCGGATTGTTGGCCGCTTGGGCGATCACCCGCCAGATCATCATCCCGCTGAACCAGACCCTGAAAGTCGCCGAGCGCGTGGCCGCTGGTGACCTGACCCACAATCTGGTGTCCCTGCGTCGTGACGAATTGGGCCAACTGCAACGCTCGATGCAGAGCATGACCCAGGGTCTGCGTGAACTGGTGGGCGGCATCAGCGATGGTGTCACCCAGATCGCCAGCGCCGCCGAAGAGCTATCAGCGGTGACCGAGCAGACCAGCGCCGGGGTCAACAATCAGAAAATCGAGACCGATCAGGTCGCCACCGCCATGAACGAAATGGCCGCCACCGTGCAGGAAGTCGCGCGTAACGCCGAAGAAGCTTCCGAAGCCGCCGTCGCCGCTGACCAGCAGGCCCGCGAAGGCGACAAAGTGGTGGGCGAAGCGATCGCGCAGATCGAGCGTCTGGCGCTTGAAGTCGGCCACTCCACCGAGGCCATGGGCGAGCTGAAGCGCGAAAGCGACAAGATCGGCAGCGTCCTCGACGTGATCAAATCCGTGGCCCAGCAAACCAACCTGCTGGCCCTCAACGCGGCCATCGAGGCTGCGCGTGCCGGTGAAGCCGGACGTGGTTTTGCCGTGGTGGCCGATGAAGTACGCAGCCTCGCGCAGCGCACGCAGAAGTCCACCGAAGAGATCGAAGAGCTGATCGTCGGCCTGCAAAACGGCACTCAGCAAGTGGCGACGATCATGGACAACAGCCGCACCCTGACTGACAGCAGCGTTGAGCTGACCCGTCGCGCGGGCGGTTCGCTGGAAAGCATCACCCGCACCGTGTCGGCGATTCAGGCGATGAACCAACAGATTGCGGCAGCGGCCGAGCAGCAGAGCGCGGTGGCTGAAGAGATCAACCGTAGCGTGCTGAATGTGCGGGATGTCTCGGATCAGACATCGGCGGCGAGTGAAGAGACCGCGGCGTCCAGCGTTGAGCTGGCGCGCCTTGGCACGCATCTACAGATGCTGGTCGGTCGATTCAAGGTTTGAAGTGATTCATCGGCCTCGGTTCACTGTGGACCGGGGTGATGCCATTCGCGAGCAGGCTCGCTCCCACATTGGACAACTCGGTCAACTGTGGGAGTGAGCCTGCTCGCGAAGGCGTCCTGAGAGACGCTGAAATTACAAGACTTGGCGCAAGAAGGCCTGAGCGCGTGGATCCTTCGGCGCATCGAAGAATTCCGCCGGGGACGCATCTTCCAGCAATTTGCCGTGATCGAAAAACAACACCCGATCCGCCACTTCCCGGGCAAAGCCCATCTCGTGGGTCACGCAGACCATGGTCATGCCTTCCACGGCCAGGTTCTTCATCACGTCCAGCACCTCGCCGACCATTTCCGGGTCGAGCGCCGAGGTCGGCTCATCGAACAGCATGACCTTCGGCTCCATCGCCAACGCCCGGGCAATCGCCACGCGCTGTTGCTGACCGCCGGACAGGCGTGATGGAAACTCGTTGGCCTTCTGTGCAATCCCGACCTTTTTCAGCAACTCCATCGCCTTGGCCTCGCGCTCTTTCTTGCCGCGCTTGCGCACGACTTTCTGCGCCAGACAGAGGTTTTCCAGCACGGTCATGTGCGGGAACAGGTTGAAATGCTGAAACACCATGCCGACTTCGCGGCGGTAGGCGTTGACGTCGGTTTTCGGGTCGGCCAGTTGCAGGCCGTCGATACTCACCGAACCGGAATCGAATTCTTCCAGGCCATTGAGGCAACGCAGGAAGGTCGACTTGCCGGAACCCGACGGGCCGATCACCACCAGCACTTCGCCTTTGGCGACCGTGGTGCTGACGTTATCCACCGCGCGCACCACTTGCCCACGGGTGTCGAAGACTTTTACCAGATCGCGGACTTCAATCACTTTGCGCGAGCCTCCGCTCAAGTCGGCTGGCGATTTTCGACAGCGGCAGGTTGATCAACAGGTACAGACCGGCGACGCAGAACAGAATCTCGAACGGCGAGAACGAGGTGGTGATGACTTCACGGCCGCTTTTCAGCAGCTCGGTGATGGCGATCACCGACACCAGCGAGGTGTCCTTGACCAGACTGATGAACTGCCCGGCCAGCGGCGGCAGCACGCGTTTCAGCGCTTGCGGCAACACCACGTGGCGCATCGACTGGCCGGCACTCAGACCGAGCGAACGCGCCGCTTCGTTCTGGCCACGGGCAATCGATTGCACGCCGGAACGGATGATCTCCGCTACGTAGGCACCGGTGAACAGCGACAGCGCGGCGATCCCGGCGAATTCGCGGGACAGGTTCATCACCGTGCCGATGAAGAAATAGAAAATGAAGATCTGCACCAGCAGCGGCGTGCCGCGCACCAGTTCGACGTAGATCGTCGAGAGGTCGCGCAGGGTCGGGTTGTTCGACAGACGGCACAGGCCAGTGACCAGGCCGATCAGCAAACCCAGGACACCGGAAACAACTGACAGCCAAAGCGTCGTCCACAGGCCCCACAACAACGGTCCTGCCGCCCAATGCCGAGTGACGCCCACGACGTCACCTTCGGCGACATCGTCGCCCTGAGCGAATTGCAGGCTGTTTTCGTCGACGGTCAGGTGCTGCTCGTCACCGGCGTCGTTGCGCAAAGTGACTTGCGCGCTGCTGCCCTTGCGCACGAGTTCGGTGACGGTGGAAATGTCAGTGGCGCGCTGGGTTTCTTCCGCCTGATAGGCGAAGTACTGCGGCACGCGGTTCCAGCGCCATTCGTAGGACATCAGCGACGTCGCGTAATACAACGCGCCCGCGAGGCCGACCAGCACCAGCACGGTGAGGACGTGCCAGGGCCATTGGGCTTTTTTATGTTTCATTGCAGGTTCCGGATTTTGTGTTGCTCTGGAGGGCCTCTTCGCGAGCAGGTTCACTCCCACAGGGGAATGCATTCCAATGTGGGAGCGAGCCTGCTCGCGAATGGGGCGACTCGGTCTATGCGACCGGGCTTATTCCATGTCCTTGAGCCACTCGGTGCTCTTGAACCACTTGTCATGGATGCGATCGTAGGTGCCGTCTTCGTGGATCTGGTGCAGGAAGTTGTTGATGAAGTTGAGGCTGTCGTAATCACCCTTCTTCAGACCGAAGGCCAAAGGTTCGTAGGTGAACGGCTTGTCGAGGAACACCAGTTTGCCGGCGCCGACCTTGGTCACCGCAACCACGTTGTAAGGCGCGTCGTAGATGAAGGCGTCAGCCTTGCCGTTGACCACGTCGAGCACGGCTTCCTGCTCGTTGTCGTAGCCGTGGTACTTGGCTTTGGAGATCAGCTTCTTGGCGACCATCTCGCCGGTGGTGCCGAGCTTGGAGGTGATGCGATAGTCCGCAGTGTTCAGGTCTTTGTAGGACTTGATGGTGCCTTCCAGCTCCTTGCGGATCAGCAGGGTCTGGCCGACCACGATGAACGGTTCGCTGAAGTTCAGGCGCAGGTTGCGTTCCTGAGTCAGGGTCATGCCGCTGCCGATCATGTCGAACTTGTCGGTCATCAGCGCCGGGATGATGCCGTCGTAGCCGGTCGAAACCAGTTCCAGTTTGACGCCCATGGCCTTGGACATGGCTTTGAGGATGTCGACTTCGAAACCGATGATTTCGCCGCGCTTGTTGGTCATTTCGAACGGCATGTAGGTCGGATCCATACCGACTTTCAACGTGCCGCGCTTGACCGCGTCATCGATTGCACCGGCCTGCGCCGCATTGACTGCAACCAGTGCCGTGACGCCGACCAGCAGCATCGACAGATACTTCTTCATCTTCAAGTCCCCAAAACCATTGCGTGTGCGGCGCGAAAACCAACAGAGACAGGCAAAAAAGCCCGGGTGCGCCAATTCGGGGACGGATGCTAACGCACTCGTTTTTTTGCACAAGGTTTAATGGACGATTTGTTTAACAATCAAGAGCTGACCCTCACCCCAGCCCTCTCCCGGAGGGAGAGGGGGCCGATCGGGGGATGCTTCAGGGGTACGCCGACCTGAAGCGGATTTGCCGAATCCATAATCGACTCGATGCTTCAGGTCGACGGATAGCGCCAGACACCTCGGTCAGTCCCCTCTCCCTCTGGGAGAGGGCTAGGGTGAGGGGCTTTTCGGCGCCATAAAAAAACCCCGCTGAATCAGCGGGGTTTTCTCATCAGGCCGGCTGAGCCTGCAAGCTCACCGGTCGCAGCGGCAGCAGCGGCGCATGCGGATCGGCTTTCACCGAAGCCCGCCAAGCATCCAACCACTCAGCGAGACCTTCAGCCCAGACCTGCTCGTGCAGACGTGCCAGAGCAACAGGGTCACTCAGCAGTTGCAGACGATCATGGTTGTTCAGCCCGGCCGGGCCGACCTTGATCGCGTGACGCACACGCTCCTGACGCAGCCACTCGATCGGCTCGGCCTGACCGTGACGCGAGGTCGCCAGCGAGCACGCCAAAGCGTTCTGCTGTGGATCGACCACCGCGCGGACAAAGCCGTCGTTGAGGGCGTGGTAACGATTTTCGTGGGTGTACTGATCAGTCGCCAGCAGCGCCTGTGGCGGATTGTATTCCTCAGGGATGAGGAACAGGCTCTCGTCACGGGACTTCAGGCCCAGACCGACACGGCTGGAGATCACCGACACAGGGATCGACAGCATCAGCGAACCGACAATCGGCACCAGCCACCAGAGGAAGCTCGGGTTCAGCCAGATCACCAGCAGCGCCCAGCAGAAGCCCAACAGAGTCTGCGGGCCGTGGCGTTTGACCGCTTCGCTCCAAGGCGTCGAGTCGTCGTCACGCTGCGGCGAATTCCAGGTCGCGGCCCAGCCGAGGAACGCGGCCAAGACGAAACGGGTGTGGAAAATCATCCGCACCGGCGCCAGCAGCATGGAGAACAGCATCTCCAGCAGCATCGACAGCGTCACCTTGAACTTGCCGCCGAACTCTTTCGCGCCCTTGGCCCAAATCAGGATGATGCTCAACAGTTTCGGCAGGAACAGCAGCACGATCGTCGTCGAGAACAGCGCGATCGCCTTGTCCGGGTGCCATTGTGGCCACAACGGATAGAGCTGACGCGGTTCGAGGAAGTACTGCGGCTCCATCAGCGTGTTCACCGCCAGCAGCGCGGTCGACAGCACCAGAAAGAAGAACCACAACGGCGCCGACAGGTACGACATCACGCCGGTGAGGAACACCGCACGGTGCACCGGGTGCATGCCCTTCACCAGGAACAGGCGGAAGTTCATCAGGTTACCGTGGCACCAGCGACGGTCACGCTTGAGTTCGTCGAGCAGGTTCGGCGGCAGTTCTTCGTAGCTGCCCGGCAAGTCATAGGCAATCCACACGCCCCAACCGGCACGGCGCATCAACGCGGCTTCCACGAAGTCGTGGGACAGAATCGCACCCGAGAACGCGCCTTTACCCGGCAATGGCGCCAAGGCGCAGTGGTCGATGAACGGCTTCATGCGGATGATCGCGTTGTGACCCCAGTAGTGGGATTCACCCAACTGCCAGAAGTGCAGACCGGCGGTAAACAACGGGCCGTATACGCGAGTGGCAAACTGCTGCATACGCGCATACAGCGTGTCCATGCCCGACGCACGCGGCGCGGTCTGGATGATCCCGGCGTCCGGCGTGGCTTCCATCAAGCGCACCAGACTGGTCAGGCACTCGCCGCTCATCACCGAGTCGGCGTCGAGCACGACCATGTACTTGTAGTCACCGCCCCAACGACGGCAGAAGTCGTCGAGGTTGCCGCTTTTGCGTTTCACACGACGGCGACGGCGGCGATAGAAGATCTTGCCGAAACCTTTGGCTTCGCGGCAGACGTCCAGCCAGGCCTGCTGCTCGGCCACGCAGATATCGGTGTCGTTACTGTCGCTGAGAACGAAGAAGTCGAAACGATCCAGATCACCAGTGGCGGCGACCGATTCGAACGTCGCGCGCAGACCGGCGAACACGCGCGGTACGTCTTCGTTGCAGATCGGCATGACCAACGCGGTACGCGCGTCTTTGGCAATCGGCTCGTTGCCGGCGCTTTTGCCGGAGATACGGTATTTATCGTGACCGGTGAGCAACTCGAGGAAGCCCATCAGTGCGGTCCAGAAACCGGCGGATACCCAGCAGAACAGAATCCCGAACAGAATCAGGATGCTGGTTTGCAGCGCATATGGCAGCACTTGCGTGGCGGTTTGCAGCAGCGGCTGATGCAGGACTTCATCGAGATCGACGAACGACCAGCCCTGGTACGGCATGATGCCTTTCATGTACCAGCCAGCGACGATGGTCTGGCCGAGCATCAGCAGCAACAGAATGTAGCGACGGATCGAACCGACGGTGCGCCAGCGCGCGGCCGGCAAGACGTTTTCGTCCTTCGGCGGCTGCGGCGGGTTGGTGCGACCGGTCATACGGCGCCAGCCACGCACCAGAATATTGGTGCGCCACGGCTCCGGCACGACCTTGGTCCGACGGATCGGCGGCGTGGCCTTCATGCTGACGCGACCACTGGCGTCGAGCACCAGCATTTCCGCGTCTTCAAGTTCTTCGGCGGTGCTCAGGGTCAGGCGCTTGCCCACCGAAGCCTGGGCGGCCTCGGCGGGGGCGTCGAACGTCGAGGACGACAGGCGTTCATGCAGCTCGCTGAACGACTGGCAGCCCGCGAGTTCCGCGCGCTGCTCGTCGGTCATCGGCAGATGCGCCAGATACTCGGACAGAGTCTCTGGCTGTACTTGAGAGTTACTCATCGGCAGGCAACTGATAGCTCCAGGTCTCGGTCAGGACTTCTTCAGTCGGTGCCGATTCCGGTGTGGCTGGGGCCGCGTCGGCAGCCGCTGGCTGCTTGGCGTCTTTGTTGGCCTTGTCCTTGGCATCTGCGGCTGGCTTGGCGTCGGCCTGTTTGGCTTCGGCGGCCTTGGCTTCCTTGTCGAGCTTCTCTTGCTGCTTGGCGGCAACCTTGTCGGCCTTGGCAACGGACGAGTTGGACGCCGGTACCGATTTCGCCAGATCAGCGGTCACGACTGGCTGAACCAGAGCGGCACGCATCTCGGTCGACTTGCTCGCGTCCTTGATCTTCATCCGCAGGGTCAAGCGCCAGCCCTTGGTTTCCGGGTTGTAACGCACGCTGTTCTCGACCAGTTCGGCGTTGTCGCCAACACTGACCTGGCTGCGTACGTCGGCATCCGGGGTCAGCGCGGCCAGCGATGGACCTTCGAAGTCGACCAGGTAGGCAACGCTGCCGTCCGGCTGACGAATCAGGTTCGATTGCTTGACGTCACCGGTCGAACGCAGAGTCTGCGAAACCCAAGCGCTGTCCGGCGCATGAATCGCCGCTTCGTCCATGGTCCAGTGCATGCGGTAAGCGAAGTCCAGCGGCTGACCCGGCTCCGGCATTTTTTCCGGGCTCCAGAACGCAACGATGTTGTCGTTGGTTTCGTCGGCGGTCGGAATTTCTACCAGATCAACGGTGCCTTTGCCCCACTCGCCCTTCGGCTCGATCCAGGCGCTTGGACGCTTGTCGTAACGGTCGTCGAGGTCTTCGTAGTGGCTGAAGTCACGGCCACGTTGCAGCAGACCGAAACCACGCGGGTTCTCGATGCTGAAGTTGCTCACGGCCAGGTGTTTCGGGTTGTTCAACGGGCGCCAGATCCACTCGCCGTTGCCGGCATGGATCGACAGACCGCTGGAGTCATGCAGTTCACGACGGTAGTTGAGAACTTTCGACGGCTGGTTGGCGCCGAACAGGAACATGCTGGTCAGCGGCGCGATGCCCAGCTTGCCAACCTTGTCACGCAGGAACATCTGCGCTTTGACGTCGACAATGGTGTCGCTGCCGGGACGCAGGATCAGACGGTAGGCACCAGTAGCACGCGGCGAATCCAGCAGAGCGAAGATCACCAGGTGCTTGTCGCCCGGCTTCGGCTGTTGAATCCAGAACTCGCGGAAACGCGGGAATTCCTCGCCCGACGGCAGCGCGGTATCAATCGCCAGACCACGCGCCGAGAGGCCGTAGGTGTGGCCCTTGCCGACAACGCGGAAGTAACTCGCGCCGAGCATGGTCATGATTTCGTCTTGTTTGTCGGCCTTGTTGATCGGGTACAGCACACGGAAACCGGCATAGCCCAGTTGTTCGGTGGCTTTCGGATCGAATTTCAGGTCGCCGAAATCGAAGCGCGTCGGATCGTATTTGATCTCTTCGACGGTGTTCGCTGTGATTTCGTTGATTTTCACCGGCGTATCGAAGTGCATACCCTGGTGATAGAAGGACAGTTTGAACGGGGTCTTCTGATCAGCCCACTCAGCCTTTTCGGTGAGGAAGCGGATTTTCTGATAGTCCGCGAATTTCATGTCGCGGAATTCGTTCGGCAGATTGCTGCGCGGGGCTTCGAACTTCTGCCCGGCCAGTTCTTTAGCTTTCGCCGATACATCGTCAAGATTGAACGCCCAAAGCTGACCGGCGCTGAGCAGGCACAGGAGCGCCGAACCCGCTACCAGGGCACTTCGCATGCGTTTGGCAGACATTTTTGCTGCATTACAGGGACTAACAATCACGAGCAACCCTCGCCGAAAACAGATCAAAAAACCAACGGCTAGCTATCTATATGCCAGGTTGGCGAGCATTGTTCCGACTCCGCAGGGGCAAAATGATTCCCCAATCGGATCCGGACAAGTCTCTACCTAAGTGAAAAATGGATCAGCGAACGCTGATCCCAGTGCGCGCGATTATCTAGTAGCCCGCATGACAACGCATCAGGGGTAACAAAGTATTTATCGCGAAAACACCCTAAAAACAGTCGAAATTTCCTAAAAAGGTGTTTCAAGCGCTTTCAGGTCTGTAACAAAAAGGTAACCGGGCCATCGTTGACCAAATGCACCTGCATATCGGCGCCGAATCTACCTGATGCCACAGTGCCATGCACCTGTTTCGCACTGCTTAATAGATAGTCGAACAATTCCTCGCCCAAGGCTGGAGGCGCGGCCGTCGAAAAGCTCGGGCGCAACCCGCTTTTGGTGTCGGCCGCCAGGGTGAACTGAGAGACCAGCAGCAACCCGCCACCGACATCGGCGAGGGACAAGTTCATCTTGCCCTCCGCATCACTGAATACCCGATAGTTAAGCAGTTTATGCAGAAGTTTGTCGGCGCTGGTACGCGTGTCGTCGGGTTCGACTGCCACCAGCACCAGCAAACCGTGATCTACCGCGCCTACCACCTCACCCGCGACTTCGACCCGCGCACCGCGAACGCGCTGTAAAAGCCCCTTCATGCTTCTTCGGGCGGCAGGTCGAGCAGGCGCCGGGCCATGTTGCCCGCCGCGCGCACCAGTGCATCGGTGATGCCCGGTTCAGATGCCGCGTGACCGGCGTCGCGGATCACCTGCAGTTCGCTGTTCGGCCACGCTTGATGCAATTCCCAGGCATTGTCGAGCGGGCAGATCACATCGTAACGACCGTGAATGATCACGCCCGGCAGATGAGCGATCTTGCCCATGTCGCGAATCAGCTGGTTCGGCTCAAGGAAGGCGTTGTTGGTGAAGTAGTGGCATTCGATCCGCGCGATCGACAGCGCGCGCTGCGGCTCGGAGAAACGATCGACCACCAGCGGGTTCGGCCGCAGGGTCGCGGTGCGCCCTTCCCAGGTCGACCAGGCTTTGGCCGCGTGCATCTGGGCGATCTGGTCGTTGCCGGTCAGACGCTTGTGGAAAGCGCTGAGCAGGTCGTCGCGTTCGTCCAGCGGAATCGGCGCGATGTAGTCCTGCCAGTAATCAGGGAACAGACGGCTGGCACCGGCCTGATAGAACCACTCGATTTCCTGCGGACGGCAGAGAAAGATCCCGCGCAGGATCAGACCGTGAACACGCTCCGGGTGGGTTTGTGCGTAAGCCAGCGCCAGGGTCGAACCCCACGAGCCGCCGAACAGCACCCATTTGTCGATGCCCAGGTGTTTGCGGATGCGCTCAAGGTCAGCGACCAGATCCCAGGTGGTGTTGTTCTCGAGACTGGCATGCGGCGTGGAGCGCCCGCAACCGCGCTGGTCGAAGGTGACAATGCGATACAGGTTCGGATCGAAATAGCGACGGCTCTGCGCGTCGCAACCGGCGCCGGGGCCGCCGTGGATGAACACAACCGGCAAACCCTCCGGCGAACCGCTTTCGTCGACGTATAGCGTATGGGTGTCATCGACAGCCAGATCGTGCCGGGCGTGAGGTTTGATCTGCGGAAACAAAGTCTGCATTGCGCGCTCCGTAAGGGGTCGAGGTCATCCCTGGGGGGACTTCTATTATTCTGCCGTTGGGCATCATAAACCCGATTTACGTCAATGAGCATGCTCCAGAGCAGTCACCGTTTGTCAGCCATGAACTTCGCAGGGTGTACACCATCCTGTGGGAGCGAGCCTGCTCGCGAATGCGGTGTGTCATTCAACGTAGATGTTGGCTGAACGGACGCCTTCGCGAGCAGGCTCGCTCCCACAGGGGTTATGCGGTGTAGTGAGACTTTGCCCACGCCAGATAGCCCTGCAGTAATTCCTTGAGTACCACCCGCGTCGGTTCGGCCAGATCGGCGCGATAGCGGAACGGTTCGAACTCTTCCATGTAGGTGCTCTGGCACAACTCCAGCTGCACCGCGTGGATGTTCTCGGCCGGGTTGCCGTATTGGCGGGTGATGTGGCCGCCCTTGAAGCGGCCGTTGAGCACGTGGCTGTAGTGGCTGTGGCCGGCGCAGATTGCTTCGAGCTGACTGGCCAGTTGCGGATCACAACTGGCGCCGTTGAAGGTGCCGAGGTTGAAGTCCGGCAGTTTGCCGTCGAACAGATGCGGGATGATCGAACGGATCGAGTGCGCATCGAACAATAGCGCGTAACCGAATTCGGCTTTCAACCGCGCCAGCTCTTCTTGCAGCGTGCGGTGATATGGCGTCCAGATCTGCTCAAGGTAAGTCGCGCGCTCTTCTTTCGACGGCTCGTGCCCTTCGCGGAACAACGGAATGCCATCGAACAACGTCGCCGGGTACAGCCCGGTGGTCGCCCCGGCGTATAGCGGTTTGTCGTCGGAGGGACGATTCAGGTCGATGACGAACCGCGAGTACTCGGCAGCCAGAGTGCTCGCGCCCAGTTCTTCGGCGAAGTCGTACAACTGCGGAATGTGCCAGTCGGTGTCCGGCAGGCTTTTCGCGTCCGGGATTAAACCGGCTTCCACCGCAGGTGTCAGGCGCACGCCGGCATGCGGCATGCTGACCAACAACGGCACGCGGCCTTGTTTGAAGTTCAGAACCTTATCCACAACCGCTCTCCTACAGATTTGATTCGACGCCGTGACGCACGACGCGTTTGTCCAGATCACCGCCGAGCCAATAGGCCAGATCCGCCGGACGATCGATGTGCCAGGCAACGAAATCCGCGACCTTGCCGACTTCCAGCGAACCGTGGGTGTCGGCCATGCCCAACGCCTGCGCGGCGTGGATGGTGGCGCCGGCCAAGGCTTCTTCCGGGGTCATGCGCAAACAGGTGCAGGCCATGTTCAGCATCAGCCGCAACGACAGCGCCGGCGAGGTGCCGGGGTTGAGGTCGCTGGCGATGGCGATCTTCACCTTGTGCTTGCGCAGGGCGTCCATAGGCGGCAATTGGGTTTCACGCAGAAAATAGAACGCACCCGGCAGCAGCACCGCGACGGTGTCTGCTTCGGCCATGGCGATGGCGTCGGCTTCGTCCATGAATTCCAGGTGATCTGCGGACAGCGCCTTGTAACGCGCGGCGAGGCTGGAGCCGTGCAGCGACGACAGTTGTTCGGCGTGCAGCTTCACTGGCAGGCCGAGTTTTTGTGCGGCGATGAACACGCGCTCGACTTGCTCAGGGGAGAACGCCAGGTATTCGCAGAAGGCATCCACAGCGTCGATCAGACCTTCGGCAGCCAGCGCGGGAAGCATTTCGCTGCAGACCAGGTCGATGTAGTCATCGGCGCGATCTTTGTATTCGGGCGGCAACGCGTGGGCCGCCAGGCAGGTGCTGCGCACGCTGATCGGCAGCTCTTTTCCCAGGCGACGGATGACGCGAAGGATTTTGCGTTCGTTGACCAGATCGAGGCCATAGCCGGATTTCATCTCGACTGTGGTCACGCCGTCGCGCATCAGGCTTTTCAGACGCTTGGCGGCGCTGGCGAACAGCTCGTCTTCAGTGGCTTCGCGAGTCGCGCGCACGGTGCTGGCGATGCCGCCACCGGAGGCTGCGATTTCCGCATAGCTGACGCCTTGCAGACGTTTTTCGAATTCGCCGCTGCGGTTGCCGCCGAACACCGTGTGGGTGTGGCAATCGATCAGGCCGGGCGTGACCCATGCACCTTGCAGGTCGTTGACCGCCGGGTATTCGCCAGACGGCAATTGATTGCGCGGGCCGATCCACTCGATGTGCGCACCGGACGTCACAATGGCCGCATCTTCGATGATCGAGTAGACGCCTTGCGCCATCGTTGCGACGTGGCAGTGTTGCCAGAGGGTTTTCACTGTTGGCCTCCGTTGGGGCTGGTGATCGTTCCCACGCTCTGCGTGGGAATGCCTCAGGGGACGCTCTGCGTCCAGTGACGCGGAGCGTCACGGGCTGCATTCCCACGCGGAGCATGGGAACGATCAGTGTGTAGGGTTAAAGGCTAGGCAAAAGCTTCGCCGAAACCAGCTCAGTCAAACACCGCGAAGCCAGCAACTCAGTCGCTGCATTGATGTCCGGAGCAAAAAACCGATCCTTCTCATAAAACGGCACTTCCTTACGCAAAATCGCCCGCGCCTGCTCCAGCTTCGCCGAAGTCTTCAGACCGTTACGCAGATCCAGACCCTGCACCGCCGCCAGCCATTCCACCGCGAGAATGCCGCGCGTGTTTTCGGCCATTTCCCACAGACGCTTGCCCGCCGCAGGAGCCATCGACACGTGGTCTTCCTGGTTGGCCGAAGTAGGCAAACTGTCCACCGAATGCGGATGCGACAACGCCTTGTTCTCGCTAGCCAATGCCGCTGCAGTAACCTGAGCAATCATGAAGCCGGAGTTCACCCCACCATTGGCGACGAGGAACGGCGGCAGCTGCGACATGTGCTTGTCCATCATCAGCGAAATACGGCGCTCGCTCAGCGAGCCGATTTCGGCGATGGCCAGCGCCATGTTGTCAGCGGCCATGGCCACCGGTTCGGCGTGGAAGTTACCGCCAGAAATCACGTCACCTTCAGCGGCGAAGACCAGCGGGTTATCGGAAACGGCGTTGGCTTCAACGGCCAACACTTCAGCGGCCTGACGGAATTGGGTCAGGCAGGCGCCCATGACTTGTGGCTGGCAGCGCAGCGAGTACGGATCCTGCACTTTTTCGCAGTTCTGGTGCGAGTCGGAAACTTCGCTGCGCTCACCGAGCAGATCGCGGTAAGCCGCCGCCGCGTCGATCTGACCTTTCTGGCCACGCGCGGCGTGGATGCGTGCATCGAACGGCGAACGCGAACCCAAAACCGCTTCAACCGTCAGGCCACCCAGCGCCAGTGCGCCCGCGAACAAGTCTTCACCTTCAAACAGACCGCGCAGCGCGAACGCGGTGGAAACCTGAGTACCGTTGAGCAGCGCCAGACCTTCTTTCGCCGCCAGCGTCAGCGGCGTCAGGCCGGCCACTTTCAGCGCCTCGACAGCTTCCATCCACTCGCCCTTGTAGCGCGCCTTGCCCTCGCCCAGCAGCACCAGCGACATGTGCGCCAACGGCGCCAGATCGCCCGAAGCGCCGACCGAACCTTTCAGCGGAATGTGCGGATAGACCTCGGCATTGATCAGCGCAATCAGCGCATCGATCACCACGCGGCGAATGCCGGAGAAACCACGACTGAGGCTATTGACCTTGAGCACCATGATCAGCCGCACCAGCTCATCGCTGATCGGCTGGCCGACACCCGCGGCGTGAGACAGCACCAGCGAGCGCTGGAGGTTTTCCAGGTCTTCGCTGGCGATGCGCGTCGAGGCCAGCAGGCCGAAACCGGTGTTGATGCCGTACGCGGTGCGGTTCTCGGCGAGGATCTGCTCGACGCAGGCGACGCTGGCTTCGATCTGCTGCGATGCGCTGTTGTCGAGCGTCAGCTTGACCGGGTTCTGGTAGACGTCACGCAGTTGGGCCAGGCTCAGTTGGCCGGGAATCAGGTTCAGCGCAGTCATTTTGTGCTCCTTTTGAGAGTTTGTTATTAACTCGCCAGACGCTCCGGAGATGTCCGTTGTCCGTCGCGTCTCGCCTTTTGGGGAGTCGCGCCTTGGCACGCTGGCGTGGGTATTGGTCAGTGCAAATTCGGTAAAACGTTGTGCGGCAGATTCGGGGTTTTCAACACGCTCGCAGCGGCAGCGATGTCCGGCGCCAACCAACGATCCTGATCGTAGGCCGGGACTGTTTCGCGCAGCAGTCGCCAAGCGATATCGGTGCCCGCGCCGAAGCGCTGTTCCTTGAGAAACTCAAACGCTTGGGCCGCCAGTAGGTATTCGATGGCGAGGATCTGCGTGCAGTTTTCCAGGGCACGATGCAGCTTGAGCGCGGCGTTGGTGCCCATGCTCAGATGATCTTCCTGCAAGCCGGAAGTGATGTAGTTGTCGAGCACCGCCGGTTGCGCCAATTGACGGTTTTCTGCGCACAGCGACGCGGCGACGTATTGGACGATCATCATCCCCGAGTTCACCCCGGGATTGGCCACCAGAAACGCCGGCAGACCGCTGACGTGTGGATTGACCAGACGATCAAGGCGACGCTCGGCGATCGAGCCGATTTCGGCCATGGCAATCGCCAGCAAATCCGCCGCCATCGCCACCGATTGGCCGTGCGGGTTGGCTTGCGACATCACCCGGAAGTTGTCCGGCGTGCCGAGCAACAGTGGGTTGTCGGTGCAGCCGTTGAGCTCGGCTTCAACCTGTTTGATCGCATGTTGCAGTTGATCGCGCGCGGCACCGTGTACCTGCGGGATCGAGCGGATACTCAGCGCATCCTGAGTGCGAATGCCTTTGCTCGACGCGATCACTTCACTGCCATCGAGCAAGGCGCGCAGATTGATGCCGACCTGCTGCATGCCCGGGTGCGGTTTCAGCGCGATGATTTCAGCGTCGAACGCATCGATCTGACCGCGCTGGGCTTCGAAACTCATTGCGCCGATCACATCGGCCCACTGCACCAATCGTGTCGCATCAGCAATCGCCAGACAGCTGAGGCCGGTCATGCACGGCGTGCCGTTGACCAGACACAAACCGTCCTTCGCGCCGAGTTGCAATGGCTCAAGACCTTCCTCGGCCAACGCCTGTTGTGCGGAAATAACCTGGCCGCGATAGCTGACATTGCCGACACCGAGCAGCGTGATGCCGATGTGCGCCATGTGGGTCAGATAACCCACCGAACCTTGCGACGGCACTTGCGGGGTGATGCCGCGATTGAGCAGTGCCAGCAGCGCTTCGACGACACGGCGATGAATGCCGGATTTGCCGTGGCTGTAGTTGTGGATTGCCGCGCAGATGATCGCGCGGGTCTGCTCGTCGGCGAGTACCGGGCCGACGCCGCAGGCATGGCTGAGCAAGGTGTTGCGCGAGAGCTGGCTGAGCTGTTCGTCTTTCAGGGAAACGTTGGACAAACCGCCCAGGCCGGTGTTGACGCCATAGGCGCGCTCACCGCTTTCGACGATGCGCTGGACGATGCCTTGGGCGTTTTCGATGCGCGCCCAGGTGTCGCTGGACAGCTCGAGTTGAGCGCCGTGACGGGCGACAGCGACCACGTCCTGCCAACGCAGAGGGGCGCCGGTGATAATGATTTTTTCAGCCTGGGACATCATTAACCTCATCCGAACATTGATGCAGCTGTGCCGCCGCCTTCGCGAGCAGGCTCGCTCCCACATTGGAATGCAGTCCCCTGTGGGAGCGAGCCTGCTCGCGAAGAGGCCAGCACAACCGACACAAAACTACTTAAACCACCGCCGCCCGCCGCTGCACGAACCGGTCGACATACTCATCCGCCGGCGAATGCAGAATCTCGCGCGGTGTACCGACCTGAATCAACCGGCCATCCTTGAGAATCGCAATGCGGTTGCCGATACGCACCGCCTCGTCGAGGTCGTGGGTGATGAAGACGATGGTCTTGTGCAGGGTCTTTTGCAGCTCCAGCAACTGGTCCTGCATCTCCGCACGAATCAGCGGATCCAGGGCACTGAACGCCTCATCCATGAGGATGATGTCGGTGTCCGCCGCCAAAGCACGGGCCAAACCGACACGCTGACGCATGCCGCCGGAGAGCTGGTGCGGGTATTTGTTTTCATAGCCTTTGAGGCCCACGGTGTTGATCCAGTGCAGCGCGCGTTCCGCGCACATTTGCTTGCTCTCGCCACGGACTTTCAAGCCGTAAGCGACGTTCTCCAGCACGGTCTTGTGCGGCAGCAGGCCGAAGCTCTGGAACACCATGCTGATCTTGTGCCGGCGAAATTCGCGCAGGGCATCCATGTCGTATTGCAGGATGTCGACACCATCGACGAGGATTGCGCCGCTGGTCGGGTCGATCAGCCGGTTGAAGTGGCGCACCAGCGTCGATTTGCCCGAGCCGGACAGGCCCATGATCACGAAGATCTCGCCGGTGCCGATGCTCAGCGACAGGTCGTTAACGCCGACCACGCAACCGGTTTCGCTCAGCACCTGATCCTTGGTCTTGCCCTGACCGACCATGGCCAGTGCATCCTTGGCGCGGTTGCCGAAAATCTTGAAGACGTTTTTGACTTCGATCTTGCTCACGGTTGCGTTGCTCATTTGCTCACCTCATGCCGTGGCCGACCGTACGCCTGAGTAATGCGGTCGATGACCACTGCGAGAATCACGATCGCCAGACCGGCCTCGAGGCCACGTCCGACGTTGAGGGTCTGAATCCCCACCAGCACATCTTCACCCAGGCCACGGGCGCCGATCATCGAGGCGATCACCACCATCGACAGGGCCATCATAGTGGTCTGGTTGATCCCGGCCATGATGCTCGGCAGGGCCAGCGGCAGTTGCACGCCGAACAGTTGCTGCCAGCGGTTGGCGCCGAAGGCGTTGATCGCTTCCATCACTTCGCCGTCGACTTGGCGGATGCCCAGATCAGTCAGGCGAATCAGCGGTGGCGCAGCATAGATAACGGTAGCGAAAATCGCCGGCACCTTGCCGAGACCGAACAGCATCAGCACCGGGATCAGGTACACGAAACTTGGCATGGTTTGCATGATGTCGAGCAGCGGCATCAGCACCGAACGCAGGCGGTTGCTGCGCGCTGAGAGAATCCCCAGCGGGATGCCGATCAGCACCGAAATGATCGTCGCGACCATCATCAGCGCCAGCGTCTGCATAAGCTTGTCCCACAGGCCAACGGCGCCGACGAGGAACAGCAGACCGACGATGACCGCCGTGGTCACGACTTTGCGCGTGGCGTGCCAGGCGACGACACCGACGATCGCCAGCATCAACCACCATGGCGCTGCGCGCAGCAAGCCTTCAAGGTTGACGATGGCCCAGAGCAGCGTGTCGGAGATGTGGCGGAACACATCACCGTAGTTGGTGACCAGCGAATCGACCCAACCGTTGACCCAGTCGGCGATGGAAAAGGTAAAGCTTTCGGGAAACATAAGCGGCTCTCAATCAGAAATCTCAATCAAGCGTTTACGGCATATCTCCCGGCCAGCCTCACGGTTGACCGGGAGGTATCGACCTACAGCGCCGCGTCGATTTTCCTGGCTGCGTCTGCACTGACCCACGCATGCCAGACCTCAGGATGTTCCTTGAGGAAGATTTTCGCCAGTTTTGGCGACTCGATACGTTCCTTGGCCATGCGGCCCAGGTTCTGGTTCAGCAGGTCGATCGGCAGGTTGACCTTTTCCAGCACGGCGACCAGTTCCGGGGCTTCGTCGTGGAAGGTCTTGGACAGACCGACCTTGATGCTTACGGTCTTGTCGACGCCCGGTTTTTCTTCGAGTTTGACCAGATCCACCTGCCCCATCAGCGGAGTTGGCGACCAGTAGTAGAACAGGATCGGCTCGCCGCGCTTGTAGCTCGACAGCACCGCCGCATCCAGCGCCGGGCCAGTGCCCGGACGGAAGTTGGTGTAGCTGCTTTCGAGGCCGTAGCTTTTCAGCATTTCGCTGTTATCGAGTTCGCAGGTCCAGCCGGCCGGGCAGTTGTAGAAGCGGCCCTTGGATGGCTCTTCGGCGTCCTTGAACACGGCGGCGTATTTGCCCAGGTCGGCGATGTTTTTCAGGTCCGGCGCTTTGGGTTCGAGCTTGCGCTTGGCGTCGCCTTCGATCACGTAGCGCGGCACGTACCAGCCTTCCACCGCGCCGACGACCGGAGCGCCGACACCGACGACCTTGCCGGCCTTCTCGGCCTTGTTCCAGACCTCGCTGCGGCCGACCCACTCTTCGGCGAACACTTGAATATCGTTGCTGCTCAGGGCGTTTTCCATGGTAATGGAGTTGCCCGGCAAACTGTCGGTCTTGCAGTCGTAGCCTTTCTCCAGCACCACTTGCAGCACGTCGGTCAGCAGCATGCCGCTTTCCCAGTTCAGCCCGGCGAATTTCACCGGTTTACCCGATTCGCACCAGCCGGCGGCTTGCGTCGCACCGGCACTGGCCAACAGGCCCATGGACAGCAATGTGGTCAGCAGGGTCTTGTTCGATTTCATTGTTGTGACGCTCCTAATCATGAATTGGCTTACGGCAGTCAAGAGGCATCCAGCCCTGTCCACGTCCAAATCAGGCCTGCGCCGCAGCGCGACCGGCCCCGCTTGTTTTAGGTTGTACAACGCTGTTCTGCTCGACCGGCAGAATCAGTTGATCGGGTACCGCGCTGTGCCATTTTTTTGCGCACACGTAGTAGACGACGGCAGGCAGCACGAGGCCGATGATCCAGGAAATATCCACGTCACCGAGGGCAGCCACCAGCGGGCCGGTGTAGAACTTGGTGGAGATGAACGGCAGCTGCACCAGCACACCGAACACATAGACGCTGATGCCGAGCAGGTTCCAGCGACCGTAACGTCCGTTCGGATTGGCCAGTGCCGGCACGTCATAGCGCTCGCGGGTGATGCAGTAGTAATCCACCAGGTTGATCGCGCTCCACGGTGTGAAGAACGCCAGCAGGAAGAGGATGAAAGACTTGAACGCCCCGAGGAACGAGTGCTGACCGAGCAGCGCGATCAGGGTCGCCGCGCCGACGATCACCAACACAAACACCAGACGCTGCATACGCGTAACGGTCAGGTGACCTTTGAAACCACTGATGATGGTCGCGATGCACATGAAGCTGCCGTAGGAGTTCAGCGTCGAGATGGTCACCTTGCCGAACGCGATGCTGAAGTACAGCAGCGCAGCGGTGGCACCGGTGCCGCCCAGACCGACGATGTAGGCGACTTCATGACCGGCGAATTGGCCGTTGGCGGAAGCCGCGGCAAAGACGCCGAGGATCATCGCCACTTGCGCGCCGACCACCGAACCGGCACCGGCGGCGAAGAAGGTTTTCACCGCCGAGGTGTTGCTCGGCAGGTAACGGGAATAGTCAGCCACGTACGGGCCGAACGCGATCTGCCAGGAGGCCGCGAGCGACACCGCGAGGAGGAAGCTGCTCCAGCTGAAATGACGGATTTGCAGGAGTGCACCGACGTCGGTCTGGCTCATCAGACGCCAGAACAGGAAGACGAAGGCAATCACGCCAATCACGCTGGCAACACGGCCGATCCAGTGGATCACCCGATAACCGAGCACCGTGACCAGCACGATAACGCTGGCGAAAATCAGGATGCCGACGCTGTCGCTGACATTGAATAGCTGGCCTAACGCCTGACCGGAAAGCACCGTGCCTGTCGCGGTGAAACCCAGGTACATCAGGCATACCAAGACGATCGGGATCGCCGCGCCATACACACCAAACTGCACACGGCTGGAGATCATCTGCGGCAGACCCAGCTTCGGCCCTTGCGCGGCATGCAGCGCCATCACCCCGCCGCCGAGCAGTTGACCGATCAACAGACCGATCAGCGACCAGAACACATCACCGCCCAACACCACGGCCAAGGCCCCGGTGACAATCGCAGTGATTTGCAGGTTGGCACCCATCCACAGGGTGAACTGGCTAAACAGACGACCGTGTCTTTCCGCTTCCGGGATGTAGTCGATCGAACGCCTTTCGATCAACGGTTTGTTGCCTGCACGATCGGTGTTGACAGCCATGATTCAACCTCTGTGGATTGTTCCGGGTGTTGTTCTTGTTTTGGCTTTTGTAGGAGTGAGCCTGCTCGCGATTGCGGTGGTTCAGTCAGCACATTTGCTGAATGTGTCGGCCTTATCGCGAGCAGGCTCACTCCTACAGGGGAAAGAATTACTTTCCGGTAATCATCGGCAGGTTCAGGCCCTGTTCCCTGGCGCAGTCGATGGCGATCTGGTAACCGGCATCGGCGTGACGCATGACGCCGGTGGCCGGGTCGTTGTGCAGCACCCGCGCAATGCGCTCGGCCGCTTCGTCAGTACCGTCGCAAACAATCACCATCCCCGAGTGCTGCGAGAAGCCCATGCCGACGCCGCCGCCGTGGTGCAGGGAAACCCAGGTCGCGCCGCTCGCGGTATTCAGCAGCGCGTTGAGCAATGGCCAGTCGGACACGGCGTCAGAACCGTCCTGCATCGATTCGGTTTCGCGGTTCGGGCTGGCCACCGAGCCGGAGTCGAGGTGGTCGCGACCGATCACGATAGGTGCGGACAATTCGCCGCTGCGGACCATCTCGTTGAAGGCCAGACCGAGCTTGGCGCGCAGGCCCAGACCGACCCAGCAGATACGTGCCGGCAGACCCTGGAAGCTGATGCGCTCGCGAGCCATGTCCAGCCAGTTGTGCAGGTGCGCGTCGTCCGGGATCAGCTCTTTGACCTTGGCGTCGGTTTTGTAGATGTCTTGCGGATCGCCCGACAGCGCCGCCCAACGGAACGGGCCGATGCCACGGCAGAACAGTGGACGGATGTAAGCCGGTACGAAACCGGGGAAGTCGAAGGCGTTTTCGACGCCTTCTTCCTGGGCCATCTGACGGATGTTGTTGCCGTAGTCGAAGGTCGGAATGCCTTGTTTCTGGAATTCCAGCATGGCTTTGACGTGCACGGCCATCGACTGCTTGGCGGCTTTGATCACAGCGGCCGGTTCGGTCTTGGCGCGGGCGCGGTACTCGTCCCAGGTCCAGCCCGCCGGCAGGTAACCGTTGAGCGGATCGTGGGCGCTGGTCTGGTCGGTGACCATGTCCGGGCGCACGCCACGCTTGACCAGTTCCGGCAGAATTTCTGCGGCGTTACCGAGCAGGGCGATGGAGATCGCTTTGCCTTCCTTGGTGTATTTGTCGATGCGCGCCAAGGCGTCGTCGAGGTCTTTGGCTTGCTCGTCGACGTAACGGCTTTTCAGGCGGAAATCGATGCTGACCTGTTGGCATTCGATGTTCAGCGAGCATGCGCCAGCGAGGGTTGCGGCCAGAGGCTGTGCGCCGCCCATGCCACCGAGGCCGGCGGTCAATACCCATTTGCCGGTGAGGTTGTCGTTGTAGTGCTGGCGACCGGCCTCAACGAAGGTTTCGTAGGTGCCTTGAACGATGCCCTGGCTGCCGATGTAGATCCAGCTGCCGGCGGTCATCTGGCCGTACATGGCCAGGCCTTTGGCGTCGAGTTCGTTGAAGTGCTCCCAGCTCGCCCAGTGTGGGACGAGGTTGGAGTTGGCGATCAGTACACGCGGGGCATTGCTGTGAGTCTTGAACACGCCGACCGGTTTGCCGGATTGCACCAGCAAGGTCTCGTCGTCGTTCAGATTGGTCAGGCTTTCGACGATTTTGTCGTAGCACTCCCAGTTACGCGCGGCGCGACCGATACCACCGTAAACCACCAGCTCTTTCGGGTTCTCGGCGACTTCCGGGTCGAGGTTGTTCATCAGCATGCGCAGCGGCGCTTCGGTCAGCCAGCTCTTGGCGGTCAGCTTGTTACCGCGTGCGGCACGGATTTCGACGTCGCGAAACTTAGTCATTTTGTTATCAGTCACGAAAGAGACTCCTCAGCGATCAATTCAAACCAACCCTGGCAGTGGGCAAGCAGCCTGTGCGCTTCGCTGCGCGACAAGCGAATCAGTGGACGCTGCGGAGAGTCTCGAGCGACTCATACGCATACGTCTTTACTTGTACATACAAGCATATGCAATCAAGCGGCCAACTTGTTGGAGGGGTATTCAAGAAAAATTACGGGCACGGCTGGAGAGCGCCTGAATCAAGGGTTCGGGCGTGGATGAATTTTTTCGTGGGGATGATTTAGGGCGACGGGACTTTGTTACGTGAGCGTGGTTTTGCGCCACGCTGGGGCGTTCGGTAACAAGTTGGTGCGTGGGTTGGGAACACCCCAAAAGCAAAAGATCGCAGCCTTCGGCAGCTCCTACAGGGTGTACATCAATCCCAATGTAGGAGCTGCCGAAGGCTGCGATCTCTTAAGGCTTTTCAATCAGCGGGCAGTCAGCTCAATGACACAGCAACCCGCATCAACGGACACTTCAACCAAGCCATTGTTGCCGTCCAGTTGCAGGCAATCATGGCGACCGAGTTGCGAAACATTGTCAGCGATCTTCACCTGCAGCAACTCGCTGACACTGAACACCAGCACCGTCCCGGCCGAGCTGAAGAATCGCTGCTCGCCATTCAGCCACTGCAAGCGCGCGCGGTAACGCTGCGGCGCGTAGATCAGATTGAAATCACGAATCGCGCCACCAAGCAGCGTGCACGAAACCTGGCTTTCACCACTGAAGGCAAACGGGTCGAGCGGTAACAGCGCGCGCGTGTCGTCGCCGTCAACGCACAGGGTCATGCCATCCCCCTGCAACACGGTGATCACCCGCTGGTAACCGGCGAAGGTCGAAAAGCCGCCCGACTCGGCGATATCGGCAATCGACAGACGCCAGCCAAAACCGTCCAGCCCTGCACCGGCATCACGGGTGATTTCTTCAGTGCTGCCGCCACCGTTTTTCCACGGCATGCGCGGGTAGCCTTCAGCGCGTAAAACCTTAAGTGCACTCATTTATGCTCTCTATTTATGGAATCGACCTTCCAGACGATGACGAGAACCCGGATGAATCAAACGTGCAGCCGTCACCGGCTGACGCCCCGACCACGTGCGGCGACGAATCAGCAAGCACGGCTCGCCTTTTTCAATCTGCAGCAACTTGCATTCGGACGACTCAGCAAGGATAGCTTCAACCACATGCTCGCCTTCGGTCAGCGGCGCCACCTGATTGAGATACGCGTACGGCGTTTGCAGAGTGAAGTCCTGCTTGAGGTATTCCGGGGCGACCAATGCGTTGACGAAACGGTCTTCGATTTGCACCGGGATATCGTTTTCGTAATGCACGATCAGCGAGTGAAATACTTTCTGCCCTTCGCGCATGTCCAGCGCCAGCGCGCGTTCGGAACCGGCGGCCTCTTCTTCGAGGGTGATGACCTGGCAGGTGTGGCGATGACCACGGGAAGCGATTTCGTCGGCGATGTTATGCACTTCGAACAGCGCGGACTGGCTCTTCGGTTCGGCGACGAACGTGCCGACGCCTTGCATACGCACCAACAGACCGTCAGCGGTCATCTCGCGCAGCGCGCGGTTGATGGTCATGCGGCTGAAACCGAGTTGATTGACCAGCTCGCTCTCGGACGGCACGCGGTAGTGCGGCGGCCAGTTTCCGCTGTCGATCTGCTGGGTGATCATCTGTTTGACGCGGGCGTACAAGGGCGCCGGACTGTCGCCCATGTTCGCGGCCAACGGGGAGACTGGAGGCGGAGTCGGCACGGTTGATCCCTGTTCATTGGATGAAAGTGGCTAGCTTGCCGGAGTTTACCGGGCAGGCAAACGTCTGTATATGTATATACAAATAACACACGATGGGGTGCTGAACCATGTCCGCCTTCTTTGCCGAACGCGCGCTGCTGCCTAACGGATGGGCCAACAATGTACGTCTTGAAGTCAGCGCCGATGGCCTGCTGACCAAAATCCAGGCCGATTCCACCGCAGATGGCGCCGAACGGCTGAGCGGCCCGCTGCTGCCGGGCATGCCGAATCTGCACTCCCACGCGTTCCAGCGGGCGATGGCGGGACTGGCCGAAGTGGCCGGTAATCCGAATGACAGTTTCTGGACCTGGCGTGATCTGATGTATCGGCTCGTCGGAAAAATCAGCCCCGATCAGCTCGGCGTGATTGCCCGTCAGCTGTACATCGAAATGCTCAAGGCCGGTTACACATCGGTGGCCGAATTTCATTACGTGCACCACGATAGCAACGGTCAGCCGTATGCCGATCCGGCTGAACTGGCGTTGCGCATCAGTCAGGCGGCGAGTGAAAGCGGCATCGGTCTGACCCTCCTGCCGGTGCTCTACAGCCACTCCGGGTTCGGCGGCCAGACGCCGAATGATGGGCAGCGTCGTTTTATCAACAGCACCGAAAATTACCTGAATCTGCAATCGCGCCTGCAGCCAATGTTGGCGCAGCAAAAGGCGCAATCGCTGGGCCTGTGCTTCCACTCGTTGCGCGCGGTAACGCCGCAGCAGATCAGCGAAGTACTGGCCGCCAGCGACAAACAATGCCCGGTGCACATCCACATCGCCGAACAGCAGAAGGAAGTCGACGACTGCCTGAGCTGGAGCGGTCGTCGGCCGCTGCAATGGCTCTACGAAAATACCGAAGTCGATCAGCGCTGGTGCCTGGTCCATGCGACCCACGCCAACCCGGAAGAAGTCACGCTGATGGCCAAGAGTCGCGCCATCGCCGGCTTGTGTCTGACCACTGAAGCGAATCTGGGTGACGGGATTTTCCCGGCGGTGGACTTTCTCGCCCAGGGCGGACGCATGGGCATCGGTTCCGACAGCCATGTGTCGCTCAGCGTGGTCGAGGAATTGCGTTGGCTGGAATACGGCCAGCGCTTACGTGATCAGCGACGTAATCGTTTGTATGGTGCGGATCAGCCGATGGTTGGGCGTACGTTGTATGACGCGGCGCTGGATGGCGGTGCGCAGGCGATGGGGCAGCCGGTTGGCGCGCTGGAAGTTGGCAAACGTGCGGACTGGATTGTGCTCGATGGCAACGATCCGTATCTGGCGACGGCCACGGGTGACGGGATTTTGAATCGCTGGTTGTTTGCCGGAGGGGATCGGCAGGTCCGCGATGTGTTGGTCAATGGCCAGTGGGTAGTGCGCGATGGCCGGCATGCAGGGGAAGAGGACAGTGCGCGTGCCTTCACCCAGGTTCTGCGCGACCTCCTCGGCTGACAGCTGACCGTTCCCACGCTCTGCGTGGGAATGCAGCCCGGGACGCTCTGCGTCCCACAAGCGGACGCAGAGCGTCCATTGAGACACTCCCACGCGGAGCGTGGGAGCGATCAGGATGGGTGATTAATTCGAGGTCTTGGCCATCTGCCGATCCGACGCGCGCCAGATCAGTCGCGTGGTGTCATAGCCCTGCTGACGCGCCTTGCTCAACAGTTCTTCACGCACCACCCCGTTGACGGTCGGCGTGCGTGACAGCAGCCACATGTACTTGCGGCTCGGGTCGCCGACGATGGCGGTCTTGTAGTCATCGCTGACGTACAGCACCCAATATTCGCCTTTCGCCACACCCGGAATCAGGCGCGAGAACCAGGTATCGAATTCGACCCAGAGCTTGTCGGTCTTGCCCGGCACCTGTGGATAAGCCGTGCCCTTGGCCTCTTCCCACTGCCAGTCCGGCGTCAGGCAGCGATTGAGCACCGCGACATTGCCGTCAGGCTTGAGGGTGTAATGCGCTTCGGACTGCGCGCAATTGCGCTGGAAGTACATCGGCAAGCGCGCCAGCTCGTACCAGGTGCCCTGATAGCGCTTGAGATTGACGCTGTTGACGGTTTTCGGCGCCAACGGGTCGACGCCGGAACTGGCGCAGCCGGCCAGTACCAGACCGGCAAAAAGGATCAGCAATAACCGCTTCATTTTTCTTCTCCGTGGGCGCGAAGCCCCGGTTTACTTCAGGCCTTGGCCGGAAAACATCAGCACTTTGTCACCGGCGTACTGCACGCTGATAAAGCTGTTCTTGTCGCCCCAGGTGCAACTGGACATGCCGAGCGCGCCCGAGCAATCGGTGGGCTTGCCGAGCAGAGTCTCGACTTCGGCCTTGGCCATACCGGCCGAGAGCTTCGAGTAGTTTTCCTGATTGACCTTGCTGCATGCGGCCAACAGCACGCAAAACGTCAGAAGGGCGATAGATCGCAGCGACATGGTGTAACTCCTGGAACGAGGGGGGATGGCATGGTGCCAACCAGAAGCTTAGAAGAGAAAACCCTCATCTGGTTCCGTGGAGGAACGGCTATTTGTTAGCCCACCCGTCTGGCATTTGCTGATAGATCAGACACTTTGTAAGGCTATTGAGCATTTCGTCGCCTTTCACCAAAGACGCCTAATCTTTGGCGCGCCGCGGTCGAAATAAGAGCAGCGCAAAGCCCCCGAGTGTGGCAAATTGCCGCCCTTTCTTGACCAGCCCCTTCGCGGTAGTTCATTCGATGACCAGAAACATGAAATTCAGCCACAAGATCTTGTTGGCTGCCGCCCTTGTGGTGGCCGTTGCGTTCGCCTGTTTCATTTTCTTCAACGACTATCGACAGCGCGAAGCCCTGAGCACGAGCACCGAAGCGTCGATGCAGGAACTGGGCAGCCTGACCACCAGCAACATCCAGACCTGGCTGGAAAGCCGCATTCAGTTGCTGCAATCGTTGTCGCAGCAAGTCGCGGTCGACGGCAACGCCCCCGCCAGCCTGAAACGCATCATCGACCTGCCCGCCTATACCGGTAATTTCCAGCTCAGTTATTTCGGCGGCGCTGACGGCGTGATGTTCTCGGTACCGGCCGGCAACCGCGCGCCGGACTACGATCCACGTGCACGCGGCTGGTACAAAGCAGCGAACAGCGCGCAGCAGACCATCGTCACTGAACCGTACATCGCCGCATCCTCGGGCAAACTGGTGATCACCGTCGCCACCCCGGTACAGCGTCAGGGCCTGATGCTCGGCGTCGCCGGTGCCGACATTGACCTGACCAGCGTCAGCGCAATCATCAACTCGCTGAACTTCGGCGGCCATGGCCACGCGTTCATCGTCAGCAGCGAAGGCAAGATCCTGATCCACCCGGACAGCAAACTGGTGCTCAAGACCCTCGCCGAGGCCTACCCGAACGGTGCGCCGAAAGTCAGTCCGGGCCTGAAAGAAGTCGAGTTCGACGGCAAGACCCAACTGATCTCCTTCACCCACATCAACGGCGTGCCGTCGGCCGACTGGTACGTAGCGCTGGTGCTGGATAAAGACACCGCATTCGCCATGCTCAGCGAATTCCGCACCTCAGCGCTGATCGCCATGGTCATTGCCGTGGTGATCATCATCGCCCTGCTCGGCATGCTCATCCGCGTATTGATGCAGCCGCTGTTGACCATGGGCCGCGCCATGCACGACATCGCCGAAGGTGAAGGCGACTTGACCAAGCGTCTGGTGATCCATGGCAACGACGAATTCGGCGCGCTGGGCACCTCGTTCAACCGCTTCGTCGAGCGTATTCACACCTCGATTCGCGAAGTGTCCTCGGCCACCGGCCAGGTCAACGAAGTCGCCCTGCGCGTGGTCGCGGCGTCGAACTCGTCGATGTACAACTCCGATCAGCAAGCCTCCCGCACCAACAGCGTCGCGGCCGCGATCAACCAGCTCGGCGCCGCCGCGCAAGAGATCGCCCAGAACGCCGCCCTCGCCTCGCAGCACTCCAGCGACGCGCGCAGCCTCGCGGTCGACGGTCAGCAGGTTGTGGATAAAACCATCCACGCGATGCAGCAGTTGTCGGCGAAGATCAGTGATTCGTGCGGCAACATCGAAACCTTGAACAGCAACACGGTGAACATCGGTCAGATTCTTGAAGTGATCACCAGCATTTCCCAGCAGACCAACTTGCTCGCACTCAACGCCGCAATCGAAGCGGCGCGTGCCGGTGAAGCCGGTCGTGGTTTCGCCGTGGTTGCCGATGAAGTGCGCAACCTCGCCCACCGCACCCAGGATTCGGCGCAGCAAGTGCAGAAGATGATCGAAGAGCTGCAGGTCGGCGCTCGTCAGGCGGTCAGCATCATGACCGAGAGCCAGCGCGAGAGCGAAAGCAGCGTCGGCATCGCCAACCAGGCCGGCGAGCGTCTGGGCAGCGTGACTCAGCGTATTGGCGAGATCGACGGGATGAACCAGTCGGTGGCCACGGCGACCGAAGAGCAGACGGCGGTGGTCGAGTCGATCAATGTCGATATCAACGAGATCAACACGCTGAATCAGGAAGGTGTGGAAAACTTGCAGGCGACGTTGCGGGCGTGCTCGGATCTGGAGCAGCAGGCGGCGCGTCTCAAACAGTTGGTCGGTAGCTTTCGCATTTAAAGATCAAGGGCTTTACCCCCTCACCCCAGCCCTCTCCCCCAGGGGGGCGAGGGGGAAAGGGAGCAGATCTTCATGCTGTTCAAAACCTGAGTTCGACTCGAAATTTGCAGGTCGATGTATCAAGACCAGACAACTCGGTCAGTCCCCTCTCCCTCAGGGAGAGGGCTAGGGTGAGGGTAAGCTCTTAAAATCTAGAGCCAGGCTCGGAAAGAAACACCAACTCCTCAGCCGTAGATTCCCGCCCCAACACCGCATTGCGATGCGGAAACCGGCCAAACCGCGCAATCACCTTTTGATGCCGCTCGGCATAATCCAGATTGTCGGCAAACACCGCTCGCTCACCTTCCGGCTGTTCAGCCACCAGTTCGATAAACCGGGAGACCGCCTCGTTCTGCACCGCAAGATTCTCGCAGTGCTCAAACACCAGATAAATGAACACTCGCTGGATCGGTTTCAACTGCCGATCGAAATCCGCCGCAATGCCTTGAGCGACGAGTTTCTGCGCGCGCAGATCACCGGAAAACGCTTTGGGAGTATCGCGAAAGATCATTCGCGGCAGTTGATCGAGCAGTAGCACTACCGCCAGCCAACCTTCGGGACGTTGCGTCCACTCGGTCAATTCGCCGGCCAGGGCCTGATCGACAAAGACCCCGAAACGCTCACGCGCTTCGAGGTCTTGGCTGTCTCGCTTACCGAACCACAACTTGCCCTTGTCAGCCGATATCTCGTCGGGGGATTCGGCTTGTCCGAACCACCAATCGAGCAACGGCTGCCAGGGCGCGGTCATGGTTTATTCCTTGTGGTAGGCCGTAGCGCGTGCGACTTCTTCTTTCGAGCCGAGGAACACCGCTACACGCTGGTGCAGGCCTTCCGGCTGAATGTCGAGGATGCGCTGGTGACCGTCGGTGGACGCGCCGCCCGCTTGTTCCACCAGGAACGACATCGGGTTGGCTTCGTACATCAGACGCAGTTTGCCTGGCTTGGATGGCTCACGGCTGTCGCGCGGGTACATGAACAGACCGCCACGGGTCAGGATGCGGTGTACGTCGGCAACCATCGCCGCGACCCAACGCATGTTGTAGTTCTTTTTCAGCGGACCTTCTTCACCGGCCAGCAGCTCGCCCACGTAGCGTTGTACCGGGGCTTCCCAGTGACGCTGGTTGGACATGTTGATGGCGAATTCCTGGGTCGATTCAGGAATGGTGATGTCTTCGTGAGTCAGCACGAAGCTGCCCATTTCACGGTCGAGGGTGAAGCCTTTGACGCCGTCGCCCAGGGTCAGTACCAGCATGGTTTGCGGGCCGTAGATCGCGTAACCGGCGGCAACCTGCTGAGTGCCTGGCTGCAGGAACGCTTTTTCGTTCAGCGGCTCGTTCTGGCTCAGGTATTCGTTCGGGCAACGCAGTACCGAGAAGATGGTGCCGACCGGAGCGTTGATGTCGATGTTCGACGAGCCGTCCAGTGGGTCGAATACCAGCAGGTACGCGCCTTTCGGGTATTTGCCCGGGATCTGGTAGGCATTGTCCATTTCTTCGGACGCCATGCCGGCCAGGTGACCGCCCCATTCGTTGGCTTCGAGCAGGATCTCGTTGGAGATCACGTCGAGCTTCTTCTGCACTTCGCCTTGGACGTTTTCAGTGCCCATGCTGCCCAGAACACCACCCAGGGCGCCTTTGGACACGGCGTGGCTGATTTCTTTGCAAGCACGCGCCACCACTTCGATCAGGAAACGCAGATCGGCAGGAGTGTTATTGCTGCGGGTCTGCTCAATCAAATAGCGACTCAGGGTAACGCGGGACATGGACGGCTCCGGTGGAATGGGGGGCTAAAAACCCGCGCAGTTTACAGGGAGTCTGAAAACGTAGCGAGCGAAGACGCCCGGTAACGTGCGTTGGGGTGTAATTGCCTGCATGAGACGTGAATGTGGGTGGAGAGTTCAGGTAGCGGGTTTAGCGTAGACCGGTTCGGGACGGGTGGTGCAGGTGATCGAGACAGTTTTTGGATTTTTGGCGTTTGGGAAAACGCTATCGCGAGCAGGCTCACTCCTACAGTTGACCGTATTCCAACTGAAGAAATGCGATCCCCTGTAGGAGTGAGCCTGCTCGCGATCGGGTGCGCAGCACCCGCCCTTTCAGGATTTAGCGGGAGGCTTGCGCAACAAGCTGAACGCCATCGCCCCGAGAAAAACCACACTCAGCAACAACACCGCCCACAAGCCGATCTTCTTCCAATTGGTCTCAGCCACCGCCGCCGTGGTCGCCGTCGAAGTCTGCGTAACCACCGCCTCACCCTGCACCGACGCCTTGCCCAGCGCCGCCAGTTTCTCCGGTTTGAAATCCGGAATCAGCGTCGACAACGGCAGATTCGCCGTTTTCACCGTCGAATTGCCCAACGCCAGACTGTAAGGCCCCTCCCCGCGTGCGAGGAAAATCACTTGGGTCGCCCGCACCGCATATTTCACGCTTGGCGCCTGCTCGCCCAGACCACCGCCACGCTCATCCACCGTCAGCTTCAACTGCTGCACAGTCTGCCCGTAAAGCTGCAATTCATTCTGCACCACGTCCTGACCATTCTGGGTCAGGCGATAGAGCAAGCCGCTGCTCAGCTCCTGCCACGGCAAGCTGCTTTCACGGCGGCCCGCCAATGTCACCGGTGCCAGACTGTTCGGTTGTTTGATTTCGACCTGCACCCGCTCGACATTCAGCCCCATCGGCAGTTGCCAAGTGTATTCACCGGCCTTGGTGCTGCTGCCGGCCAACTCTTGCGACCAGACCAACGGCAGCGGAACATTGCGCGGATCACTGCTTTTCAATTGGGCCGCCGTCAGGATCGGCGCCGAGTTCGGCGACTCCCACAGCAACCGCACGTAGCGCGCCGATTGTCCCGGCAACGTCACCTCGTGCTGCTCGATGCGCTCATCGGAAAAAGTCAGTCGTGCCACCTGACCTTCGCCCCACGGCTGCCAGTGCTGCAAGTCATCGCTGGCCTCGATACTGAAACGCTGAAAGCCGTCGCGCTCGCTGGTCCAGTCGAGGATCAACTGCTGCAACGGCGCCTTGATCGCGCTGGCATCGAGCAGCCAGCCGCGCAGAACCTCTTCACCCGCCTCCAACTGGCTGGACGGCTGCACCTCGACCAGCGTGCCGTTGGTGGTCGATTGCACGCGCACGTTCGGCGCGCGTTCGCTGGCGTCGGCGGCGTTGTACAGCGGGAACCACTTCACCTCGTGCAACTGACCGTCGTCGCGGGTCTGTGCCGATTCGCGTGCCAGGGCGTAAGCCTGCGGTTCGCCGGCGGCGTTGAACACACGCAGATCACTGAGATCGGTCTGGCGCGCCTGCAATTGCACGCTCAGCGGCAATTCGAGGCGGTACCACGGACCGTTGCCGCTGAGCGACAACGGCACCTGCGTGGCAAAGTCCGCCGGTTTGTCCTGTGCGCCGGCCACCATCACCACGCCCAACGCCAACCAACCCAGATTCAGCATGCGACTCAAGATGAAACTCCTTCGGTGTCCGGGGCCGGTTTGTCCGCCGCCGGCTCAGCTTCAACGCGTTTGGGCGGCAGCGGCGCGAAGTAGCCGACCACCAGCAGCAACACGCCGACGCCGATAAACGAGACGATCCGGGCGAGGCCGCCGCGGTTGCTCAATTCGACAAAAATCAGTTTGGCCACCACCAGCGCAATCAGCGCCGCGCCGATCAGCCAGACCTCGCGGCGATGGCGCAGATGCCCGCCGATCATCAGCCCGAGCGCCATCAGCGTCCAGACGATCGACAAACCGGCCTGCACCAGCATCGAGGCGAGCAGCGTATCCAGCTCGAACGGGATCCCGGCCCAATGGTGCGCGGCGCGGGTAACCATCGCTGTGCAGAAGGCGAACAGCGAAACTCCGGCGATCAATTGCGTGCCGTAATCGGCGTAGTCCTGACGGATCGACAACTGCGAAATCGCACTGCGCGACCACACATAGACGCCGAACAATGCGAACAGCAGGCCCAGCTCCAGCGGATTCAAGAGGGGCACGTACGGCAACGGTTCGGCATTGCCATCGCTGACACCATTCGCCAGCCAGAACCACGCCAGCATCAACACCGCCAACGGCGCGGCGGCATATAAGCGGTATTCGCGGGCAAACGTGGCGACCGGCCATGGCCAAGTGCGCGGTGCCGCTGCCAGCAACAGATAAACGCTCGGCAGAATCGCCCAGCCCAGCCAGCGCCAGGCGTTGTATTGCTCGGACAACAGCAGCAGACCGTAGCGCAACTCCAGCGCCAGCACGCCGATCAGCAGCCAGCAGCCGAGCACATGCGCCGTGCTCAAGACGCGCGCCGGCAGCATCGGCGCCAAACGTCGCAGGCTGAAGAAATGCACGGCGAACACGGCTGCCCACGCCAGCCAACCGAAATCGGCCGCCGGGTGATAACGCGAGTGCCACGCGGCGATCAGGACAAGTCCGGCAGCCGGAATCAGCAAAGTGCAGAGCAAGCCCAGCGCCGGCCATTTCAAACGTAGCGACAACACAGTCCACAACGCCACGCTGACGGCGGCGACCAACAGCAATAAGGTGCCTTGCAGAGTCGGCGATGCAAAGCGCAGCACCTCGCTGACCCACGCCAACGCCCACCAACCGGCGCCCCACACCAGCAACACTTCTGACAAACGCTGCAAACTCAACGCATCGAATGCCGAGGCATGATTGCCCAGTTGCAGGCGCCACGCGCCGATCATTGCAGCCAGACCCAGCACCAGCGGCGTCCAGAATCCGCCATGGGCCAAAGGCTTCAGACCTTCGCTGGACAGCGGCCCAAGCAACTCGGGGCCGGCCAGCAAAAACGCCGCGCCACCGATCAACTGCAACAGCAGACCGAAGACAAAACTCACGCGCTGCTTGAGGTACAGGCTCAGCCAGATGATCAGCAAACCACTCGCCGCCCACACAGCGCTCGCCGTTTGCCACGGCAGCACAAACAGCACCGCCAGATTGATCAGCACCAGACCGGCCAACAGCACCACCGACAAACCGCGCAGCAGACGCACATCGCCACGCACCATCTCATCGCGAGCCGCCAACAGCATGCCGGCAATCAATGCCAGACCGATCAGCGAAGCGCTGAGCAAGCCGCTCCAACCGGCGCTGAACACTGCGGCGGAATCTTCCCCTGCACCTTGCAGACGTAGCAGGAACAAAGCGCCGCCGAGCAGCTGCACGGCAAATGCGCTGAACAGGAACGTACGCGATTGAATCCGCAGACCGACAAACAAAGTCGCCAGCCCGGCCAGCGCCCAACTGATTGCCGTGGCCTGAACGAAGAAAAATAGCGGTGCCAGCAGATAGAGGAAGGTCAGGCCCAGAGACGCCAACACCGGCAGACCTTGTCGCTCCCAAGGCGATGCCTGTTCCGGCGCGGCCTTGCGCAGTTGAAAGAAACTGAACAGCAGGGCAATGCCAAGCATCAGCGCGCCCAGCGGCGCACCGTCGAGCAGACTGCTCTCGCCAACCCGCAACTGACTGAGGAACGCCAGCGCGGAGCCGAGTTGTAGCAGCAAGGCAAAGGCCCGGGCAAACGGCCGATGCTGACGCAAACCGAGCCAGAAAATCCCCGCACCTTCCACCGCCCACGCCGCCGACGTCCAGCGCGCATCCAGTCCCAGCGGAATCGCCAGGCTGGCAAAAATCACCCCGAGCGCCAGACAGGTTTCGCCCAGCAGCACCGCACGACCGCCCATCAATACCTTGGCCAGCGCCATGTAGATCATGCCCAACGCCAGCGCGCTGAACGCGGCGGCAAACTCCAGATGCTGCACCAGCGCAAACTGCAAACCGAAGCCAATGATCGGCGGGCCGAACAGCATCGTCCCATCGACGTAATCGCCCTTGCGCGCTGACCAGTGCAGCAAGGCATCACGGTCGCTGTCTGCCGGCGCGTCAGACATATCGAGCAATTTGCGCCGGGCAAACAGCAGGCCGATGGCGAGGTACATCAGGAAGAACAGAATCAGGAACGGCTCGGTGCTCCACAACAGCTCCGGCGCATACGAACGCAGGCCCCAGGCGAAACCGATGCCGAAGGTGCCGACGAAGCCGATCAGGTTGAGCAGGCGCCAGGCCTTGAACCAGGCGATGGCGAGAATGCCGGCGTTGAGCAGCGCGAAATAGCTGAACAGCGCGACATGGTTACCGGCGCCGGTCGAGGTCAGGATCGGCGCGGCGAAACCGCCCAACGCAGCCGCTGCGGCAAGCCCCAAGGCATCTTGGGTAATGGCGAGAATCGCCGAGAAAATCGTGACCGCCACCAGCAGGCCGAGCGCAGCGGAAGGATCAAGCAACGGATGCAGACGCATCGCCGCAAACACCGTCAGGTACAGCACCGCAATCCCGGTGCCTTGCAGCATCAACGCGTAATTGCTGTTGCGCCGACGCAGCCACCAACCCAGCGCGAGCAGGCCCAACGCGGCCGCCGCGACACCGGCGTAACGCAATTCGATCGGCACGACCATGCCTTCGGTGGCATAGCGCAACAGGAACGCCAAGCCGAAAAACAACAACACCACGCCGACACGCAGCACGGTGTTGCCGCCGAACAACCAGTTGCGCGCAGCACTGATGCCGCGTTCGATCAGGTTCGGGCCACGGGGTTCGGCGGGTTTTGACGGTTCGGGCGTGACGGCGTCGAGGCGCCAGACATCAGCGGGCAGCGGTTGACTGGTTTCACTGGCGACGGCGGAAATCGGTTCGAGTTCGGGCGGCAGTTCCCAGACCAGTTCGGGGGCCGGGGCTTCTTCGGCGGCTTTGATAGATTCGACGACAGGCTCGGTAACCGGCACCGCACTCGGTGGTGGCGCGGCATGAATGGGCGCGCCTTCCAGTAAAAACAGACGTTGCTCGACGCCCTGCAAAGCGACCTTCGCCTGATCAAGTTGACGTTGCTGCTCCATCGCCTGCGAGCCAAGTCGCGCGATGCGGATCGTCTGCCCGATCACCAGCCCCAGCAACGCGCCTAATAACGCATCACTGAACGACTCGTCGAGCAGCCAGCCGAGCACCAGCCCGATCAACATGAACATCCATTGCATGGTCGATATCCCTAAGCAGCCCCAAGACGGGGCGAGTCCGGCGATTGCTTCAGTCTAGGCACAAACCCTGTGGGAGCGAGCCTGCTCGCGAAAGCGGTTTGTCAGGCAACATTTCTGTTTAACATGACAACCGCTTCGCGAGCAGGCTCGCTCCCACTTTGGATTGGTGGTGACTGGAGCAGCCGGTAACCGGCGCTCAGTATATCGATGCGGCCCAACAAACGTTGGGCCTTACGCAAATTTGTGGCGGAAAGTTACTCCAGCGCTTTCCAGATATCCGTGGCGTACTCGCGAATCGTCCGGTCCGAGGAGAACCAGCCCATCCGCGCCGTGTTAAGCACTGCCGAACGCCACCAGTTGTTGGAATCATGCCAGTGCGCTTCAACACGCTTCTGCGCTTCCCAGTAGGAGTCGAAATCGGCGCAGACCAGGAAGCGGTCGTAATCCACCAGCGAATCGATCAGCCCGGTATAACGCGAGGTGTCATCCGGCGAGAACACCCCGCTGCGAATCGCTTGTAGCACATCGTTCAAACGATGCGACGCGGCGATGTCCGGCAACGCGCTGAACTCGTGGTTCTGTTTGCGCGCTTCCACCTGCTGGGCGCTGAGGCCGAAGATGAACATGTGCTCGGCACCGATGCGTTCGCAGATTTCCACGTTGGCCCCATCCAGCGTGCCGATGGTCAACGCGCCGTTGAGGCCGAACTTCATGTTGCTGGTGCCCGACGCTTCGAAGCCGGCAGTGGAAATCTGCTCGGACAAGTCCGCCGCCGGAATGATGCTCTCGGCGAGGCTGACGTTGTAGTTGGGCAGGAACACCACTTTCAGCAAGCCGCGTACAGTCGGATCGTTGTTCACCACCCGGGCGATGTCGTTGGTCAGCTTGATGATCAGTTTGGCCTGGTGATAACTCGCCGCGGCTTTACCGGCGAAGATTTTCACCCTCGGCACCCAGTCGACTTCCGGCTCGGCGCGAATCGCCTGATACAGCGCCACAGTGTGCATCAGGTTGAGCAACTGTCGTTTGTATTCGTGGATCCGTTTGACCTGCACATCAAACATGGCCGCCGGGTTGACCGCGATACCCAGCCGTTCGTGAATCAGATAGGCCAAAGCCTTTTTACTGTGCAGGCGTTGCTCGGCGAAGGCTTTGCGGAACGCGGTTTTTTCGGCGAACGGCTCGAGATCGAGCAGACGCTCTTCGGGGTTATCCAATAGATCCGGGCCGAGCGCATCGACCAGCATCGAAGTCAGTTCGGAGTTGGCCTGATACAGCCAGCGGCGGAAGGTAATGCCGTTGGTTTTGTTGTTGATTCGCTCCGGATACAGCTTGTGCAGTTCGGCGAACACGGTTTTGCGCATCAACTGCGTGTGCAGTCCGGACACACCGTTGACGCTGTGTGAACCGAGGAACGCGAGGTTGCCCATGCGCACCCGGCGACCGTTGTCTTCTTCGATCAGCGACACCGCACGGAGCACGTCAAAATCGTGAATGCCTTTGGCCCGCAGCGAATCAATATGCTGAGCGTTGATCAGGTAAATGATCTGCATGTGTCGCGGCAGCATGCGTTCCATCAAACCCACCGGCCAGGTCTCCAGCGCTTCTGGCAGCAGCGTGTGGTTGGTGTATGACAGCGTGTCGACGGTGACTTGCCACGCCGCATCCCACGCCACATCGTAGACGTCGACCAATTGCCGCATCAGTTCAGCGACGGCAATCGAAGGGTGGGTGTCGTTGAGCTGGATGGCTGCGTGATCGCCAAGGGTCAGCACCGAGGTGTGCATGTTGCGATGGCGGCGCAGCAGATCCTGCAGCGAGGCGGCGACGAAGAAGTATTCCTGACGCAGGCGCAGTTCCTGCCCCGCTTCGGTGCTGTCCGCCGGGTAGAGCACGCGGGAGATACTTTCGGCGCGGGCCACTTCGGCAACCGCGCCCAAGTGGTCACCGGCGTTGAAGCGCTCCAGGTGCAAGTCTTCCATGGCGCGGGCACGCCACAGGCGCAACGTGTTCACGCTCGCCCCGCGCCAGCCGACCACCGGCGTATCGTAGGCAATCGCGCGGACGGTCTCTGCCGGCGACCAGACTTGTTTGGATTTGCCGCTGACATCGGTGACGGTTTCGACACTGCCGCCGAAGCCGATGGAGTAGACGACTTCCGGCCGTTCGAACTCCCACGGGTTGCCGAAATCCAGCCAGTGCTCGGTCTGCTCCTGCTGCCAGCCATCGACAATGGCCTGGCGGAACAAACCGTGCTCATAGCGGATGCCGTATCCGTGTCCAGCGATGCCGAGGGTCGACATGCTTTCCATGAAGCATGCGGCCAGACGACCGAGGCCGCCGTTGCCAAGCGCAGCATCGGGCTCCAGTAAACGAATACGCTCCAGGTCGACACCGAGTTCGGTCAACGCTTCACGGGCGACGTCGAGCAGACCGAGGTTGCTGAGGCTGTCGTAGAGCAAACGGCCGATGAGGAATTCCAGCGAAAGGTAATACACCCGCTTCTGGCCTTTACGGTAGATCTGCCGGGTGTGGTCCATCCAGTGCTCGACCATGTGATCACGCGCAGCCAAAGCGATGGCTTCGAACCAGTCATGGTCGAAGGCGTGATCGGGGTCTTTGCCCACCGCGTAGGTGAGTTTGGTCAGGACGGCGTCGCGGAATGCGGCCACCTCTGCTTCGCGAACTAGTGGTTCTTGAGTCATCGATAGGACCTCGAGCGAGCGGGGAATTGTCTGAGCCTAGACGGTCTGACCGACGGTAGCGGCTCTGGTTCGGCAGTATTTCCCGAGACTGTGAGATAGCCCGGCATTACCTTGGCGAGTGAGCTAATGAATGCAGGGGCCGTGCCGAATTGTCCGGTAATGTGCCTGTATGCAGAAAAATCTGGCGAAAGGTTGTTCAAAAATCCACCAGTCCCGGTATGATCGCGCGCCCTGATGCACACACGCCTGGTAACTCCCGATGATGAAGCCCAACCTGATTGCCGCCGCCGAGATCGACCGTCTCGATACGTGGGCAAAATACTCAGCCCCGATGTGCGGTTCCTGCGTATCCAGCTGCTGCACGCTGCCGGTTGAGGTGAAGATCAAGGATCTGGTGCGCATCGGTGTGGTCGACGAGTTCGAACTGGGCGACCCGCCGAAGAACATCGCCAAGCGTCTGCAAAAGGAAGGCCTGGTCGAGCGCTTCAATCAGAAGTCCGGGATCTTCACCCTGCAGCGCATGAGCAACAACGATTGCTACTACCTGGATCGTAAGAGCCGCCTGTGCACCATTTATGACAAGCGCCCGGATACCTGCCGCAATCACCCGAAGATCGGCCCGCGGCCGGGGTATTGCGCTTATAAGCCGAAGGAAGTGGTGCGCGAGCAGAATTTCCGCGCGATCGACAAGTTCTGACCCATCACCCCGGGGCTGGCCAAAGGCGGACTCCGCAGTGAAAGTGCCATCTGTAGATTGTTCTGACAGAGGCGGGTAACTAACCGCCTCCCTTTCGTCGCAATTTCCCATGCTTCATCTGGCATTCACCCGACAGAAAAAGCCCTTCACGGACACTAGTGTGGAGCATCACTCCCTCAGAGAAGATGCTCATGCGTTATTTAAAAGTGACCGCCCAGGACCGTAGTGGCAACGGCAAGGCCGATGCCGTGCAACTGCACTTCCACAACGGCCCTGCCAGCCTCGTACACGAAGCCTTTGCACTGGACATGTCCGCCGATGGCCGGATTGAATTCGGCTTCGCCGGCGACATCAACAGTGACGGCGAGCAGAATTTTCAGGATCAGTTGCTACTGACGGCCTTTGCCGAGGTCTTCCTGCAGCTCAACTGGTTCAATGCCGGCGATAACTGGGAGCGCTATCTGAAAATTGGCGCAACCGACCATCATCAGGACGGCACACCCAATGTGGTCACGCTTCAATTCAGTGAAGATGATGGCGAGCTCGGCAAACCCATCAAGATCCGACGCGCAGCCGCGTACGATGGTGACAATGACGGCAGCCTCGACTCCTTCACTAACTCCGATGTGAACGGCGATGGCATAGCCAACAAAGCGGACAAGGCTGTACTGCGCAAGATCGCGGAAACCTTCCTCGCGTTTCGCTGGTTCGACGCTTGATTCGCCCAATGCTTCGCTGCTGATCCCAGACAAACAAAAACGCCCCCGGTCTCGCGACCGGGGGCGTTTTTTCAAGCTCGGGCTAAATTACGCCTTGGCTTTCTTGGCAGCGCGGGTACGCTCGCTTTCGTCCAGGATCTTCTTGCGAAGACGGATGGACTTAGGAGTAACTTCGCACAGCTCGTCTTCCTGGATGTATTCCAGAGCCTGTTCCAGAGTGAAGCGAACAGGTGGAACCAGAGCGATGGTTTCGTCTTTACCCGAAGCACGCATGTTGTCGAGCTTCTTGCCTTTGGTTGGGTTTACACCCAGGTCGTTGTCGCGGCTGTTCTGACCAACGATTTGACCGTTGTAGATCTCCTGGCCGTGTTCTACGAACAGCTTGCCACGAGCCTGCAGGGTTTCCAGCGAGTAGGTCAGTGCCTTGCCGGTTTCAACCGAAACCAGAACGCCGTTCTGACGGCCGGACATGTGGCCCGACTTGACGGTGTCGTAGCGATCGAAGATCGAGGTCAGGATGCCAGCACCGTTGGTCAGGGTCAGGAACTGGTTACGGAAACCGATCAGACCGCGAGCAGGGATGTTGTATTCCAGACGAACACGGCCCTTGCCATCAGGAACCATGTTGCTCAGGTCGCCTTTACGCAGACCCATCTCTTCCATGACCTTGCCCTGAGCTTCTTCAGGGATGTCGATGGTGACGTTTTCGAACGGTTCTTGTTTAACGCCGTTCACTTCACGAATGATCACTTCAGGACGGCCCAGGGCCAGCTCGAAGCCTTCGCGACGCATGGTTTCGATCAGTACCGAGAGGTGCAGCTCACCACGGCCGGAAACCTTGAACTTGTCAGCGGTGTCGCCTTCTTCAACGCGCAGTGCAACGTTGTACAGCAGTTCTTTGTCCAGACGGTCCTTGATGTTACGGGACGTCACGAACTTGCCTTCTTTACCGCAGAATGGCGAGTCGTTTACCTGGAAGGTCATCGAAACGGTTGGCTCGTCAACGGTCAGAGGCTTCATCGCCTCGACAGTGTCCGGGTGGCACAGGGTGTCGGAGATGAACAGCGAGTCCATACCGCTGATGCAAACGATATCGCCTGCTGCAGCTTCTTCAACGTCGATGCGGTGCAGACCGTGGTGACCCATCAGTTTCAGGATACGGCCGTTACGGCGCTTGCCGTCGGCACCGATCGCCACAACCGGAGTGTTCGGCTTGACGCGGCCACGAGCGATACGGCCAACGCCGATAACACCCAGGAAGCTGTTGTAGTCCAGAGCGGAGATCTGCATCTGGAACGCGCCATCACGGTCAACAGCCGGAGGCGGAACGTGGTCGACTACCGCTTGGTACAGCGGAGTCATGTCTTCCGCCATGGCGGTGTGATCCAGACCGGCAATACCGTTCAGGGCCGAGGCGTAAACAACCTGGAAGTCCAGTTGTTCTTCGGTAGCACCGAGGTTGTCGAACAGGTCGAAGATCTGGTCCAGAACCCAGTCCGGACGCGCGCCTGGACGGTCAACCTTGTTGATTACCACGATTGGACGCAGGCCGGCTTCGAAAGCCTTCTTGGTCACGAAACGGGTTTGCGGCATAGGGCCGTCTTGAGCGTCAACCAGCAGCAGAACGGAGTCAACCATCGACATTACACGTTCAACTTCGCCGCCGAAGTCGGCGTGGCCCGGGGTGTCCACGATGTTGATGTGGTAGCCGTTCCAGTTGATGGCGGTGTTTTTCGCCAGAATGGTAATACCGCGCTCTTTTTCCTGGTCGTTGGAGTCCATCACGCGCTCGTCGTTGAGCTCGTTGCGCTCCAGAGTGCCGGATTGACGCAGGAGTTTGTCTACCAGGGTGGTTTTACCATGGTCAACGTGGGCAATGATGGCGATGTTGCGTAGATTTTCGATCACTTGTGTATCTCGATCAGAGGATTCGGTTTGCTGACAAGTCTTGGCAGCGATTAGCAGTAGTGTCCGGCATGGCCGTTACAGCTTGACGGCGGTGTCGGGGGGCCGGTGACGCAGGCCACAGGCAAACAGCCCCGGGCACTTAGCTCGGTCGATAAACGCGCACATTGGCATGCCCCTCACTGAGCAAATGGTGAGCATGCAGGCGACTCATCACGCCTTTGTCGCAATACAGCAGGTACTGGCGAGTCGGATCCAGCTCCTTGAAACGAGCGTTCACTGCGTAGAACGGCATCGTCTGTACTTCTACGCCAGCGAGTTCCAGCGGCTCATCCTCGGCGGCATCCGGGTGACGGATGTCGATCACGATCTGGCCGGCCAGTGCTTCGCTGACTTCTTCAATCTGTACGTCCTGGCCCAATTCGTCGATCACCCGATCGATCGGCACCAGTTTGGCGTTTTCGAGCGCACGCTCGAGGACTGCCATGTCGAATTCTTTCTCTTCGTGCTCAACGCGACCGCGTTTGGCGGCAGTTTTCGGGTTGACCGAAATGACCCCGCAGTATTCCGGCATGTGCCGGGCGAAATCGGCGGTGCCAATCTCGTTGGCCGTGTCGATGATGTCCTGCTTGTGCGCCACGATCAGCGGACGCAGGACCAGCTTGTCGGTCACACAGTCGATCACCGACAGGTTCGGCAGCGTCTGGCTCGACACCTGGGAGATCGCCTCGCCGGTAACCAGCGCCTCGATGTGCAGACGGTCGGCGATGTTGGAGGCCGCGCGCAACATCATACGCTTCAATACGACGCCCATATGACTGTTATCGACTTTGCCGAGAATTTCGCCCAACACTTCTTCGAACGGAACACTGACAAATAGCACGCGTTGCGAGCTGCCGTACTTCTTCCAGATGAAATGCGCGACTTCCATTACGCCCAATTCGTGGGCACGACCGCCCAGATTGAAGAAGCAGAAGTGCGTCATCAGGCCGCGACGAATGATCTGGTAGGCCGCAACGGTCGAGTCAAAGCCGCCGGACATCAATACCAGCGTCTGCTCCAGGGCGCCGAGCGGGTAGCCGCCGATGCCGTTGTGCTGGCTATGAATGACGAACAACCGTTTGTCGCGAACTTCGATACGGACTTCGATTTCCGGCGTTTTCAGGTCGATACCGGCAGCACCGCACTCACGGCGCAGCTTGCTGCCGACGTATTTTTCGACGTCCATCGAGCTGAACGTGTGCTTGCCGGCACGCTTGCAGCGCACCGAGAAAATCTTCCCGGCCAGCGCAGCGCCGTAGTGCTCTTTGCACTTCTCGGTGATGTCGTCGAAGTCGCCCAGCGGGTACTCGTCGATCTGCAGGAAGTGCGCGATGCCCGGCATGCAGGTCAGGCGCTCACCCATCTCTTTCAAGGCTTTGGCGTCGGTAACGCGGGTTTCCAGCTCGAGATTGTCCCACACACCGTTCACCACCACGGCCGGGTCCAGGTCACGGAGCACGGTGCGGATGTTCTTGGCCAACTGGCGGATGAATTTCGTCCGGACAGGTCGGCTTTTGATGGTGATCTCGGGGAAGACTTTTACGATTAGTTTCATGAAAACAGCGCGCGAACGGCCAGCCGAAAAAGGGGGGCGCGGATTATAGCGGAAATTGCTCAAGGTTTAACCAGTTAATGTGCAGAAGGTTTTGCACGCACCAAAACAGGTCATTTTCGAATCAAGACGCTACATTAGAGGGCGAGATTTTCAGCATTCAGGCGTTTGAAGCCTTAACAAGCGTGAATTTGGGGCAAAAAACCCATGCTGGGGCACTGGCATGCAATTTGCTCCCTTGTGAGGCAGGTTGCCTTGGCAGAGTATTCGCGCCGGCATCACCCAAATTCAAGGGCATCCACTACCAAGCCCGAAGCCACCCGGAGGACATATGTCGAAGACGGTTCAACTCATCAAAGATCATGACGTCAAGTGGATTGATCTGCGCTTCACGGACACCAAAGGCACTCAGCACCACGTGACCATGCCGGCTCGCGATGCGCTGGATGAAGACTTCTTCGAAGTCGGCAAGATGTTCGACGGTTCCTCCATCGCTGGCTGGAAAGGCATCGAAGCCTCCGACATGATCCTGATGCCGGTTGACGAAACTGCCGTTCTCGACCCGTTCACCGAAGACGCCACCCTGATCCTGGTGTGCGACATCATCGAACCTTCGAGCATGCAAGGCTACGACCGCGACCCACGTGCGATCGCCAAGCGCGCCGAAGAACACCTGAAAGCCACCGGTATCGGTGACACTGTGTTCGCCGGTCCTGAGCCTGAGTTCTTCATCTTTGACTCGGTGAAATTCAAGTCGGACATCTCCGGCTCGATGTTCAAGATCTACTCCGAGCAAGGTTCATGGATGTCCGATCAGGACATCGAAGGCGGCAACAAGGGTCACCGTCCAGGCGTCAAAGGCGGCTACTTCCCGGTGCCACCGTTCGACCACGACCACGAAATCCGTACCTCCATGTGCAACGCACTGGAAGAAATGGGCCTGACCGTCGAAGTTCACCACCACGAAGTGGCGACTGCCGGTCAGAACGAAATCGGCGTCAAGTTCAACACCCTGGTGAAGAAAGCCGACGAAACCCAAACCCTGAAGTACGTTGTGCACAACGTTGCTGACGCTTACGGCCGCACCGCGACCTTCATGCCGAAGCCACTGTACGGCGACAACGGTTCGGGCATGCACGTACACATGTCGATCTGGAAAGACGGCAAGAACACCTTCGCCGGTGAAGGCTATGCCGGCCTGTCCGATACCGCTCTGTACTTCATCGGCGGCATCATCAAACACGGTAAGGCCCTGAACGGCTTCACCAACCCTGCGACCAACTCCTACAAGCGTCTGGTACCAGGCTTCGAAGCTCCGGTAATGCTGGCCTACTCGGCTCGCAACCGTTCCGCTTCGATCCGTATTCCTTACGTGTCGAGCCCGAAAGCCCGCCGTATCGAAGCACGTTTCCCGGATCCGGCTGCCAACCCGTACCTGGCCTTCGCAGCTCTGCTGATGGCCGGCCTGGACGGTATCCAGAACAAGATCCACCCAGGCGACGCAGCTGACAAAAACCTGTACGACCTGCCGCCTGAAGAGGCGAAAGAGATCCCGCAAGTTTGCGGCAGCCTGAAAGAAGCCCTGGAAGAGCTGGACAAGGGCCGTGCGTTCCTGACCAAGGGCGGCGTGTTCTCCGACGACTTCATCGACGCTTACATCGCGCTGAAATCGGAAGAAGAAATCAAGGTTCGCACCTTCGTACACCCACTGGAATATGAGCTGTACTACAGCTGCTGATCCGGTAGCGCCGCGTTTCGTGGCGTGAGTGAAAGAGGCCTCCTTCGGGAGGCCTTTTTTATTGCGATTTATGGCTCGACGCAAATCCCTGTAGGAGTGAGCCTGCTCGTGATAGCGGTGGATCATTGAAGGTGATGCTGACTGACACTACGCCATCGCGAGCAGGCTCACTCCTACAGGGGATTTGTGGTGTCTGAATGATCTCTGAATGTTTACCGAGTTGGGCCAACCGCCGCGTCTGGCCTATGCTGCACCCCATCGCTTTCAATCCCGGTCGATTTCATGGGTCGCACCTTTCTCTACATACTGCTGCTGATCGCCCTGCCCGCCGCCGCGCAGATCTACAAGTACACCGACGCCAACGGCAACACGGTGTACAGCGATCACTCGCCAGACGGCGTGCAAGCGCAGCCAGTGGAGTTACCGCCGCTCAATCGTGTCGAGCCGCAGGCACCCAGCGCATCACCCGCGCCCGAAACCGCCAACCGTGAGCCTGCGCGCAACGCCTACGACATTCTTGAACTGGCCGGCCTGCCAACCGAAGAAGCCCTGCGCGCCAATAACGGCACCTTCACCGTCAACGTACTGATCAAGCCGCGCCTGCAACCGCCGCATCAATTAAGGCTGGTGCTGGATGACGTGCCCTACGGTCAGCCGAGCAACGTGCCGATCCTGCAACTGGTGAACGTCGATCGCGGCGAACACCGACTCGCCGTGCAGGTGATTGACGGGCAAACAATCATCCAGCAAAGCCCGCCAGTCGCCCTCAGCGTGCAGCGAGTGCACAAGCCATGATCCGCGCATGGCTGATCGTCGTGTTGGCGCTGATAACCCTTCAAGCCTCAGCCGAGGTCTTCACCTATACCGACGCACAAGGCAATCGCGTCTACACCGACCAGCCCCGAAGCAACGCCAAGCGAGTGCCCATCGCGACCAGCAATCGCATGTCCGCCAACCCCGCCGCCGCCGCGCCGATCACCACCGCGAAAAAATCCACGGAACAACCGCTGTTCCACTACGACATGCTGCGCATTCTGGTGCCCGAACCCGATGCAACCATTCGCAGCAGCGCCGGCGAAATCATCGTCAGCGTCACCAGCGAACCCGGTCTGCAACGCGGTCACCGCTATCGCCTGCTGCTGGATGGCCAAGCCACCGGCGAACCCGGGCTAAGTCCGGTGTTCCCGCTGAGCAACATCGACCGTGGCAGTCACAACCTGTCCGTGGAAATTCTCGATGCCGAAGGTCGCACCGTCGAACGCACCGCCAACCAGCCTTTCCACATGCTGCGCATATCCCTCGCGCAGAAACGCCAGGTCAAACCTTGCACCAAGGACGATTACGGCGTGCGCCCGGAATGCCCTTTGAAAGACAAACCTGAAGAACCGAAAAACCCCTTCCTGCGTTTCTTCTAACGCCGCTCAGCTTTGCGCACTATATTGGTGCAACAGGCTGCACCGTACCCACAATCCAACCCATTTTGGTTCGAAACTACCCGCGAGAGCTGGCCCTGTGCCACGCAAACGAGCGTCAAACGCCTGTTTCACGGGTTAAGCGCTTCTTTTCGGAGCCTTGGTTTGGTTTTTGCATTTTCCCGATACCGACGCTTGCTTGTTGCGCACGCTCCGCCCCCAAAAGAGGCTCCGATGACCATTAGCGACGCAATCCACCGTTTGCTGCTCGACAACCTGACCACCGCCACCATCCTGCTCGACGCCGAATTGCGCCTTGAGTACATGAACCCGGCGGCGGAGATGCTGCTCGCCATCAGCGGGCAGCGCAGCCATGGGCAATTCATTAGCGAGCTGTTCACCGAATCCACCGAGGCGTTGAATTCCCTACGCCAGGCCGTGGAACAGGCGCATCCGTTTACCAAACGCGAAGCCATGCTCACCGCGCTCACCGGCCAGACCTTGACCGTGGATTACGCGGTGACGCCGATCCTCAGTAACGGCGCGACCATGCTCCTGCTGGAAGTCCATCCGCGTGACCGCTTGCTGCGGATCACCAAGGAAGAGGCGCAACTGTCCAAGCAGGAAACCAGCAAGATGCTGGTGCGCGGCCTCGCTCACGAAATCAAGAATCCGCTCGGCGGCATCCGTGGCGCCGCGCAATTGCTCGCCCGCGAGCTGCCGGAAGACAGCCTGCGCGATTACACCAACGTGATCATTGAAGAAGCCGACCGCCTGCGCAATCTGGTCGACCGCATGCTCGGCTCGAACAAACTGCCGTCGCTGGCCATGTGCAACGTCCACGAAGTGCTCGAGCGCGTTTGCCAACTGGTCGAAGCCGAAAGCCAGGGCTGCATCACCCTGGTGCGCGATTACGACCCAAGCATTCCCGACGTATTGATCGACCGCGAGCAAATGATTCAAGCGGTGTTGAACATCGTGCGCAACGCGATGCAGGCGATCAGCAGCCAGAACGAGCTGCGCCTGGGCCGCATCAGTCTGCGCACCCGAACCATGCGCCAGTTCACCATCGGTCACGTCCGCCATCGTCTGGTGACCAAGATCGAGATCATCGACAACGGCCCCGGGATCCCGGCGGAACTTCAGGAAACCATTTTCTTTCCCATGGTCAGCGGACGCCCGGACGGTACCGGGCTGGGCCTGGCCATTACCCAGAACATCATCAGCCAGCACCAGGGTCTGATCGAGTGTGACAGCCATCCAGGCCACACCACGTTCTCGATCTTTCTGCCACTGGAACAAGGAGCCACATCGACATGAGCCGTAGTGAAACCGTGTGGATCGTCGATGACGACCGTTCTATCCGTTGGGTTCTGGAAAAGGCCTTGCAGCAGGAAGGCATGACCACCCAGAGCTTCGACAGCGCCGATGGCGTGATGAGTCGCCTGGCCCGTCAGCAGCCTGACGTGATCATTTCCGACATCCGCATGCCCGGTGCCAGTGGTCTGGACCTGTTGGCGCGGATTCGCGAGCAGCACCCACGGTTGCCGGTCATCATCATGACCGCTCACTCCGATCTGGACAGCGCTGTCGCCTCGTATCAGGGCGGTGCGTTTGAGTATTTGCCGAAGCCGTTCGACGTTGATGAAGCGGTGTCGCTGGTCAAGCGCGCCAATCAGCACGCACAAGAACAGCAAGGCCTGGAAGTCGTGCCGGCGCTGACCCGCACCCCGGAAATCATCGGCGAAGCGCCGGCGATGCAGGAAGTGTTCCGCGCCATCGGCCGCTTGAGCCACTCCAACATCACCGTGCTGATCAACGGCGAGTCCGGCACCGGTAAAGAGCTGGTCGCTCACGCCCTGCACCGGCACAGTCCGCGTGCGGCCTCGCCGTTCATTGCGCTGAACATGGCGGCGATCCCCAAGGATCTGATGGAATCCGAGCTGTTCGGCCATGAGAAAGGTGCGTTCACCGGCGCAGCAAATTTGCGTCGCGGGCGTTTTGAACAGGCGGACGGCGGCACGCTGTTCCTCGACGAAATCGGCGATATGCCGGCGGACACGCAAACCCGCTTGCTGCGCGTTCTGGCCGATGGCGAGTTCTATCGCGTGGGCGGTCATGTACCGGTGAAAGTCGATGTACGCATCATCGCCGCGACCCACCAGAATCTGGAAACCCTGGTACACGCCGGTAAATTCCGTGAGGACTTGTTCCATCGCCTCAACGTAATCCGCATCCACATCCCGCGCCTGTCGGATCGTCGTGAAGACATCCCGACCCTGGCCAAGCACTTCCTCAGCCGCGCCGCGCAGGAACTGGCGGTGGAGCCGAAGCTGCTGAAAAGCGAGACCGAGGAATACCTGAAGAACCTGCCGTGGGGCGGCAACGTGCGTCAGTTGGAGAACACCTGCCGCTGGATCACCGTGATGGCGTCCGGGCGCGAAGTGCACATCAGCGACCTGCCACCGGAGCTGTTGAACCTGCCGCAGGATTCGGCACCGGTGACCAACTGGGAGCAAGCGTTGCGTCAGTGGGCCGATCAGGCCTTGGCGCGTGGCCAGTCGAGTTTGCTCGACAGTGCGGTGCCAGCATTTGAGCGGATCATGATCGAGACGGCGCTGAAACACACCGCCGGGCGTCGCCGTGATGCTGCCGTTTTGCTGGGTTGGGGGCGTAATACCCTGACGCGCAAGATCAAGGAACTGGGAATGAAGGTGGATGGTGGGGATGATGACGAGGGGGATGAGGGTTAAACCTTGTTCGCTTGAGAGTGGTTGTGTACTCAGGATCCATCCCCCTCACCCCAGCCCTGGGAGCCGGTTTGTGTGATGTTAAAGGCCTGAGTCCGGCTCAGCATCTCAGGTCGGCGTAATTTGACCAGGCAACTCGGTCAACCCCCTCTCCCTCTGGGAGAGGGCCACCGTGCACCGCATCAATGCACAATGACCCGTGATCGCGCACAGCCGTATCGCCACAACCACTCCTAAAAACACTGAAGAACCCTTTATTCGAAAATACGAAAGCCCCGAATTACGGGGCTTTCGCGTTCCTGATCAGCTTTTTTGTTTCAACATTTTAAAACCTGGCACGCCCCCTGCAATACCTCTTGCAGGTGATTCGTTTCACCACCCGTTTCGGGGACCTTGGTACAGGCAGGCCGGGGATTCCCCTCTTTATACCGGGCGCACACCGCAACGCGATGCGCCCACCGTTTTGGGATCCTTGGTACAGGCAGGCCGGGGGTTCCCTCTTTACACCGGACCGACGCTGCTAGCGAAGTCCACCCCGTTTTGGGAACCCTGATACAGGCAGGTCAGGGATTCCCGCTTTTACAGCGCGCGCCGAGGCGTTCAGCCCGGTGTCAATCGAGCTTAGGCCGCTTGGGTAAATGATGCAGAGGCTGATTTTGCTGCCCCGAGTCATATTCCCGAATCTCGGCTTCCAGCCTGTCCAGCATTTTTCCGGGGCTCGGCTCTGTGAGTGCAATGTCGTTGAGCCGTACCTGCTCGCTAGGTCCACGCTCGCTGTAGATCTTGAGGAACCACCAGACCCGCCGCTGCAAAAGCGGATACTCGACATGAAATTCTGGTGTTCGACTGAGTTGCCAGATCGAACGCATCAGATCCGAGTGAGAACCGAAGCTGTCCCAGAGCTTCAGTTTTTCGGCTAACTCCCTTCCCTGCGACACATTTCGCAGCCAAAGGTTTGCCGACCGGTCATTACTCTGCTCTCCCAGCCAGATATCGGTGCCGGTACTGATACGTGCATGTATCAGCCGTCGAAGGGAAACCGGATCGGTAATAGGATTGCCACTGAGCTTGAAGCCGGCTCTGATTTCAATGGATTCGGGAATCGAAGTAATTCGATTGTTCGTCAGATCCAACACCTTCCCGGGAATCTCGTTGGTGATGCCCTCCGGAAATCTGTCTAATCCTGCATTGGAAAGATCCAGCTCCTGCAGCGCGGTCATTCCTTTGACTACAGGAGCAACAGACAGCGGGTTATGGCTGAGCTTCAGTACTTCCAATTGCAATGGCCCGTTGTCGGCATTGAGTCCTGGAATATGGTGTAGTCCGTTCTGCTCCAGATCCAATACACGCAACCCGGTCATGCCGGCCACTGAAAAATCAGGCGACAAGTTAGCCCTTTGCAGCTTCAACTCTCGTAACCGCGCAAGCCTTGCCAAGCCTTCAACATTGCCCGGCTCCACGGTGAACCTCAGGCCGGGATTATCAGAAGTCATTCCATATCCGAAAACCACCCTCAGACTTTCAAGATTGGGGAAAGTTGAAAGAAAACTTTCCGGAAAAGGCATGCTTACCCCCGTCAGTTCAAGGGAAACGATGGAGTTGAATGGTGTTGGGAGTGGCGAATGATCTGGCCATCCCGAAAGACTCGAAGACAGCTTGAAACCCACCGGCCGCTTATCGTGAAAGACCAGCTCGTCGGGTTCCCCTTGCCACGTGTACAGACGGCGCAACGTGGGACCCAACTCCTTTCCGTAGAGCCAAGAGGAATTCGTCCAGCGGCTGAGTTTCTGGTCCAGTTGAACAAGTCCAGCCTGGAGCCGTTTGAGCTCCACCTCCGCCGCGTCCTTGTCACCGAAGTGCAGGCGAAAATGATCTGCTTGTTGATCGGTCGCTTCCGGGAAGTATTTTCGGACCTGCGCTCGGGAAGTTGACTCAGCGGTATTGAGCAATTGCCCAACGTCGCTGCCGGTATCACTGCGTAGTGCCGAGCCCGCCAGCAGTGATTCACCTGACAGTCCTGTTTCTGCCTCCAGCCTTTCCAGCTTTTTCAAAGGGCTGGGTTCATTCTCCAAAATGTCCTTCAGCCTCGCCTGCACGCCAGGCTCAGCCTTACGGTAGTGCTCGAAAAACTGCCAGACCCGCTGCTGCAAAAGCGGGCGTTCAACCTGAAATTCGGGCGTACGCGCCAGGTCCCAGACGATTTTCCTCGCCACGAACCAATAGGCGTCAACGTCAACACTGTCCCAAAGCTTCAAATTTTCAGATAGTTCCTCTAGCGGCGAATGTCGTAGCCAGGCATTTGGCGAGCGATCAGTACTTGTTTTTCCCAGCCAAATGTCGGTGCCTGTTTTTGTACGCGCGTCCATCAGCCGCCGGAGCGTCGCCAGATCCGTTATGGGATTACCCATGAGATTGAAGCCCGCTCTGATTCCAACGGACTCAGGAATCGACGTAATACGGTTGTTCGAAAGATTCAGCACTTTCCCGGGAATTTCAGACGTGATGCCCTCCGGAAACCTGTCCAGACCGGTGTTGGAAAGGTCCAGCTCCTGCAGTGCAGTCCTGACGTTTAGTGAAGGCATAACAGAAAGCGGATTGTCGCCGAGCTTCAATACCTCCAGTCGTAACGGCCCGTTGTCAGCATCAAGTCCGAGTGGGAGCTGTTCTATACCGGTCTGCGTCAGATCCAATACACGCAACTCGGTCATCCCCGTCACGTCAGGTGCCACTTTCAAGGACGCATTCTGGTTCAGATCGAGGACCTGCAAGCTCAACCGCCCTGGCAGGCCATTCACTACGGCATTCAGATCCGCCACCCCCTGAATGTTGCCAAGTGCCAGAACTCGCAGTTCGGTCAGGCCTGTCAGCGAGAACTCGGCTGGCAAATTGCAGTTTTGCAGGTTCAGCTCGCGTAAATGGGGAAGCTTTGCCAATTCTTGAACGAAACCTCGCTCAATCCTGAGCCTCGATGCAGAGTTACCGCCAGGGAGAATGGATGGCCAGCCAACCACCGTCAGACTTTCAATGTTGGGAAATTGCGCAGATAAACGATACGAGTGTAAATCTCCACCCGCTCTCAGGGTTAGGGCGACAACAGCGTTGAATGTTGTTGAGACAGGAAAACCGAATTGCTGAGCACCAAGATCGATATCCATCTTGAAACCCACTAATCGGCCTTCGTGATAGACGCGCTCACTGGTTTCGCCCCGCCACTTGTAAAGTCTGCGTAGCTTGCTCGCCACTTCCTCGCTGACATTAGAGTGCATGCGCTCCAGCCCAGAGAACTCACGCTCGATCCGCTTCAGCTCCACCTCTGCCACATCCTTGTCGCCAAACCGGGCGATGAAGGCATCAGCGTCCAGGTCGGCCAATTCCGGAAGGTATCTTCGGACCTGCGCTCGAGTAGTTGGCTTAACGAGCGTACGCTGATACCACAGACCGCTATCGACATTACGCAGCATCACCGGACCTGGGAGCAGCTCGCTTGGCCGTCGGGCATGATGCAATCCAGTGCTCGGATCCACGGTGACAAGGACAAAAACGCCATCGGCCACCTCAGCGTAAGTACGATTGTTAAAAACCCTTAAGCCTTCGCCGTTGGCTTCTGGAAGTAACGCCCGGGCATTGATTACGTAATGGTCCAGCGTCGGTTGAGGCGCAAGCAGACGAGTTTCGACAGCGACCGCGTGAACGACGACCGGAGCCGGATGGACGACATCAATGTCTGTAGTGCCGGTTCCCCCGGCTCGCGACTGCGGATTGTCGAGGGTAATACCTGAGTCGACACCGCTGCGACTTGAGGGGCCGGGAAGCGTAATGTCCATGTCTGCCGGTCGGGTCGGACTGGTGGAAGCGTCCACTTTCACGTGGGAACTGCCACCGGTAGGTGGTTTTACTGGCATGTTTTTTCATCCTTGAAAAAGTCGCCCTTGGCATTCGCCCAAGGGACGAAGGGATCGGCATCCTGCCGGTTTAAAAGAGCAGCGCACGATAGCGTGCGCAGATGTTGAAGAAGATAGGAAAGGCAGACTGGCGCAGTGGGAAACAACGCCAGGAAATGTAGGAGAGCACGAGAAGGACGGTAATTTTGCAATCAGTCCGTTTGCAGGCGAATCTCCAGCCGCCAGCGGTCGCCGACCTCGCTGCCGGCCCACTCACCCTGCAGCGGCCGCGCCGCCAGCACCGTCAGCAGCAAGCCACCGTCACTCTTGCGCGTACGCCAGTTCACATCTTTGCCGTTGAGCTTGAGCTGGCCTTTCTGTGCTGAGCCTTCGGCCTGAAACAGCAGCGCCACAGTGCCATCGATGATCTCACCGTGCAGCTTCGGCTCATTGTTGAACCACACCAGCAAACCACCATCGGTCACTTCAACCTGCTGCAACACCGTCGGATCCGGCGTGGTCAGGCGACCGATCATCAAGCCAATCATCACGCCGACAATCGCCAGCGAACCGATAACTCGCGGCAATAGTTTCGAACGGTTGTCCACAGGCGGCGTAGAATGCCGCTCATCTTTACCTTCGGAGCCGTGCATGTTTCACGTCATCCTTTTTCAACCAGAAATTCCGCCGAATACCGGCAACGTTATCAGGCTGTGCGCCAACAGCGGCTGCCACCTGCATTTGATCGAACCGCTGGGCTTCGAGATGGACGACAAGCGCCTGCGCCGCGCCGGTCTCGACTACCACGAATATGCCACGCTGCAGCGTCACGCGGACCTGGCCAGTTGCCTGGAAAGGCTGGGCAACCCACGGCTGTTCGCGTTCACCACCAAAGGATCGAGGCCGTTTCATGATGCCGCGTTTGTTCCTGGCGATGCGTTTATCTTCGGCCCGGAAAGCCGTGGTCTGCCGCCGGAAGTGCTCGACGCGCTGCCGCCGGAACAGCGCCTGCGCCTGCCGATGCGCGAAGGCTGCCGCAGCCTGAACCTGTCCAACACCGTGGCGGTCGCTGTATACGAAGCCTGGCGCCAGAACGACTTCAAGTAACGCCATAAAACAAATGTGGGAGCGAGCCTGCTCGCGATTACGGAGTGTCAGGCAACATTGATGTGTCTGACAGACCGCTTTCGCGAGCAGGCTCGCTCCCACATGGGTGTTGCTAAACCGTCTTACTGAACGGTTGGCGTCTCGCCGCTTTCCTGCATGCGCTGCAATTCTTGCGCGTACAGAGCGTCGAAGTTCACCGGAGCCAGCATCAGCGCCGGGAACGAACCGCGGGTTACCAGGCTGTCCAAGGTTTCGCGCGCGTACGGGAACAGGATGTTCGGGCAGAACGCACCCAGGGTGTGGCTCATCGAAGCCGCATCGAGGTTCTTGATCAGGAAGATACCGGCCTGTTGCACTTCAGCGATGAAGGCGACTTCTTCACCGTTTTTTACGGTAACGGAGAGGGTCAGCACGACTTCGTAGAAATCGCCTTCCAGCGCTTTCTGCCGAGTGTTCAGATCCAGAGCGACCGCCGGATCCCACTGCTGGCGGAAGATCGCCGGGCTTTTCGGGGCTTCGAAGGACAGGTCGCGTACGTAGATGCGCTGCAAGGAGAATTGCGGTGCGGTTTCTTCTTCGCTGGCTGCAGTGTTCTGTTGGTCAGTCATCTCAGATCCTTATCGATCTTGGGTCTTTTAGGGAGTGCTGTACGTGGGTGCAGCCGTTCAGGCCTTGAGCAGCGCGTCGAGCTTGCCGGCGCGCTCCAGGGCGAATAAATCGTCACAACCGCCGACGTGGGTGGCGCCGATCCAGATCTGCGGCACGGACGTGCGCCCGGCTTTCTGGGCCATTTCGGCGCGCACCTGCGGCTTGCCATCGACCTTGATCTCTTTGAAGGCCACGCCTTTGTTCTCGAGCAGGTACTTGGCTCGCGAGCAATAAGGGCAGTAATCGCTGGAGTAGACGATGACGTTGCTCATATCACTTCACCAGCGGCAGGTTGTCGCCTTTCCAGCTGGAAATCCCGCCGGACAGCTTGGCGGCGGTGAAGCCGGATTTCATCAGTTCGCGGGCGTGGGTGCCGGCGGTCTGGCCCAGAGCGTCGACCAGAATGATGGTCTTGGCCTTGTGTTTTTCCAGCTCGGCGACGCGCGCAGCCAGTTTGTCCTGGGGAATGTTGATCGCGCCAACGATGTGGCCGGCAGCGAAATCCTTGGCCGGACGGATGTCCACCACCACGCCTGCGTCTTTATTGACCAGCGCAGTCAGTTCGCCGGTGCTCAGGCTTTTACCGCCGCCCTGCATCGTGTGCGCCAGCAGCAGAGCCAGCAGTACGACGAAGATACCGACAAGAATGTAGTGGTTAGTGGCAAATTCAATCAGGTGAGCAACCATCGAAGGAGGTTCCAGGGCGTTAAAATGTCGGCCAGTATACACAGCCACTATGGTCGGCCAAACCCCGTCCGGCGGTGACGCGGTCGGAACTTAGCTTTAAACTCCAACTCCCTTTTCCATCGCCCTCTTCTTTATTAGCCACGAGTGGATTCCATGACTACCACGCCTAAACCTTTGGTCCTGATGATTCTCGACGGCTTCGGTCACAGCGACAGCCCCGAATCCAACGCCGTTTTTGCGGCGAAGAAGCCTGTTCTCGATCGCCTCTGGGCCACCGTGCCGAACGGCTTGATCTCGGGCAGCGGCATGGACGTCGGCCTGCCGGACGGCCAGATGGGCAACTCCGAAGTCGGCCACATGAACCTCGGCGCTGGCCGCGTGGTGTATCAGGACTTCACCCGCGTGACCAAGTCGATCCGCGACGGTGAGTTCTTCGAGAACCCAACCATCTGCGCCGCTGTGGATAAAGCCGTGGCTGCCGGCAAAGCCGTGCACTTCATGGGCCTGCTGTCCGATGGCGGCGTGCACAGCCATCAGGATCACCTGATTGCCATGGCCGAACTGGCCTTCAAGCGTGGCGCCGAAAAAATCTACCTGCACGCTTTCCTGGACGGCCGCGACACCCCGCCGAAAAGCGCTGCATCGTCGATCGAACTGCTCGACGCGACCTTCCAGGCACTCGGCAAGGGCCGCATCGCCAGCATCATCGGCCGCTACTTCGCCATGGACCGTGATAACCGTTGGGATCGTGTCGCTCAGGCGTACAACCTGATCGTCGACGGCAACAGCGAGTTCAACGCGGCCACCGCGCAGGAAGGTCTGGACGCTGCTTACGCGCGTGGCGAAAGCGACGAATTCGTTAAAGCCACCTCCATCGGCGAGCCAGTGAAAGTTGAAGATGGCGACGCCGTGGTGTTCATGAACTTCCGCGCCGACCGTGCCCGCGAGCTGACTCGCGTGTTCGTCGAAGATGACTTCAAGGACTTCGAACGCGCACGCCAGCCGAAACTGGCCGGTTTTGTCATGCTGACCCAATACGCGGCCAGCATTCCGGCACCGTCGGCATTCGCTCCCGGCAGCCTGGAAAACGTGCTGGGCGACTATCTGGCGAAGAACGGCAAAACCCAACTGCGCATCGCTGAAACCGAGAAATACGCGCACGTGACCTTCTTCTTCTCCGGCGGTCGTGAAGAACCGTTCCCGGGCGAAGAACGCATCCTGATCCCGTCGCCAAAAGTCGCCACTTACGACTTGCAGCCGGAAATGAGCGCACCGGAAGTCACCGACCGTATCGTCGAAGCCATCGAAAACCAGCGTTACGACGTGATCGTGGTCAACTACGCCAACGGCGACATGGTTGGCCACAGCGGCGTGTTCGACGCAGCCGTGAAGGCGGTTGAATGCCTCGACACCTGCGTCGGTCGCATCGTTGATGCACTGGAGAAGGTTGGCGGCGAAGCGCTGATCACCGCTGACCATGGCAACGTCGAACAAATGGCCGATGAATCTACCGGCCAGGCGCACACCGCGCACACCACTGAGCCGGTGCCGTTCATTTATGTCGGCAAGCGTGACCTGAAAGTGCGTGAAGGCGGCGTGCTGGCGGATGTGGCCCCGACCATGCTCAAGCTGTTGGGCCTGGAAAAACCGGCGGAAATGACCGGCACCTCGATTCTGGTCTGACCCGAGTCCAGAAAAACACCGCAAAACCCTGTAGGAGTGAGCCTGCTCGCGATAGCCATCTGACAGTCGACTACTCTGTTGAATGTGAGTACGCCATCGCGAGCAGGCTCACTCCTACATTGGTTTGTGGTGTTTTTCAGGCCAGTTATCACACAGCCCCAATTGGGCGTTTTTTTTGCAGCCTCGGGCGGGCATACTAGGCCGTCCATTACCCTGGTGCCGCCCGCCCCTATGCTTCGCGTCCTGATCGCCCTTGCTCTGACATGCCTGCTCCAACCGGCCTTCGCTGACGAGCGCGCGCAAACCCAACAGCAGTTGGACGCCACGCGTCAGGACATTGCCGAGCTGAAAAAGCTGCTGGGCAAAGTCCAGGAAGAAAAGTCCGGCGTTCAGAAAGAGCTCAAGGGCACTGAAACCGAGCTGGGTAAACTGCAGAAGCAGGTCGACGCACTGCAGAAAGAACTGCAGAAAAGCGAATCCGAGCTGCAGCGTCTCGATGCAGAGAAAAAAAAACTCCAGAGCGCGCGCACTGAACAGCAGCGACTGATCGCCATTCAGGCCCGTGCGGCTTATCAGAACGGTCGCCAGGAATACCTCAAGCTGCTGCTCAACCAGCAGAACCCCGAGAAATTCGCCCGCACCCTCACCTATTACGATTACCTGAGCCAGGCGCGCCTGGAGCAGTTGAAGAACTTCAACGAAACCCTGCGCCAGCTGGCCAACGTCGAAAAAGACATTGCCGCCCAGCAGGCGCAATTGCTGGTGCAGAAAAGCAGCCTCGATACCCAGCGCGATGAACTGGAAAATGTCCGCAAGGAACGTCAGCAGGTCCTCGCCAAGCTCAACGATGACGTGAAAGCCCGCGACCAGAAACTGGCCGCCCGCGAGCAGGATCAGGCAGACCTGTCTAAAGTCCTTAAAACCATTGAAGAAACCCTGGCCCGCCAGGCACGTGAGGCAGAAGAAGCGCGGCAGAAAGCGCTGATCGCCCAGCAGGAAGCGGAAAAAAAGCGTTTGCGTGAGGCGCAGGCTGAAAACAGCGACGCCCCACGAAAACCCGCCAGATCCACTCCAGGCGCGCTGGTCTCCAGCAGCGGCGAGACCTTCGGTGGCCCTTTTGCTGCAACCCGGGGAAAACTTCCTTGGCCGGTTGATGGTCGACTGCTGGCACGCTTCGGCGAAAGCCGTGGCGACGATGCCCGGACCAAGTGGGACGGCGTGATGATCAGCGCCTCCGCTGGCAGCCAGGTGCATGCCGTACACGGTGGTCGCGTGGTGTTCGCCGACTGGCTGCGTGGCGCCGGTCTGCTGGTGATCCTCGATCACGGTAACGGTTTTCTGAGTCTTTACGGTCACAACCAGACGCTGCTCAAGTCGGCCGGTGATGTGGTTAAAGCCGGTGAGTCCATCTCCACTGTCGGTAACAGTGGCGGTCAGGACACATCAGCGCTGTATTTCGCAATTCGTCAGCAGGGTCACCCGAGTGATCCGGCGCAATGGTGTCGTGCGCAAGGATAAGCGCACCGCCTAATTCAGGAGTTCGTTCGACATGCTGCATTTGTCCCGCCTTACCTCGCTGGCCCTGACGATCGCTCTGGTGATCGGCGCGCCTCTGGCGTTCGCCGCGCAACCGGCCCCGGCCGTCGCTCCGGCAGGCACAGCCGCGACCTCCAAGGCGCCGTTGCCGCTGGAAGAGTTGCGCACCTTTGCCGAGGTCATGGACCGGATCAAAGCCGCTTACGTCGAGCCGGTGGACGACAAGACCCTGCTGGAAAACGCGATCAAGGGCATGCTCAGCAACCTTGATCCGCACTCGGCCTACCTTGGCCCTGAAGACTTCACCGAGCTGCAGGAAAGCACCAGCGGTGAGTTCGGCGGTCTGGGCATTGAAGTCGGCGCCGAAGACGGCTTCATCAAGGTCGTCTCGCCTATCGATGACACTCCAGCGTCGAAGGCCGGTATTCAGGCCGGTGACTTCATCGTCAAAATCAACGGCGCACCGACGCGCGGCCAGACCATGACCGAAGCCGTGGACAAGATGCGCGGCAAGATCGGCCAGAAAATCACCCTGACCCTGGTACGCGACGGCGGCACGCCATTCGACGTGACTCTGGCCCGTGCGGTGATTCAGGTGAAGAGCGTCAAGGCGCAGCTGCTGGAAACCGGCTACGCGTACATCCGCATCACCCAGTTCCAGGTCAAGACCGGCGAAGAGGTCTCCAAGGCCCTGGCCAAGCTGCGCAAGGACAACGGCAAGAAGCTCAACGGCATCATTCTCGACCTGCGCAACAACCCGGGCGGCGTGTTGCAGGCGGCGGTGGAAGTGGTCGACCACTTCATCACCAAAGGTCTGATCGTCTACACCAAAGGCCGGATCGCCAACTCCGAACTGCGCTTCTCTGCCACCGGCAAAGACGAAAGCGAAGCGGTGCCAATGGTGGTGTTGATCAACGGTGGCAGCGCCTCGGCTTCGGAAATCGTTGCCGGCGCCCTGCAGGATCAGAAACGAGCGGTGGTCATGGGCACCACCAGTTTCGGCAAAGGCTCGGTGCAAACCGTCCTGCCGCTGAACAACGACCGCGCACTGAAGATCACCACAGCGCTGTACTTCACACCGAACGGCCGCTCGATTCAGGCACAGGGCATCGTTCCGGATATCGAAGTACGCAAGGCCAAGATTACCAACGAGGCCGATGGCGATTACTTCAAGGAAGCCGACTTGCAAGGTCACTTGGGCAACGGCAACGGCGGCGCGGACAAACCGACCGGCTCCGGCGCCAAGCCCAAAGCCATGCCGCAGGATGACGATTACCAATTGGCCCAGGCCCTGAGCCTGCTCAAAGGGCTGAGCATTACGTCCGGCCGTTGAGGATGTCTCTGCGTTTCGTCTTCGTTCTGTTGTGCTGTCTGGCGGGTGCTGCTCATGCGGAGCCCGCCAGCTCAACGCCGCACAAAGCCTACCTGACACTGATCATCGATGACCTGGGGCAGAACCTGCCCCGGGATCGCCGCGTGCTGGCCCTGCCCGGCCCGGTGACCACGGCGATCATGCCTGATACCCCGCACGCCACCGAATTTGCCCGCGAAGCCCATCGCGCCGGCAAGATTGTCATTCTGCATATGCCAATGGATCCGGCCACCGGGCCGTTCGCCTGGCACCCCGAACTGCCCATCGAAGAACTGGAAAAACGCCTGAACGCCGCGTTCAAAATGGTCCCGTTCACCGCCGGCATCAATAACCACATGGGCAGCCGCATGACCGCACAGCCAGTGGCGATGGCATGGTTGATGGGCGAATTGCAGCGCCGGCACAAGTTCTTCGTCGACAGCCGCACCAGCGCCCAGACCGTCGCCGCGCAACAGGCGCAGAAGATCGATCTGGCCAGCGTGTCGCGGGATGTGTTCCTCGATGACGAGCGCACTGAAACCGCGATCTACACGCAACTGCAGACTGCGATCAACCTGGCGCGCAAACAGGGTTCGGCGGTGATGATCGGCCATCCGTATCCGCAAACGCTGGCGGTGCTGGAGCGCGAATTGCCGAAGTTGAAAGCTCAGGGCATCGAGTGGATCGATATCAAACAGATGATCAGCGTACGCAGCAATCGCGCCATGGCTGGCCATGGCAAGGACGGCGTGTATCGGTAGCACTTTGTGACGCTGACACATACATAGTTACCACCCGATAACCATCCCCGTTCCCGATAGTGCGACCTGCAACAGGTCGTGACGCCCTCGCGTCGCTTTCAACTATCAGGAATCATCATGACTATCGAAGACAACACCGCAGCCCATCCCAAGCAGATGGAACCGATCACACAGGACAATCTGCTGATCAACTTCACCACGGAGTTTCACCGGGTCTGGAGCACCAACGGCTCCAAAGCAAAACCCGCCACGTTCTGGCGCCCCACCCCTGCTCCGGATGCATTGCCGGGCTACTTTCCGCTGGGCGACGTGCTCATTCCCGGTGACACCAATATCAATGGCGAAATGGTCGCAGCGGTGGTCTGCGAGAAAGATATGGAAGGGGCCCGAAGCACTAAGGGAAAGGCACTGGCCCGCCCTGTCGATTTTGACCTGGTCTGGAAAGAAACCGGGGCGCCCAGTGTCACGCCCATGTCGATCTGGCGACCTTTGGCCCCTGTCGGCTACGTTGCTCTGGGGCTCGTGTGCTCCAACGATCACTGCAAACCTTCGTTGAACTCGGTGCGCTGCGTCAGGCTCGACCTGGTGATCGCAGCGAACGTCGGCGAGTTGATCTGGAATGACAAGGGCAGCGGCGCCAAACTCAGTTTCAGCGCCTTTGGCATCGAACCGCCGACTGCCGCCGCAGGCGACATCCATTTTGCGCCCTGCACCTTCGTGGGCATCCAGGGTTATAGCAAGCCTGTAGCTCCCTCGACGGCGTACAGCCTGCGCATGCAAATCCCGCTACAAGTCAGCGCACCGCCGCCAATTCCGATTCTGACCGGGTACGCGAAGCCCGCAGTAAACGAACCTGCCACCGTCACCCAGATTGCCCGCCTGCCTTGGTTTGTAGTGCGAGACCATGCTCATCCCGGCGAACAATTTCGCAATTCGCCCTACTACGAACTGAAAAGAACTGACGAATACTTGCTCATTGGTCACGAGCACAATGAATCGGACAAGTATCGGGTCGTTAAATGGACGGCGCCGCGTGCGCAAGACGCGGTGACGATGCGCATGTTCTATGGTTTTACCGCCATGGAAATCGTCAAAGCCTGGCCGACCATGCCTCTCAGCGATATCCGCCTGACAAAATTCTCAGCCTGCCTGCCGAAGAGTTTGACCCGCACCGAGACGTCTTCCAGCGGCTGGAACGAGCTACGACCTCAAGTGGTGATTGGCATGGCGCCGAAGCAAACAGCCGTCGCGGTTTATCAGCTGCAAAGCCATTACGAGTTGGTACGGGAAGACGGCACTCAAGTGGCAGTCGACTTTGGTTACACTGATGACTCAAGCGTGCTGCTGACGCAATATCCGCCGGAGTCCGTCGAGGTCGTCAGCGCATGCCCGCCACTGAAGACAGACACCCCGGCAGAACCGGACATCGATGGCGCCAACGTTAGCGCGCAACCACAACCGGACCTGGAGGTTGCTATAGATAGCGCGCCATGATTTCGTCGACCACCCCTTCCTTGCGCAACTGATCCAGCGCAGCCTGAAGCCTGGCGACGACTTCATCGGAGACGTCCTTGTTCAGCGCCAGGTACAACTCGGCACTGTTGAAGCGCAGCACGGTCTTCAGGCCGGTGACCCCATCCTGCCGCGCCAGATAGCGCCCGGCAGGATCACCGGTGGCCCACAGATCAATCTGACCATTGACCAGTTTCTTCGCGTTGTCCTGATCGCGCAGCACCACAATCGGCTTCAGGCCTTGTTTGGCCAACGTCTCGGCAATCGCATCGCCCTTGTAGGCGCCAACCTTGTACTTGCGCGCGTCGTTGAGAGTCTCGAGGGTGATCTTGCTGTCAGCCTTGGCCAGCATGATCCAGTCATCAGGACCGATAGGACCAACCCATTTGAAGAGTTTTTCTCGGTCCGGCAAGCGCGCCATCACAAAGGCGCCATAACCGGGATTTTCCAGCGCGAGTTTATAGACTCGCTCCCATGGAAAACGCAGGGTCAGGCTATAAGTGACGCCGGCACGCTTGAACATTTCGCGCACGATATCGGCGGCGATGCCATTGATGTTCTCGCCTTTTGCGAAGTTCTTGCCATCTTTCGCCATGTTGTACGGCGGAAAGTTTTCGGTGAGGAGCACCAGATCGGTGTCGGGACTGGTTTCGGCGCGGGCCGTGTTGATGAGCAACATCGATGCACTGGCGAAAACAAGAAGCAGGCGTTTGATCATGTCGGGCTACCGGAATCCATGGCGTGCCCAAGAGTGCCTTGGGTGCGCCATGCTGTCCACTGGCCTGTACGGAGTCAATGCACTGCGGTCGAGTGACAAGCGTCAGCAGGACGATTTTTTCAGTTGTTTTTCAACCAATAAAGCCAGTTTTGAAGAGCCTGCAACTCACATTTTGCTACAGCGCCAACAACACCAAAAAAACGAATTAAATTAAAGTTTCAATAACAACCAACATAACTTTCAGTCTAGACCAAGGATCGGTCATGAATTACAAATCAAAACTGACAACAACTCTCGCACTGCTAACAATTACATTCACACTGACGTCTTGCGCATACAGTTTTCCGGAAGCCGCGGAGCCTGTTATTTTGAATAATGCTGACGGCCAGAACAATCATTTAAATGGCATTGGGCAGATCATCAAAGGAGACCGTCGCTATTGCACCGCTTTTCTTATCGACACCCGCGACTCTGACAATAACTCGAACGGCCCGGCGTATATCCTGACCAACGGACATTGCGCCTCAATCTGGATTGGAACAGCCGCTGATATGGCCTATCAGGGCCAAATGCAATTCAACTATTTTCAGGACACTCTGCTCGATGCCAGGCTTTACGACATTCAACAGGTCAATTGGGCAAGCCTCGCCGGCACCGATGTCGCGGTCATGGAATTGAACACTTCGCTGCAAGCGGTGATCGACGACGGCATCAATCCACTCAAGCTGGGACGCAACGCGCCTGAAAAACCCGGGCCGGTCAATGTCATCGGCGCCCCCTTGAGCGCCCCGGGCCTCAGGCTTTCGTCCTGTACACAAGAGCCGGCAAACACCACGTTGATCAAGTACCTGACCGTCCATACCGATTATCAGAAGCAGGATTGCAAAGGCATCGAACCGGGCTCGTCCGGCTCCCCGGTCATGGACATCGCAACACGGGAAGTCACCGGTGTGATGTCGGGAACCACCTACGGCATCACAGCAGACGATTTGTGCTTCTGGCATGGACTCTGTGCAAACCCTCCCCGTCAATCCATATTGCCTGACCAGGCCAGTCAAAGTTTTCCCATCGATTACCTGATGTCCTGCTTCTCGGCGGGTCGCTTCAACAGGGACGCAACTGCCTGTACGCTAAAGCCCGACTTTAACTTCAGAGCCAGAAACAACGCAGACGTTACTCTTTATAAAACCCCGGACAAAGGCCATGAAAATGGGCCAACCTGGGACGTCAGGTTTTCAATGAACACCGACTTCTTTCGTTTTAAAACTGTGCGCGATGCACAGGCCTGTTACTCACCAGAACACTACAGCGACCCGATTAATATCAGTGCCGGCCTTATTAATAAAACGATCGGCAGCGAAGCGGGTTTATATTATCTGTGCCTGATGGGTGTCGACTCAGTCGATCAAGAAATTATCGAGGGAAAACTGCGCAATGCACAAATTCTGCCGGCACGACTGGTCAATCCGGGCGGAATTCGACTGCCTGAACCAACCCCGCACATCAAATCTGGTAGTGAAGATCTGTTGATCGAATACCGTGAAACCACAGATCGCAATATCTGGACTCAGATATACGTTGGGGCTGTGAACTCAACGGACTGTGCCGCCATCGATTCCAGAAGTTACAGCAAGATAGACGACAGTTTTCTGGTACCCAACGATGCCCTGCCACTGACGCTGTGCAGCTACACCATGGATCGCGATTTCAATACGTCAACTGTGCGTACAGATACACTGCAAAAACCTTGAGCCGTCGCGCGTCAACAAGCCGGGCGGTGAATAACCCTCATGGAGTTCCGCCCGGTAGTACGCAAACTCAGCCTGATCAGCGCATGACGATGCCGCGTTTGGCCATGTAAGCCTTGGCTTCCTGCACGGTGTATTCGCCGAAGTGGAAAATACTCGCCGCCAGCACCGCACTGGCATGGCCCTCGAGGATGCCGTCAGCCAGATGCTGCAGGTTGCCGACACCGCCGGAAGCAATCACCGGAATGCCCAGCGCATCGCTGATCGCGCGGGTGACGCCGAGGTCGAAACCGTTTTTCATGCCGTCCTGATCCATGCTGGTCAGCAGGATCTCGCCGGCACCGAGGCCTTCCATTTTTTTCGCCCACTCGACCGCGTCGAGGCCGGTTGGCTTGCGCCCGCCGTGGGTGAAGATTTCCCAACGCGGGGTTTCGCCCGGGCCGGAAACCTTCTTCGCGTCGATGGCGACGACAATGCACTGCGAGCCGAAATGCTGCGCGGCTTCACCAACGAATTCCGGGTTGAACACGGCAGCGGTGTTGATCGATACCTTGTCCGCGCCGGCATTCAGCAGATTGCGAATGTCCTGCACGGTACGCACACCACCGCCGACGGTCAGCGGAATGAACACCTGACTGGCCATGCGCTCGACGGTGTGTAGCGTGGTGTCACGGCCATCGACGCTGGCGGTGATGTCGAGAAAGGTAATCTCGTCGGCACCCTGCTCGTCGTAGCGACGGGCGATTTCCACCGGGTCACCGGCGTCGCGGATGTTTTCGAACTTCACACCTTTGACGACCCGGCCGTTGTCCACGTCCAGGCAAGGGATGATGCGTTTGGCCAGCGCCATGGTCAGTCCTCAGCCTTTGTACGAATCGCAGAAAGCTTGCGCTTCGGCGACGTCGAGGGTGCCTTCGTAGATCGCCCGGCCCGTGATGGCGCCGATGATGCCCGGCGCCTTGGCGTCGAGCAGCGACTTGATGTCACCCAGATTGTGGATACCGCCGGAAGCGATCACCGGGATCTTCGTGGCAGCGGCCAGCGCAGCGGTGAACGGTACGTTGCAGCCCTGCATCATGCCGTCTTTGGCGATGTCGGTATAAACGATCGAGGACACGCCGTCGGCTTCAAACTGCTTGGCCAGATCGATGACCTGCACGGTGCTGATTTCAGCCCAGCCATCGGTGGCGACGAAACCGTCTTTGGCATCCAGACCGACGATGATCTTGCCCGGGAACGCGCGGCAGGCTTCAGCGACGAACGCCGGATCTTTCACCGCTTTGGTGCCGATGATCACGTAGCTCACGCCTGCCTTGACGTAGTGCTCGATGGTTTCCAGCGAACGGATGCCGCCACCGATCTGGATCGGCAGGGTCGGGTAGCGTTTGGCGATTGCGGTGACCACTTCGCCATTGACTGGCTGGCCTTCGAACGCGCCATTCAGATCGACCAGATGCAGACGGCGGCAACCGCCCTCCACCCACTTGGCAGCCATGCTCACCGGGTCATCGGAGAACACTGTGGAATCTTCCATGCGGCCCTGGCGCAGACGTACGCAGGCACCGTCTTTAAGATCGATAGCGGGAATAATCAGCATCTGGCAAACCTTCAAATTTGAATGTTCAGCTTGGCTCGGAAATCAGTTTTTCTCGAGCGCCCACAGGTCGCTTTCGATGCTTTCAAACCGCTCTTTGAGGTGGGTCTGCACATCGAAAATCGCCCTGTTGTAATAGTGCGGAGCAATTTCGCGGGTAAACAGCTCAAGAATTTCCCCCGCTTCGAACGAACCCAGATCGAGTTCGAAACGGTCTTCCATGAACCGCTGAATCTTGCGATTGGCCTCGTTCTCCTGCTCGGCAGTGAGGGTCAGGATCGGCGGTTTGGACTTCTTGGCAGCCATTTACCAGCGACCGTCCCACGCGGCGAAGTTCTGCAGCAATTGCAGGCCATGGGTATGGCTTTTCTCCGGGTGGAACTGCACGGCGAAACGCGAGCCATCGGCCAGCGCTGCAGCGAAGTCGACGCCGTAGTGACCGCCGCCAACCACTTGCCGCGCATTGGCGGCAGCGATGTAGTAGCTGTGCACGAAGTAAAAACGCGCCATGTCCGGAATGTCATGCCACAGCGGGTGGCTGACCTTCTGCTTCACCTCGTTCCAGCCCATGTGCGGGACTTTCAGGTGTTCGCCGTCTTCATGCAGGTCTTTGCCGAAGAACTTCACCGCGCCCGGAAACAGGCCGATGCAATCGACGCCGTCGTTCTCTTCGCTGGTGTCGAGCAACGCTTGCATGCCGACACAGATACCGAGGAACGGACGATCCTGACTGACTTCACGCACCAGTGAGTCGAAACCGAGACGACGGATCTCCGCCATGCAGTCGCGAATCGCGCCAACACCGGGGAACACCACGCGGTCAGCTTCGCGAATCACCGCAGCATCGCTGGTGATCAGCACTTTACCGGCGCCGACGTGCTCGAGGGCCTTGGCCACCGAGTGCAGGTTACCCATGCCGTAATCGATAACTGCAACCGTCTGCATTACAGAACGCCTTTGGTCGATGGCATTTGCCCGGCCATGCGCTCATCCAGCTCGACAGCCATGCGCAGCGCGCGGCCGAAAGCCTTGAACACGGTTTCGATCTGGTGGTGAGTGTTGGTGCCGCGCAGGTTGTCGATGTGCAGGCTGACCAGCGCGTGATTGACGAAGCCCTGGAAGAATTCCTGGAACAGGTCAACGTCGAAGCCGCCCACGGTGGCGCGGGTGTACGGCACGTGCATCTGCAGGCCTGGACGACCGGAGAAATCGATCACCACACGCGACAGCGCTTCATCGAGCGGCACGTAGGCATGACCGTAGCGACGGATGCCTTTTTTGTCGCCAATGGCTTTGGCAAACGCCTGGCCGAGGGTGATACCGACGTCTTCCACCGTATGGTGGTCGTCGATATGCAGATCGCCCTTGCATTCAATATCCAGGTCGATCAACCCGTGACGGGCGATCTGATCCAGCATGTGCTCAAGAAAAGGAACACCGATATCGAATCGGGCCTTTCCGGTGCCATCAAGGTTGATCGAGGCTTTGATCTGGGTTTCCAGAGTGTCGCGCTCGACAGAAGCCTTACGTTCGGCCATCACCAGCTCCGCAAAATCATTGGGCGAAAAAGGCAGCCATTATAGGCACGCGGGGCCGAAACAGAAACACGAGAGGTGAGATGGCTGACGGATAGAACGCCCGGCTGTCGCGGGTAGACATGTCCATACAAGCCATTACAGGCAGCGCAAAAACAAATGTGGGAGCGAGCCTGCTCGCGAACGCGGTGGGTCAGCCAACAATTAAGTTGACTGACACTCCGTCTTCGCGAGCAGGCTCGCTCCCACAGGTTCGGTGTTTATTCAGCTAACACCTTAGTGAAACAGTACCGCCGTCTTCTGCAGGGTTACCCACACACCCCACGCCAACGGAATACCTACAACCAGCCAGGCAGCGATTGCCAGCGGCTTGCTGCCCGGTGCGGCTTTCCACTCCAGAACCGTGCTGGCATCAGCACCTTTATCGTGGCCCAGCGCCTGTTCGGCCGCCAGTTCAGCGTCGGTCATGAAGTACTTGTCAGCCACCGGACGCACCATCAGGTTGCACAGGAAGCCCAGCACCAGCAGGCCGGCGAGGATGTACAAGGTGATGTCGTAAGCCGCAGCGCGTTCAACGCCGATGCTCAGCTGATATTCACGCAGGTAGTTCACCAATACCGGACCCAGCACGCCAGCCGCAGCCCAAGCCGTCAGTAGACGACCGTGGATCGCACCAACCATCTGCGTACCGAACAGGTCGGCCAGATACGCCGGAACAGTGGCAAAACCGCCGCCGTACATCGACAGAATGATGCAGAACGCCGCCACGAACAGTGCAACGTTGCCCAAATGGCCCATGTTCGGAATCAGCGCGTACAGAGCAAAACCCAGGGCGAAGAATACGAAGTAGGTGTTTTTGCGGCCCAGGTAGTCCGAGAACGAGGCCCAGAAGAAACGACCACCGATGTTGAACAGGCTCAGCAGACCGGTGAAGCCGGCAGCGATCGCGGCGATCGAGGCCAGTTGCCCGGCATCGAGCTGGCCAAACGGCACATCAACACCCAGCAGCTTGCCGCCAAACACCTCCTGCAGCAGTGGCGAAGCCATGCCGAGGATGCCGATACCGGCGGAGACGTTCAGGCACAGCACCAGCCAGACCAGACGGAACTGCGGGGTTTTCCACGCCACATTCACGTGCACGTGGCGATGAGTGATCATCGAATTGGAAGCCTTTTTCGCCGGAGCGGTCCAGCCTTCAGGTTTCCAGCCAGTTGGCGGAACGCGGTATGCCAGAGCGCCGCCGATCATGAACACAAAGTAAATCGCCGCCATGGCCACGAAGCTCTGCCAGACGCCGACACCTTGCGCCGAGCCGAAGTGGCTCATCAGTGCGGTTGCCAGCGGTGCACCGACCATCGCGCCGCCACCGAAACCCATGATTGCCATGCCGGTGGCCATGCCACGCTTGTCCGGGAACCACTTGATCAGGGTGGAGACCGGCGAGATATAGCCCAGACCCAGACCGATACCACCGATCACGCCGGAGCCGATCCACATCAGCCAGATCTGGTGGGTATAAATACCCAGCGCCGAAATCAGCAGACCGCCGCACCAGCACAGTGCCGATACCACACCGGCCTTGCGTGGCCCTGCGTGTTCCAGCCAGCCGCCCCAGATCGCTGCCGAGCAGCCGAGGAAGATGAAGAACAGCGTGTAGATCCAGCCGAGCATGGAGATCGGCCAGTCGCATTGCGACGAGAACACTTGTGCGATGAAGCTCATGTCCGGTGCGCAAGCCACCGGAGCAGTAACGCCCAGCGCCTTGGACAGCGGCAACCAGAACACCGAGAAGCCGTAGGCCATGCCGATGCACAGGTGGATGGCCAGAGCGGCCGGTGGAACCAGCCAACGGTTGAAACCGGGCTTGGCGATGATGCGCTCCTTGGACAGGAACGCGGGCTGATCGGCTTTGATGCCGTCCGCCGTGATGCTCGTGCTCATTGTGTATCCCCCAATTATTAGTATGGTTCGCCAGCCACTGTTCACCCCCGGCCTTTATGCACGCAGGCATGACCGTTTTTTTGGGTGAAGCTCCTTGAAGGCGCGACGTTAAGTCGCAGAAGGACGGACGAACGGGCGAAGGTTACCATTTGCACGTGACAGAAAAACCAAACTGATATCACCTTTTTTCTGTCATCTGTTCTCGTATCACTCAGGAAAGCGCCATGCCGATCATTGTCCAAGCCCTGAAAGACGCCAGTTATCAGGATCAGCAGGATTTGCAGAAGATTTATCGCGATGCCCCGGAATGGCTGCTCGCGCCGTTTTCCGGGGAGGCTGAACTGATCGAAAGCGCCCTCGCAGACGGGACTTTGATTGCCGGACGCTTCAACGATCGCTTGCTCGGTGTCGGTCGCCTGCAAAGGCATCAAGGCGTCTGGTACTTGTCCCATTTATGCGTACGAAAAGTTACCCGTCGCCGTGGCGTTGCCGAACGGCTGGTGAACCAAGCGCAGAAAATGGCGTCGCAAGCGGGGGCTGAACTGCGTCTGCTGGCGCCTGATGGACATGTTGAGGCTCAGGCACTCGCCGCCAAATTGCAGGTGCCGCTGGAGGTCCTGGCAACATGACGTCACAGCGAACCGGGTGGTTGCAGCGCTATACTCCCCGGCTAAATTACGAATTCGACTAACTACAAGGACTCGCCCATGAAAGCGTTCGGCAAAATCCTGGGTCTGGTACTTCTCGGGCTGTTGCTGATCATTGTGGCGGCAGGCTTTGCCCTGACCCACCTCTTCGATCCCAACGACTACAAAGACGAGATCCGCCAGATAGCCCGCGACAAGGCCCACATCGAGCTGACGCTCAATGGCGATATCGGCTGGAGCCTGTTCCCATGGCTTGGCCTGGAATTGCACGAGGCCAGCGTCGCCACCCTGGTCAAACCTGCCGAACCGTTTGCCGATTTGCAGATGCTCGGTCTGTCCGTGCGCGTGCTGCCGTTGCTGCGCCGCGAAGTGCAGATGAGCGACGTGCGCGTCGAAGGCCTGAACCTGCGTCTGAACCGCGACAAGGACGGCCACGGCAACTGGGAAGACATCGGCAAGGTGCCCGCCCCCGCAGGTGCGACGCCGCCAGCTGCTACTCCAGGCCAACCGGCCGGCGAAGCCCCTGTTGCGGTGGAAAAGCCACCACAGCCGATCCGCCTCGACATCGACAGCCTGACCGTCAACAACGCCCGTGTTGAGTACAACGACGAGAAGACCGGCAAGCAATTCAGTGCCGAAAGTATCCAGCTGAGCACCGGCCCGGTACACGATTCGACGAATATCCCGGTGAAAGCCACTGCCTTCCTCGGTACCAATCAGCCGGTTCTGCGCGTGCGTACCGAACTCACCGGCGAGCTGCGTATCGAACGCGCCCTGCAACGCTACAAGTTTGAAGACCTGAAGCTGTCCGGCGAACTGGCTGGCGATCCGCTGCAAGGCAAGACCATGACCTTCGCCGCTCAAGGGCAGTTGTTGCTCGATAAAGCTGCGAACGTCGCCGAATGGACTGGCATCAAGATCTCTGCCAATCAGTTGCGCGCCTTGGGCGAGCTGAAAGCCAACGACCTCGACAAGACCCCGCAGATCACCGGCGGCATCTCCATCGCCCAGTTCGATCTGGCGAAGTTCGTCGACAGCGTTGGCCAGAAGCTCCCGGCCATGGCCGAAGGCAGTCTGAGCAAGGTCGAACTGGTCAGCCGCGTAGCGGCCACGCCAACCAGCATCGCCTTCGACAACATCAACCTGAAACTCGACGACAGCAGCTTCAGCGGCCGCATCGCCGTCGAAGACTTCGCCAAGCAATCGTTGCGGGCGATCCTCAAGGCCGATACGTTCAACGCTGACCGTTACCTGCCACCAAAATCGGAAAAAGCCGCCAACGCCACACAAACGCGCCAGGCCGAAGTTGCCAGCACTGAAGCTGATGCCATGGCCGGTGCGGGCTCCACGCCTCTGCCGGACAAACCAAGCAAAACCGCCTGGAGCACTGAACGCCTGTTGCCGGTTGAACGGCTCGCCAAACTCGACATCGATGCCGACCTGACGTTCGGCCAGTTGACCCTCGACAAGTTGCCGATCCAGAACGCAGCCCTCAAAGCCACAGGCCAAGGCGGTCTGTTGACCCTGACCAATCTGAGCGGCGAGTTGTACAACGGTGGTTTTGCAGCCAACGGCACCCTCGATGTGCGCCCAAGTGCACCGGTACTGAACCTGCAAACCAGACTCAACCGCGTCCCCGTAGAAAAAATCCTCGAAAGCCAAGGCAAGAACCCGCCGGTAAAAGGTCTGGTAACCCTCACCAGCAACGTCACCGGCAGCGGTAACAGCCAGCAGGCACTGATCGATACGCTTAACGGCAACGCCAGTTTCGTGATCAACAACGGCGTGCTGCTCAACGCCAACCTTGAGCAGCAACTGTGCAAAGGCATCGCCACGCTTAACCGCAAAACCCTCAGCGGCGAGCCACGCGGCAAGGACACACCGTTCCAGGAGCTGAAAGGCAACCTGACCTTCCGCAACGGCATTGCCAGCAACCCTGACCTGAAAGTGCGCATCCCCGGCATGACCGTCAACGGTGACGGCGACATCGACCTGCGCGTGCTCGGCATGGACTACCGCGTCGGCATCATCGTCGAGGGCGACACCAGCGCCATGCCGGATCCGGCGTGCCAGGTTGGCGAAAAATTCGTCGGTGTCGAATGGCCGCTGCGCTGCCGTGGCCCGCTCGAATTGGGCGCCAAGGCCTGCCGCGTCGACAACGATCGCCTCGGTCAGGTCGCAACCAAGCTGGCCGGCGACAAGCTCAGCGAGAAGATCGACGAGAAACTCGGTGACAAGGTCAGCCCGGAATTGAAAAACGCATTGAAGGGGCTGTTCAAGCGATGAGAGCGGAGCAATTTTCCACGGCGGTGCTGGATTGGTTCGACCGCCACGGCCGCCACGATCTGCCTTGGCAGCAGGACATCAACCCGTATCGGGTATGGGTGTCGGAGATCATGTTGCAGCAGACCCAGGTCAGCACCGTGCTCAACTATTTCGACCGTTTCATGGCCGCGCTGCCGACGGTCGAAGCGCTGGCCGAAGCCCCCGAAGACGAAGTGTTGCATCTGTGGACCGGGCTCGGTTACTACACCCGCGCACGCAATTTGCAGAAGACCGCGAAGATCGTCGTCAGCCAGTACGGCGGCGAGTTTCCGCATGACGTTGAAAAGCTCACCGATCTGCCGGGCATTGGCCTGTCCACCGCTGGCGCCATCGCCAGCATCAGCATGGGCCTGCGCGCGCCGATTCTCGACGGCAACGTCAAACGCGTGCTGGCACGCTTTACTGCGCAAGAGGGCTACCCCGGCGAGCCGAAGGTCGCCAAACAGCTGTGGGCCAACGCCGAGCGCTTTACGCCGCACGATCGGGTCAACGCCTACACCCAGGCGATGATGGATCTCGGCGCCACGCTGTGTACGCGCAGCAAGCCGAGTTGTCTGCTGTGTCCGCTGGAACGTGGCTGCGAGGCGCACATGCTCGGCCTCGAAACCCGCTACCCGATTCCCAAGCCGCGCAAAGCCATCCCGCAGAAACGCACGCTGATGCCGATGCTCGCCAACGGCGACGGCGCGATTCTGCTTTACCGCCGACCCTCAACAGGTTTGTGGGGCGGTCTGTGGAGCCTGCCGGAACTCGACGACCTCGACGACCTGCAACATCTCGCCGATCAGCACTCGCTGACCATGGGCGAGCAGCAGGCGCTGCCGAGCCTTGTCCACACCTTCAGCCATTTCCAGCTGTCCATCGAACCCTGGCTGGTTCAGGTGCAGGAGGCCGCCCATCACGTGGCCGAGGCCGACTGGCTCTGGTATAACCTCGCCACCCCGCCGCGCCTGGGCCTCGCCGCCCCGGTCAAAACCTTGCTCGAACGCGCGGCCGCCGTCTTGAATGCAGGAGTGTCGCCATGACCCGCACCGTAATGTGCCGTAAGTACAAAGAACAACTGCCCGCGCTGGAACGCGCCCCTTTCCCGGGCGCCAAAGGTCAGGATATTTTTGACCACGTCTCGGCCAAGGCCTGGGCGGACTGGCAAAAACACCAGACCCTGCTGATCAACGAAAAACGTCTGAACATGATGAACGCCGAAGACCGCAAATATCTTCAGGGCGAAATGGACAAGTACTTCTCCGGCGAGGAATACGCCAAGGCCGAAGGCTACGTTCCGCCTGCAGAGTAAACCCCGCGAAATCGGGGGTCGGATCGTAAGCGACGGAATTAATTTAAGAAATTTTAAAAAAGTCGTTGACGTAAATCCGAAAAACCCTTTTAATGCGCCCCGTTGCCCAGATAGCTCAGTCGGTAGAGCAGGGGATTGAAAATCCCCGTGTCGGCGGTTCGATTCCGTCTCTGGGCACCAAATACCGAAAACCCTGAATCGCAAGATTCAGGGTTTTTTTATGCCTGCGATTTGATAAGCCGCACCTCACCTCCTCTTCCAGTGCTTTTGCTGGCCATTATTTTGATGTTAGGCTCCGTCAGCTTTTTCCGGCAGGTCATTGCTGACTGTCGAAAATAATCGCCGAGTACTTCAGTCCTGACGACCGGCATTTAACGCATTACCCGAATAACGCACTCCGCGCCCGGAACCCTCGGAACCTACCGAGGTTATTGCAGGCAGCAGGAGAGTTGCGTCTGCGAGCAGGATCGCTCGCAGAACCAAGCCCCCTCATCAAGTTGTCATGGAGGACAAGACCTCAGCGCAGGTCATCTGGTGTTGTTTCAACTGTCAGTCAAGCGACAGCAAACATTGACCCGGCATTCAACACTTGTGTGAACTGTCGCGTCACAGCGCCCTGAGCCCTCCCGAAAAAACCAGACCTGTATCAACTCGCCCACGTCCGGATCTGTGCGCGCGCTCGGCACGCATTGCATCATCGAAACAGCCAACAGCTCCCACAAAAAATATAACGGGAGCCGATACGACAGGGATGTAACCAATGACCGAAGTCCTACAACAAACCAATAAAACCGTTGAGTCTTTAGTTGAACAGGAAGTCAGAACTTTCAGTTTTGACACGCAACAAGCAAAGCTGCTGCACACCTTCTCTGAAGAACTGGCAGCCATGGGCGGGCCACAAGCCGCAGGCGCAAAGTCCAAAGCCTCGCTGGCAGCGACCGAGTTGAAGTTTTCGTTTTCCAAAGATCAATGTGAACTGCTTGGCGCTTATTCCGACGGCTTGGTTTCCCTGCTGATTTTTGAGGGGATGCAAACATTCACCGAGACCAGCCCACCGGATGAACTTCCCGAGCTGGCCGCTCTGGAGAATCGTCACGACGTACTGTGTCTGGCGGCACGTAATCAGATTCTGTTGAAACTGGTGGATAACAGCTCCTTTGCCTACGACATGGACAACGAAGGCAAACTGGTCCGACTCGTCGCTAACTTCAAGGGCGGCGGACTGACCAAAATCAATGACGAACCGGAAATCAAAGAGCTGAGTTCCCACTCCGGTCTCGCGCTCGGCCCGCACACCGAAGCGCCGTACTGGTGCGCCGTCAACGCGAAAGACGGGCACTCGCCCTCGCCTTCGTCGTTGATCCTGTCGGCGCTATGGAATCCAAGCCTGGAGCCCACCTCGGTGATTCCATTGCCACCCCTGCTGGATGAAATCGGCGTCACCGGATGCCTCGCACTCACAACGGGCAGCTTCCAGTTCACCCGCAGCGACTCTTTCGTCAGTGGCAAGGGCGAGGATGGCCGTAATGTTTCGATTCTGGAGTTCGATGACAACGTCGGATTCGCCGCGCGATTCAACTCGTACCGTTTTTCGGTCAACGACAACGCCTCGGACTTTGTCAAAGAGGCTTACTCCGCGCTTTGCCAAAGCGTGGGTAAAGCAACACCGGTGCAATACACACTGACGCAAGAGTCGGCCATGGTGATCAATAACGTCCGGGCGCTGCACTGTCGCGATGTCATCAAAGACAACCGACGTGTATTGGTGCGCATCTTCGGCCTGTCGAAGTTCTCATCCCCCATTGTCATCTCAGACGATCCGCTGCTGATTCAGGGCTGATACTTAGCGCAGGTCGAAGCTGCAGCATGGCCAGTCATGTGGATGTCTGGCCAATAACTATAAAAGGGAAAATGTAATGGCTTGGGATGTAATTGGCATGTTGGCGCTTGTGGCTTTTTGCGCCGGTTTTTTTGATGCGATTGCCGGGGGTGGTGGATTGATTACTTTGCCTGCCTTGTTTCTGGCCGGTGTCGACCCGATCAGTGCGATTGCCACAAACAAGTTTCAGGCCGCGTCGGCGACTATTTCAGCCACGGTCACGTTCGCTCGCAAAGGCATGATTGAGTGGCGCGAGGGGCGCTTCCTGGTTATCTGCGCGTTCCTGGGTGGCGCCAGCGGGGCACTCTTGGTCAGTTCTATTGATAAGCGCTATCTGGAAGTGTGCGTACCCGTGATGCTTATTCTGGTGGCGATCTACTTTGCGCTCTCGCCGAAACTGGCCAATGAGGATCGACGCAAGAGAATCGGCATTCTGCTCTTCTCGTTCACCGTGGCGCCGATCCTGGGCTTCTACGACGGTATCTTCGGCCCGGGTGTAGGCTCGTTCTTTATCGTTGGTTTCGTGCTGCTCTGCGGGCTTGGCATGATGCGGGCCATGAGCTTCACCAAACTGGCCAATGCCTCCTGCAATCTGGGTTCGCTGTCTGTCTTCATCACCAAAGGCGTGATCATCTGGCCGATCGCAATTGCCATGGCTCTGGCAGCTTTCCTCGGTGCACAACTGGGCGCAAGAGCGGCCGTCCGCGTCGGCCCACGCTTGATCAAACCCATGTTGATCGTGGTCTGCTGCGCCCTGGCGATCAAGCTGCTGAGCGTGGAGACCAATCCATTGCGCGTTGCGGTCCTGCACACCCTGGCAGCCCTGTGATCAATCGGTTGGCGTTGACCGGCGCGTCGCGACTTCGCTCTCGGTTGCAGTTCGACGAGGCGCCAACCGGCCCTGAGTTTTTCTTTGCGCAAACCTTCGCCGGCTACCAACTGGAAGGTCGCGTATTAGCCGGTTCCGCCGCAGAAACGTCTACGCCGAAGGTGCTGGCCATTCACGGTGCCCGCTCTGACTATTCGCGACTCAACGCCATCCTGTATCCCTTGCAGGCGCAGGGAATTGCCAGCCTGAGCTTCAATCTTTCCGGCCACGGTCCAAGCGCTGAGCTCGCCCTGGAGGAGACTTCACTGACGCACAACCTTCAGGAGGCTTTGCAGTTTGCCGGTCATCTTGGCGGCGAACTCAGCACGGTGATCGGCCATAGTCTGGGGGGCGCACTCGCGCTCAAGGTGGCGCAAGCGCATCGCGCTTCAGTCAGGCGCATCGTGCTGGTCTGTCCGGCCCTGTACGCGGAGGCGGCCTGGCAGCAACCGTTTGGTCCACCGTTCAAACGTGCCATTTCTGTGCCTTACGGTTTTCTCGACTCGACATCGCTGGAGTTTCTGCGCACGTTCGACGGCGAGGTCTTGCTGGTGATCGGCGAGTACGACGGTCTTCAGGCAACTGCTTTTGGCGGGATCGCCGGGACGTCTGCCGGGGCGCAGCAAATGGCCGCGCGCGCGATCAACAGCGCGATTCCGTATGAAGTCATCCAAGCCATTGAAAAGAGCCTGGCCCCCCACCAGCTCAGAAAAATCGTGCTGCCGGGGTGTGACCACGCTGTATCGACGTGGCTCAGGGAAAACCCGCCACGCGCAATGGAATTGGCGAGCCAGATAGCGCAGTTCATCAATACCGGAAACAGGTCCCAAGCGTCATGAACCAAAGGAAAACCCGCGTCCCTCTGCCCCATCCGCCACCCTATCGCCCAAGTCGCGTGACTTACTGGCTGACTGTTCTCGTTGCTCTGCTGATTACTGTCGCCATTGGATTGTCGATCTGGATGCTGATCGACAGCTGGATCACCGGCTCTATCACCACCAACAATCGCGGCCCGCGCAGCACTTACACCCTGGCCCTGCAGCCTCGGCGGTTCTGGTTCGAGTTTTTCTGGCAGAGCGTTGGCACAGTGTTTCTGCTGGCAGTGGGAGTGTTCGGCGTGTGGATCTATCGCAAAGTGCAAGAGCCCGTGCACACGCCGAAGAGCAAGCGCCGCGTAAAGAAAACCTAAAGCGTATTGATGTAATCCACCGGCAGCAAAACCGTGTCCAGAGCGGCATCCACTGGCAGGGATACGACGGTGATAACCGGACAGACAATCATCATGTAACAGACGATCGCCGCCGGCATGCCATCGCTACCACCACCACGCACACCCAGCAGGTGAAGGCTGCCATCAACCCCTCGGTAATACTGGGCATCGGACAGGCCGTCATTCAAGCGCCCGATAAACGTTCCGCAGCCGCTCAACTGCAATACCAGGCCGATGACACAAACCGCACGCAAAATCCCTTTCAAACCAGCGTTTCCTTACGTCACAAAGATGAGGCGCGGGATTGTACGCGCGCCTCGGCTTTGCCATCACATCCATCGCTATCCAGCGTCATTCCAGTGGAACACCAGATTGCGCGGAACGCCTGCACCAACGTCTGTCACGTCGCGCCTCGTTTCGCCTTTACGCGTGGCCACCACCGTGTACTTGCCGGGCGGTAGTTGCACGTATACCAACGGGCCCGTCTGGTTAAGCGTCAGTAGGGCTTGCCCTGGCGACTTTTCAATCATCACATCGACATCAGCGGTGTACTCGTCTTGCGCGCCCACAGCGAACGTCATGTGCAGGTTGTAACCGCCGGTTTGTTGAATGGCCTTCGCCTCATCCTCACCGATACCGCCGGCCAGATAAGTGACGCCGTTCTGTTGTTGCTGCTGAACTTGCACCCCGGCATTGTCGACAGGTTCAAGACTGGCTGCCTGCAACATCACCGGAAACAGCAATGCAGCGACGGCGGCGATGGGCAGCATGAATGAAAGAACGCGTTTCATGATCACGACTCCCGGGTTCTTGCAGAACCCAACCGTTACTCCTTTTAGATTTTGCGTATCGGGGCGGGTTTTAGATTGTTTGGAACTTGGCATGTGTACGAAATGGACTACAGGCCATTACTCTCTGACACCTCTTTCAGCGGCAACGTCCTGCAACATCAATCCCTTCTTCCGTCCCATTTAACCGGCTCGCCCGACATACCCACGCGGCGACTCTTGGCATGCTTTGACGCCTGTATCCAACGATGTGGAAGAGCCGATGAGCCCGCTAAAACCTGCTGACACGCAAGACCCGAAAATCGATTCGTTGCTGGGGGAGCTGGGCGAACTGATTCGCCAGGCGCGGCAAAAAGTGCTGCGTGCGGTGGATACGATTCAAGTGCAGACCTGCTGGCAGATCGGCAGGCATATTGTCGAGTTTGAACAAGAGGGAGCCCAGCGTGCGGGCTATGGAAAACAGTTGCTCGTGTTGTTGGCGAAAGATCTGACGGCGCAATTCGGAAAGGGTTTTGACGCTTCCAACCTGCGTTATATGCGCCTCTTTTATCAGGCGTTTCCAATTCGTGACGCACTGCGTCACGAATTGAGCTGGACCCACTATCGTCGGCTTTTGGGAATAACCAATGAAAAAGCACGCCATTGGTACATGGATGAATGCGCCAACCTGAACTGGTCGAGCCGCGCCCTCGACCGCCAGATCCTCACGCTCTACTACGAGCGGCTTCTCATGAGTCGCGACAAAGCCGATGTGATCGAAGAAGCCGCCACCAACATCGAAGCACTGAAATGCAACCCGCGTGAATTCATTCGCGATCCCGTCATGCTCGAATTTCTCGGTCTGCCCTCGGCAGGCAAGGTCAGGGAAAGCGGTCTCGAACTAGCTCTTATCGACCATTTACAGGGCTTTCTGCTTGAGCTGGGCAAAGGCTTTTCCTTTGTCGCCCGCCAACAACGCATCAGTACCGACGGCGTCGATCTGTACATCGATCTGGTGTTCTACAACTACCTGCTCAAATGCTTTGTGATCATTGATCTTAAACGCGGCAAGCTCAGCGCCCGCGATGTCGGGCAGATGGACATGTATGTGCGCATGTACGACGAACTCATGCGCAGCGAGGGCGACAAGCCGACAGTCGGGATTATTCTGTCTGCCGAGAGCAACGACTCGGTGGCGCGCTACTCAATGCTCAAGGGCAATGAGCAACTGTTTGCCAGCAGTTACAAGACGATCCTGCCGAGTGAAGACGAGTTACGCGCGGAACTCAATCGCGAACAGGCGTTGATCGAGGAGCGCAGGCTCACTCAATCCACCGAGTAAAACTTGCGGATTGTTGCCGGGCGGCGCTGAGACTATCGTTGTCAGCTTACTCTTCAAGGTCGAGCGTCATGAGCTGTCAGGACACGCCCACAAGGCAAGACATGCAGTCAGGGTCGCCAACCTTGACTGCCGAGCAAGGTGAGCCTTTCAAAGAAGCTGCCGCCGACGGTTTTGCACTTGGCGGTTTCACTTGGCGTCAGTTCTTGCCTGATAGCCAACGCCCAGTAGTGATCATCAGCGCCGCCACGTCGGTACGTTGCCGCCACTACTCGCGTTTCGCGGCTTATCTGTTCGCAAACGGCTTCGACGTGATGACCTACGACTACCGCGGCATCGGCGAATCACGATCCGCGTCGATCAAAGGCTTGAACGCCTCGTGGACAGATTGGGGCGCACTGGATTTCGAAGCGATGCTCAAACGCGCACAACGGGAGTTTCCCGGTCAGCCAATTGACGTCGTCGGCCACAGTTTTGGCGGTTGCGCGGCAGGGCTCGGCGAATCCGGGCGGGTTATCCGACGGCTGGTCACCGTTGGCGCGCAGTTCGCCTTCTGGCGCGATTACGCGCCCGAACAGCGCTGGCGCATGGTCGGCAAATGGCATGTGCTGATGCCGTTGCTGACGCTGTTCTGCGGCTTTTTCCCCGGCAAGCGACTCGGCTGGCTGGAAGATACGCCGAAAGGCGTTGTGCACGATTGGAGCACGCCTGCTGCACGTTACGAACGGCGCCCCAGTGGTCGCGCACTGATGAACAAGATCGGCGCCCTGCCCTTCGCCAACGTCCGCGCACAGACACTGGCGATCAGCATCAGCGACGATCCCTACGGCACGATTCCGGCCATCGAACGCCTGCTCGACTACTTCAATAACGCTGCAAAAACCCATCTGCGCATCGAGCCGCAGGACATCGGCGAACAACAAGTCGGACATTTCGCCTTTTTTCGCAGCGCATACCAAGCCACACTATGGCCCATCGCTCTGACCTGGCTGCAAACCGGCGCACTGGCACCCGACACACCGGGGCGGCAAGTCCCGCGCAGCTGAGCCCTCTCAACGCACGACGGAACACATCATGGCCTCCGCCAACAAGCAGCAAAAACGCGCCACCCGGGCCAAAGCCAAGGCCAAGCAGAACCGCACCAAACGCGCCGAAGCGCCGGTCGAGCTGGACCCGAACGATGATCGCATCGACTTCGAATCGGTGGATCTGACCGAACTGTTCAAGAAAATGATCGACGCGGAGAAGATCAGCCAGCAGGCCCTGTGCAGCGCGTTCCTCGAAGACCCGCTGCTGGAACTGGTTTACGAACAGGAAGGCGAAGAAGGCGCGATGGATTTCATCCTCGCCGCGCTGATCGAGTATCGCCAGTGGTCGCAGGAAACCGACGAGGCCGGCGCGCTGGCGTGGATCGAATCCCCGGCCTTCCAGGCCGACTATGTGGCGGCGTCCGACGCGATTGCCGCACAAACCCAACAGAAGAACTGAGTTCCCATGGCATCCCTGAACAAGCAACAGAAACGCGCCAAACGCGCCAAGGCCAAAGCCAAGCAAATCCGTATGGTCGGCCGCAAGCCACTGGAGCAGGACGAAGACCTCGACCACCTCGCCGAGCCGATCCCGGAATACACCCTGGCGATGTTCAGCAAAATGCGCGACGCCGAAGCCATCAGCCGCAACGAAATGCTGCTGACCCTGCTGCGCGAACTGGCGTTCGTCATCGTTGACCATCCAGAGCTGCTGGACATGGAAAACGCCGACAACGAAGGCATGGCCGCCACCCACCTGGCCGCCGACATGTTGATCGACTACCGCATGTGGGCCGAAGGCGCAACGATCGAAGAGGCCCAGGCCTGGCTGAGCGAGCCACAGTTCATCACCGATTTCGGGGTTGCGCTGGATGCTTATGGCAAGTCGGTGGAAGACGGCGAACCCAAGGCCGAGTAATTTTTTGCGCTTCAGGTTCCCGTATGTTCAAGAAAAGGACGTCAGATGAAGACAGCAGATTCACGCGAGGACGGGCAAATCCCGAAAACAGAAGACTCAGCAGCAATCCCTACAAACGAACCTGTTAAATCTCTCAAGCAACTAACTTGGGATGAATGGTTCGACGGGGAGAAATGCAGCTCAGACTTCATGCTCTCGCGAGAGCAAAGCTGATTCGGATCTGAAGCGCAGAATATTTCGCCACCGGTAGCACAAACAAAAACGGCCGCTAGTCATTACTGACAGCGGCCGTTTTGCATTACGCGTAACGGATCAGTTCAACACCACCGCGCCACGTTTTTCCAGCTTGCGACGACGTGCTACCAGCAAACCGGCTGCCACCACCATCAGGCTCAGCAGGCCAGTCGCGAGGATTTCCACGCGGTGCGCTTCCTGGAACAGCATGATGGTCAGAGCCGCGACGATGAAGATGATCACCGCGTAGGTCAGGCCGGGGAACAGCCACATGCTGAAGACGATTTTCTCGCCGCGCGCCATGCGTTGTTTACGCATGCGCAGTTGCGAGAAAGCGATCACCAGGTACACCAGCAGTGCGATCGCGCCGGAGCTGGCCAGCAGGAATTCGAACACCGCCGCCGGGGCCACGTAGTTGGCGAAGGTGCACAGGAACGCTGCGCCAGTCGACAGCATCACCGCCCAGTAAGGCGTACCGCTTTTGTTGGTGCGGGTCGCCATGGCCGGTGCATCGCCACGCTTGCCGAGGGAGAAGAGCATGCGCGACGAGGTATACAGCGCCGAGTTCAGGCAGCTGGTCACCGCGACCAGAACCACAATGTCGACGATCATCTTGGCGTTAGGAATGCCCATGCGCTCAAGCACGGTCTGGTAGGAACCGAGGTTGGCCAGCGTAGGATCGTTCCACGGCACCAGGGCGACGACGATGAAGATCGATACGAGGTAGAACAAGCCAATCCGCCAGATCACCGAGTTGGTGGCCTTGGAGATTTGCTTGCCCGGGTTTTTCGATTCCGCGGCCGCGATGGTCACGATTTCGGTACCCATGAAGGAGAACATGGTGGTCAGGATCGCGCCCAATACCGCGCCCATGCCGTTAGGCAGGAAGCCGCCGCTGTCGAACAGGTGCGAAACGCCACTGACCTGGCTGTTCGGCAGGAAGCCGAAGATCGCCGCCAGACCGAGGATGATGAAGCCAATGATCGCCAGCACTTTGATCAGGGCAAACCAGAATTCGAATTCACCATAGTTCTTCACGCTGAACAGGTTGGTGATAGTCAGCAGCATGGTGATGATCAGCGCGAACGCCCAGATGCCAACATCAGGGAACCAGGCGTGCAGGATGGTTGCCGCGGCGTTGGCTTCCAGTGGAATCACCAAGACCCAGAACCACCAGTACAACCAGCCGATGGTGAAACCGGCCCAGTGCCCGATGGCACGGTCGGCGTAAGTCGAGAACGAACCGGTGTCCGGCGAGGCAACGGCCATTTCGCCGAGCATGCGCATCACCAACACCACCAGGGTACCGGCGGCGGCGTAAGCCAGCAGCACGGCAGGGCCGGCGGCAGCGATGGCGTGGCCGGAGCCAACGAACAGACCGGCGCCGATTACACCGGCGATCGACAACATGGTCACATGACGCGGTTTGAGCCCCTGTTCGAGGCCATTGGAGCTTGGGGTACTGCTCATCGAAACTACCTTTGCGAGGAAAGCGATTGCGTCCGGCCCGTCTGGAATTTTCTTTCTCGTAAAAAGAAACCAACGGGGCGTTCCGGATTCTGCACGCAATAAATGCGCCAAAATGTTTCAAACTCTTCTGGGCTGCGGTTTTGCGCGAGACCGGACAGTCATCGCAAGTCATTGAGATTAATGGCTATTCGCCAGAGCGTTACCCTGCGACTCACTTTCAGGACGAATTCGCGCACCAGAAACACACTGAAAAAGTGTGGGATGCACAATAAAAGGGCGATTCAGGAACGTTCGGCCGGATAGCGCTTCCAACACCCCGCCAAAGCTGGCAACATCGCGCCTTTTTTTACGCGACACCCGCGGGTTTGCACGATCAAACACCCGTTCGGTTGTTGATGGGGCGACAGTCTGCTGTGCCGATGCGACAACCTGCCACATGCCACCCGTTAACCGCTCGTAGCGCTGTTGGCTGCCATTGAAACGCTATGCTAGCTTGGCCGCCTCGCCAGGACGGCCATCCAACAGCTGGAGCGCAACATATATGAGGAACGCACATGGCTGAGGCCACGCCCGCGCTTGAAATCCGCAACTTGCACAAACGCTACGGACAGCTTGAGGTGCTTAAAGGCATCTCGCTGACCGCCCGCGACGGCGATGTGATCTCGATCCTCGGTTCCTCCGGTTCCGGCAAGTCCACGTTCCTGCGTTGCATCAACCTGCTGGAAAACCCGCACCAGGGCCAGATTCTCGTAGCCGGTGAAGAACTCAAGCTCAAGGCCGCCAAAAATGGCGAACTGGTTGCCGCCGATGGCAAGCAGATCAACCGCTTGCGCTCCGAGATTGGTTTTGTGTTTCAAAACTTTAATCTGTGGCCGCACATGAGCATCCTCGACAACATCATCGAGGCACCGCGCCGCGTGCTCGGCCAGAGCAAAGCCGAAGCCATCGAAGTCGCCGAAGCGCTGCTGGCCAAGGTCGGCATCGCCGACAAGCGCCACGCCTACCCGGCGCAATTGTCCGGTGGTCAACAACAGCGCGCGGCAATCGCCCGTACGCTGGCGATGCAACCGAAGGTTATCCTGTTCGACGAGCCCACCTCGGCGCTTGACCCGGAAATGGTTCAGGAAGTACTTAGTGTCATCCGCGCATTGGCCGAAGAAGGCCGCACCATGCTGCTCGTGACCCACGAAATGGGCTTCGCCCGTCAGGTCTCCAGCGAAGTGGTGTTCCTTCATCAGGGCCTGATAGAAGAGCAAGGATCGCCTCAGCAGGTGTTCGAAAACCCGCTTTCGGCGCGCTGCAAACAATTCATGTCCAGCAACCGCTAACGGAGCAACATGCATGCAGAATTTCAAGAAGGTCTTCCTGGCCGCCGCCGTCACCCTCGCGTTCAGCGCCGGGGCCATGGCTGAAACCCTGAAGATGGGCATCGAAGCGGCCTACCCGCCGTTCAACAACAAAGATGCCAGCGGCAACGTGGTCGGCTTCGACAAAGACATCGGCGACGCTCTGTGCGCGAAGATGAAAGTCGAGTGCACCGTAGTCACTTCCGACTGGGACGGCATCATCCCAGCCCTGAACGCGAAGAAGTTCGACTTCCTGATCTCCTCGCTGTCGATCACCGAAGAGCGCAAAGGCGCGGTCGACTTCACCGACCCGTACTACTCGAACAAGCTGCAGTTCATCGCCCCGAAAAACGTCGACTTCAAAACCGACAAGGACTCGCTGAAAGGCAAGACCATCGGTACTCAGCGCGCCACTCTGGCCGGTACCTGGCTGGAAGACACCTACGCCGATGACATCAAAGTCAGCCTCTACGACACCCAGGAAAACGCCTACCTCGACCTGACTTCCGGTCGTGTCGACGCGATCCTCGCCGACAAGTACGCCAACTATGACTGGCTGAAAAGCGACGCTGGCAAGAACTACGAGTTCAAAGGTGACCCGGTCGTAGAAAGCGACAAGATCGGCATCGCTGTGCGCAAAGGCGACCCCCTGCGTGAGAAGTTGAACGCTGCTCTGAAGGAAATCGTCGCCGACGGTACCTACAAGAAGATCAACGACAAGTACTTCCCGTTCAGCATCTACTGATCCTGACCTGTGGGACTGGCGCCGTGATGCAACGGCGCCGGCTCCCGACTTTGCCTGCCGCAATTTGAACAGAAACCCATGATTATCGACCTCTACGGATTCGGCCCGGCGCTCGCTGCCGGCGCGCTGATGACCGTCCAACTGGCCCTCACCGCCCTATGCCTGGGTCTGGTGCTCGGCCTGCTCGGCGCCTTGGCCAAGACTTCCCCGTACAAGCCGCTGCAATGGCTTGGCGGCACCTATTCGACCCTTGTGCGCGGCGTCCCGGAATTGCTCTGGGTGCTGTTGATCTACTTCGGTACGGTCAACCTGATGCGCGCCCTCGGTGAGTACTTCGGCAACCCCGACCTGCAACTCAACGCCTTCGCCGCCGGTGTGATCGCCCTCGGCCTGTGCTTCGGCGCCTACGCCACGGAAGTGTTTCGCGGCGCGATCCTCGCCATTCCCAAAGGCCACCGTGAGGCCGGCCAGGCCCTGGGCCTGTCGAAATGGCGGATCTTCACCCGGCTGATCATGCCGCAGATGTGGCGCATCGCCCTGCCCGGCCTGGGCAATCTGTTCATGATCCTGATGAAAGACACTGCGCTGGTCTCGGTGATCGGTCTGGAAGAAATCATGCGTCACGCGCAAATCGGCGTGACCGTGTCGAAACAACCGTTCACCTTCTATATGGTCGCCGCGATCATGTACCTGGGCCTGACCGTGCTGGCCATGACCGGCATGCACTTCCTGGAAAAACGCGCCGCTCGCGGCTTTGCGAGGAGCGCTTCATGAACTGGGAAGTGATCATCAAGTGGCTGCCGAAACTGGCGCAGGGCGCGACCCTGACCCTGGAGCTGGTGGCCATCGCCGTGATTGCCGGTCTGCTGCTGGCAATTCCGCTGGGCATCGCCCGCTCTTCGAAGCTGTGGTACGTGCGCTCGCTGCCTTACGCCTACATCTTCTTTTTCCGTGGCACGCCGTTGCTGGTTCAGCTGTTCCTGGTTTATTACGGACTGGCGCAGTTCGACGCGGTGCGTGAAAGCGCGTTGTGGCCGTACCTGCGCGATCCGTTCTGGTGCGCGACAGTGACCATGACGCTGCACACCGCTGCGTATATCGCCGAGATTTTGCGCGGGGCGATTCAAGCAATTCCGCCGGGCGAAATCGAAGCGGCACGAGCCTTGGGCATGTCCAAGCCGAAAGCGATGTTCTACATCATCCTCCCGCGTGCCGCGCGCATCGGCCTTCCGGCCTACAGCAACGAAGTGATCCTGATGCTTAAGGCCAGCGCGCTGGCCAGCACCGTGACTTTGCTGGAACTGACCGGCATGGCGCGCACGATCATTGCCCGCACCTATCTGCCGGTGGAGATCTTCTTCGCGGCGGGCGTGTTCTATCTGTTGATGGCTTACGTGCTGGTACGCGGCTTCAAGCTGCTGGAGCGCTGGCTGCGCGTCGATGCCTGCCAAGGGCGTTGATACTTCCTACGTGCTGACGGGCGAGGACTTACTCGCCCGCTTCACGGCGCTGGATGCTTTTTTGATTGAGCATCAGGCACTGTGGAAACCTCGACCGTTCACTCATCTTTCGCTTGCTTGGGAAGCGTCCTACCCGGAACTGGCCTTGTGGCTACGCGGGCGGTCGCTGGAAGAGGCGGAAAACGCTCACAACCAACCTGCTGATCTTGTTGATGCGCCGGAGCCGTTTGCTACATTGGCGGCATTGTCGGCTGAACTGAGTGCTGTTGGTGAGTTGCCGGGGCATGCGCTGGAAGCTGCGGGGCATCGGTTGAATGTCGATGTGCCGGGACGCAAGTGGCGGCAGATCGAGGCATTTGCCAGTCGTTTGTCCTTTGCCTCGCAGCCGACGCATTGGCTGGATTGGTGTTCGGGCAAGGGTCATTTGGGTCGGCGCTTGTTGGACTCGGGGCAACAACTGACTTGCGTTGAATACGACCCTCTGTTGGTCGCCAGCGGTCAGACCTTGAGTCAGCGTCATCACTTACATGCACTGCATGTCGAACAGGATGTGCTTGCGGCGGACGCCCCAGCCGTATTGAACGCCACCCATACACCCGTCGCTCTCCACGCCTGCGGGGATCTGCATGTACGTTTGATGCAACTGGCCAGCGCTGCAGGTTGCCAGCAAATGGCGATCGCGCCCTGCTGCTACAACCGCATCAGTCGCAGCGAATATCAGGCATTGTCCTGCGAAGGATCGGTATCGCTCCTACAGCTCTCGGTAGAAGATCTGGCGCTGCCGATGAGCGAAACCGTCACCGCCGGGGCACGCGTCCGACGCCAGCGTGACACCTCGATGGCCCGTCGTCTGGCCTTCGACCTGCTGCAACGGCAAGTGCGTGGCGTCGACGAATACCTGCCAACGCCCTCTCTGCCCAGCGCCTGGTTGGACAAAACCTTCGCCGATTACTGCCGCGATCTGGCAGCGCTGAAAGAGTTATCCACAATCGGCTCGCCAGATTGGTCCGCACTCGAAGCGGTCGGTTGGCAGCGGTTGGCCGAAGTTCGCAACCTCGAATTGCTTCGCGGATTGTTCCGACGGCCGCTGGAGCTTTGGCTGAATCTGGATCGGGCGCTTTTCCTTGAACAACAGGGCTACACCGTCCGCCTCGGCACCTTCTGCGACACCCCGCTGACTCCGCGTAATTTGCTGCTACTGGCCGAACGCGTTTAAAACATCACAGCCTGTGGATAACTCTGTTGATGGTTTTCCCATGGATCCAATATCTGCGCCTGTTTCGCTGCGTTAACAGCGCTGGTCATTTTTTGTTCACATGAATAAAAAACCTGTAAAACAGGGATTTGCGAACAAAATGAGAATGGCTTCACAAAACCCCGCCTGAGTCCGATTTCGTGGCTCTCAGTTGTGCATAAGCTGCCAATCAAAACGACATAACCGCCGAATAATGGGCTTACCGAGCGAATAATTGCGGCGCTCGAGAAAGCTGAAATTCAACTGTGCACCCTGTCAAACAGCCCTATCGTACGTAAGGCGCAAATCCTACGTTGCACATTGCGCAGGGCTTAATTTGCTGCGATGCAAAAATAGTCTGAATTCAGGGGTTTACAGGATCTTCCCAATCGCTATAATCGTCGCCCACAACGCCGGTATAGCTCAGTTGGTAGAGCAACTGACTTGTAATCAGTAGGTCCCGGGTTCGACTCCTGGTGCCGGCACCATACAAAACGAAGCCCCTGCAGAAATGCAGGGGCTTTGTTGTTTTTGGCGTTTGGAACTCCGTAGGAGCTTCAGCATCGCTGAGATGCGATCAGCGACGCCACTCAATCAACAGACCAACTCAGCCCGCGCGCCTCGACCCGTTACAATTTCACATCAGCCCAACATTGACGGGCTCTTACACCTACCTATAATGCACCCCAACACACCCGCCAAGCCTAGGTTGACCCTGTCAGCAAGCTCAAATCGTGCGGGTTTTTTTTGCCTGGAGAAAACTACATGAGGCCCTTCGACAAGCCGGCCCTCAGCGTAGAACAGCAATTGGAACTGCTAAAGCAACGAGGCCTGCAAGTCGCAAACGACGAGCGCGCCATGCGTTTCCTGGAAGTGGTCACGCTGTTTCGCTTGAGCCCCTATATGCGCCCTTTTCAGGAAACAAACCCTGAACACACCTTCAAACCTGGTAGCAGTCTGAAAGCAGTCGTCGACATCTACCGTTTCGATGGTTCGTTGCGACGCATTACCATGGATGCTATCGAACGTGTCGAAGTCGCCATACGAGCGACTATCAGCAATCACATGTGCCCGAAGTACGGGCCTGACTGGATAGCTGATGCGTCAATCTTCTCCTCGTCATACTCACATTCGGATTTATTGCGGCCCCTGCGAGATCAACTGAGCAAGGAACGCAACAAACTTGGACGTGAGATTGATCGTATAAAAAAGAGCAGCCGAGCAGATCAGATCCAGCAGCAGCGAATTGAAAATCGCACGCGCGATAACTATTTTCGATTCTACGGATCAACATATTCCAATCCCGAGTTGCCGCCCGCTTGGGCTGTTCTGGAAGAGCTTAGCCTTGGGACGGTATCCACCCTGTTCAATGCCATAGGCAAAAGCGTCGACAAAAAAGCGATCGCGAGCAGATTCAATCTCCCCTTCGAAGTACTGGCCTCCTGGCTCCACACTTTGACCTTCATTCGAAACTGCTGCGCCCACCACGCACGACTATGGAACAGAGAGCTCTCGATTCGACCATCCTTACCTAAAGAATGGGTCATCCAAAATGCACCTGGCGATCGGCCTCAGCCCAAGCAGCGGCTATTCATAGTACTAACGATGCTAGCGTATCTAACCGATTTGATCAGTCCAGACAGCCATTGGAAATTTCACTTGGCCGAAATGATGGACGAAAGAGAGCCGGGTTATTTGAGACTTATGGGATTTCCAGATGACTGGAAACGGCAACCGCAGTGGTGTTTGGGGTAGGGAAGACATACGTCTTGTTTTTTTGCCATTGCGTCTGGAGAAATGTCAGGAGCGAACGCAGGCCTAAAGCAAAATGTGGTGCCTGAACCACAGATTGCCAACCGTGGATCCGTTCGTCCGGTACCGCACCATACAAAACAAAGCCCCTGCAGAAATGCAGGGGCTTTGTTGTTTCTGGGCGTCTATATCTTTAACCGCGTTTCACCTTCAGTAGAAATAGAGTCTCTCCTCCGCACACGTCGATCTAATTGCCAGACGCCCTTCTCCCAAAAAGCACAGCTTCTGACCAAAACGCTCAAATTTCCGCTTTTATGCCAAATTATGAACTGGCAATAATTATGGCGAGCCCATAAAAAAGTGTAACTGCATGAGCAGCGTTTCTCAGCGCACTGAACCGCCTGACTCAATGGCAACCCGGTTTCCCAGTCCAAGAGTGCTTGATGCCTCGACGCTTGGTTTCTCCGCCGCAGAGAACGGCATCGGCGTTACGCGCGCGGCTTCACCGGCCTTCATCTGACGTACAGACTCCAGTAAATCCTGCTGGAATTGCTCCAGTTCATCGACCATCTCTGATCTCCTCGTTTTGTTGCTTAGAAAAGGCTAAGGACAAGTCATGACCGACAAAACGCACGGCGCGAAATCCTGAGAAATCTGCTGTAACGAGAAGCCAAGCAAAGCCACTACTGGCCACGATTGCGCGCCTGGTACTCCCCAAGCTACCGTCAAACCCGTCGCTGCCAATTCAGCGACCGGGCCTGATAACCCGGGTAAGATACAGGCGCACCAGCGCCCCAACTCACGTTTGCCGGCGCATTTTTTGTGTCTGCATTACCGTGCAATGGCGGCTGTGCGTGGGAGACCTTCGGGTCTGCCGGGTTCCTGTATCTCCGGTTTATCAGCCCGCGCATAGCTGCCACCCATTCGTCTGATAACGAATTGGCAGCTCTCATTTGATACAGGGAGTTAACAAATGAAAGGCATTGATCCGTCAGCACACCGGTCACTTCAAGTCCGTCCATCTCGAACGGCAGGTGAACCGAAATGACCCATTCTCAAGATCTGAAAACCCTCGGCCTCACCCACTTTTCCTTCCACTCCAATCAAGCGATGTTCCGCACCAATCGTGGTGTTCCCGTAATCGCCGCCCTTTCCCACGCATCCCACTTGCTTCACATCTCACGATTGCTCACTGCGGACACTTCAGTCTCGCGCGATCCTGATCTTCACGCTTATGCCTCGCAGTATTTGCAGGAATTGAGCAAAGCGCTGATCGATGATGTAGTGAAAGTGATGGATGCGCCGCCGGACAAGCCGTTGATGTAAATCAGCCACGTGAAGCCCTCGCCGTTGCGAGGGCTTTTGCGGTTCAGACCTGACTGATCTCAAACACAAAAGAAATCTTCTGCTGACTCGCGCTCCACACATAGCGCAAATGCTTGCCCTGCTTCGGAATCGATACCGCTGGAGGTCGAAACGCGGCGACGCATTCATGGCCCGGCAGGCGAACGCTGTTGTAGAGCAGTCCCCACGATTCGGTTTCGCGCAGTTGCCGGGCGAATAGCTGAGAGGGCCCGTAAGCCTCCGGATCCGGATTGTGCAGTTCGGGGTGATCGTGGCGGATATCGTGCAGCGGTTTAACCACCCGATTCACGTAAGTGCGCATGGTCAACTCAAGATCCGCTTCCTGGGTCGCCGCAAGAAATCGTTCCTGGTGATAACAGGTTTCGGAGATGGCCGCGGCTTGGCTGCTCGCAGCGTAGTAAACGCCGAAGGTGCCATCGCAGAAACGACTGCGTTTGCCGATGTGGGTAAACGCAGCCATCACCGGAGTCGAGCCGGGGCCGGAAAGTCGATCTTCGGGACGCACTCGGGCGAGAACCCCGGCCTGTTCGATCAGGCGATCGTTGGTCAGCGCTTCCAGCGCGTAGGCAACTTCCAGGTCTTCGGGATCGAGCACATCTTCGAACAGCGCAATCGGCGGAAAGCTGCTGTTGACGATCCGGTAGGCTCGCGGCCACGCCACATCAACCAAATCGGGCGCCTTCAACCGCGCACCCCGTCGAGGTAGCGGCGCACGTCGGCGATGTCGACCACGCGTCCGGCGAGCATGTAATCCAATGCTGTTTGCCCATTGAACGGCGAGGCCGTGTTCGGGCTACTGACCCACGTGTAGGCGCGTTCGCGGCTGTTGCTGAAGATGATGCTCAGCGCCTTGTGAATGCCCATCAGGTAGGAGATGCGCTCAAGGGTGTCGTTAGGCAGACGTATGTTCGGCAGATGTTTGTATTTATAGAAAGTTGTGTTGCCGACGCCGCCGAGTAATGTGCGTTGCTGCTCGGCGCTACAGCCCCAGCGCTCCATAAGGTTGAAGAAGAACTTCAGCGCGACGCGGCCCGCTTCGGGGGCATCAAGTTGTTCACGTGGGATGAGGGCTGGGGATGAGGTAGTCATTGCGCCTCTCCTGATTTGATTTGCTTTCATACTAGTACAGATATGAACCAATTTATAAATCTGATTCGCAAGCGTAGAGACAATAATCCAAACCCAGATTGACAGCTTAACTCGCGATGCCGAGAATCGGCCCAAGAGCGCGAAACCGACTGCTATCAGGTGGCGATAGTCGGCGTTAGGAACCCCACTGATGACCTGAGGATCAGTGTCCGGGTGAGACCTCTTTCCCTATTTGGGGAGTAAAAAAAGACCGACAGCGATGTCGGTTTTTTATTGCCTCAATTATTTGAGCATTCCGTCGACCGACTCAAACCGCTGCAGAATATTCAGTGCTTCCAACATCGTTTGAGCTGTCTTATCCGTAGGGATTCGTGCAACGGAAGGCCGCTCTCGAATCTCAATAACCTGGTGCTGCCGGGTGCCATTTGGGCAGTCCAGATCAACCGCTTCTTGTGATGCACTCAATTCGCCCACCTCATTCAGATCCGCAGCCATATAGGCTTGATGCCTTCCCACTGCTACTTCATCTGCTTTGACGAGTCGCCGCTATCAGCTCGGTCGCAAGTTAGCCTAAGACGCATCCACGTATTTCGCAGGCCAAAACCACTAACGTTGTCAGCCTTTTCCCCGTGAAAAATCGCCCCCTCGCACCAAAACCACGCACTTTTTTTGACCCCCATCACCCCCACGTCACCAAAAACCCCGATCCTGTGTCAGCCTCCAGCCATCGGCGAGGACATCAATTCGCTACTAAACCCGCGACAACTATGCTCAGGTGCAGGAATATAGCCAGCATTGGCGCCTGACCGGCAGTCTCGTAAACAACAATACCCAGCCCACTTCAGAGGGCATTACCCATGGATAGCAGAACCTTACGCAACCTCATGCGCATCGTGCAGACCGGCTCGTTGTCGGCCGCAGCCGAGCATTCGTGCCTGACTGTGCAGGCGTTGGCCGCGCAGTTGAACAAGGTCGAAGAGCAGTTCGGTTTCCGCTTGTTTCGACGTTCCAACAAAGGGCTGACGCTGACGCCGCAAGGCACCGAGCTGACGCCGTATATGGACAAAGTGCTGATTGCCACGCGACAGATGGAAGAGAAAGTCGAGGCATTGAAAGTGCCGGGGCAGCGCACGTTGAAGGTTGCGTTGAACAACACCTTGTCGCCTGATTTCAATCGGCGAATGATCGGACGCCTGATCGAGGTGTTTCCCGATTATCAGATGGAATTCAGCTACGCCGAGTCGATGGAAAATCTCAGCAAGCTGAAGAATGAAGACTTCGACCTGGCGGTGCTGATCGGTCCGCAGCGGCCGGGGCTGCCGAGCATTGTCTTGCCGGAGGTGCAGGTACAAGTCGTCGGTGCGCATTGCGGGCAGGAGAACGATCCGCTGACGTTGCTGGGCAACAAGTTTCAGGTTCGTCCTGCGGAAGATTGTCCATATTCCCACAGCTTTTTGCGTTTTCTCGACGCCGGGCTGGGCAATCACGAGAACGGCCAGCGCATGGTCTATTCGTGCAGTGAAACGTTGACGCTGTCGCTGATCACGCAGATGGACGCGGTCGGCATGGTTTCGCGTGAGGCCGCGCAAAAGAACGGCCTGACAATTTTCCCCGGTTTCGAGGATTTCCTCGAAGTACGCCTAGCGGTGAACAATCCGGATTTGTCGAGCCAGGCGTTGAACGATGTCGTCGATCTGCCGCTACATGAACGAGCCGAGCGCAATGTACGCAGCCGTCCCAACCGCCACACTGAGAAAGAGGTTTTTGCTGAAATACGCACATAGCAACGTCGGAATCGCGGCATAGAATTCCGGGCGATCGAGCTGTATGTGCTGATCCTTGATCAACAAGGGTGTCAGGCTGATCGCAGCGACGATCGCCACCGGCAGGTACTCCAGCGCCCGCGCAACGAACGGCGGCCAGTGCTCGGTGTTGACTTGCAGTGGCAGCGCGCGTGGCAGGAAAGTCACCGCCATCATCAGCGCGACCACCAGAATCAGGAACGTTTGGTCAGGCATACACCCACTCCGCAGCCCACAAACGTGGCGATAAACACATTGAACGGCGAACTGCCGACCAGACTCAGCGCGCCCATGCACACCACCGCAGCGGCGGCGGCGATGAGTTTGTTGCGCGTATTGCACAGCGACACCAGCACGTAGAGCATCATCGCCGTCAGGGCGTAGTCGAGCTGATATTTGATCAGGTGCGCCGCGTACTGCGCGCAAACCGCGCCGAGCAAACCGCCGAGCACCCAAGAGGTGTGGCAGAACAGATTGAAGCCGATCAGATAACGCACGTTGACCGGTGCGCCAGTGCCGAGTTTAACGCTGTGGAACGCGAAGGATTCATCCGTCAGGCCACCGGCGTAAGCCCAGCGCTCCATCCGGCTCAAACCGAGTGCGCGCAGGGCCTTGGCCATGTACACCGACATCAGCATGTGCCGTGCGTTGATCAGGAACGTGGTCAACACAATGGTGGTCAGCGAGGCGCCGCTGGAGATCAGCGCCAGTGCGGCGAATTGCGAAGCGCCGGCATACACGAACAGACACATCGCCACCGGCAGCCACATCGGCAGGCCGGCGTTGACGGCCATCAGTCCGAACACGAATGACACCGTGAAGTAGCCAGCAACTACCGGACTGGCTTCGGCAAACGTGCGCGACGGCTGATGGTTGACCATCAGCGGCGCACTGCCGGACGTTTCATTCATAGATCCCTCTCAAATGTCCGTTCGCCGTGGGGCTCGCAAAAACCCTGGGCGGTCCAAAAACGCTTGCCCGCGAGGTTAGCATCGTCGACGAACAGAAACATCCGCAACACCCCGACCCGTTTCATATCGGACGACGCCGCTTCAACCAGTCGTTGACCGACGCCTTGGCTACGATAGCGCGGGCTCACGGCCAGATGGTTGATGGTGCCGCGACTGCCGAGCATGCCGCCGAGCACCGCGCCGACAATTTCGCCGGCGATGTCGAAGGCGAGATAGGCCGTGGTGGTTTTCTGGATCAGCACGCCGCGCAGGCACTTGGCGTCCTGCCATTCGCAGAAGGACACTTCGTCGAACTGGCGGAAGAAGCGCTCCATGCGCTGCGCATCCTTGGCCGTGGCGCGTCGCAGCACCACCGGCGTCGAGCACTCGACGCCGTCGATTGGGGTGATCTGATTAGCGAACAATGTCGAAAGCGGTCCCGGGCCGCGAGAAGGAAATCGCCAGAATCTGCCGATACGCCATGGCATGCGTGTGGGTGTTACGCGCCGGGGTCACGTAGTGGCGCATGTCGCGGTCGAGGAAGTAAGTGGTGTCGAGAATTTCCTGGTAGGTGGTCGACGCCAGTTGATGCTCGTGGATGTCGTACAGGCGACTCTCCGCACCCTCGACGTTATTGCGGCCCCAGAAGTGCACACCGCTGAACGGATAACCGTCGCAGTGAATCCCTTCAGGGGTGATTTCCAGCTGTTTGCCGGGTTTGATCTCGATGCGGATCTGATGAATCTGGCACTGCCAGATTTCATCGTGCAGCTCTTCCGGCAGCACGCTTTTGTACACTTCGAAATCGGTGTCGATCAGGCTGCGCATCACCGGTGAAGTAATCACTTCATCGGAGAAGTCCTGGAAGTGCCGTACCAGGCCGCCAACGTAGGCGTTGTTCTCTTTCGACTGCACGTAGGCGCGATGTTCGAGCTGCTTCAGCTCGCGAGTCTTGGGGTTGTACTCGAAGTCGCTGTAACGACGGTAACGCATGCCGGCTTCGGCCTGACCGTAGTAGCTGTCAGGCTCCATGTTTTCCCAACTTTTGGTCAGTCTGACGAAGTCGGCAAAATGACCGTAGAGATTGAAGTCACCACCCTGGACGTTGACATATTTGTCGCGCCGTAGCGATTCGCCCACTTCTCTGTTCAAAACGATCATTACCAAATTCTCCGCTGCGTTGAGCGGCCTAATCTATTAGGTGGAGAATTTGCGTCCATGAGAAAGAATTTCAGGCATTTAAAGCCCTGTTTGAAACGGAGTTTGCAGCGCCTCAAAAACAACTTTTACATGACAAAAACACGGGTTTTTTCCGGTTTTCATCGAAAAACCGTCGAAAAAAAACCCCGAACCAGTCGGGGTTTTTCTCATGTTTCTTACACTTGATCAGGCATCAGAAGATGTTGATCGGGTAGTCCACGAATACACGCAGTTCGTTACCGCTGACGTTGTACTCGCTGGATTTCTGCGAAACACGCAGGATCGAGCTGCGCAATTTCACGCTCAGGTCTTTGGCCGGGCCAGATTGCACGACGTATTTGAACTGGTTGAAGATCTCGCGCTCGGTGCCGCCTTCGCTGGTGGAAGTGGTGATGTTGTCGCCACGCACGTAAGCGAAGTTGTAGCTCAGACCCGGTACGCCGAAAGCGCCGAAGTCGAGGCCGTAGCCCAACTGCCAGCTGCGTTCGTCTTCAGCGTTGAAGTCGGACCAGTAGGAGTTGGCCAGGTAGATGGTGTTACCACCGTCGCCAACGCGATGTTGATCTTTCTGGTAACCACCGTAGGCGTAGCCGAGGTTGCTGTCGCCGGTGGAACGCTGGTGGGCCACGGTGAACGAGTGTGGGCCAGTGGCGAACGTTGCAGCCAGGCTCCAGATCTTGTTGTCGCGACCGGTCACGATGCTTTCGCCGGGAATGGTGTTTTCGCGAACGTACGAGCTGTCGAGCTTGGTGCGGTAACCGTTGAAGTCCAGGGTCAGTGACTGATCCTTGTTGAACGGCAGCACGTAGTTGGCGTTCACGTATTGTTTCTTCAATACGTCTTCGACGTCGGAAGCGTACAACGCACCTTTGAAGTTCTCGGTGAACTGGTAGCTACCGCCCAACACGTTGATCGACTTCAGACCACCGCTGTCACGGCCTTCATCGCTCTTGCGCGATTCAGCGGTGAAACGACCGGCGTTCAGTTCCAGGCCTTTGATCTCTTTGGAAGTGATCAGGGTACCGGTGTAGCTTTCCGGCAGCAGGCGGGAGTTGTCGTAGTTCAGCACCGGCAGGGCCGGCATCTGGTCGCCGTAGGTCAACACGGTGTTGGAGAAGCGGAACTTAACTGCGGCACCGCCCTTCGCTATGTCATGGTTCGCGCGACCGTCATTTTCTTGCTTGAAGAAATCGATACCACCGGCGCCGCTGCGGCCCTTGCCGCCATCCAGACGCAGCGCGTACAGACCGAAAGCGTCGACACCGACACCCACGGTGCCTTGGGTGAAGCCGGACGAGAACGTACCGATGGCCGCTTGGCCCCACTCGGCTTTGTCTTTGTTGCCGTCTTTGTAATCACGATTGATGTAGGCATTGCGCAGCAGCACTTTGAGGCTGCTGTCCTCAACAAAACCCTTGGACTCGGCCTGGTCGTTAGCCATGGCCTGAGTGGCACTCAACATCCCCAGTGCGATCAGACTGATTCGCTTGTTCAACATTTTGTTTTCCTTATTACGGGTTGAAACGCGCTGTGTCGAACGGCGGAAACGGCGCTTTTGCACTCTTTTATTCACCCCGAAACAAAAAGGCCCGCCCACGATAACGTGATGGCGGGCCTGCTCCTTGTTTTGAGTCATGGCGGTTGGCCACAGGCGTTGGGCCGAATCGTAGCCGCGCCCTCAACAATGTGTCAATTTCAAGAATCGTCTTTAAATAGGTAAAAATCGTCTAAGAAACGTAAATTTTGCGCTGAGTCCTTGCTGGGAAATGCACACAGCCAGTGAATCCAGCGCGTATCAGGCGCAACCATCGATAGAACAAAACGCAGAAGTTTTACCGGTTTCATCGAGGACGATTGCCTGTTGCAACCAATCGGCAAATGCCTGCGGCTTGCCAAGCCAGGGGCTGATGTCGATCAACTGGAACGTGCCGTTCTGCTCCAGAGCAATCGTTGGAAAACCCTGACCGCCCAATTGAGCCAAAAACTGGCGACTGGCTTTTATATGCCCCTCGCTATCAACGGACTCAAACGCAATGTGGAAATCTTCCTGCGCATAGCCCATCTGCATGGCCAATTCCAACAGCACGGCTGAATCGGCAATGCGTCGCCCTTCCACATAGTGCGCTGTCTGCAACCGCCCCAGCATGTGCAAACCGCCTCGGTCGATGGCTTCGGCCGCCATGACCGCCGCAATCGGTGGCGTCGAATCGAACACCGCAGAGTGATCGCGCAGCAATCCGTCGAAATAAGATTCGCCAAAAGGCTGGCCGGTGTACTCGGCAATGCGTCGGTCGTGGGGCATGACGTAATTGCGCAGTTGCGAGGAGACCTGCTGGCGGTTGGCGCCACTCATCATGCCCCCGGCATGGGCGAGCACTGGCAGCACCTGTTGTGCGGCTTCAATCAGCGGCTTGGCGCCATAGCACCAACCGCACAACGGGTCGTAGACGTAATGAAGAATCATGGGAAAAGCTCCGGCAAAAGTGAGGAAAATCGATGGCGGCAGATTATTCCCCGCACTCATGCCGAAAAACGCTGGAATGGCTTTCAGTCTGTTTCACGAATCGGTCGAATTGGCCGACCGGTCGGATTGTGTCGAACCGGACACAAATTGAAACAATCAGACAAGGGAACTTATAAGGAATAATTAACGGAAGTAAATGCAAAGCATTACCATTCGCGCGATCGAATTCCTCCACCCTTTCGGATGCGCTGTTCAATGCCTGCCCCGTTCCGTCTTACGCCCGTCACTCTTGGGCTTTCTGCTTTTCTGTCCAGCGGTTTTGCCTACTCCGCGACCGAGTTACCCGCCACCGCGATCAGCGCCGAAGCGCAAGCCGATGACCCACGGGTAAAGCTCAGCAGCACCGCGACCCGCACCTCGACACCCGTGCGCTATGTGCCGCAGGCGATCGATTCGATCAAGACCTCGAACGTCGCCAACTACGGCACCAATGACATCGCCGACGCCTTGAGCGGCATGCCCAACGTCAGCAGCAGCGCCGACACTCGCTTCGACAGCCTGCGCATTCGCGGCTTCGATGCCAGCAACGATTTCTATCTCGACGGCATCCGCGACGACAGCCAATACAAGCGCGACCTGCACAACATCGAACGCGTCGAAGTACTCAAAGGCCCGGCCGCCGTGCTGTACGGCCGCGGCAGTCAGGGCGGGATCGTCAACCGCGTGAGCAAGATGCCCGAGTTCGGCCGCCGCTCGACCATCGAAGCTCAGGCTGGCAGCGAAGATTTGCGCAGTCTTTACGCTGATCTCAGCACCGACCCGAGCGAAAACATCAGCCTGCGTCTGAACATGGGCAACATGGATGAAAACAGTTTCCGTGACGGCGTCAGCGGCAATCGTCAGCTATTCGCGCCGTCGATGAGCTGGCAACTGACGCCGGATCTGAACTGGCTGGTGCAGTACGAATACAGCCGCTACAACCGCACCCCGGATCGCGGCATCCCTGGGGTCAACGGGCGTCCGGCCGATGTAGGTCGGGACACCACCTACGGCAACGATCACGACTTCATTGACGACAAGTCGCAATCGCTGCGCTCGAAACTCACCTACGAAATCAATGACAACTGGCAACTGCGCCAGACCCTCGGCGTGTTCAAGCTCGACAGCGATTTCGACAACACCTACCTCACCGGTTACACGCCGGCGACCAACAAGGTCACGCGCCAGCACTGGCAGCAGGATCTGACCACCCGCAACGTCTACAACAACCTCGAACTGGAAGGCGGATTCGATACCTTCGGCCTTGAACATCGTCTGCTCACTGGCGTCGAGATCGGCAGCCAGCGCCGCGATCCGACGCTGTACAACGCCGCCACCGGCAGAACCCCGGGCGCTCAGCCTGTGCCGTCGCTCGACTTGTACAACCCGAATCGCGATCTGCGCCACACCGGTGCCATGCAGGTTTCCAGCAGTAGCCACACCGAAGTCGAAAGCCGCGCGGTGTACGTGCAGGATCAGTTGCGCCTGAACGACCAATGGCAAGTGCTCGGCGGCCTGCGCTACGACACCTTCGATATCGAGTCGACCAACAAGCTGCGCAACATCTCCGAAGACCGTGACAGCCACAGCACCAGCCCGCGCGTCGGCCTGGTCTGGACGCCGCTGCAGAATCACTCGTTCTATGCCTCGTGGTCGAAAACGTTTTCGCCAGTCGGCGGCGGTTTGATCGGCATCACCCCAGGCGCGGCCGGCAACACCAACGACCTCAGCCCCGAACTGACCAAGCAGAAAGAAATCGGCGTGAAAAGCGACTGGTTCGATGACCGACTGAGCACCACGCTGGCGATCTACGACCTGGAACTCTACAACCGCCGTACCGCCGATCCAAACGACCCGACCCTGACCGTGATGTCCGGTCTGCAACGTTCGCGCGGGATCGAATTGACGGCCACTGGCAACATTGTCGGCAACTGGTACATGCGCGGCGGCGTCGGTATGCAGGACGCGAAGATCGAGAAGGACAACAACGGCTTGGAAGGCAAACGCATCAACAACGTCGCCAAGCACAACGGCAGCCTGTTCCTGACCTGGAAACCGGAAATGGGCTGGTACAGTGAAACCGGGCTGACCCTGGTTGGCCAACGCTATGCCGATAACGCCAACACCACCGTGTTGCCGGGTTATGGCCGTTGGGATGCGCTGGTCGGCTACCGCTTCAAGGATTGGGATTTGCGTACGGCGCTGAACAACATCACCGATCGTGAGTATTACGCGTCGGCGACCAGCCAGTATCAAATCCAGCCGGGTGCGCCACGTAGCGTCGTGATGACCGGCACCTATTCCTTCTGATTCAACGCAAAACCTGTAGGAGTGAGCCTGCTCGCGATAGCGGTGTGCCAGTGAATGTTGATGGCGACTGACGCACCGCTATCGCGAGCAGGCTCACTCCTACAATGGGTTTTGTGTCGTGCATAAAAAAGCGCCGCCATCCCGGCAGCGCTTTTACCAATCCCTGTTGTTCTTCTTATCCTTCCATCACAGCCCACAACGCGTCCAGTTCGGCCTCGCTGAACAGGTCAGCGGGGTAACGCTCGATCATCATCCGGCGCGGATCAGGTTGCCTGATCTGACGCGTTCCATTGGACTTCAACCAGTGCGCGACAATCTGGAGCGATTCGCCGTTAACGGCCATGGGATGCAACGTCCGCTCGCTGACTACGTTCACTTCGGCGTTCATTTTCAGCGCTCTCTCCCCGTTCGTGAGCGGCTACGTTATCCAAGGTTTATGACAGAACTGTTGAAGTTCTTCCCCCTCCCTAGTGCCCTTAGTCGGATACAAGACCTATGCCAAGGTTTCTGATTTGTCGACAAGCGGATACAAAGAAGCCCGCAGTCCAACCGGGCTGCGGGCTTCTTTACATGCATAGCGAGCTAATCATTGCTCGGCTGATTTGTTAATCAACTCAAGCTGTTACGACTCAACTCACTCTTTGTGCGGCGCGGGTTGCTGTTGGGTAAGGCAGTGGATATTGCCGCCACCCAGTAACAGTTCACGGCCCGGCACCAGCACCACTTCATGCTGCGGGAACAGCTTCTGCAGAATCTCTTTCGCCGGCGCGTCCATTGGATCGTCGAAGCTCGGCGCGATGATGCCGCCGTTGACGATCAGGAAGTTCACATAGGAACCAGCCAGACGCACCGATGGATTGCGTTCCTGGGTGCCGTCCACCGGATCGACACCGGCGCACTCTTCTTCAGTCGCGTAGAGCGGCCCCGGAATCGGCATTTTGTGCACCGTGAACGGGCGACCCTTGGCGTCAGTGCTGCTTTGCAGGACTTTCAACGCAGCCTGACAGCGCGGGTAGTTCGGATCCTGCGGATCGTCGGTCCACGCCAGCAGCACTTCGCCCGGACGCACGTAGCAGCAGAAGTTATCCACATGGCCGTCGGTTTCGTCGTTGAACAAACCGTCCGGCAGCCAGATGATTTTATCCACAGCCAGATTGGCGCTGAGCACCGCTTCGATTTCTTCGCGGCCCAGATGCGGGTTGCGATTGCGGTTGAGCAGGCATTCTTCGGTGGTGATCAGCGTGCCTTCGCCGTCGACATGAATCGAACCGCCTTCGAGCACGAAACCTTCAGTGCGATAACGCGGGCTGCGCTCGATCTCGAGGATCTTGCCGCCGACCTGCGAATCACGATTCCACGGCGAGTACAGACCGCCGTCGAAACCGCCCCAGGCGTTGAAGTCCCAGTTCACACCGCGCACTTCGCCGCTGTTGTTGATGACGAAGGTCGGGCCGCTGTCGCGTACCCAGGCGTCATCGCTGGACATCTCGACCACGCGGATATTCGGCACGTCGAGGCGTGCGCGGGCGTTTTCGTATTGGCCAGCGGACACGGCCACGGTCACCGGTTCAAAACGCGCAATGGCCTTGGCCACCGCGGCGTGTGCGGCTTGCGCCGGTTTGCCGCCCAGACGCCAGTTGTCCGGGCGCTCGGGCCAGATCATCCAGGTCTGCGTTTGCGGCGCCCACTCGGCCGGCATGTAAAAGCCGTCGGCGCGCGGGGTACTTTTCAAGGTGGTCATCGGGATCAGGACTCCAGGGAACCGTCGAGGGTTTTCAACGCGCCGTACAGGTTCGGACGGCGATCACGGAATGAACCCCACGCGCTGCGAATGTGTTCGAGCTCGTCGAGGTTGAAAGTGTGCACAAGAATACCTTCTTCGGTTTTATTCAGCTCCTGCACTTTTTCGCCGAACTGGTTGGCGATGAACGAAGAGCCGTAGAACGTGATGTCGTAGCCGTCCTGTTCTTCGTTGCCGATGCGGTTACTGGCGATCAACGGCATCAGGTTGGCGCCGGCATGACCCTGCTGCACGCGCTGCCAGTGATCGCGCGAGGAGATGGTTTTGTCGTGCGGCTCGCTGCCGATTGCGGTTGGATAAAAGAGTATTTCAGCGCCTTGCAAGGCCATGCTGCGTGCAGCTTCCGGGAACCACTGATCCCAGCAGATGCCCACGCCGATCTTCGCGTAACGGGTGTTCCACACTTTGAAACCGGTGTCGCCCGGGTTGAAGTAGTACTTCTCGTGGTAACCCGGGCCGTCCGGGATGTGGCTTTTACGATAAATCCCGAGGTTGCTGCCGTCGGCGTCGATGATCGCGATGCTGTTGAAACGCGCACGGCCGGCCAATTCGTAGAAGCTGATCGGCAGCACCACTTGCAGCTCTTTGGCGATTTTCTGGAAATGTTTGATCGCGACGTTTTCTTCCACCGTCGTCGCCAGTTGCAGGTAGTCCGGGTTTGGCTTCTGGCAGAAGTACGGCGCCTCGAACAGCTCCTGAATCAGGATGATCTGCGCGCCTTTGGCGGCGGCTTCGCGCACCAGTCTTTCAGCGATTTCGAGGTTGGCTTGCAGATCCCAGGAACAGGCCATCTGAGTGGCGGCAACGGTAACGATACGGCTCATGAATCATCTCCGGGCAAGTGCTTTGACGGCCGACAATTCGACCGAAAAGAAAAACGCGCGCACCGAACATGAGATCGCCATGCCGGAGCAATGGCGACTTTATAGCCGATAAATATCGGCTTTAGAAGCTTATTGAATGCCTTTCGTCTAAATAAATTCAATAAAAGCCGATACAAATCGAATTAGAAACCAAAAACAAATGTGGGAGCGAGCCTGCTCGCGAAGGCGATTGATCAATCAACACAGTTGTTGAATGAGAAACCGCTTTCGCGAGCAGGCTCGCTCCCACAGGAGGTCAGCGTGAGGGCTTACAGGCCTTCGCTGAGGACTTGATCAAGCATATCGACAAAGAAATCCACACTCTGACGCGACGTCACCATCGGTGGCTTGATCTTGAGAATGTTCAGATCATCGCCGGTCGGCTGCATGAAAATCCCCAACTCGCGCAGGCGATCGCACAGCAACGCAGTTTCTTCGGTCGCCGCCTCCAGCGTCTCGCGGTTGCGGATCAACTCAAGCCCCAGATAAAACCCGGAGCCGTGCACCGCGCCCACCAGCGGATGTTTATCGATCAACGCTTCGAGTCGCACCTTGAAGTGGCCACCGACCACCTGCGCGTTCTCCCAGAGTTTTTCTTCTTCCATCACATCGAGCACCGCCATGCCGATCTGGCAACTGACCGGACTACCGCCCGCCGACGAAAAGAAATAACCCTCGGCCTCCAGCGCCTCGGCAATTTCCCGCCGCGTGATGACCGCACCCAGCGGTTGACCGTTGCCCATGCCCTTGGCCATGCAGATGATGTCCGGCACCACGCCCTGCTCTTCAAAGCCCCAGAAGAAATGACCCATGCGCCCGTACCCGACCTGCACTTCGTCGGCGATGCACACGCCGCCCTGCGCGCGCACCAACCCGTACACCTGTTTCAAATATCCCGGCGGCAGCGAGATACCGCCGGCATTGCCATACACCGGCTCGCAGATAAACCCGGCCAATTGGCGCTTCTGCTCGGCGAGTTTTTCCAGGTGGTGCTCAACGCTGCGCACATAATCCGGCGCTGAATCGAGACCGCGGAATTCACCGCGATACGTGTTTGGCGCAGGTACCGGATGCACCCAGTCCGGGCGGCTTTCCAAGGCTTTCGGGTTGTCGGCGATTGACGTCGATACCGCATCGGCACCGACCGTCCAGCCGTGATAGGCCTCAAGCACGCTGATCATGTCGCGCCCGCCGCTATAGGCCCACGCCAGACGAATCGCCAGGTCATTGGCCTCGCTGCCGCTGTTGACCAGAAACACTCGATTCATGCCTTCCGGCGCCAATTTCAGCAAGCGCTCGGAAAACTCCGCCACCGCCGCATAGTTGAACCGCGAGTTGGTGTTGAGCAACGACCACTGGCGAGCCGCGACCGCTGCCATGCGCGGGTGACCGTGACCGAGCACTGCCACGTTGTTGAGCATGTCCAGATAGGAACGGCCCTGCATGTCGATCAGGTGATTGCGCCAGCCACGTTCGATGCGCGGCGGGTCGACGTAGTAGTGCTTTTGCGTGCGAGCGAAACTGGCGTCGCGGCGTTCGAGCAGGGTTTTCGCGTCCAGCTCCGGCTCGGCATCGCAGGCCAGTCCTAACAACGCCGCTGGCGACGGGCACAGGGCCTGCCACGCCGCTGCAAGCGCAGGGGTGCAAAACAACGGCGCATTGAGTTGCGCGCCACGGCACAACTGCACCCGCAACGGGCCGCTGACCGCGCCCAGCACCTGACCTTTGACCAGCGCCGCGCCACTGTGCAGCGACGGTGTTACGCCCCACAGGCGCACGCTGAGTTGCGGGCCATCCAGTTGCAGCACACCGTCTGCGGCTTGATGTACGACGCCAGCGAATGGCGCCTCCACGGTGCTGCCATCGGGCACGCGCAATTCCACGTGCAGCGGGAACGTGTCCGGCTCTACGGCACTGTCGGGACGAGTGCGCGACAAACGGTACTGACCGTAACGGCTTGCCGCCAAACCATGGGCAGCTGCCGCTTCGTTCAACAGGTGCTGATCGATGCCTTCGTGCTCCCAGTTGCCGGCCTCGAAATGCGGGCTGAGGACACCGAGATCGATCAGGGCAAATTCACGCCCGACCAGACCGGGCAGCAAGGGCGCAAAACCTTCGCCGTCGATCGCCGGCAAGCTGTGACCGACGGCCGTGAGGATCGCCGCTTCCATCAGCGCCTGCGGCACCGAAGTGGCCACGCGGAAGATTTCCCACTCATGGGTGAGGTTGTCGCGGCTGTAAGTATTCGTCGGGTCGATGCTGACCTGTTGCTCACCACTGAGCACCAGCACCGCCGCACGCGCGACGATCAATGGCCACAGCGCTTGCAACTCTTCGTGTTGCAACGGGTTGACCGCGTGGTAAGCCTGAACCGCCGGCAGGATGACAAACGGATCACCACCAGCGTGATGCAACAACGCCGCACAAGTCACCGACAGATCGCTGATGCGCCAGGTGCGTACCAGATCGCCAAAGTCGATCACGCCCTGCAATTGCCAGTGCCGCTGGGCATCGCGCGCCCAGACAGCGTTGTCATCGGTGATGTCCATGTGGATCGCCTGCACCGGCAGTTTGCCCTGCAACGGTTGCAAGCGGCGCTCGGCCTGTTCTGCCGCATCGGCAATCAATGCGCGTTGCTGCTCATCCTTGATCACCGGCAGCAGATGGCTGATCAGTGCGCTGGCGTGGCGCGCATCCCACTGCAACGTGCGCTCAAGGCCCGGATGGTCGAACCCGGCCAGCGCCAGATCCATCTCACCGCAGAGCCGGCCGAACCCCGCCACCACATCACGACCCAAGTGATCGAGATGCGTCAGCGGCTGGCCCTCGATGTAATCCAGCAGCCGCACATGAACCGCTTCGCCGCCGACTTCCAGCGACAGCAGATCCTCGCCATTATTGGCCGCGATCACCCGCGGCACCGTCACCGCAGAATGCTCGGCCAGGTATTTGAGACCGGCGTGTTGGGCTTGCAGCTCCACCAGGGCGTAATCGCCACGGCAGATTTTCAGCACAAACCGCCCGCGCGGGCTGTCGACGCGAAAATTCAGATCCTGCTGACTGCCAAGGGCCTGCAACGTGCCGCTGAGTCCGTAATGCTCCGCCAACCATTGCAGGGCCTGCTCGGCAGACACCTGCGGGCTGGGCAAACTGGCGCGATGAATCAACGTGGCGAGCGACATGAAACGACCCCTGAAATTTTATTAGGCGCCTATATCGCCATTGCTGGACGGGATCCGCAACCCCCAACCGCGCAAAGGTATACGGGCTATTTGTCTTGCAGCACTCGCACCCTCCGGCACTTTGCGCAAGAATGTCGGCCATTCACACCTGCCTAGGGAAGTCCCAATGAATGTAATCACCACCGACCTGCCCGGTGTCCTGATCATCGAACCGAAGGTGTTTGGTGACGAGCGCGGTTTTTTCTACGAGAGCTTCAATGCCAAAGCGTTCCAGGACGCCACCGGTCTGGACACGCAATTCGTCCAGGACAACCACTCGCGTTCGCAAAAAGGCGTCTTGCGTGGCCTGCATTACCAACTGCAAAACACCCAGGGCAAACTGGTCCGCGTGACCATTGGCGAAGTATTGGATGTGGCCGTGGACATTCGCCGCAGCTCGCCGCACTTCGGCAAATCCGTAGCGGTACGTCTTTCTGCCGACAATCATCGCCAACTGTGGGTACCGGAAGGTTTCGCCCATGGTTTCGTGGTGCTGAGCGAGTTCGCTGAATTCCTCTACAAGACCACCAACTACTACGACCCATCGTCCGAGCGCAGCATTCGCTGGGATGATCCCGCTCTGGGCATCGACTGGCAGCTGGACGAAGCGCCGAAGCTGTCCGCCAAGGATCAAGCCGCAGCGCTGCTCAAGGACGCTGACGTCTTCGCCTGAGCCTAGGCATAATGCGCCTGACATCTCAGGCGCATCCGGCTCATGAAACCAACCCTTCCCCGCAGACCTCGTTGGCGCAGCCTCGCCCTGCTGGCCCTGTGTCTGGCGCCGCTGTTGTGGCCGCTGGAACATCTGGCCGAGCGCTATTACCGCAGCGAACTGGCCGGCCAGAACCGTCAGACCCTCGACCTGTACGTCGCCAACCTGCTGGGCACCCTGCACCGCTACGAAGTGTTGCCGCAGATTCTCGGCGACCTGCCGGCCCTGCGCTCGGTACTCGGCGCACCGGACGACGGCGTCAGCCAAGGCAATGCCAACCGTCTGCTGAAGAACATCGCCGCGCAGACCGGCGCCGAAGTCATGTACCTGATGGACACCAGCGGCCAGACGCTGGCAGCGTCGAATTGGGACAAGCACGACAGTTTTGTCGGTCGCAACTTCTCCTTCCGCCCGTATTTCAGTGAAGCCATGGCCGGACGCCTCGGGCGCTTTTTCGGTCTCGGCACGACGTCGGCCAAGCGCGGTTATTTCTTCGCCGCTGCCGTGCGCAACGGCGAAAAAATCATCGGCGTGCTGGTGATCAAGGTCGACCTCGACCATACCGAAAGCCTGTGGGGCAAAACCCCGGAACAACTGCTGGTGACCGACCACAACGGCGTGGTCATCCTCACCTCGCGTCCGGAATGGCGCTTTCGCTCGACCCGTAACTTGAGCGACGGCGAACGCTCAGCGATCACCGCCATCCAGCCTTACCCGACCCGTGAGCCACGTCCATTGAACCTCAGCCCCAGCGCGTGGCTGATCCAGACCCACGACATCGCCGAAACCGGCTGGAGCGTGAGCATCCTCGCGCCGCGCACGCTGATCGACCGTCCGGTGCGCACCGTGGTTGCGATCGGCGGCGCCACACTGCTGGTGGTGATGTTGTTGCTCGGTCTGATGATGCAGCGCCGCCGCCACTATCTCGAACGCATTGCCTTTGAAGCCAAGGCACGCCGAGAACTGGAAGGCCGCGTGGCGGAACGCACCAGCGACCTCGAAGGCCTCAACCGGCGTTTGAAGGAAGAGGTGCTGGAGCGTGAGCAGGCTCAGCAGGAGCTGGTGCGCGCCCAGGATGATTTGGTTCAGGCCGGCAAGCTGTCGGCGCTGGGGACGATGTCCGCAAGCATCAGCCACGAACTCAATCAGCCGCTGGCAGCGATCCGCAGCTACGCGGAAAACGCCGAGGTGTTGCTCGATCATCAGCGCACCGACGATGCGCGCGGCAACCTCAAACTGATCAGCGAACTGACCGGGCGCATGGCCTCGATCATCGCCCATCTGCGCGCCTTCGCCCGCCGCGACCGCCACGCACCGGAAAGTGTTGCCCTGCAACCGGCGCTCGACGATGCCTTGGCACTGCTGGCCAAACGGCGTCGCAGTATGGAGGTTGAGCTGATCCGCGATCTGCCGGCCGCCACCCTGTGGGTCGAGGCCGGGGAAACGCGTCTGCGCCAAGTGCTCGGCAACCTGCTCGCCAACGCTCTCGATGCCCTTACCGAAAAAGGCCCGCCGCGCAAATTGTGGTTGAGTGCCGAATCCACCACCGAGGGCGTCAATCTGTACATTCGCGACAACGGCCCGGGCTTTTGCATGGAAGCCCTTGGCCGCGCCAGCGAGCCTTTCTACACGACCAAGACCCGCACTCAGGGTCTGGGGCTGGGTCTGGCCATTTGTGAAACGCTGATGCGCGCCTTCGGTGGTGAACTGTCGTTTGCCAACCACAAGCAAGGTGGCGCCTTGATTACCCTGCGGCTGCGCGCCGGTGCGCCCGGGGTCAGCCTGCAACCGTCCGAGGATCGAAGTGCATGACCATCGACAATCGCATTCAGGTGGTGTTGATCGACGACGATCCGCACCTGCGTCAAGCCCTTGGTCAGACACTGGATCTGGCAGGGCTGAAAATTCTGCCGCTGTCCGAAGCCAAAGGCCTGGCCGCACAGCTTGAGCGTGACTGGCCGGGTGTGGTGGTCAGCGACATTCGCATGCCGGGCATGGATGGCCTCGAATTGCTCAGCGAACTGCACGCGCAGGATCCCGAACTACCGGTGCTGCTGATCACCGGCCACGGCGACGTGCCGCTGGCGGTGCAGGCCATGCGTGCCGGCGCTTATGACTTTCTTGAAAAACCGTTTGCCAGCGACGCGCTGCTCGACAGCGTGCGTCGCGCACTGGCCCTGCGCCGACTGGTGCTGGACAACCGCAGCCTGCGCCTGGCCCTGAGCGACCGCAATGAACTGAGTGCGCGGCTGGTCGGCCATTCGACGCCGATGCTGCGCTTGCGTGAGCAGATCGGTGCGCTGGCCGCGACCAAGGCGGACGTGCTGATCCTCGGCGAAACCGGCGCCGGCAAAGAAGTGGTCGCCCGTGCGCTGCACGATTTATCCAGCCGTCGAAACGGCCCGTTCGTCGCGATCAACGCTGGCGCCCTGGCCGAATCCGTGGTGGAAAGCGAACTGTTCGGCCATGAGCCTGGCGCGTTCACCGGTGCGCAAAAACGCCGGATCGGCAAGTTCGAATTCGCCAACGGCGGCACGCTGTTTCTCGATGAAATTGAAAGCATGAGCATGGATGTGCAGGTGAAGCTGCTGCGCATGCTGCAGGAGCGCGTGGTCGAACGACTGGGTGGTAATCAACTGATCCCGCTGGACATCCGCGTGATCGCCGCGACCAAGGAAGACCTGCGTCTGGCCGCCGATCAGGGGCGCTTCCGCGCCGACTTGTATTACCGCCTCAACGTCGCACCGCTGCGCATTCCGCCGCTGCGCGAACGCGGCGAAGATGCGCTGGTGCTGTTCCAGCATTACGCCGATGAAGCCAGCGCCCGCCACGGCCTGCCGCCTCACGAACTGCAACCGGCACAACGCGCCTTGCTGCTGCGTCACACCTGGCCGGGCAACGTGCGCGAACTGCAGAATGCCGCCGAACGTTTCGCCCTTGGCCTGGAACTGGCGCTGGATAACGCTGGCGCCGAAGGTGGGGGTAACACCACAGTCGAAGTCATCAACGGCGGCCTCAGCGAGCAAGTGGAAAACTTCGAAAAATCCTTGATCGCGGCCGAACTGGCGCGCTCCCACAGTTCGGTGCGCAGCCTCGCCGAAGCCCTGGGCATTCCGCGCAAGACTCTGCATGACAAGTTGCGCAAGCATGGTCTCAACTTCGGCGACAGCAATCCTGGGGACGAGAACGAATGAGCAACGACAGTCACTATCTGGAGTCCGTGCTCCATCACGATATTCCACTGACCCGCGACATGGGCCTCAAAGTGCTCGACTGGCGCGAGCAGCAATTGAGTCTGCATTTACCGCTGGATCCGAACGTCAATCACAAGAGCACCATGTTCGGCGGCAGTCTTTACTGCGGCGCGGTGCTGGCCGGTTGGGGCTGGTTGCATTTGCGTCTGAAAGAACAAGGAATCACCGACGGGCACATTGTGATTCAGGAGGGGCAGATCCGTTATCCACTGCCCGTGACCGGCGATGCCGTAGCAATTTGCCCGGCGCCCGATGCGAAGGTGTGGAAGAAGTTTCTGGCGATGTATCAGCGTTATGGGCGGGCGCGGTTGGTGCTCGATACGCGGATCGTCAATCAGGGCAGCAACGAGGACGCCGTGACATTTACCGGCCAGTACGTTTTGCACCGCTGAAGATCAAAAGCCCCTCACCCTAGCCCTCTCCCCGAGGGAGAGGGGACTGATTGGGGGATGCTTCAGACGTACACCGACCTGATGGCGCTTTGCTGAATCCATAATCGACCTCATCTTTCAGGTCGATGTATGACGCAAGACAACTCGGTCGGCTCCCTCTCCTGGGGGAGAGGGCTGGGGTGAGGGGATGCCGGATCAGCCGACTTAACCCCGAGCCAATTCCAACAACCTTTCCCGCCAGGCCGCCTTCGCCGGCAGCGCCAAAAAGAACTCATTGCGCAGCGATTCCCGCGCCGGATAACTGAACGCTTCCCCGCGCAGATCCAACACTTCACCGCCCGCACCTTCCAGCACACCCTGCGCCGCCGCCGTGTCCCATTGTGAAGTCGGCGCCAGTCGCGGATAGCAATCCGCCGCGCCTTCAGCCAGCAGGCAAAATTTCAGCGAGCTGCCAATATTCGCCAATTGTAACTCGCCCAGGCTCGCACTCAGCCCGGCCAGCAGACGCTCCTGCTCGGGACTCGAATGGCGACGGCTGGCGACCACGGTAAACGCCTCACCCGGCCCCGGCACATCGCGTACCTGAATCGCAACCGGCGTGCCGCCCTTGTCGCAGCGCCATGCGCCAAGCCCGGCACCGCCAACGTAGAAACGACCACTGGTCGGCATCGACACCACGCCAAACACCACTCGACCGTCTTCGATCAACGCGATGTTGACGGTGAACTCTTCACTGCCGCTGATGAATTCCTTGGTGCCATCCAGCGGATCGACCAACCACCAGCGCTGCCAGCCGGCGCGTACGCTCTGGGGAATGTTGGCGTCCTCTTCCGATAACACTGGAATGCTCGCATCCAGCGCCGTCAGACCGGCGACAATCAGGTGATGCGCGGCCAGATCCGCCGCCGTCACGGGCGAGTCATCGGACTTGGCCGTGACTTCAACGCCGGAGCGCCAGAACGGCAAAGTCACCTCGCCGGCCTGCAATGCCAGCTCAACGACCGGCGCCATCAACGGGTGGGGAAAATTCATCGACACTTCACTCATGCTGGGAAGAATCCGCGCTGGGTCAGCAGATCGCGGGTCAAATACAGGGCGGCCAGGGCGCGACCTTCGGAAAATTGCGGATTGAGCGCCAGCGACGACAGTTCGCGCAGGTTCACTTTATCGACACGCATCGGCTCGGGCTCGTCGCCTTCCAGCCGCTCTTCGTACAAATCGGTAGCCAGAACGACCTGGATCTTCTGGCTCATGTAACCGGGCGACAGCGACAGCTCGGTCAGATGCTCCAGTTGCCGCGCGCCAAAACCAGCTTCTTCCTTGAGTTCGCGCTCGGCGGCTGCCAATACGTCTTCGCCCGGTTCGATCAAACCTTTAGGCAAGGACAGTTCGTACTCATCGGTACCGCCACAGTATTCCTCGACCAGCACTGCGTGTTCAGCATCCAGCATCGCCACAATCATTACCGCGCCGTAGCCCGCACCTTTGCCGACCAGACGCTCGTAAGTGCGTTCCACGCCGTTGGAAAAGCGCAGCTTGAGTTCTTCGACGCAAAACAGACGACTGGTGGCGACGATCTCGCGGGCAAGTACGGTGGGTTTCTGGCGCATGCAAAGCTCCTTGGCGTGAACGCGCTACTATAACGCGGCTTTCCCGATTGTTTATGTCGGATATCTTTCTACCGCTCGAGACGTTGCCATGCCTTCATTACCGTGGTCCGACATCGATACCGTTCTGCTCGACATGGACGGCACGCTGCTGGATCTGCACTTCGACAATCACTTCTGGCTGGAACACCTGCCGCAGCGCTACGCCGAACTGCACGGGGTCAGCCGGGCCATGGCCGAGATGGAATTGCAGCCGTTGTTCGAACGCCACGCCGGCCAGTTGCAGTGGTACTGCCTGGATTTCTGGAGTGCCGAACTGAAGTTGTCGGTGCGGGAATTGAAGCTCGAAACCGCGCATCTGATTGCCTTGCGGCCGGATGCCGATACCTTTCTGGAAGCAATCAAACGTGCCGGTAAACGGGTGATCATGATCACCAATGCACACCGCGACTCACTGTCGCTGAAGCTTGAGCGGATTGAGCTGGCGCCGTATTTCGAACGGCTGATCAGCTCGCATGATTACGGGTTTCCCAAGGAGAACCCGCAGTTCTGGGATGCCTTGCAGGCGGACATCGGCTTCGATCCGGCGCGCAGTCTGTTTATCGACGATACGTTGCCGATTCTGCGCAGTGCGCGGGATTTTGGTGTGGCGCATTTGTTGGCGGTGAAAGAGCCGGACAGCCGCAAGGGGCCGAAGGACACGGCTGAGTTTGCGGCGGTTGAGGATTACCGGGATTTGATTGCAGGGCTTTGATTCCGAGTTGCCCCATTCGCGAGCAGGCTCGCTCCCACATTTGGAATGCGATCCAATGTGGGAGCGAGCCTGCTCCGGGCGGCGTTCCGACGAAAGCGTTTTATCGGTTACTCAGGAATACGCAGCGTCTGCCCCGGATAGATTTTGTTCACATCCTTGAGCATCGGTTTGTTGGCATCGAAAATTTTCTGATACTTGTTGGCATCCCCGTACACACGCAGAGAAATCGCGCTAAGGGTGTCACCCGACTTGACCACGACAAATTGTGCGGCAGTGACAACCGGCCCGCTCACGGTGATCTGATCATCCACGCTGCCAACCCCGGCAATATTGCCCACCGCCAGCAGAATCTTCTCTTTCTCTTCCTGACTCGCAACCTCACCGGTGACGGTCACTTTGTCGCCATCCACCGTCGCCTGAACATTCGGATTGCCCAGACCGACCTTGCTGATGTGTTCCTTCAACTGCTCACTGGCATTGGCGTTGCCCGGGGTTAGCAGATCGATCAGCTTCTCACCGGCTTCTTTCACAAAGCTCAAAAGACTCATAGCGCACACTCCTTGATTTGGGTTCCAGACGTCCAAGCCTAGACCACGACGGACAAACCCGGTTCCAAGCCGACCAATGACCCTGCCGCCGCGCAAGCGGTAGAATCGCCCACCCCTGCCAGCGCCTGGAGCGAAGATGGACATCAAGCAGCTGAAATTCCTCATCGCCCTCGACGAAACCCGCCACTTCGGCCAGGCCGCCGCGCGTTGCCACATCACTCAGCCAACCCTGTCGATGCGCCTGCGCAGCCTTGAAGAAGAGCTCGACCTGCCACTGGTCAACCGGGGCCAGCGTTTCGAAGGCTTCACCGCGCCGGGCGAGCGGGTGCTGGCGTGGGCGCGCTCGGTGATGGCGGCCTATGACGGCTTGCACGCCGAAGCGGCAGCGTGTCGCGGCAACCTGATCGGTACGCTGCGACTCGGCGTGGTGCCGCTGTCGAGTTTCGATCCGCTGCCGTTGATGCAACGCCTGCACAGCGCCCACCCGAATCTGCGTTTTGAAATGTCGGCGCTGAGTTCCGAGCAAATTCTTGAGCATTTGGCGAACAACCGCATCGATCTCGGCGTGTCTTATCTCGAGCGTCTGGATCACGAACGTTTCGAATCACTGGCATTCGACGAAACCCGCATGGGCCTGCTGTACGACCAGCGCACCTTTACCTTCGGTGAAGCCCCGCTGAGCTGGGAGTCACTGATCGAGCTGCCGCTGGGCATGCTCACCAGCGGCATGCATTTTCGTCAGTCCATCGACCACAACTTCCACAGCCGTGGCCTGACCCCGCAACCCTTGCTGCAAACCGACGCCGTGCATCAATTGTTACAAGCCGTGCACGGTGGGTTCTGCTGCGCGATCATGCCGCTCGACGGTGGTCTGGAAAAACTCACCGACCACCTGCGCCTGCAACCCATCGAAAACGCCCAGACCCTCGCCCCGCTGGGCCTGATCATGCGTCGCGGAGCGCCACGCTCGGCGCTGGCGGAGGCCTGTTTCGCGCTGTATCGAGAATCACCAACAGCCTCTTGATCGACGGCATCTATCGATAGATCGACACTAGCGATTAGACGCGACAACTTGCCGCGCCTAGTCTTAACGTTGATCAAACCGTCGGTGATGCCATGAACGCCAAGCGCCCAGCCTGCGCGGCGCCTGCAATTGAAACGCCCGCGCCTGCCGCCAGCCAGACCTACAGTTACAGCGATTTGCCCCGCGAGGAATCGGCCAGCACTGCGCTCGCCGAGGAAGTCGCGTTGGCGATCGCCTACAACGGCATCAGTCAGGCGGTGATGCTGGTGACACCGACCGACCTTGAAGACTTCATCGTCGGCTTCAGCCTCGGCAGCGGCATCATCGAGGACGCGACCGACATCTATGACTTGCAACTGACCGGCGCTGGAACTGCGCAATACGCGCAAGTGACCATCGCCAACCGTGCGTTCTGGAACCTCAAGCAACAGCGTCGGCAAATGGCTGGCACCAGCGGTTGCGGGTTGTGCGGTGTGGAAGCGGTGGAGCAAGCGCTGCCAGATCTCAAAGTCCTGGCCGGCGCAGCGTTACCACCGATCGAATGGCTCGACGGTTTGCGCCAGCGCATCGGCGCGTTTCAGCCTTTGGGTCAGCATTGCGGCGCCGTGCACGCGGCCGTGTTCATGAATGCCAGCGGCGAATTGCTGCTCGGCCGCGAAGACATCGGCCGGCACAACGCCCTCGACAAGCTGATCGGCGGACTGATCCGGCAAAAGATATCCACAGACGGCGGCCTGGCGATTGTCACCAGTCGTTGCAGCCTCGAATTGATCCAGAAAGTCTTGCGCGCCGGCATTCAGACTTTAGTCAGCCTGTCCGCGCCCACGGGCCTTGCCGTGCAATGGGCCCGTCGACACAACCTCAATCTCATCCACCTGCCGCAGAAAAGTGCGCCGCGGGTGTATAGCCCCGCGATGGAGAATCAAGCGTGAGCCAACATCATCAAGCCGACCAGAAACCTGTCCCGCGCTACAAGCCTTACAAAGGTGCCGCCGGCGGCTGGGGTGCCCTGATCAGTGTGGCTCAGGCCTGGTTGACCAGCGACAACGCCCTGAAAAACCTGCGCATGATGCTCAAGACCAACCAGAACGGCGGCTTCGACTGTCCGGGTTGCGCGTGGGGCGATTCGCCGGAAAGCGGCATGGTCAAGTTCTGCGAGAACGGCGCAAAAGCGGTGAACTGGGAAGCGACCAAGCGCCGCGTAGACGCCAAGTTCTTCGCCAAACACAGCGTCACTTCGTTGCTGGAGCAGAGCGACTACTGGCTGGAATATCAGGGTCGTCTGACCGAGCCGATGGTGTATGACGCCGAAACCGATCGCTACAAACCGATCAGTTGGGACGACGCCTACACGCTGATCGCCAAGCACCTGCAAAGCCTGCCGAGCCCGGATCTGGCCGAGTTCTACACCTCGGGTCGCGCCAGCAACGAGGCGGCGTACCTGTATCAACTGTTCGTGCGCGCTTACGGCACCAACAACTTCCCTGACTGCTCGAACATGTGCCACGAGGCCAGCGGTGTGGCGTTGGCGCAAAGCGTTGGCGTCGGTAAAGGCACCGTGACCTTTGACGATTTCGAACACGCCGATGCGATTTTCGTCTGGGGCCAGAACCCGGGTACCAACCACCCACGCATGCTCGAACCCCTGCGTGAAGCGGTGAAGCGCGGTGCGCAAGTGGTGTGCATCAACCCGTTGAAGGAACGCGGTCTGGAACGTTTCCAGCACCCGCAACACCCGATCGAAATGCTCACCAACGGTGACAAGCCGACCAACACCGCCTATTTCCGCCCGGCCCTCGGTGGCGATATGGCGCTGCTGCGCGGCATGGCCAAGTTCCTCCTGCAGTGGGAGCGCGACGCGCAGAAGGCTGGCGAACCCGCCGTGTTCGATCACGACTTCCTCAATGCCCACAGCGCCAACGTGCTGGAGTATCTCGGCGTGGTCGATGACACACCGTGGGAACAGATCGTCGAGCAATCCGGCCTGACTCTTGTCGAGATCGAGCAAGCCGCGCGCATGTACGCCAAAGGCAAGAACGTGATCATGTGCTGGGCGATGGGCATCACCCAGCATCGCCACTCGGTGCCGACCATCCAGGAAATCGCCAACCTGATGCTGCTGCGCGGCAACATCGGCAAACCGGGCGCAGGCCTGTGCCCGGTGCGCGGCCACAGTAACGTGCAGGGCGACCGCACGATGGGCATCAACGAGCGTCCGCCGGTGGCGTTCCTTGATTCGCTGGAACGACGCTTCCAGTTCAAGGTGCCGCGCCACAACGGCCACAACGTGGTCGAGGCGATCCATGCGATGGCCGAAGGTCGCGCCAAAGTCTTCATCGGTCTGGGCGGCAACTTCGCCCAAGCCACGCCGGATAGCCCGCGTACCTTCGCCGCGCTAAGCAATTGCGACCTCACCGTGCAGATCAGCACCAAGCTCAACCGCAGCCACCTCGCTCACGGTAAAGACGCGCTGATCCTGCCGTGCCTCGGTCGTACCGACATCGACATCCAGACCGAAGGCCCGCAAGCGGTCACCGTGGAAGACTCGTTCAGCATGGTTCACGCCTCCAACGGTCAGTTGCAGCCGCTGTCGAACCAGATGCGCTCCGAGCCGTCGATCATCGCCGGTATCGCTGCCGCCACGCTGGGCAGCAAACCGGTGGACTGGAACTGGCTGGTGGCCGATTACGGGCGCATCCGCGAACTGATCGCCGACACCATTCCCAACTTCAAAGAATTCAACGAGAAGATCAAAAACCCGGGCGGTTTCTACCTCGGCAACAGCGCCGGCGCACGCAAGTGGAACACGCCATCGGGCCGGGCCAATTTCCGCGCGAACATGCTGCCGAAAGATCTTGTGCACGAGCGCACCCGCGCGACCGGACAACTGCCGGACCTGATCCTGCAATCGATGCGCTCCCACGATCAGTACAACACGACGATTTATGGTCTCGATGACCGTTATCGCGGGGTCAAGGGCCAGCGTGATGTGTTGTTCGCCAATGAGGCGGACATCATTCGTCTGGGCTTCCGTCCAGGGCAGAAGGCTGACATTGTTTCGCTGTGGGATGATGGCCGCGAGCGTCGGGTAAAGGGCTTCACGCTGCTGGCATTTGATATTCCGGCGGGACAAGCGGCGGCTTATTACCCGGAAGTGAATCCGCTGGTGCCGCTGGAAAGCACCGGGGATGGCAGCCATACACCGACGTCGAAGTTCATTGCGATTCGGCTGGAAGCGGCGAGTGAGACTGGGTTGATCATGGCCAAATCCGCTTGATGCGGTGACTGGACTATTGCTATCGCGAGCAGGCGAAGGCCTACAACTGACCGTGTCCTATCTGTAGAAACGCGGTCACTGTAGGCCTTCGCCTGCTCGCGATAGCGGTAGTCGATTCAGCGGATTTCTCCGCACTCAATACTTTTCAACCGCCCACAAAAAAGGCCGCTTTTTCACAAAAGCGGCCTGTCCGAAGTAGCTAAAGACCGGCGAAAATCGGTTAAGTTCCGCTGATAAAACAGCAACTTGCAAAATTGTATACAAGTCGTGTTATTCGTCGGATTTCGATTGTCACGCTTGTTACACAGCCTCAGGATCGGCGCCGTCATCCCTTTGAGGCTCATCTATGAAGTTCTCCTCGATTCTCTTGTTGTCCCTTGGCCTGGTCAGTGGTTTGGCGTCTGCAGGCGGCACCACCGAAGCAGGTGTGGGCGGCGCATTGGGCGGGGTTCTTGGCTCGGTCGTCGGTCAGTCTTTAGGCGGCAATACAGGTTCCACCATCGGCGCAGCCCTGGGCGGCGCGGGTGGTAGTGCGGTTGGTGCCGACAAACGCAGCCGTGGCGAAGCCGCCATCGGTGGTGCGTTGGGCGCGGCCGGCGGTAACGTGGTCGGCCGCAGCATGGGCGGCACCACCGGCAGCCTGATCGGCTCCGCAGCAGGTGGCGGCGCCGGTGGCGCGCTGGGCAACTACATGGGTAACAAAAGCGATGACGACGATCGTCATTACGACCGCGGTCGTGACCGTGACCGTGGTTATTACCGCGACCGTCACCCGGGCCGCGGCCACGCTTATGGCCACCGCAAACATCACAAGTATTATCGCGACTGAGGCCTCAAACACCTCGCTGGCCGGTAAAGCAAAATCGCAGCCCAAGGGCTGCGATTTTTTTTGCCATTTACACCACCAGGTATTCCAAGGCCTGCCGCAGTTCGGCAGGAATCGGCACCGGCTGATTACTCGCCCGATCGACGAATACGTGCACGAAGCGCCCGGCCGCACACGCCTCGCTTTCACCGACCTTGAACACCGCCAATTCGTACTGCACCGAGCTGTTGCCCAGCTTGCCGACCCGCAGACCGATCTCGATCAGATCCGGAAAGGCGATCGAGGCAAAGTAATCACACGCCGAACTGACCACAAACCCCACTACCTCACCGTCGTGGATATCCAGACCACCGACCTGAATCAGGTAGGTGTTCACCGCCGTGTCGAAGAAGCTGTAGTAGGTAACGTTGTTGACGTGGCCGTAGGCGTCGTTGTCGTGCCAGCGTGTGGTGATGGGCTGGAAGTGGGGGTAGTCGGTGCGCTGTGGCATCGGGTTGGACATTGCTCAACAATCCCTGAAGTTAATGGGCGAGTCTAATTCAAAATCGCGCCGCACCCTTCGCGAGCAGGCTCGCTCCCACATTTGAAATGCGCTCTCCTGTGGGAGCGAGCCTGCTCGCGAAGGCGTCAGCACCGCCGCCAGACTTAACGATCAGCAAACCCCTGCCCTTGCGCCGCCAACTCACCAATCAACCGCGCCGGCTTCCACTGATCGCCCTGCCGCGTCTCCAGCGCCAGCAAGCGCTGATGAATATCCGCCAGCCCTTGCTGATCCGCCCAGGCCATCGGCCCGCCCCTGTCCGCCGGGAAGCCGTAGCCGTTCAGATACACCAGATCGATGTCGTGCGCCGACTCGGCAATGCCTTCCTGCAAAATCTTCGCGCCTTCATTGACCAACGCCAGCAAACTGCGCTCCAGAATCTCCTCCGGACCGATCTCGCGGCGCTGGAAGCCCAGCCCTTCGCTGACCTGCAGGACCAGCGCATCAACCTCAGGATCGTGCTCAGCCTGACGACTGCCCGGCTCGTAATGGTAATAGCCATTGCCGGACTTCTGGCCAAACCGGCCCAGCTCGCACAAGCGGTTATCCACCTGCACCTCCGGCGCATCCTGGCCCTTGCCGGCCAATTCGCGCGCACGCCATTCCAGATCGATGCCGACCACGTCGTACATGCGAAACGGCCCCATGGCAAAACCAAAACCTTGCAGCGCCGCGTCGACCTGCTGTGGATAAGCACCCTCAAGCAACATCTTGCGCGCCTCCAGTACATACGGGTGCAACATTCGATTGCCGATAAAGCCGTGGCAGTTGCCCGACACCACACTGACCTTTCCCATGCGCTTGCCCAGCGCCAGCGCTGCTTCCAGCGTGGCCGACGAAGTCTGCGCGCCGCGCACGATTTCCAACAGTTTCATGATGTGCGCCGGGCTGAAGAAATGCAGGCCCAACACTTGCTCCGGGCGTCTTGTCGCGGCAGCAATCGCATCGATGTCCAGCGCCGAGGTATTACTCGCCAACAGCGCCTCAGGCTTGAGCAAGCCATCGAGTTCACGAAAGATCTTCTGCTTCAGCTCAAGATTTTCGTACACCGCCTCGATCACCAGATCGACATTGCGAATCGCCGCGTAATCCGCCGCCGCACTGACCCGTGCGATACGCGCATCCGCCTCGGCCTGATCAATCCGGCCCTGCCGCACGTTGTGTGCATAAGTCTCGGCCACGGTGGTAAGTGCCTGTTCAAGCATCTGTGGATTGTTATCCACCCACTGCACGCTCACCCCGGCATTGGCCAGGCACATGACAATGCCCCGACCCATGGTGCCCGCGCCGATCACCGCAGCCTGCTGAATATCGAAGGATGTCTGGCTCATGTTGTTCTCTTGTTGGCGATCCAAAGACAGACCTCAACCATAGTCAGCCAACGACGGTTTTTGAAGTTTATTACCGTGATGATCGACATTCAGCGGATGGATAAAGCCCCGCTTTTGTGGGAGCGAGCCTGCTCGCTCCCACAAGGGCTCTTGCTCAACCGAGCAAATGATCATCAGCCCAGCTGCGGACTTCGGCGTAGGGATATTCCTCCAACGCAGCAAACCCGGGAATAGCGCGCGCCTTGAGCTTGGTGAACAACGGCACGCTGATCCCGCACAGGAACCGCGTCACCCGCTCCGCCGACGGAATCACCCCGGTGTGCTGCTCATGCCTGTGGATAAAATCACCACACAGCGCCGCGAAGTTTTTATCCACAAGCGCTGGCAACTCCGGTGGTGCCGGCAACCGTGCAACCTGGCCATGACACACCGAGCAATGCCCACACCGTTCAGGCGCATTGTGATCACCGAAATACTCGGCCAAGCGATAGCCCAGGCAACGCTCGCTGGCGAAGACTTCAAGCATCGCGTGGATGCGCGCCACTTCGGCCTGCTCGTGCCGGGTGAAATAGTCATGCAGCTCAGCGCTCAGGGAATCGCTGTCAAAGTCGCTATTCAGAAGGCTGTAGACCTCGGTCATCTGCTTGCTTTCCAGCTCGACCCAGCCCTTTTCCTGAAAGTAATCCAGCGCCTTCACCACTCGATTGCGTTCGGCGGAATATTGCGAATACATCGCCTCGAAATTCACCGTGGCCCAGGTGCGCGCGCGCGCCGAGGTCTGAATGATCGCTGCAACGAAATCCCTGCGCTCACCGTCGAAACGCTCAAGCAGCGCTTCCGGTTCCAGCAGGTATTTGAAACGGTATTCGGCGTAGTAGGCATAGCGCGGCGCGATCAACCCGCGCAGCTCAAGTTGCACCAGCAATGTTTTCAGCGGCAGTGAGCGAATATTGCTCTGATCCGCCAGCGGCCCGAGCAGAAACTCCCACTGCCCTTCCGGCACCGAGGCCTTCAGTTCGTCGAGTACATAGCGAATGCCATCACGCTCCGGCGTATCACCGTATACAAAGTTTTCCAGCACATTGAGGCTGTCGCGATTGGCCAATACCAGGCAGTCCGACGGCTGCCCGTCACGGCCGGCGCGGCCGATTTCCTGACTGTAGTTTTCGATGGATTTGGGCAGGTCGAAGTGCACCACGTTGCGGATGTCACTCTTGTCGATGCCCATGCCGAACGCGATGGTCGCGACGATGCAATTGGATTGCCCGGCCATGAAGCGTTTCTGGATCGCTTCGCGTTTGTCGTGGGCTAAACCGGCGTGATACGCCTCTGCCTGAATGCCGTTACGCTCTAGGTGTTCGGCGATGTGCTCAGCGGTCTTTTGCAAGGTCACGTAGACGATGCTCGGTTGCCCCGGCCGCTCGGCCATCCACTCCACCAGACGCCGGCGCTTGTCCTGGCCGCGCACCGGTTCGACTAACAGATTGAGGTTAGGCCGGTAGAAACCGGTAGTCACCACATCGTCGGCAGCAATAGAAAATTTGACCTGCATGTCAGCGATGACCTGCGGTGTTGCCGTAGCGGTCAGCAGCAAGGTTTGCGGGATGTTGAACTGGCGCTGATAGTCCGGCAGCTTGAGATAATCGGGGCGGAAGTTGTGGCCCCATTCCGAGATGCAATGCGCCTCGTCCACCACCAGCAGCGAGATCGGCACCTGCTGCAAAAAGTTGCGAAAGCGCTCGTTCTTCAAACGCTCCACCGAGATCATCAAAATCTTCAATTCACCCGAACGGGCGCGGGCCATCACGTCATTGGCATCATCGCGACTCTGCGCAGAATCGATGCTGCCTGCGGATATGCCATGACGCTGCAAGAAGGCCAGTTGATCCTGCATCAGCGCCAATAATGGTGACACCACCAACGTCAGGTGCGGCAGCATCAGCGCCGGCAATTGATAACAAATTGACTTGCCGGAACCGGTGGGAAAAATCGCCGCCGCCGAGCGCCCGGCCAGTACCGCGCTGATCGCGGTTTCTTGACCGGGTCGAAACTGTGGAAAACCAAAAACCTGTTCCAGGGTGTTGTGCATTCGCTGTCACTCCATTGACTGCTGCCATGCCAACAGCCTAGCGGGCGATCGCAGCGAGTCGAGAAAAGGTCGGGGCCAAATCGATTCGGAATGATACAGCGATTACTTGAACACCACGGTCCCTGTGGGAGCGAGCCTGCTCGCGAAGAGGCCACTCAGAACAATACACAATCCTGAAGTTCAGGGACGCAACACCGCCACCCGCAACTGCTCATTCAGCATCTGCTCATGCACGCCCTGACTCTTGCTCGCCCACAACGCATGGGCCGGGCTGATGTCGCCAGTGAACGCTGCCGCCAACTGACGCAGATCAGCGACGCTGCGCACACGCGGACAGAACAGTTGCTCATCACAGTTCTGACTGGCGTTGCGATAGGTGCTCAGCAATCCCTCCCAGAGGCCGTCGCGCACGTGGCGAATCGACTTCAACTGCACGTGGGGCACACCGAGTCGCTGCTCAAGCCCCTCTTCATCCAGCGCTTCGCTGGCCAACAGCGCTTTGGCGAACATCAACACTTCACCGCGCGACGCCGTGTCCACGCTCGCCTGGCTGATGAGTGCCTCCGGCCAATCGGTGCGATCGAGGCGATCCAGCACCCACGCATTGCCAACGTCCGAGGCCATGGCCAAACGGCAAGTGCCCAGCCCGAGCAATAAAATTGCGGCCATTCGTAGCCAGTGCATACCTAATTCCCTTTAAGCGCGTGTCAGACGTTTGGAAACGCCCTACAGATTCTGGCGCGCACGATACAGCGGTTTACCGCGAATCGCCTGACAATCACGTAGGAATTATTACGCCTAAGGGTTTTGGCCTGAAAAAGCTGCGAAAACACGTAGGGCATTTCCTCAAAACACGGAAAAACCCCTACGAATACTGTCCATTGCGGCTGTCTTGTCCCACAGAGAAACGCCCTTCTATAGTGGCCGCCGCGGCTGCATACACTGCACCGGCCCGCCCCAGCGCCTTCGAACAGGACACGCCTCACCATGATCAACCGCTATCGCCCACTCAAGACTTGCTACAGCGAAAACCCGGTACTGCTTATCGACAGCCACTCCAGCCAGACCGACCTGATCAATGCCGCCGATCAGCGTTTACGCGCGGCCGGTGATTTGCTGGAAACGCTCTACTGCTTATGTTTCAAACAGGCTGACGTGAAGGATATTCCCAACATCGTCAACGCCCTTTATTTACTGGTACAGGACAGTTGCGACTTGCTTGAAGTTGCCAAACAAAAACCACCACAAACAACATATAACTAAAACCTGCTACAAATCCGGAAACACCAGAACTCTTTATTTATATATGAAACCCGCACTAACTTGTTCGCTCTTACAACTAAACGAGAGCAACACCATGACAGTTTTAACTATATTTTTTTGCGGCACGGGTTCCAACAAGTTCGATACCGCCCATGAAAACTTCTGGGACGGCGAACTGGTTTCCACACTGGCTGCCAACCATACCGGCCGCGAGTTCGCCGAATGGATCGTCGTCGACGGACCCGGCAGCGGCAACCTGCAAGCTGACGACCTGTTCACCAAGACCAAGGAATACGGCCTTACCGGCACACTGTTCGGCAAGGGCTGGGAGGAAAACGTGCAGCATGCCCTCAACGTCATCAAGGGCAAATGCGACTGGCAGCGCGTACAACTCACCGAGGCCGAATACAACCGCCTCAAAGCCGCCGGTATTCCTATTGACGATGTCAAAGTCGAAGGCTCGTGGATGTGGCGAAAGTACAACTACGGCGACCGCAGCATTACTCAACAGAAGTTACAGGAAGGGATCATCAGAACGTTCCGCAAAGATGGCATTATTCCCACCCGCGTCAATCTGGTGGGTTGGAGCCGAGGCGGCATAAGTTGCCACATGCTGGCCAATGCGATGTTAAAGGACAGCCAACTTAAAAACATTCCGGTGAACATCTTTGCATTGGACCCTGTTCCGGGTATCGGAAACTTCCAGGAAAACCGGGTCAAACTCGGCGCCAACGTCAAAGAATATGTCGCTTTCTATGCCCGCGATGAACGCTCCAAAGGTTTCAGTTGCGTGATCCCGCAGACCGCCACCGGCACCAAAACCAGCGTCTACCCCATGGCCGGCCGCCACGCGACCATGGCCGGCAACGCCACAGCTGACGGTGGCGTGCCTGCCAGCGCAAGCGACCTGAAAACCCTGGTGGAACCTGGCCGTGTGGTCCGTCACTACGCCGAAACCTGCCTCAAGCGCTGGGGCGTACAACTGAACAAAACCCTCAACCTGACCCCAACCGACCTGCAAAACCTCACCAACGGCATCGTCCGCGATGAAGCCCGGTACAAACGGATGCACAACATCTCCTACACCTACTTCACCGAACTGGATAAAGGCGAACGCTACGTGTCTCTGGGCAGCAAAGGCGTGCCGTTCTCGGCGGTGAAAGGCCCGATCTACGCGCCTGCGACGGGGTTGACGACGAGTGTGCTGGATGTGGCGGCGTATCGGGTTATTGGCTGAAGGCCGTGGCGCGTGAACGGACGAAAAAACCTACAGCAATGGCCTATCCGCTATTCGTCCCATTCCTACAAACCCAGACTCCCTTGCCGCCTATCGCAGCTTGGTAAGCCAAATCTATAGTCGTGACTGTCGCTGCCAAATCAGCGGCTCGGGCTTGGTCACCCGATTGGATCGTGTATACGCACGCGCTGTATGCTGCCGGCACTCACTTGCCTGCGGTTTATGGTGACTGTGTTTGGGACACCTTCGGGTGTGCCGGGTATGTGCGCGATCCTCACCGGTTGACCAACCCGAACACAGTTGCCTCCTGTCGCTTGGTCACGATGCGGTGGCTTCTTTCGAAGCAATTGAGGATTAAAAAATGACAACTTGGAATCAATTCACCACCGATCGCTACCGCGCCCTCGAATCCAACCTCACCGACACCAAGCCCCTGATCATCGACACAACGGCCAATCCACAAGACATCCTCGAATGCGCCGTCCAGCGCCTGCGCGCCTCCGCCGATCTGCTACGCACCCTCTACTGCCTCAGCTTCAAACAAGCCGACGTCGAAGACATCCCCCACATCACCCACGCCCTTTATCTGCTGACACAGGATGGCTGTGACCTGCTGCAAGTCGCACAGCAGCAAATGCTCAATTGGAAGGATCCAGCCTGAAAAAAATCTGAGGCAGGTGTGTTTCCGACGAGAATCGCCTGCCTCACCAACGAACGTAATTTTGGACACTCGGTGTCTACTGCCAGGAGTTGAATTTTGCAAACTACTATTGATTGCGTACGATGGACGCCACTGTTCAGCCAAGAGTTTGCCTCCATGACCACTGAAACCATTGATCACAGCACTCTCAGTCGCCTGATTGAAAACGGCTCTGTAAGAAGCACAAGTATCGTCGCCAAGTCTGGTGGCTGGGCGATCCAAATTCAGCATGGCAATGAAGAATATCTGCTAACAGCGCAACGGAGTGGCCAGGTGCGCCTGTTCAAAAGGCTTGAAACACTGGTGACCTATTTGAGAGGACTGGGTATCAACCAGTTCGATGTTGACGCTTCCAGCTATGACCCATCGCAAATGAAAACATACGCTCGTCCTGATCGCGCCGAAGCAATGAAACAAGCGCATGAGGCAGCCGCATATGATGAATGGTTCAAACGACAGGTACAGATCAGTATTGACGATCCAAGACCTAGTATTAGCGATGAAGAAACCCGCCGAATATTTGCCGCCAAGCGTGATGCCCTGCGTAAACGAGTGCGCTAATGAAGTTGATTTGGCGTCCGGAGACGCATATTGACCGAGAGCGGATTATGGATCGTATTAGTCAGGACAACCCTGAAGCAGCGGCTGACCTCGATGAAATATTTGAATCAAAAGGGGAGCTCGCCCGACAGCGTCCAACGCTGTACAAAAAGGGCAGAGTTGAAGGAACACGGGAAATCGTCGCAACCCCCAGTTACGTCATCGTTTACACGATCAAAGACGAATGTGTGGAAGTATTTGAGAGTGATGCATGCCAGGCAAAAATGGCCGTGATTACGTCAGACAGTTGAGTGATGGGGCGCTCAGAAGGTTGAATGACCCAAGGGTAAACGTAACTCCTTGCCCCCCGGTCAACTGTAATTATTCCGTTGTTATCACCCCAAAAGCGAAGGAATTTTAGCTTTATGGCCAGGAGAACCTCGCCGCTACTTCCGAAGGTTGCACGACTCTTGAACGATCTTGGTGAGCGCCTGAAACTGGCCCGTCTTAGGCGCAGACTCACTGCAAAACTAGTCGCTGAAAGGGCTGGAATGTCAGTCATGACATTACGCTCACTGGAAGCAGGTAGTGCAGGCGTCACAATGGGAGCGTACTTGTCAGTGATGCACGTACTAGGTCTCGAGCAAGATCTGAATCTTCTGGGTTCCACGGATGAACGCGGTTACCGACTGCAGGACTCCAGGCTTCTTTCCTCCAAGACTTCACTCGGCAAAAAATCAGCGAGTGAACCGAGTCTCGATATTCCAAAGCAAAGAAAACTACCGACTTCACACACGAGCGTTATCGAAGCCGCGTATGTGAGTCAAGACAAACTCAAGAACTTCCCAATGAATACTCACTCGCTGTCTGAATTGCTGACGCGAAAGCCCTCGCAGGGCACATAGCAAGAAAAACGCCCACAAAAAAGCCGCCCCAAGGGGCGGCTTCTTCATTGACGACAGATCTTACAACTTCGGCCCTGCAGCCTTGATCGCGTCGCTCACTTCGAACTTCTTGAAGTTCTCGATGAACAGACCAGCCAGTGCTTTCGCGGCCTCGTCGTACGCAGCCTTGTCAGCCCAGGTGTTGCGTGGGTTGAGCAGGTTGGTTTCAACGCCCGGAACGGCCAGTGGCACGTCGAGGTTAATGGTGTCGAGGTGTTCGGTGGCTGCACCGATCAACGCGCCGCTCTGGATCGCTGCGATCACCGCGCGGGTGGTCGGGATGTTGAAGCGTTTGCCGACGCCGTAACCGCCGCCGGTCCAGCCGGTGTTGACCAGATAGACCTTGGAGCCGAAACCGCGGATGCGCTTGATCAGCAGCTCAGCGTACTCGCCAGCCGGACGCGGGAAGAACGGTGCGCCGAAGCAGGTGGAGAAGGTCGACTTGATGCCGCTGCCCGAACCCATTTCAGTCGAGCCCACCAGTGCGGTGTAGCCGGACAGGAAGTGGTAAGCCGCTTGTTCTTCGTTGAGGATCGACACTGGCGGCAGTACGCCGGTCAGGTCGCAGGTCAGGAAGATCACAGCGTTTGGCTCGCCGCCCAGGTTGTGCTCGGAACGCTTGGCAACGTGCTCCAGCGGGTACGCGGCGCGGCTGTTCTGGGTCAGGCTGACATCGGCGTAGTCGGCGTGCTTGGCGTCGTCGATAACAACGTTTTCCAGCACAGCGCCATGCTTGATGGCTTTCCAGATAACCGGCTCGTTCTTCTCGGAGAGGTCGATGCACTTGGCATAGCAACCGCCTTCGATGTTGAACACCACGCCTTCGCCCCAGCCGTGTTCGTCGTCACCGATCAGGTAACGGCTTTCGTCAGCCGACAGGGTGGTTTTACCGGTGCCCGACAGACCGAAGAACAGGGTCACGTCGCCTTCTTCGCCGATGTTGGCAGCGCAGTGCATTGGCAGCACGTCAGCGGCCGGCAGCAGGAAGTTCTGCACGGAGAACATGGCTTTCTTCATCTCACCGGCGTAACGCATGCCAGCGATCAGCACTTTTTTCTGTGCGAAGTTGAGGATCACGCAACCGTCGGAGTTGGTGCCGTCACGCTCAGGCACGCACTCGAAGTTGGCCACGTTGAGCACTTGCCACTCTTCACGACCGGCCGGGTTGTACTGGGCCGGGTTGATGAACAGGCAACGACCGAACAGATTCTGCCAGGCAGTCTGGGTGGTCATTTTCACGGCCAGGTAGTGATCTTCCGCCGCGCCTACATGCACGTGGGACACAAAGTGCTCTTGCGCGTTGTTGAACGCCTCAACGCGAGCCCACAGCGCGTCGAACTTGTCGGCCGGGAACTTGCGGTTGATCGGGCCCCAGGCGATAGCGGCCTGGGTGGAAGGCTCTTCAACGATGAAACGGTCAACAGGCGAACGACCGGTGCGGTGACCAGTGCGAACAACCAGAGCGCCGGTATCGGCAAGCTCGCCCTCACCGCGGTTCAGGGCTTCTTTTACCAGATCATCAACACTCAGATCGGTGTACACGGCGTTATTGGCTTGCGTCATGAGGTTCCCCGTCGGCCAGTGGCCGAGTGTGCTCCAAACGTTTTGTAGTAGAAAGTCGTGCACTACTACCGCGAAAAAAGTGGGCCGGATTATGCCAGAAAAGCCCAAAAAGAGTAGGGTCCTCCCGTCGTAACGGCGAAATTCCGTCGTTACGCAGTGAATTTACCTGCGCTGAACCGTTTTAGTGCCGGGTATCTGACGGCGTGTCGACGCCTGCGCCAGCGAACAATTGAGCAACATCCGTGGCATCGAACAGGTAGCGCTCGTTACAGAACTGGCAATCAACCTCGATGTTGCCACCGTGTTCGACCACCAATTGCTGCGCATCTTCCAGACCGAGACTGACCAACGCATTGCCGGAGCGTTCCCGCGAGCAGCTGCAACGAAAGCGCAGTTTCTGCACATCGAACAGACGAACCTGCTCTTCATGGTAGAGGCGATGCAGGACGGTTTCGTTGTCCAGGCTGAGCAATTCATCGGCGGTCAGGGTGGTGGCCAGCGCGGTGATGTGCTGCCAGCTGGCGGCGCGATCTTCTTCGTCTTTCAGACGGTCAGCCGGCAATTGCTGCAGCAGCAGGCCACGGGCGCGACGGCCGTCGGCAAACAGCTTGAAGCGAGTGCCGACCTGTTGCGACATGACGAAATAGTTGGTGAAGCAGTCGGAGAGGGTTTCGCCGTCGAGGTCGACGATGCCCTGATAACGCTGGCCAACAGTCGGGTCGACAGTCAGGGCCAGAACGCCATTCGGCATCAGGTCAGCGAGGGTCGCGTCCGGCATGATCTGCTCGGCGTCGTAACGCGCCAGGCCACGGATGTCGCGCTCGCTGGAGCACTCGATCATCAGCATCGGGATCGGGCCTTCCGAACGTGCCTGCAGAATCAGCAAACCATCGAACTTCAGGGTGCCCACCAGCAACGAGGCCGCCGCCATCAATTCGCCGAGCAGTTGCGCTACCGGCTCCGGGTACGGGTGCTTGGCAAGGACTTCGGCGTAGCTGCGCTCAAGCGCAACCAGTTCGCCGCGCGTATCGCTGTCATCGAAGATGAAACGTTGGGTGAAATCGGTATCCGCTAGCTCGGTCATAATTTTGGGTATCTGAATGTGGTGACAAAATGGTTACAAGACGTGAAAATTTGCGCTTCTTGGCACTCTTTTTGGTGCCGACTGCTCTGCCATGGGAGGCATTTTATGAACAATCCGGGTTTGTTCCAATCTAGGTGGAACCTCGGCCGGCTGGTTCTGTGCAACGTAGTGCCGTTGGCGCTACTGGCTTTCTGGTTATGGCCTACGGGCAACTCGCTGTGTGTGATTTTCGACGAGTGGCTGTTCCGCTCGCTCAATGCACCGCTGGCCAGCAACCCGATATGGCTCCACATCTGGGCAATTGCAAGTCTGCGTCCGTTCGACATCGTCGTCGGCCTGATTCTGTTGACGCTGCTGATCAAGGGCGACTGGGTGTTCAAGGCCATTGACGTGCGTCGCGCGTTTTTCGGTTTTTTCTCGATCCTGCTGTTGATGGTGGTGATCCGCGCGCTGTTTTCCAAGTTCGCCGACCATATGGACTGGCAGCACAGCAGCCCGTCGATGGTGCTGGAAGGCGCGGTGCATATCAGCGATTACTTCCCGCACCTGGAGAAAACCTGGGAGCTGAAGGATCGCTCGGGCCAGAGTTTCCCGGGTGACCACGCTTCGGTGTTGCTGATCTGGGCATTGTTCATGGGGGTGTTCAGCCGCACGGTCGGGCAGTTTTTGACGATCTGGGGCCTGGCGCTGTTGTTCATGCTGCCGCGCCTGGTGGCCGGCGCGCATTGGGGTCAGGACGATTACATCGGCGGTGTGCTGCTGGCGGTGTGGGCGTTGGGTTGGGGTTACTACACGCCGTTTGCCTACCATGCGTCGAACTTTTGGCTGAAAGTGACAGCGCCGATCTTTGCGCTGCTGGGCAAGTTGCCGCTGGTTTCGCGGATGAGTGTGGTGCGTAGCGCCTGATTCCGAGCTGTCTTCGGCGAGGGCTGCGCCCTCGATTCGCGAGCAGGCTCGCTCCCACATTGGAATGCAATCTACTGTGGGAGCGAGCCTGCTCGCGAAGAGGCCAGCACCAACAACGCCAAAACGCCTCGCTTACTCGTCGTTACTGCCGCCACGAAACTTGAACAAATCCCGCCGCTGTTTTTTGCTCGGTTTGCCATCCGTGGTAACGCCCAGCGCCCCTGCCTTGCGCATTGCCGCAGCCGCTTCACGCTTGGCAATACTTGCCTCGGTCTCCGCATACAACGCCTGCGCCTCCGGTGCGCCGCGTCGCACAATCGACAACGCCTCAACCTTCACCGAGCGCACTTCAAATCCGGTACGAATCTCGAACTCATCGCCGATGCGTGGCTCTTTGCCAGGCTTGCAGCGCTCACCACGACAATGCACCTTGCCACTCTCGATCGCTGCTTTGGCGAGGGCACGGGTTTTGTAAAAACGCGCAGCCCACAGCCATTTGTCGAGACGAACCTTGTCTTCCTCTTCCTGTTTTTGCGCCATGTGAATTCCTCGTTCAGCCAGTAGTCGGAACTGTACTACCGTTTCTGTCGGGCGCAAGAACTCAGCCCTCCAGATAGACTGTGATCTTGGCCGGTGCATCGGCATGGAGTGATCGAGTGACTAAATTTCCATCTTCATTAATGTCGCCCAAAGCCGGTTGCCAGTGCTGCCAGCAAAGCGAGCCGCTGGGCTTCGATTTTGCCTTCGCCTACCAACCCATCGTCGATCTGCGCGACCAGTCGGTTTTCGCCCACGAAGCGTTGGTTCGAGGTGTGGCCGGTGAAGGCGCACTCAGTGTGCTGGATCAGGTTACAGAAGATAACCGCTACCGTTTCGACCAGCTCTGCCGGACCCGCGCCATCGAAGGCGCGGCCAATCTAAATATGCAGACACACTTGTCGATCAACTTCATGCCCAACGCGGTCTATCGTCCAGAGCTGTGTATTCGCAGTACGCTCGAGGCGGCAAAAAAACATCGTTTCCCTATCGACCGGCTGATTTTCGAAACCCTGGAAAGCGAGCACGTAGATAACTATCGCCATTTGACCAATATTCTGCGTGAATACCGCGAATTCGGCTTCAAGACCGCCATCGACGATTTCGGTGCCGGTTATTCGGGGCTCAATCTGCTGGCTGATTTCCAACCGGACCTGATCAAACTCGACATGGCGCTGATCCGCGATGTCGATCAAGACCGTGTTCGTCAGGCGATCGTTCGGGGGATTGTCACAATCTGTGCGGAGTTGGACGTTACAGTCATTGCCGAAGGCATTGAGAGCGCCGGTGAACGGGATTTCCTGGCGGACTGTGGAATATTTCTGATGCAGGGCTACTGGTTCGCCAAACCTGCATTCAAAGCGTTGGCCCAGGTTTCACCTGAGGCCTGGGCGCGTTAATCGTTGGTTTTTTCTATTGAAGACATTTGACCATTTGACCGTTGTCGGTCTGCGCGAGTGGGTGGCGCTCCCGGATTTGGGAGTCGCGGGCCTGCGAGCGAAAATCGACACTGGTGCCAGCACCTCCAGCCTGCATGCCACCGACATCGAACCGTTCGAGCGTGACGGTGAAAAGTGGGTGCGCTTCACCGCGCACCTGGGCACGGTGGTGCAGTTGCGTCACCGCCGCTGCGAAGCACCGCTGGTGACGCGCAAGACCATCAAAAGCTCCAACGGCCATGCGCAGGAGCGCTATGTGATCAGCACAACTCTGGCCCTGGGTGATCGGGTCTGGCCGATCGAGTTCACCCTCGCCTGCCGCAAATCCATGCGCTATCGCCTGCTGCTCGGTTCCAAAGCCCTGATCGATGGCCATCTGGTCGTCAATCCGGGCATCAAGTATGTACAAGACAAGCCGGTGTTCCCGGTATCTACCTCCTCCACAGGTGTTGCATGAAGATCGCTGTGCTGTCGCGGAACCCGCGTCTGTATTCCACCCGCCGTCTGGTCGAAGCCGGAACCGAGCGCGGGCATGAAATGGTAGTGATCGACACCTTGCGCGCCTACATGAACATCGCCAGCCACAAGCCGCAGATTCACTATCGCGGCAAACCGCTGGAAGGCTTCGATGCGGTGATTCCACGGATCGGTGCGTCGGTGACGTTTTATGGTTGCGCGGTGTTGCGCCAGTTCGAAATGATGGGCGTGTTCCCGCTCAACGAGTCGGTGGCGATCGCCCGCTCGCGGGACAAATTACGCTCGCTGCAATTGCTGTCGCGGCGCGGCATCGGTTTGCCGGTGACCGGTTTTGCCCACTCGCCGGATGACATTCCCGATTTGATCGACATGGTCAACGGCGCGCCGCTGGTGATCAAGGTACTGGAAGGCACCCAGGGCATCGGCGTGGTGCTGTGCGAAACCGCCACGGCGGCGGAGTCGGTGATCGAGGCGTTCATGGGCCTGAAGCAGAACATCATGGTTCAGGAATACATCAAGGAAGCGGGCGGCGCGGATATTCGCTGCTTCGTGGTCGGTGACAAAGTCATCGCGGCGATGAAGCGCCAGGCCAAACCGGGTGAGTTCCGTTCAAATCTGCATCGCGGCGGCAGCGCCAGCCTGATCAAGATCACCCCGGAAGAACGCATGACCGCGTTGCGTGCGGCCAAGGTCATGGGCCTCGCGGTGGCGGGGGTGGATATCCTGCGTTCCAATCACGGGCCGCTGGTGATGGAAGTGAACTCGTCGCCGGGGCTGGAAGGGATCGAGACCACCACGGGGAAGAATGTGGCGGGGATCATCATTGAGCATCTTGAGAAGAATGGCGGGCCGAATATGACCCGCACCAAAGGCAAGGGCTAAAGCGGAGAGCAAGAGCCCCTCACCCTAACCCTCTCCCAGGGGGAGAGGGGACTGATTGGGGGATATTGGAAAACTCCGCCGACCTTATCCTGCTGTGCCGAATCCACAATCGCCCCAGTCTTTCAGTCGATGTATGACGCAAGACACCTCGGTCAGCTCCCTCTCCCTCTGGGAGAGGGCTGGGGTGAGGGTTCTATGGTTTAAACGGCATCCCGAGGCAACATCAATCCCAAAGGCAACCTCACCCGCGCCTCCAATCCCCCCCCGGACCGGTTACGCAGTTCAACATTGCCGCCATGCATCGAAGCAATCCGCTTCACAATCGCCAAACCCAACCCTGTGCCCTTGCCGCCGCGGGCACGATCGCCCCGGGTAAACGGGTTGAAGATCGCCTCCAGCTCCGAAGGATCGATCCCCGCGCCTCGGTCCATCACGCTCAGCACCACATACGGCGCACTGACGTCACCGGACACATAAGCCGCGACTTCAACGTGACCGCCGGCATGGTTCAAGGCGTTGCCAATCAGGTTGTTCAGCAAGCGTTTCATCGATACCCGACGCAGCGGAAACGGCTGGATCGGTTCCAGACGCAAACGCACCCTCTCTTCATTCTGGTTGTACGGCGCCGCGACCTCACGCACCAGATCAGTCAGATCCACCTCCTCCACCGACTCATCGCGACCATCACGAATAAACGCGAGGAACTGGTCGAGAATCGCGTCCATGTCTTCGATATCGCGGACCATGTCATCGGTCAGGTCATTGCGATCGCCCATCAGCTCCAGCGAAAGCCGCAAGCGGGTCAACGGTGTACGCAAGTCATGGGACACGCCGGCCAACATCAACTCGCGCTCGCGTCCGGCCTGCTCCACGTCTTCGGCCATCTGGTTAAAAGCGCGATACACCTCGGTCATCTCACTCGGTGTATCGCTGATCGGCAGACGCACACTGCGACCCTGACCGAGCTGCCGGGCGGCGTAGACCAAGCGTTTCAATGGCTGGTTGAGCTGGCTGACGAAAATCCATGCCGACGCCGTCGACAACAAGCCAATGGCGAGGAACCAGCCGAGCACGTTCCAGATTTTCTGGCCGCGCAACGGATGCGGATACAGCGGCACTTTCAGCCAGCCGTCACCGAGGCTCGGCGCGCGGACCCACAACGCCGGCGGCGAGTGCATGCGTAAGCGTACTTCGGTGTCGGCGCCCAACTCCGCCTGCATCTGTCGCTGGTAGATTTCGCTGTACGGCCAATGCTGCTCGCCTTCCGGCACACCGGCGCCCACGACCCGAATCAGGGTGGCGGCATCAGCGATCTTCGCGCGGTTTTCTTCATCGGCGGCCCAATAGGCACGCAGCGTCAGGGCGACGCCGTGGCTGTATTGGCGGTCCACCAGCACGTCCTCGTTCATCAACAGATAAACCAGGGTCAGCGCCTTGGAAAACAGCACGACGATAAGCACCAGCCAGAGGGTGCGGGAGAAAAAACTTTGGGGGAACCAGACGGGGGTTTTCATCTATAACCGCTACACACTTGCAGGAGCGAGCAATGCTCGCATATTGCGGATTGCGAGTCTGCGGGCATGGCTGTTCAACCAAAACCTGCAGACCCGCTCCTACAAATCACCGATCACTTGGTGGCGGCACCATCGGGTACGAATACGTAACCCACGCCCCAGACAGTCTGGATATAACGCGGCTTCGATGGATCAGGCTCGATCATGCGGCGCAGACGGGAGATCTGCACGTCGATGGAACGCTCAAGGGCATCCCACTCGCGGCCACGGGCGAGGTTCATCAGTTTGTCGCGGGTCAGCGGCTGACGCGCGTTCATCACCAGAGCCTTGAGTACCGCGAACTCACCGGTGGTGAGCATGTGCACTTCGTCGCCGCGTTTCAGTTCGCGGGTGGCCAGCGACAACACGTAATCACCGAAGGTGACGTTTTCGTCTTCACTACCCGGCGCGCCCGGTACCGGAGCGGCCTGACGACGCAGGACGGCTTTGACACGGGCCATCAGCTCGTCCGGGTTGAACGGCTTGGCCAGATAATCGTCGGCGCCCAGTTCCAGCCCCTTGATGCGGCTCAACTCATCGCCCTTGGCGGTGAGCATGATGATCGGAATCTGATTGTTTGCGCCACGCAGGCGGCGGCAAGCGGTCAGACCGTCTTCGCCGGGCAGCATCAGGTCGAGGACGACCAGATTGAAAACTTCACGCGACAGCAGACGATCCATCTGTTCGGTGTTCGGTACGGTGCGGGCACGGTAGCCCTTGCTGACGAAAAAACGTTCCAGCAGGCTGCTCAGCCCCGGATCGTCGTCAACGATGAGAATTTTTTCGCCTTCAGCAGTTTGTGCAGTGCTGCTCATTGGATGCTCCTTTTAGCTCGGCGCGCATTATGGCGTAGCTGCCGTTATACGCACCGTGTGCATTGTTAGCAGATTTTTCCTTCACTGCCAGAAAACCGGGGTTTATGCCTACAGACTGCGACGCCCCCGAATGACAGAACGCTGGTTATAATGCGCGGCGTTTTGTGCCAGGCAACGTCTGAATCGTTACCGCAGGTGGCAGGCTTTTTTTCCTGTCCTGCGCAGTAATTGTTCGATTTCACGGGTCAATGGGCTGCCTTTTGACCCAGGCAGCGGCAATTTTCTAGCCGCTCAACCAGACTCCGGGCCTTTATTTCCGTGCCTGCGAGCCTGATTTCACAATATGTCAGGTGGTTTTATGGACAGCATCAACAGCCGCATTGCCGAGGAACTCGGCGTACGCCCACAACAGGTCGAAGCGGCCGTCGCGCTACTCGATGAAGGCTCTACCGTTCCCTTCATCGCCCGTTACCGGAAAGAAGTCACCGGCAGCCTCGATGACACCCAGTTGCGTCATCTGGAAGAGCGTCTGCGCTACCTGCGAGAACTCGACGAACGGCGCATCAGCATCCTCGCCAGCATCGAAGAGCAAGGCAAACTCACCCCTGCCCTCGAGCGCGACATCAAACTCGCCGACACCAAGACCCGCCTCGAAGACTTGTACCTGCCGTACAAGCAGAAGCGCCGCACCAAGGGTCAGATCGCCCTGGAAGCCGGCCTCGGCGACCTGGCGGATGGCCTGTTCAACGACCCGAACCTGGCCCCGGAAACCGAAGCCGCGCGCTTCGTCGACGCCGAAAAAGGCGTGGCCGATGTGAAAGCCGCGCTGGAAGGCGCCAAGTACATCCTCATGGAACGTTTCGCCGAAGACGCCAGCCTGCTGGAAAAACTGCGCAACTACCTCAAGCAGGAAGCGACCCTCAGTGCCCGCGTCATCGCCGGCAAGGAAGAGGAAGGCGCCAAGTTCCGCGATTACTTCGAACACGACGAACCGCTGAAAAGCATGCCGTCGCACCGCGCGCTGGCGATTTTCCGTGGCCGCAACGAAGGCATCCTCAGCTCCGCGCTGAAAGTCGGCGACGAGCTGCCGGGCACCATGCACCCGTGCGAAGGCATGATCGGCCAGCAATTCAACATCCAGAATCAGAACCGCCCGGCCGACAAATGGCTCGGCGAAGTGGTGCGCTGGACCTGGAAGGTCAAACTCTACACGCACCTGGAAACCGACCTGCTCGGCGAACTGCGTGACGGTGCCGAAACCGAAGCGATCAACGTGTTCGCCCACAACCTGCACGACTTGCTGTTGGCCGCCCCGGCTGGCCCGCGTGCAACCCTGGGCCTCGACCCGGGCCTGCGTACCGGCTGCAAGGTCGCCGTGGTTGACTCCACCGGCAAACTGCTGGATCACGCCACGGTTTACCCGCACGTGCCACACAACAAGTGGGATCAGACCATCGCCATTCTGGCCGCCCTGTGCGCCAAGCACTCGGTAGACCTGATCGCCATCGGCAACGGCACTGCCAGCCGCGAGACCGACAAACTGGCGATCGAGCTGATCAAAAAATACCCAGCGATGAAAATGACCAAGGTCATGGTTTCCGAGGCCGGTGCATCGGTGTACTCGGCGTCGGAACTGGCGGCCAAGGAATTCCCGGATCTCGACGTGTCGATCCGTGGCGCCGTTTCCATCGCCCGTCGTCTGCAGGATCCTCTGGCCGAGTTGGTGAAAATCGATCCGAAATCCATCGGTGTCGGCCAGTACCAGCATGACGTCTCGCAGCTGAAACTGGCGCGCGGTCTGGACGCTGTGGTCGAGGACTGCGTGAACGCCGTAGGCGTTGACGTGAACACCGCTTCGGTGGCGCTGCTGGCGCGGATCTCCGGCCTCAACGCCACGCTGGCGCAAAACATCGTCGCGCACCGCGACGAGCACGGCGCGTTCAAAACCCGTGCAGCGCTGAAGAAAGTCGCGCGTCTGGGCGAAAAAACCTTCGAACAGGCGGCCGGTTTCTTGCGCGTGATGAACGGCGACAACCCGCTGGATTCGTCGGCGGTGCACCCGGAAGCCTATCCGCTGGTGCAGCGCATTGCCGCTGAAACCGACCGTGATATCCGTTCGTTGATCGGCGATGCAAGCTTCCTCAAGCGTCTGGATCCGAAGAAATTCACCGACGAGACCTTCGGTCTGCCGACCGTGACCGACATCATCCAGGAACTGGAAAAACCGGGCCGCGACCCGCGTCCGGAATTCAAGACCGCCGAGTTCCAGGAAGGCGTCGAAGACCTCAAGGATCTGCAACTGGGGATGATCCTCGAAGGCGTGGTGACCAACGTGACCGCGTTCGGCGCATTCGTCGACATCGGCGTGCATCAGGACGGTCTGGTGCACATCTCGGCGTTGTCGGAGAAGTTCATCAAGGATCCGCGCGAAGCGGTGAAGGCCGGTGATGTGGTGAAAGTGAAGGTCATGGAAGTCGACATTCCGCGCAAACGCGTTGGCCTGTCGATGCGCATGGGCGACACCCCGGGCGAGAAAATCGACGGCGCCCGTGGCTCGCGTCCGGGCTCGGCTCAGCGCCAGCCTTCGAACAACGCGCCACGCAAGGAAACCGCGACCGCCGCACCAGTGAACAACGCGATGGCCTCGCTGTTCGCCAACGCCAAGCAGTTGAAGAAACGCTGATGGAAATTCCGGCCGGGCTCGTCGAGAGCGCGTTTTTCAAGCTGTTGGGCTGCCGCCTGCACAGCCTGGAAACCGGGGTGGCGCAAGTCGCCCTGGTGCTGGAACCGGAACTGCGCAATCGCGGCGGCAAATTGCACGGTGGCGCGCTGTTCAGTCTGGTCGACATCGCCATGGGGCTGGCCTGTTCCAGCACCCACGGCTTCGATCAGCAGAGCGCGACCATCGAGTGCAAGATCAACTATATCCGCGCCGTTTCCGATGGCGAGGTGCTGTGCACGGCGCGGGTTATCCACCCGGGCCGGCGCACGTTGGTGGTCGAAGCTGACGTGATGCAGGGCGACAAACTGGTCGCAAAAGCGCAAGGCACGTTCGCTGTCCTGTAGCTTGTGGTCATCAATTTGGGTTAATTTCGGCGCAACGAATCCTGTGGGAGCGAGCCTGCTCGCGAAGAGGGTGTATCAGCAATGCAGATGTTGGCTGACACACCGCCTTCGCGAGCAGGCTCGCTCCCACAGGGATTGTGCAGTTCCTGACTGACCGGCAAATGGCCTGCCGCTACAAAACCAGGCGAAAACGCCAGTTTCAACTTCACCCTTGTAGACCGTCCTGCCCACCCCCATATTGGGGCGACTGACGCGTGAAGGAATCCAAATTGAGCGAACTTCTCAACCGCCGCCTGGCTCTGCTCGGCGAGCGCGCTAACCTCTCTCTGCTCGAGCAGTGCCTGCACGGTATCGAACGTGAATGCCTGCGCGTGACCAGCGAAGGTCGCCTGGCGCAAACGCCGCACCCCGAAGCCTTGGGTTCCGCGCTGACCAACGAACAAATCACCACCGACTACTCCGAGTCGCTGCTGGAATTCATCACGCCCGCCCTGCCCGACCCGGCCGACACGCTGGCGAGCCTGGACAAGATTCACCGTTTTGCCTACAGCAAGCTCGGCAACGAGTACCTGTGGAGTCCATCGATGCCGTGTCCGTTGCCGGCCGAGGAAGATATCCCGATTGCCTATTACGGCACCTCCAACATCGGTCAGCTCAAGTACGTCTACCGCAAGGGCTTGGCCCTGCGGTACGGCAAGACCATGCAGTGCATTGCCGGGATTCACTACAACTTCTCCCTGCCGGAAAAGCTCTGGCCGTTGCTACGTGAGACCGAAGGGTTTGTCGGCACCGATCGCGATTTTCAGTCGTTTTCCTACATCGCCCTGATCCGTAATTTCCGCCGCTACAGCTGGCTGCTGATGTACCTGTTCGGTGCCTCGCCAGCGCTCGACGCCGGGTTCCTGCGTGGTCGTTCGCATCAGCTGGAACAGCTCGATCCGGACACTCTGTATCTGCCGTATGCCACCAGCCTGCGCATGAGCGACCTCGGTTATCAGAGCAACGCCCAGGCCGGTCTGACGCCGTGCTACAACGATCTGGCGAGCTACACCGACAGCCTGCGCAAAGCCGTGGCCACGCCGTACGCGCCGTACGTTGAAGTCGGCACGCACAAGGATGGCGAGTGGGTGCAGCTGAACACCAACATCCTGCAGATCGAAAACGAGTACTACTCCAACATCCGCCCGAAACGCGTGACCTACACTGGCGAACGGCCGATCCAGGCGCTGGTGGCCCGGGGCATTCAGTACGTTGAAGTGCGTTGCCTGGACATCAACCCGTTCCTGCCGATGGGCATCGATCTCACTGAATCACGCTTCCTCGACGCGTTTCTGCTGTACTGCGCGTTGAACGACAGCCCGTTGCTGACCAACAATTCGTGCGGCAACGCGACGTCGAACTTCCTCAGCGTGGTCAAGGAAGGTCGTCGTCCGGGCCTGCAATTGCAGCGTGACGGTGAATCGGTCGAGATGAAGACTTGGGCGGCCGAGCTGCTGGAACAGATTGCTCCATTGGCGGCGTTGCTGGATCAGAGCCATGGCGGCGATGCGCACAGCAAGGCGCTCGATGCGCAACTGGCCAAGGTCAGTGATCCGTCCCTGACGCCATCCGCACAGGTGTTGGCGGCGATGGCTGAGCACAAGGAAAGCTTTGCGCAGTTCTCCCTGCGTCAGAGCCAGGCGCATGCCGAGTTCTTCCGCAGCGAGCCATTGGCGGCGGATGAGCAGGCGAAGTTTGAGGAGTTGGCACGTACTTCTTTGGCTGCGCAGGCTGAGCTGGAGCAGAACGAGGTTGGGGATTTTGATGTGTTTGTCGGGTCGTATCAGGCGAGTATTTTGGCGATCAGCAACTGAAGAGCCCCTCACCCTAACCCTCTCCCAGAGGGAGAGGGGACTGATCCAGGTGCTCATGAAAGTTACGCCGACCTGAAATACCGAGCCGAACTCAGGCCTTGAAAAGCACAGAGATCGGCTCCCTTCCCCCATCGCCCCCTTGGGGGAGAGGGGGACTGACCGGGTTGCTGGTGCGAAGTACGCCGACCTGAAATACCGAGCCGAACTCAGGCCTTGAAAAGCACAGAGATCGGCTCCCTTTCCCCTCGCCCCCCTGGGGGAGAGGGCTGGGGTGAGGGGGCAAAGATCTAACGTCGAACGCAAGATCCGAATATCCACAATTTTGATCGTTCCCACGCTCCGCGTGGTAACGCCTCAAGGGACGCTCCGCGTCCAGGTGACGCGGAGCGTCACCGGCTGCATACCCACGCAGAGCGTAGGAACGATCTGAGCCCCTCCTTAGATTTTTCCGCTCATAAGCTCATTCTAAAAAGTTATTTATTTACTGATTCTTAGATCATTTAGTCTCCTTTCACGCCGACGCTCGGTCGCCTGATATGGAGCTTTTCAATGAAACTGAATTTCCCGCTTCGCCTGCTCGCCGTAGCCTCCCTGGCTGCCGCGAGTTTTCTGGCTCAGGCCGCCGACCTCACCGTCGCCTACCAAACCACCGTTGACCCGGCGAAAGTCGCCCAGGCTGACGGCGCTTACGAAAAAGCCACCAAAGCCGATATCGCCTGGCGCAAGTTCGACAACGGCGCCGACATCATTGCCGCCATCGCCTCCGGTGACGTGCAGATCGGCTACCTCGGCTCGAGTCCGCTGACCGCTGCGATTACCCGCAAGGTCCCGGTCGAAACCTTCCTCATTGCTACCCAGATCGGCGCTGCCGAAGCACTGGTCGCCCGTGACGGTTCCGGTATCAAGACTCCGCAAGATCTGATCGGCAAGAAAATCGCCGTGCCGTTCGTTTCCACCGGTCACTACAGCCTGCTCGCGGCGCTGAAGCACTGGAACATCGACCCATCGAAAGTCACCGTGCTCAACCTCGCCCCGCCAGCGATCATCGCCGCGTGGAAACGCGGTGACATCGACGCCACTTACGTGTGGGATCCGGCGCTGGGCGTGGCCAAGGAAAACGGCAAAGTGCTGATCACCTCCGGCGAACTGGCCAAGTTCGGTGCACCGACCTTCGATGCGTGGATCGTGCGTAAAGACTTCGCCGAGAAGCACCCGGAAATCGTCACCGCGTTCGCCAAGGTCACCCTCGACGCCTACGCCGATTACCGCAAAGACCCGAAAGCCTGGCTCGCCGACCAATCCAACGTCGACAAACTGGTGAAACTCTCCGGCGCCAAGGCCAGCGACATTCCGCTGTTGCTGCAAGGCAACGTCTACCCGCTCGCGGCTGATCAGGTCGTCAGCCTCGGCGCGCCGACCACCAAAGCCATCACTGACACCGCCGCGTTCCTCAAGGAGCAAGGCAAGGTCGAAGCCGTTCTGCCGGACTACGCGCCGTACGTCAGCGCCAAATTCATCACCAACTGATCGGGAGTTAACTGCGATGGCCTTGCTACAGCTGGAGCGCATCAGCGCACAGTACCCGGGCAGCCCGGAACCGGTGCTGGCGGATATTTCTCTGACCCTGGGGCCTCAGCAATTGCTGGTCGCCCTCGGCCCGTCCGGCAGTGGCAAGACCTCGCTGTTGAACCTGATTGCCGGTTTCGTCGAACCGAGCGCCGGGCGCATCACCCTCGACGGCGTGCCGGTCAAAGGCCCGAGCGCCGAACGTGGCGTGGTGTTCCAGGACGACGCGTTGCTGCCTTGGCAGGACGTGTTGGCCAACGTTGCATTCGGTCTGGAACTGGCCGGTATCGCCAGGGACAAGCGCGAAAAAATCGCCCGTGAAATGCTCGCGCTGGTTGATCTCTCGGGTTTCGAAAGCCGTCGTATCTGGCAGCTTTCCGGTGGCCAGAAACAACGCGTCGGCCTCGCCCGCGCCCTCGCCGCTGATCCGCGTGTATTGCTGATGGACGAGCCCTTCGGCGCCCTCGACGCGTTCACCCGCGAACAGATGCAGGAGCTGTTGCTGCAAGTCTGGCAGCGCACGGCCAAGCCGGTTTTCCTGATTACCCATGACATTGAAGAAGCGGTGTTCCTCGCCACTGACCTGATTCTGCTCGCGCCGAATCCGGGGCAGATCGTTGAGCGCCTGCATCTAGACTTCGGTCAGCGTTATGCCGCCGGCGAATCCGCCCGCGCGATCAAATCCGATCCGCGTTTTATCGAAACCCGCGAACACGTGCTGAGCAAAGTGTTCTCGCAACGCAGCGCCGGGCAACGGCAGGAGCGTGCATGAGCAGTTACGACGTTTCTTCGGCTGCGGTAAAACCGGTCAGCGCTTCGGCGGCGATTCCCGTACGCCGCAGCCTCAGCACACGCTGGATCAGCTTGCTGACCTTGTTTGCATTGTTGGCGATCTGGTGGGGGGTGACGGCCACTGGATTGATCGAGCCGCTGTTCCTGCCGCCACCCTCCGCCGTGCTGCAAAAGGGGTGGTTGCTGGCGACCACGGGGTACATGGATTCGACGTTGTGGCAGCACCTCGGCGCAAGCCTGAGCCGCATCGGTCTGGGCCTCGGTTTTGCGATCCTGACCGCCGTGCCCGTGGGCATTGCCATCGGCGCCAATCGCATTGCCCGTGGCGTGCTCGATCCACTGATCGAGTTCTACCGCCCTATCCCACCGCTGGCCTATCTGCCGCTGATCGTGATCTGGTGCGGCATCGGCGAATTGTCAAAAGTGCTGCTGATTTATCTGGCGATTTTCGCGCCGATTGCCATTGCCACGGCGACCGGCGTGCGCACGGTAGATCCGGCGAAATTGCGTGCAGCACAGTCGTTGGGCGCGACGCGTTTGCAGCTGATTCGTCATGTGATTTTGCCCAGCGCGTTGCCGGACATTCTCACGGGTGTGCGTATTGGTCTGGGCGTGGGTTGGTCGACCTTGGTTGCTGCTGAACTGATCGCGGCCACCAGCGGTTTGGGCTTCATGGTGCAGTCGGCCGCGCAATTCCTGGTCACCGATGTGGTGGTACTGGGGATTCTGGTCATCGCCCTGATCGCCTTCGCCATGGAAATGGGCCTGCGCGCCCTGCAGCGCAAACTGGTGCCGTGGCACGGCCAGGCCCACTAAATCGCCTTGTGAAACTTCCCTTGTGGGAGCGAGCCTGCTCGCGAAAGCGTCGGATCAGTCACTGCACTTTAGCCTGACACTCCGCATTCGCGAGCAGGCTCGCTCCCACAAAAGCTTGAACCCCGAATTCGAAGAGAAAGACCATGAGCAGCCTCAACATCACCCCATTAAGCTCAGCCCTCGGCGCACAGATCAGCGGCGTCGACATCAGCCAGCCTTTGAGCCTGGAACACCGCGACGCCATCGAGCAGGCGCTACTCAAATATCAGGTTTTATTCTTCCGCAATCAGCCAATCGAGCCGCCGCAACAGGCGCGTTTCGCTGCGTACTTTGGTGACCTGCACATTCACCCGATCTACCCGAACGTACCGGAACAACCGGAGGTGCTGATCCTCGACACCGCCGTCACCGACGTGCGCGACAACGCGATCTGGCACACCGACGTGACCTTCCTGCCGACCCCGGCGATGGGCGCGGTGCTCAGCGCCAAGTTGCTGCCGGAGTTTGGTGGTGACACGTTGTGGGCCAGCGGCATTGCCGCGTATGAAGCGCTGTCGGCGCCGCTGAAAGGCTTGCTGGAAGGGCTGACTGCAACCCACGATTTCACTCGCTCGTTTCCACTGGAGCGTTATGGCAACACGCCTGAAGCGCTGGCGCAGTGGGAAGAAGCCCGACGCAAGAATCCGCCGCTGTCGCACCCGGTGATTCGTACGCATCCGGTCAGCGGGCGGCGGTCATTGTTCGTCAATGAAGGCTTCACGTCGAAGATCAATGAGCTGTCGGAAACCGAGAGCGAAGCGATTCTGAAGTTTCTGTTCGCCCATGCGACGCGACCGGAATTCACCATTCGCTGGCGTTGGCAGCAGGACGATATTGCGTTCTGGGATAACCGCGTGACGCAGCATTACGCGGTGGATGACTACCGGCCTGCGCGGCGGGTGATGCAGCGGGCGACGGTGTTGGGGGATGTGCCGTTTTTTCGTTGAGTCGTTTTTACAGCCAAAAGCCCCTCACCCTAACCCTCTCCCAAAGGGAGAGGGGACTGACCGAGGTGTTTGTACGAGCTACATCGACCTGAAATGTCGGGTTGAACTCAAGTTTTGAAAAGCATGAAGATCGGCTCCCTTTCCCCCTCGCCCCCCTGGGGGAGAGGGGGACTGACCCAGGTGTTTGTACGAGCTACATCGACCTGAAATGTCGGGTTGAACTCAAGTTTTGAAAAACATGAAGATCGGCTCCCTTTTCCCCCTCGCCCCCCCTGGGGGAGAGGGGACTGACCGAGGTGTTTGTACGAGCTACATCGACCTGAAATGTCGGGTTGAACTCAAGTTTTGAAAAGCATGAAGATCGGCTCCCTTTCCCCCTCGCCCCCCTGGGGGAGAGGGCTGGGGTGAGGGGGTTGGATCTTGCTGACCCAACCCAACCTTCATCACTCCGCCGTCGAAGGCTTCTCCCAAAGATTGATCCCGCCTTCCTGCGCAAACCGGTCAATCTCCGCCAGCTCTTCAGCACTGAAGCTCAAATTCTTCAACGCCCCAACGTTCTCGATAATCTGCTCCGGCCGACTCGCACCAATCAACGCCGAGGTCACCCGTGGATCACGCAGCGTCCACGCCAGCGCCAGTTGCGCCAGGCTCTGACCACGGCGCTTGGCGATCTCGTTCAATGCGCGCACGTGAGCAATGTTGGCGTCGGACAAGTGCGAAGCCTGCAACGAACCACCCCCCGGACGATTGACCCGCGCATCCGCCGGCACGCCGTTGAGGTATTTGTCGGTGAGCAGACCTTGCGCCAGCGGCGTGAAAGCAATCACACCCGTGCCGAGTTCATCGGTGGTATCCAGCAGGTCTTTTTCCACCCAACGATTAAGCAGGTTGTAGGCCGGTTGATGGATCAACAACGGCACTTTCCACTCTTTGAGCAGCGCAGCGATCTCGCGGGTTTTCACCCCGGAATACGACGAGATACCGATGTACAACGCCTTGCCCTGTTGCACCGCGGTGGCGAGGGCGCTGGCGGTTTCTTCCAGCGGGGTGTCCGGGTCGAAGCGGTGCGAATAGAAGATATCCACATAGTCGAGCCCCAGGCGTTGCAGGCTCTGGTCGAGGCTGGCCAACACGTATTTGCGCGAGCCACCGCCCTGACCGTAAGGGCCGGGCCACATGTCCCAACCGGCCTTGCTGGAGATGATCAGTTCATCGCGGTATTGCTTGAAGTCTTCGCGCAGCAGGCGACCGAAGTTGGTCTCGGCGCTGCCGTACGGCGGGCCGTAGTTGTTGGCCAGGTCGAAGTGATTGATGCCCAGATCGAACGCGGTGCGCAGCAAGGCGCGCTGGGTGTCGATCGGCGTGCTGTCACCGAAGTTGTGCCACAGGCCCAGCGACAGCGCCGGCAGCACCAGACCGCTGCGCCCGACGCGGCGGTAAGGGATGGAGTCGTAGCGGTTTTCGGCAGCGGTGTAAGTCATCGAATCCTCTCTTGTCTGTCTTGAAATGGGTGTCGACTGCTTCGCGAGCAAGCTCGCTCCCACCTTTGGAATGCATTTCCCTGTGGGAGCGAGCTTGCTCGCGAAGGGTGTTACACAAATCGATTGCCGGGTCGAGCCAGGCCAAGGTTCTGACGCAAGGTCCGGCCCTCATACTCAGTTCTGAACAACCCACGCCGTTGCAGTTCCGGGACCACGCCATTGGCGAAGTCTTCGAGCCCGCCGGGCAAGTGCGGCACTAGCACGTTGAAACCGTCCGCCGCTCCCTGTTCGAACCATTCCTGCAAGCGATCAGCGATCTGCTCCGGCGTACCGACCAGGCTGTAATGCCCTCGCCCGCCGGCAATCTTGCGACCCAGTTCGGCAAGGCTCAGGTTCTCGCGGCCCGCCAATTCCGTCAGCAATTTCTGCCGGCTCTGCTGACCGCTTTCGGTTAGCGGTAGTTCAGGCAACGGCCCATCCAGCGGGTACTTCGACAAATCGAAGTTGCCCAGCATACGCCCAAGCAAGGCGACGCCAACCTCGGGTTCGACTAATTGCTGAAACGTTTCACACTTTTCCTGCGCCTCGGCTTCGGTGCCGCCGACGACGACAAAAACTCCGGGCATGATTTTCAACGAATCGGCGCTGCGCCCGTACTTGGGCAAGCGTCCTTTGAGGTCGGCGTAAAACGCCTGGGCACTGGCCAGGGAAGTCTGCGCGGTGAATACCACTTCAGCCGTCTGCGCCGCCAATTCGCGCCCGGTTTCCGAAGAGCCGGCCTGAACAATCACCGGTTGCCCCTGCGGCGAGCGCGCGACGTTCAGTGGGCCTTTGACCCGGAAGTGCTCGCCGACGTGGTCCAACACGTGCAGCTTTGCAGGGTCGTAATACGCCCCGCTGGCCTTGTCGCGCGCAAACGCATCATCCTCCCAACTGTCCCAAAGCCCGGTGACCACCTGATGAAATTCCCGAGCGCGGCTGTAGCGTTCGGCGTGACCGATGTGTTCGTCTCGCCCGAAATTCAGCGCCTCAGCGGCGTTGTCCGAGGTCACCAGATTCCACCCCGCGCGCCCACCCGAGAGATGATCGAGCGAAGCGAATTTGCGCGCCACGTGATACGGCTCGTTGTAACTGGTGGTCGCCGTGGCGATCAGGCCGATGTGCTCGGTCACCGCACTCAACGCCGAGAGCAGTGTCAGCGGTTCGAAGTGATCAGAGCGCGCCATGCGGCTGGCGATGTCCTGAGTCGGCGCGGCGACGCTGTCAGCGACAAACAACGCATCGAACTTCGCCGCCTCGGCAATCTGCGCCAGCCGCTTGTAATGGGCGAAATCCAGTCCCGCATTCGCCGGTACATCCGGATGACGCCACGCCGCCACGTGGTGCCCGGTGGCCATAAGGAACGCGCCGAGTTTCAACTGTCTGCTCATCTCAGAAATCCTTGCGCAGTTGCACGCCGAAGTAGCGCTCGTCATCCCGTGGCACGGCGCGATAGATGTAATTGCCACCGCTGGCCAGCAACGGCGAATAGGATTTGTCGGTAAGGTTCTTGCCCAGCAGCGCCACGCGCCAGCCATTGCTGTAATCGGCCAGCGCGACACTGGCGTTCCACAGACCGTAGGCGCCCTGCTTGGTGTCGGCGTTCTGGCTGATGTCGTACTGCACTTCGCTCTGCCAGCTGTAATCGGTGCCCAGTTCGATATCCAGACCGTTATCCAGCGGGATGCTGTAGTCGGCGCGCACGTAGCTTTTCCAGTCAGGACTGAACGGCAGCGGTTTGCCGTTGACGTTGCACGACGCCGCCGCGCCCGCCGGGCAGGCGAATTCGTCGATCCGTGCGCGGGTGTAGGCCAGTGCGCCGGACAGTTTCAGTTGCTGGGTGGCCTGCAAGGCGTAATCGAGTTCGACACCTTCGGTGCTGACACTGCCAGCGTTGATCAAACGCGTCACAACCTGGCCGGCGACGGTGTCGAAGAAGTTAGCCTGATAGTTGTCGTACTCGCTGTGGAACACCGCGAGGTTGGTGGTCAGACGATTGTTCCAGGACGTGGCTTTGATGCCCGCCTCCCAGGTGTTGGAAGTTTCCGGCTTGAGTGCTTCGGTGTCGCGCGGCTGCATGTTGAAGAACACGTTGTAGGCCGGGCCTTTGTAGCCGCGCGAGTAGGTCAGGTAAGTGGTGACCGTATCACTCAGGTCGTACTGCACGCCGAGGCGACCGGACCAGCCGTCTTCGTCCACCGAACCGGAACTGCTGGTCGCCGGTTGAATGCCGCTGACGGTGGTCGCCGAAGTCGAGACGCGGCGGTGATCGTATTCGAGATCATCGTGGGTGTAGCGCAGGCCGGCGATGCCGCGAAAGTCCGAGGTGAAGTTCAGCGTGCTCTCACCGAACACCGCATAGCTGTCGCTGGTGGTGCTGTAATCGGCGACACCACGGTCGGTGCGCGTGGTCGTTGTCAGCGTGCGCTGATAGGTCTCGTCGTCCTTGCCGTGCATGTAGAACAGGCCGCCGACGTACTCGAGGAATTCACCCTTCGGCGAGGCCAAACGCAGCTCTTGCGAATATTGATCGAAGGCCAGATCGCCCTTGTCCGCCGTGCCGGGGAACGCCGCCGTCACCGTACCGAGACGGTCGCCGTCCTGATACTGCGTATTGTCCCATCCACGCCACGCGGTAATCGACGTCAGGGTGTAATCGCCCAATTGCCAGTCGAGCTGGCCGGACAAGCCTTTGTTGGTGTCCTCAACGTGTGAGCGGGTGTCGGTGTTGATGTCGCGGTTGTGGCTGCTTGCATTGACCGGACTCAGTGCGTTGGTGAAGGCCGGCGTCAGCGACTTGCTGACCACGCCGTTGGGGCCGTCGTCGTGGGACTGCATGTAGTCGGCAATCAGGGTGAAGGTGACGTCGTCATTCGGGGTGAATTCGAGTTTGCCGCGCACGCCGCGATGGTTGTAGCCGTTGACCTCTTGGCCGTTGTGCTGGTTGTCGACGTTGCCGTCGTAGGTGCCGAACAGCGTGCTGATCGAGCCTTTCAACGCGTCCGGAATCAGGCTGCCGCCGATGCCAAATCGGGTGCGACTTTCGTTGCCGCTGTAGTACGACTGATCGATGTAGCCGTGGGTCTCGGCGGTCGGTGCCTTGCTGGTGATGTTGAGTACACCGGCCGAGGCGTTCTTGCCAAACAGCGTGCCTTGCGGGCCACGCAATACTTCGACGCGCTCCAGATCCAGAAGATCCAGCGTGGACTGACCCGGACGCGCATACACCACGCCATCGATCACCGTCGCCACGGTCGGCTCGACGCCTGGAGAAGTGGAAATGGTGCCGACGCCGCGCACGAACAACGAGGTGTCCTTGTTCGATGCGCCGGTGCGGAAGTTCAGCGACGGCACCTGCTGGACGATGCTCGCTACGCCGTTGCGGTTGTCGCGCTCAAGCTGTTCGCCATCGATGACGGACACCGCGACCGGCACTTTTTGCAGCGATTCTTCGCGGCGTGTGGCAGTGACGGTCACCGATTTGAGTGTTGGCTCCTGATCACTGCTCTCGGCAGCGAATGCGTTGGGCAACGGCAGCGCCGCCAACCCCGTAAATAACCAACCAGCGGCGCGAATCGATTGCGCCAGTTTGTGTGTCGCCCCAGGAATGTTGTGCATGTTTGCCCGCTCGAAATTAGCCCTTAACCGCTGCCGTTCTGCGACGACAGCGCCTGAATCGGTGTCTTGGGCATTCGCTCGAGCGAGTAGCAGACAGCGCGCTTTGTTAGCGCTACCATCGACAGTATTGGCAAGCTGCACATAGAGCGTCCAATACTGAAAAATTACTTTTATATGCGATTTGGTTTTTAAGAAGGATCGAGCCTTGAGCGAAGAAAAACCGCGCAAACGCCGTGGCGCCGGACGTGTGACCCTGAATGCCGTGGCGCGTGAGGCCGGGGTTTCGGCGATTACCGTGTCGCGCTACTTCAACCAGCCGGAGCAGGTTTCGCCCGAGCGTCGCGAGCGGATTGCGGCGGTGGTAGCTGAGTTGGGTTACGTGCCGAACCTGGTGGCCGGCGGGCTGGCCTCGGCACGGGGGAAAATCGTCGGCATGGTGATCCCGAACATCTCCGGGCCGATCTTCGCCAATACCATTCAAGGCTTCAGCGACACGCTCAGCCGTCACGGTTATCAGCTGTTGCTGGCGTCGAGTTACTTCAGCACCGAGCAGGAAGAAAACGCCGTGCGGGCGTTTCTCGGCTGGTCGCCGGCGGCGCTGGTGTTGACCAGTCACTTTCACAGTGCGGGTACGGAAAAGATGATCGCCGAGGCGGATATTCCGGTGATTGAGACGTGGGATTACCAACCGGATCGGGAGCCGATGCAGATCGGTTTTTCGCATTTTGAAGTGGGCGTGACGGCGGCAAAACATCTGCTGGGAAAAGGCTACCGACGCATCGCCTTCGTGCAGAACAGCGCGCCGGGGGACTTCAGCGCACTGGAGCGCCGCGACGGTTACGCGGCGACTTTAAAAGAATCCGGCCTGGAACCCTGGATCTACGCCCCTGACGCTGATCGCGCACCATTCGAGGCCGGCAAACAGGCAATGGACGCCCTGATGAACACCACACCGCGCCCCGACGCGATCATCTTCGCCAACGACAACCTCGCCGCCGGCGGCTTGCTTGCCGGGCAACGCGCGGGTTTGAAAATCCCCGAAGATTGCGCCGTTCTTGGCTTCGGCGACTACCCGTTCGCCGAGATGCTGCTGCCCAGCCTGAGTACGATCAAACCACCGGCGCTGGAGATCGGCGTGCTCGCAGCAACGCGCGTGCTGGAAAGTCTTGGCGTGTTGCCGAGCGACGAGGTGCAGCGGCTGAACCTGCTGCAGTGCCAAGTCATCGAACGGGAAAGCACCTGACTTCGCTATACCGACAGTTCGCGCAAGGCGGCCGCCGCGAGAAATCCGGAACGGGATCGATAGCGCTGGTCACGGCGGACTGTCTGGTCAATACGCTCAAGCAACTGCTCCGGCAGCGTGGCGTTAAAACGCACTGACTTGCCGAAATACGGGGTGATATCAAAATCGACCACGCCCCAGATCCCTCCCGCGTAATCCGGGTTATCGAGATGAGCATCAATGTCCCGCATCTGAGGCAAAGGCGCGCCGTCGGCGACCAAACCCTCATAGTGAAGCGCCAGCGCCTCCTGAGTCTTTTCAAAAGCATCAGCGACCGTAGTGCCTGCGGAGAAACAGCCCGGGACATCCGGGATGATAACTCCGTAGTCTGAATCGGCATCCTTGTGCAGAACGACCGGGAATTTCATAGGAAACCCATTCTTCAAGCCATTTAATGTCGGCAACTATAGGCGTAACTCTCGGGGAGTAATTCAAACGACACATCCTGAAATTGATCGTTATCTGAGAGCTAACTCTGTTCTGCGAACCGACATCGCGCACTAGCCACAAACTATCAATGGTCAGATAAAAGAACAGTGGGCTGGATTGGCTATGCTCTAAAGAACACCGAGGTGGCCCCTTCGCGAGCAGGCTCGCTCCCACAGGGATTTCCTGTGTACATGAAATTTATGTCCAGCCGGGATCCATTGTGGGAGCGAGCCTGCTCGCGATAGCGGTCTTTCAGGCGATACCCATCCACCAGGCAGAACCCGCCATGCACACCGCCATCATCATCTTTTTCGGCCTGATCCTGCTCGCCCTGATGCTCTACATCGGCGAGCGCATCGGCTTCAGCCGCCAGACCATGGGCTACGGCTTCGCCGCGCTGTGGTTGGCGTTGACGGTGATCAATGGTGCGGTGGGCGTGGTGCATGCCGGACAGTCCGTGGGATCGGAAATAGCCATTGGCAGTGCGGTATTCGGCGTGCCGGTGGCGGCGATGGTGTTGTTCATGGTGCTGAGCGCCGAGTCGTAAAACGTCCCGGCGCCCAGTCGCCGATCAACGCACCAGATGCAGGAACTGCATGTGCCGCTCGTACTGATCGAGGATGTCGTTGATGATCTGCTCTTTGGTGTAGCCGACCAGATCGTAGTCCTGACTGCCCTCGCTCAAGTGCACTTCGGCGCGATAGTAGCGACGATTGTTGAGCTGCTTGGAACCCATGCCGCCACGCGCGAACGACGGCGTGAAGTAGCCGCGCATCTGCACCTGATAGATGAACGGATGCGCATCACCATGACCGATTTCGAGGCTGACGCTGTCATTCGCCGGGTCCGGTTGGGTGACCACGTTCAGGCCTTTTTCGACGAACACCGCCGTCACTTCTTCAATCGCCGGGCGCACCGTGGTGTCCATGAAGCGGTACACCTCGTCCCGCGACGGGAAATGCACAGCCTGACTCAAGCGCTGTCGCCAGCCGCCCGTGCCGCGCCGAGAACCCGAGACCGGTGCCAGCGAATGCAACTGCGCGATCTGCTTCTGCGACTCGAGATAGAACGCCTTGTGCAGACCCCACATCATCAGCAGCAGAATCAGCGAGAACGGCAACGAGGTCAGCACTACCGCTGACTTCAGCGCATCAATGCTGCCGGAGAACAGCAGCGCACTGGTGATCAGCGCGGTCATCGCGCCCCAGAACACCCGCAGCCATTTCGGCCCGTCTTCGTCCGGGCTACCGCCCTTGGCCGACAGCGTCGAGAGCACCACAGTGCCGGAATCGGCAGAGGTGACGAAGAACACAAAGCTGATAAACACCGTCACGGCGATGACGGTTTTGCTCCATGGATAAGTTTCCAGCAGCAGGTAAATGCTCATCGACGGGTTGTCGATGGCCGACATGCCCAGCGCGCTCATGCCGTGGTTGAGGACCTGATCGATGGCGCTGTTGCCGAAGATCGACATCCACGCGAGAGTAAAACCGAGCGGAATCAACAGCACGCCGAAAACGAATTCACGGATGGTCCGGCCACGGGAAATCCGTGCGATGAACAAGCCCACGAACGGCGACCATGCAATCCACCAGGCCCAATAGAACACGGTCCAGCCGCCGAGCCAGTCGCTCGGTTTATCGTAGGCGTAGAGGTCGAAACTCTTCATCGGCAAGGCGCCGAGGTAGTCGCCGAGATTCTGGATCAAGGTGTTGAGCAGATGCTGGGTTGGCCCGGCGAACAACACGAACAGCAGCAGCGCACAAGCCAGCAGCATGTTGATGTCGGACATCACCCGCACGCCTTTATCGACGCCGGAGACGGCAACGATGATCGCCGCGCCCATCATCAGCGTGATCAGGCCGACCTGAATCCACTGGGTGTGAGCGATACCGAACAGGTAGTCGAGGCCCGAGTTGAGGTGCAGTACTCCGAAGCCCATGTCGGCACCCAGACCGAACACCGTGGCGATGATGCCGAAGCCGTCCACCGCGTAACCGATCGGGCCGTTGATGCGTTTGCCAATCAGCGGATACAGCGCCGAACGCAGCGCCAGCGGCAGGTTGTGGCGATAGGCGAAATAGGCCAGCGCCATGCCGACAAAGGCGAACACGCCCCAGCCATGCAGGCCCCAGTGCAGAAACAGAATCTGCATGGCCTGGCGCGCCGCGTCCGCCGTACCCGCCTCGCCTTGCGGCGGTTGCAGCATATGAGTCAGCGGTTCAGAGACGCAGAAGAAGAACAGCGTGATGCTGATCCCGGCGGCGAACAGCATGCCGGCCCAGGACAGATAACTGAATTCGGGCTCGTCGTGGTCGGCACCGAGTTTTATCTTACCGTAGCCGGATAAGGCGGTGACCACCACGAAGACCAGATACAGGGTCATCGCGAGCATGTAGTACCAGCCGACCGTATTGGCCGCCCAGTTTTGCGCTTCCAGCAGCCAGGCGCCGGCCTGTTCCGGCATGGCAATGACGACGAGACCAAACAGCAGAATGACCGTCGCGGCGAAATAGAACACCGGCGGATTCATGCGTACCAGACCGCTGGCGGGGGTAGACGATGCACTCATGAAACGTGCACCTCGAGGGGTTGAAACGTGGCTGAAATGATCGGACTCAGCAAAGGCAAGCCTCCTGTTGTGAGCGGGCAGCGAACCACCGGTTTAACTTGAATGAACGTTCAAGTTAAACATGGATAGGGGGGTAAGGACTAATCGTACGGCTAGGCGGTAGTTTTCCTACGCTAGCTCAAGGATGGGTATGACGCGGGTTTGAGGGTATTCGTTCACTGGAGAATTGGCTGATTGCCATTATCTTGATTTGGTCTGAAAATCATTCGCGAGCAGGCTCGCTCCCACATTTGAAACGCATTCCAGTGTGGGAGCGAGCCTGCTCGCGAAGAGGCCAGACGCCGCAACGCAATTTCAGAGCCTACTTCTGCGTCCCGTCATCATGCTGCAGATTCGCCTGGGTCAAATTGCACCCCGCCGGCACACTGCGCGTCAGCCACACATTGCCGCCAATGGTCGAACCCTTGCCAATGGTGATCCGCCCGAGAATCGTCGCTCCGGCATAAATCACCACATCATCTTCAACGATCGGATGACGCGGATGGCCCTTCTGCAACTGCCCGTCCTCATCCGCCGGGAAACGTTTGGCGCCCAACGTCACGGCCTGATAAATCCGCACGCGCTCACCAATGATCGCCGTCTCGCCAATCACCACACCCGTACCGTGATCGATGAAGAAGCTCCGGCCGATTTGCGCGCCCGGATGGATATCAATGCCGGTCGCCGAATGAGCGATTTCCGCGCTGATTCGCGCCAGCAACGGCAAACCCGCGCGATACAAATGATGCGCCAGACGATGGTGAATCACCGCCAGAATCCCCGGGTAGCACAGCAGCACTTCATCAACACTGCGCGCCGCCGGATCACCGTGATAGGCCGCCAGCACATCGGTGTCGAGCAGCGTGCGCAGGCCCGGCAATGCCAGGGCGAAATCCTGCACGATCTGAATCGCGCGGGCTTCGACTTCGGTGTCGGCCTGCGCGCTATGGCGGGCGACGTAGCGCAGTTCCAGACGGGTCTGCGCCAACAAGGCATTCAGTGCGACATCAAGGGTATGACCGACGTAGAAGTCTTCACTCTCTTCACGCAAATCCACCGGTCCCAGACGCATCGGGAACAGCGCGCCACACAGCGCTTCAAGAATCTCCGCCATCGCTGCCCGCGACGGCAACTCGCGACCACCCTGCTCGCCGGACGCCCGGCCGTTCTGTGCCCGCCACTGATCCCGCGCGCTGCGCAGTTGACTGACGATGGTCTGCAATTGCCAATGGCTGGAACGCTCGCTCACGGTAAAGACTCCTCAGGGGCGGCCGGACTGTCTGGCCGCGTCAACGGCGACTACTTTACGGCAAGGCTGCGAGGGCGAATTAAGAACCGATAGTGCTGGGCTCAGTCGATTTAGCTATAAGCGATTGGCGGTTGCCCCTGCAAAAGCACGTGCCTATAGTCCTTTCATCTTCCAAGCCAGTACGGACTCATGATCAAACAACAGCTGGACCGCTTTACCCGCCTCGATCTGCTCAATCACCCGACGCCGCTGGAAAAACTCGAACGCCTGTCCACCTGGCTCGGCCGCGAGGTGTACATCAAGCGCGATGACCTGACGCCGCTGGCCATGGGCGGCAACAAACTGCGCAAGCTCGAATACCTCGCCGCCGACGCCTTGGCGCAAGGCGCCGACACGCTGATCACCGCCGGTGCCGTGCAATCGAACCACGTTCGTCAGACCGCTGCACTGGCCGCCAAGCTCGGCCTGGGCTGTGTGGCGCTGCTGGAAAATCCGCTGGGCAGCGACGACAGCAATTACACCGGCAACGGCAATCGCCTGCTGCTGGATCTGTTCGATACCAAAGTCGAACTGGTCGACAACCTCGACAACGCCGACGAACAACTGGCCGCCCTCGCCGTGCGTTTGCGCAGCAACGGCAAGAAGCCGTATCTGGTGCCGGTCGGCGGTTCGAATGCTCTCGGTGCTTTGGGTTACGTGCGCGCTGGGCTTGAACTGGCCGAGCAGATCAAGGACACCGGGCTGGAGTTTGCCGCGGTGGTTCTGGCCTCGGGCAGTGCAGGCACTCACAGTGGTCTGGCGTTGGCGTTGAGCGAAGTGCTGCCGCAATTACCGGTGATTGGCGTGACGGTTTCGCGCAGCGAAGAAGACCAGCGGCCGAAGGTACAGGGTCTGGCGGAACGCACGGCAGAGCTGCTCGGCGTCGAACTGCCAGCCAGTTTCAAGGTCGAGTTGTGGGACGAATACTTTGGCCCGCGTTATGGCGAGCCGAATGCCGGGACGTTGGCGGCGGTGAAATTGCTGGCGAGTCAGGAAGCGGTGTTGCTCGATCCGGTGTACACCGGCAAGGCGATGGCGGGTTTGCTTGATGGGATTGGTCGTCAGCGTTTTGATGAAGGCCCGATCATCTTCCTGCACACCGGTGGGGCGCCAGCGTTGTTCGCCTACAAGGATTTCCTCTGACTGATCGTTCCCACGCTCTGCGTTGGAATGCAGCCCGGGACGCTCTGCGTCCCTTCGAGAGCTGGAACGCGGAGCGTCCCTAGAGGCATTCCCACGCAGAGCGTGGGAACGAACCTCATATTCCAATAAAGAATAACATTTCAAATATTAAGTATTTTCAAGTCTAAAGCAGACATCTTATAGTCTCGCCGCAGGCGAATTTCGCGCAAGACGCATAAGCTGCTTTAAGGCAGGATAGCGCTGTCGTCGAATCACCCATTCGCCAACTTTCCTTAAGCGTCTTCCATAAGAAAACACAGGGGCTTGTCATGAATTTTTCCGCACTACGTCGCAATCTGCTGGTGGGTTCGCTGGGCCTGGCGCTGAGCGCCGGTCTGATCGGCCAGGCAGTGGCCGGTGAGCAGCTGCAACAGATCAAGGACAAAGGCGTTATCAACGTCGGCCTGGAAGGCACTTACCCACCGTTCAGCTTCGTCGATGCCGACGGCAAACTGTCCGGTTTCGAAGTTGAACTCTCCGAAGCGCTGGCGCAAAAACTCGGCGTCAAAGCCAAGATTCAGCCGACCAAGTGGGACGGCATCCTCGCGGCGCTGGAATCCAAGCGTCTGGACGTTGTAGTCAATCAGGTGACCATCTCCGACGAGCGCAAGAAGAAGTATGACTTCTCCGAGCCGTACACCGTTTCCGGTATTCAGGCGCTGGTGCTGAAGAGCAAAGAAGCCGCGTTGAACATCAAGACCGCCAATGACCTGTCCGGCAAAAAAGTCGGTGTGGGCCTGGGCACCAACTACGAGCAATGGGTCCGCGCCAACGTGCCGGGCGCTGACGTGCGCACCTACGATGATGATCCGACCAAGTTCGCCGACCTGAACAACGGCCGCACCGACGCCATCCTGATCGACCGTCTGGCTGCACTTGAATATGCCAAGAAAGCCCCGAAAACCGTTGCTGCCGGTGAAGCTTTCTCCCGTCAGGAAGCCGGTGTTGCTCTGCGCAAAGGCGAACCTGAACTGCTGGCTGCCGTGAACAAGGCAATCGACGAACTGCGTGCAGACGGCACTTTGAAGAAGCTGTCCGAGAAGTACTTCAACGCAGACGTCACTAAATAATGGAAGCTGGATTTCAATTCGAAGCGCACTTCCCGCAGTTGAGCCAGCAACTCGCCGAAACCACGGCGCTGTTGCTGGACTCCGCGCCCTTTCTGCTCAAGGGCGCGTACTACACGGTAGTCCTCAGCCTCGGCGGGATGTTCTTCGGCTTGCTGCTGGGCTTCGGCCTGGCGTTGATGCGCCTGTCGCGCTTCAAATCAGTGAGCTGGCTGGCGCGCGTCTACGTGTCGTTCTTTCGCGGCACGCCGTTGCTGGTGCAACTGTTCGTGATCTATTACGGCTTCCCGCAATTGGGAATCGAACTGGATCCGCTGCCAGCGGCACTGATCGGCTTCTCGCTGAACATGGCCGCGTACGCCTGTGAAATTCTGCGCGCAGCGATCGGTTCGATCGAACGCGGTCAGTGGGAAGCTGCTGCAAGTATCGGCATGACCCGCGCGCAAACCCTGCGCCGGGCCATCCTGCCGCAAGCGATGCGCACGGCGTTGCCGCCGCTGGGCAACAGCTTCATTTCGCTGGTCAAGGACACGGCACTGGCCGCCACCATTCAGGTGCCGGAGCTGTTCCGTCAGGCGCAACTGATTACCGCCCGGACTTTCGAAGTCTTCACCATGTATCTTGCCGCCGCGCTGATCTACTGGATTCTGGCCACGGTGCTTTCGCACTTCCAGAACAAGTTGGAAGAGCGGGTCAATCGGCACGACCAGGAGTCCTGACGATGATTGTCGTGGAAAAACTGACCAAGCAATTCAAGGGTCAGGTCGTGCTCAACGGCATCGACCTGGAGGTCAAGGAAGGCGAAGTCGTCGCGATCATCGGCCCCAGTGGTTCAGGGAAAACGACGTTTCTGCGCTGCCTGAATTTCCTTGAACAACCCACCAGCGGCCGGATCAAGGTCGGCGATATCGAAATCGATACCAGTCGCCCGCTGAACCAGCAGCAGAGTCTGGTGCGCAACCTGCGCCAGCACGTTGGCTTCGTGTTTCAGAATTTCAACCTGTTCCCCCATCGCACCGCACTGGAGAACGTCATCGAAGGCCCGATCGTGGTCAAGAAGATGCCGCGCGACGAGGCAGTTGCGTTGGGCAAAAAGCTGCTGGCCAAGGTCGGCCTCGCCGGTAAGGAAGACGCTTATCCGCGTCGTCTCTCCGGTGGTCAGCAACAGCGCGTGGCGATAGCCAGAGCGCTGGCGATGGAGCCTGAAGTGATTCTGTTCGACGAACCGACTTCGGCCCTCGACCCGGAACTGGTCGGCGAAGTGCTGGCGACCATTCGTGGTCTCGCCGAAGAAAAGCGCACCATGGTCATCGTTACCCACGAAATGGGTTTTGCCCGTGACGTGGCCAACCGCGTGGTGTTTTTCGACAAAGGCGTGATCGTCGAGCAAGGTGAAGCGAAAGCGTTGTTTGCCAACCCGAAAGAACAACGTACTCAACAGTTTCTCAGCAAGTTCTTGAATCACGCCTGAGAACTTTCATTGCTATACCGGCAACTTCCATGGATGGAAGTTACCTTTGTTAAAACCCCGCCTCAGCAACCCCCTATCCAGACAAAACATATCCGAAGCGGTACATATATATGTTCTGCAACAGATAATGCCGGTCTCAATCCCGCACCACCCGACATGACAACGCTCGAATAAATCCGCGCAAAACCCGCCAAAAAGCCCTGAGTTCCGTGGCTCATTTCTACTGACCGCCTAGGCACATGACCACAGCAGCGTAGGAAACTTCTGATTAATTCGTAATTCACGGATTAGCTAATATCGTCTATTGACACCCCATCCCGCACACTTTTATCTAGTCGACAACTGGCACCACTTAGTTCAATAAACCCGTATTCAACCTGAATGAAAGTTCAAAGCTTTATTGCCAGTTTATTCACGCCTTTTGTTCTTCCAGAAACGGACTTCGCTGCAAGGCTTCAAGGAGAGAAATCGATGACCCGCACTTCGCATCCCCCCGAACTGGCAGCGCCGATCCTGGCGCCTGCGCAAAAAACCGGCATCAATCTGAGCGCCGCCGCACATTTTCTGGTCGAGGTGTCGCCCTACCCCGATATGGACAGCGGAGACCTCATCGAGCTGTTCTGGAACAAATGCTATGTCGCCTCCAGGGTGCTGACGGCGGATGACATCGGCACGGCAGTGCGCCTACGGGTGCCGGAGAGTTTCATCGCCAGCGGTACCGCGCGCATTCACTACCGGGTGATGCAGGTCGGTCAGGGTCCGGCGCTGTCGGCAGCGACGCGCGTGCAGGTCAAACTTGACTGCCCCGGTGGGCAACCCTCGACACTGAGCGCAGATGAAAACCAGCAACTGGCCCCGGTGACCATTCCCGACACCATTCGCCGTCAGGGTGTAAATCCAAACCAGATCAAACGCGGTGTGCCGCTGACCATCGAGCCGTACCTGAACATGGCCGAGGACGACGCCATCACCTTGCGCTGGGGTGATGTGCGCATGGATCTGGCGCCGGTCACCGCCGCGGATATCGGCTTGCCGATTCAGGTCTGGGTCCCACCGTCGGTGATTGTCGAAGCGGGCGAGGATCTGCGCCTGGACGTGACGTATTGCATCCTTGATCGAGTCGGTAACAACTCACGCTGGGCGCCGCCACGTACCTTGAAGATCGGCTGTGTAAATCCTTATCTGAAAGTCCCTCTGAGGCAGGAACTCAAGGCGGCCGAATCGCGCAAGGATTGATGTGTCTGGCCGAGGGTGGGGGGTTATCCCCCTCACCTGAAAACTCTTAACCAATCAGACCATCACCCCTTCTATACATATTCCTAAAAGTTAGTTTATTTAATTTTTATACACGCTTAGGGTATATGAACCGGACCACCGGACATTCTTTCGTTCGCCGCACTTTTGCGGCGTTTTTCATGAGATGTGAGGTAGGTAGTATGGTCCGGAACACAATCACCCCAGTGCAGATCGCCAGGGCATTGCGTGCAGCCAAGGAGCAGCACTGATGTCCAGTCTGGCAGACGCAAATGTCCAGTCGGATCTGGACATCGCCCCGTTGTTGTTGCCCGCGCAGGTTTTGCGCAACGACGCTCAAGCCATCAAGGCCGCCCATGAACTGGCGCAAGTCGCCCGCGTGCAGGCCGCCAAACGCGACCGTCAGCGCAAGCTGCCGTGGTCGGAAATCGAACAGTTCACCCGCAGCGGATTAGGCAGCATCGCCATCCCGCGCGAATACGGTGGCCCGCAGGTTTCCTTTGTCACTTTGGCCGAGGTGTTTGCGATCATTTCCGCCGCCGATCCGGCGTTGGGGCAAATTCCGCAGAACCAGTTCGGCATCATCAACCTGGTGCTCGGCAGCGCCACCGAGGAGCAGAAAAAGCGGCTGTTCCAAAGTGTTCTGGAAGGCTGGCGCATCGGCAATGCCGGCCCGGAACGCGGCACCAAAAACACCCTGGAACTGAAAGCGCGAATCACCGCCGACGGCGACGATTACGTGATCAATGGCCAGAAATTTTATTCCACCGGTGCGCTGTTCGCGCACTGGGTGGCGGTCAAGGCACTCAACGATGACGGCAAGCAAGTGCTGGCCTTTGTCCGTCGCGGCACGCCGGGTTTGCGCATCGTTGATGACTGGTCGGGCTTCGGTCAGCGCACTACCGCCAGCGGCACGATTCTGCTCAATAACGTGCGCGTCGAGTCGAGCCTGGTCGTCGACAACTGGAAGATCAACGACTCCCCGAATACCCAAGGCGCGGTATCACAGCTGATTCAAGCCGCGATCGACGCCGGCATCGCCCGTGGTGCCATTGACGACGCCATCGAGTTCGTCAAAACCCGTGCGCGGCCATGGATCGACGCCAAGGTCGAACGGGCCAGCGATGACCTTTACGTGATCGCTGACATCGGCAAACTGAAAATCGAACTGCACGCTGCCGAAGCGCTGTTGCGCAAGGCCGGCAAAGTCCTGGATCAAGTACACGCCGCACCGCTCACCGCCGAGTCCGCCGCCCGCGCTTCGATAGCCGTGGCCGAAGCGAAAGTGTTGACCACCGAGATTTCCCTGCTCGCCAGCGAAAAGCTGTTCGAACTGGCCGGCAGCCGCGCGACCCTCGCCGAATTCAATCTCGACCGCCATTGGCGCAACGCCCGCGTGCACACGCTGCACGACCCGGTGCGCTGGAAATATCACGCGGTCGGCGCCTATCGCCTCAACGGCGCTTTGCCTGCTCGACATTCCTGGATCTGAGACGACCAGACATCTGGAGAAACCTATGACTTTTTCCCATCACGTCGCGGTCATCACCAGCGATGAGCAAGCCCTGATCGTCGCCAGCGACCTGGCCGAAGACTTCAAGCGCGACAGCGCCCTGCGCGACCGTGAACGTCGCTTGCCACTGCCGGAACTCGATGTATTTTCCCGCTCCGGTCTATGGGGCATCAGCGTGCCCAAGGAATACGGCGGCGCGGGTGTGTCCAACGTAACCCTGGCCAACGTCATCGCCCTGATCGCTCAGGCCGACGGCTCGCTCGGACAGATTCCGCAGAACCATTTTTATGCATTGGAAGTGCTGCGCGTAAACGGCAGCCACGCGCAAAAACAACGGCTATACGCCGAAGTACTCGCCGGCCAACGCTTCGGCAATGCCTTGGCGGAATTGGGCACAAAAACCGCCCACGACCGAGTCACCAGCCTTAAGCGCGACGGTGATGGCTATCGCATCAATGGCCGCAAGTTTTACTCGACCGGGGCGATTTACGCCCAGCGCATTCCGACTTCCGTGGTCGATGAAAACGGTGTGCAGCAACTGGCCTTCGTCCCGCGTGACAGCAAAGGCCTGACCGTGATCGACGACTGGAGCGGCTTCGGCCAGCGCACCACCGGCAGCGGCTCCGTTGTGTTCGAAGACGTATTCGTCGCGGCTGAAGACGTGCTGCCCTTCCAAAGCGCCTTCGAACGGCCAACCACGGTCGGCCCGTTGGCACAAATCCTTCACGCCGCCATCGACACCGGCATCGCCCGCGCCGCTTACGAAGACGCCCTGCACTTCGTGCGCAGCAAAACCCGCCCATGGATCGATTCCGGCAACGACAAAGCCACCGAAGACCCACTGACGCTGAAAAGCTTCGGCCACTTGAGTATTCGTCTGCACGCCACCGAAGCCTTGCTTGAACGGGCCGGCGAATTCCTCGACGCCGCACAAGCCGAGACCAATGCAGAAACCGTCGCCGCGGCTTCGATTGCCGTCGCCGAAGCACGGGCGATCAGCACTGAAATCTCTTTGGCCGCCGGCAGTACGCTGTTCGAACTGGCCGGCAGCCAGGCGACCCTGATCGAACACGGCCTCGACCGTCACTGGCGCAATGCCCGCGTACACACGCTGCATGACCCGGTGCGCTGGAAATATCACGCGGTGGGCAACTACTACCTCAATGACGAAAACCCTCCGTTGCGAGGGACGATCTGATGAGCGCGGCGAAAAAGAAGATCCTGCTCAACGCGTTCAACATGAACTGCATCGGCCACATCAACCATGGCCTGTGGACGCATCCGCGCGACACCTCGACGCGCTACAACACCCTCGAATACTGGACCGAACTGGCGCAATTGCTGGAGCGCGGGCTGTTCGACGGTTTGTTCATCGCTGACATCGTTGGTGTATACGACGTCTATCAGAACTCGGTCGATGTGCCGCTGAAAGAGTCGATCCAGTTGCCGGTCAACGATCCGCTGCTGCTGGTTTCAGCGATGGCTGCCGTGACCAAAAATCTTGGTTTCGGTCTGACCGCGAATCTCACTTACGAGCCGCCCTATCTGTTCGCCCGCCGCATGTCGACGCTCGATCATCTGAGCCGTGGTCGCGTCGGCTGGAACATCGTCACCGGCTACCTCGACAGCGCTGCGAAAGCCATGGGCCTCAGCGAACAGGTGGAACATGACCGTCGCTACGATCAGGCCGACGAATATCTGGAAGTGCTCTACAAACTCTGGGAAGGCAGTTGGGAAAAAGGCGCAGTGCTCAACGACCGCGAGCAACGGATCTACGCCGACCCGGAAAAGGTGCACAAGGTCGAGCACAAGGGCGAGTTCTATCAGGTCGAGGGTTATCACCTTTGCGAGCCTTCGCCACAGCGCACGCCGGTGCTGTTTCAGGCCGGCAGTTCCGATCGCGGTTTGCTGTTCGCCGGGCGTCACGCCGAGTGCGTGTTCATCAGTGGCCAGAACAAGCCGTCGACCAAAGTTCAAGTCGACAAGGTCCGCGCCAGTGCCGTCGAAGCCGGGCGTAATCCTGACGACATCAAGGTGTTCATGGGCCTGAATGTGATTGTCGGCGCGACCGAAGAGGCGGCATGGGCCAAGCACGCCGAGTACCTGAGTTACGCCAGCGCCGAGGCCGGTGTGGCGCATTTCTCGGCGTCGACCGGCATCGATTTTTCCCAGTACGAGATCGACGAACCGATCCAGTACGTGAAGAGCAACGCCATCCAGTCGGCTACCAAGAACCTGCAGAACAACGACTGGACCCGACGCAAATTGCTCGACCAGCACGCCCTCGGTGGCCGCTACATCACCGTGGTCGGCTCGCCTGAGCAAGTGGCGGATGAGCTGGAATCGTGGATCGCCGAGACCGGCCTCGACGGTTTCAACCTGACGCGGATTGTTACGCCGGAGAGCTATGTCGATTTTATCGATCTGGTGATTCCGGAGCTGCAGCGGCGTGGGTCGTACAAGACCGCGTATGACAGCGGCAGCTTGCGCGAGAAGCTGTTTCACGGTGAGGCGCAGTTGCCCGAGCAACACACCGGCTCCGCGTTTCGCCGCTAAAAGCATCGCGAGCAGGCTCACTCCTACAGGGGAACGCATTCCAAATGTAGGAGTGAGCCTGCTCGCGATGAGGCCATAACAAACACCACAAATTTCATGCACTGACTGGAAAACCCATCATGACCAAAAAACGCCTGTCCCACCCAGTCAAAGCACTGGCCCTGGCCCTCGGCCTGTTCAGCTCGGCCATCTTCGCCGCCGACGCCCCGTTGAAAATCGGCACCACCGCCGCCTTCGCCATTCCGCTGGAAGCTGCTGTCGAAGAAGCCTCCAAACAAGGCCTGAAAGTCGAACTGGTGGAGTTCACTGACTGGATCGCGCCGAACGTCAGCCTCGCCGCCGGCGACATCGACGTGAACTACTTCCAGCACATCCCCTTCCTCGAAAACGCCAAAGCCGCCTCGGGTTTTGATCTGGTGCCATTCGCCCCGGGGATCATCAACAACGTCGGCCTCTATTCGAAAAAATACAAAAGCTTCGATGAGCTGCCCGAAGGCGCCAGCGTCGCCATCGCCAACGACCCGATCAACAGTGGTCGTGGTTTGCAACTGCTGGCCAAGGCCGGTTTGATCACGCTGAAACCGGGCGTCGGCTACAAAGCCACCGAAGATGACATTGTCGCCAACCCGAAGAAGATCAAAATCCTCCAGGTCGAAGCCGTGCAATTGGTGCGCGCCTATGACGACGCCGATCTGGTCCAGGGTTACCCCGCCTACATCCGCCTGGCGAAGACCTTCGATGCCGGTTCGGCACTGCTGTTCGACGGTCTCGACCACAAGGAATACGTGATCCAGTTCGTCATCCAGCCGAAAAGCAAAACCGATCCGCGCCTGATCAAATTCGTCGACATCTACCAACACTCGCCGGTCGTTCGCGCGGCGCTGGATAAGGCCCACGGCAAGCTGTATCAAGCCGGTTGGGAAAGCTGAGCATGACGGCCGCGATCCAACGGCGACTGGATACTCCAGAGCCACACAATGCTGAAAAAACCGAGCTGCACCCGGAGTTGAATCGCGCCCACGTACGCTTCATCGGCCTGGGCAAAACCTACAACGGCCGGCAAGGTCCGGTCGCGGCTTTGCAGGGCATTGACCTGGCGATTCAGCGCGGCGAAGTGTTCGGCATCATCGGCCGCAGCGGCGCCGGCAAGTCATCGCTGATCCGCACCATCAATCGTCTGGAGCAACCGACGTCGGGGCGGGTGTTGATCGATCAGGTCGACATTGGCGAGTTCGATGAAGACCGTCTCGTCGCTTTGCGCCGACGCATCGGCATGATCTTTCAGCACTTCAATCTGATGTCGGCCAAGACCGTGTGGCAGAGCGTCGAACTGCCGCTGAAAGTCGCGGGTGTGCCGAAAGAACAACGCGAAAAAAAGGTGCGCGAACTGCTCGAACTGGTTGGCCTGCAAGAAAAGCACAAAGCCTATCCGGCGCAACTTTCCGGTGGGCAGAAACAGCGCGTCGGCATCGCCCGCGCGCTGGTGCATGACCCGGATATTCTGCTCTGCGACGAAGCCACTTCGGCGCTCGACCCGGAGACCACCCAGTCGATCCTTTGCCTGCTGCGCGAGATCAACAAACGCCTGGGCCTGACCATCGTCCTGATCACTCACGAGATGGCGGTAATCCGCGAAATCTGCGATCGCGTTGTCGTGCTTGAGCACGGTCGGGTTGTCGAACAAGGCCCGGTCTGGGAAGTGTTCGGCAATCCGCAACACGAGGTCAGCCAGACCTTGCTCGCGCCGCTGCAACACGCCTTGCCGGAGGAATTGCAGAGCCGTTTGCACCCGCAGCCGCCGTCCTCCGACGCCGCTGTGGTGCTGCGCTTGCAGTTCACCGGCAGCGCCAGTGATGAGCCGGATCTGGCCGCGCTTTTCACAGCACTCGGCGGTCGGGTGAAATTGCTGCAGGGTGGCGTGGAACGGATTCAGGGCCATGCGTTGGGACAACTGCTGTTGGCCGTCAGCGGTTCGCCATTGAGTGCCGAGCAATTACGTGAACGCGCAGGGCAATGGGCGCAGCGAGTGGAGGTGTCGGGTTATGTGGTTTGATCGCTTGTTGCAGGGCTTTATCGACACGTTCCTGATGGTCGGTGTGTCGTCGCTGATCGCGTTGCTGGTGGGGATTCCGATGGCGGTGATCCTGGTCACCAGCGACAAGGGCGGGATCTATGAAGCGCCGGTGTTGAACCGTGCCTTGGGCGCGTTCGTGAACCTGTTCCGCTCGATCCCGTTTCTGATTCTGATGGTCGCGCTGATTCCGTTTACCCGGTCGATTGTCGGTACTACGTACGGTGTGTGGGCCGCTGTTGTTCCGCTGACGATTGCGGCGACGCCGTTTTTCGCGCGGATTGCCGAAGTGAGTCTGCGTGAGGTTGATCATGGTTTGATCGAAGCGGCGCAGGCGATGGGCTGCCGGCGTTGGCACATTGTCTGGCATGTGTTGCTGCCTGAGGCACTGCCGGGGATTGTCGGCGGTTTCACCATTACGTTGGTGACCATGATCAATTCGTCGGCCATGGCCGGGGCGATTGGCGCTGGCGGGTTGGGGGATATCGCCTATCGCTACGGCTATCAGCGCTTTGACAGCCAGATCATGTTGACGGTGATTGTGTTGCTGGTGGCTCTGGTGGCGGTGATTCAGTTGGGTGGGGACCGGTTGGCGCGGGGGTTGAACAAGCGCTGAGCTCATCCGGAATCATGCCGCGCCTCTGAAACCGCTTTCGCGAGCAGGCTCACTCCTACAGGGGAACGCATTTCAAATGTAGGAGTGAGCCTGCTCGCGATGGGTTGCGCAGCAGCCCCGCTTCATGGCGTATATTCGGCAAACCCCAATTGCCCGCGTATCCCCACCATGAAGCAGACCCCCACCGATCTCGAACAGATCACCGCCACCACCCTCGGCCACTACAACTCGGTGGCTGAAGACTTCCGTGAAGGCACCCGCGACCACGATGTCAGCCAGAACATCGATGCGTTGCTGCGGCATATTCAAGGTGTGGCGCCGTTCACGGTTCTGGATTTCGGCTGCGGGCCGGGGCGGGATTTGCAGACGTTTACGCGTATGGGTCACATCGCCGTCGGGCTGGACGGTTCGCAAGAGTTCGCGCGAATGGCCCGTGAAGACAGTGGCTGTGAAGTGTTGCAGCAGGACTTTCTGAAGCTGGATTTGCCGGTTGAACGCTTTGATGGGATCTTTGCCAATGCGGTGCTTTTTCATGTGCCGTTGCAGGAATTGCCGCGGGTGCTCAAGCAATTGCATGGCGCCCTGAAGCCCGGTGGTGTGCTCTTCAGCTCAAATCCGCGCGGGGATAATCGTGAGGGCTGGAACGGGCCGCGTTATGGCTCGTATCACGATCTTGAGGCGTGGCGAGGGTTGCTGACGGACGCGGGGTTTGTCGAGCTTGAGCATTACTTTCGCCCGGCGGGGTTGCCGCGCGAGCAGCAGCCTTGGTTGGCCAGCGTCTGGCGCAAGGACTGAGTTGAGTCAGGAAAAGCCCCTCACCCCAGCCCTCTCCCACAGGGAGAGGGAGCCGACCGAGGTGTCTCGCTTCATACATCGACCTGAGAGACCGAGTCGATTATGGATTCAGCGAAGATATTTCGGGTCGGCGTATCTCCAAGGCATCCCCCAATCAGTCCCCTCTCCCTTTGGGAGAGGGTTAGGGTGAGGGTCGCTGTTGACTCAATCCTTCTTCGGCTCGCGAATCTTGTACCAGGCCACATACAGCGCCGGCAGGAACAGCAACGTCAGCAACGTCGCCACCACGATCCCGCCAATCATCGCGTAGGCCATCGGCCCCCAGAACACTTCGCGGGCGATGGGGATCATGCCCATGCTCGCCGCCGCAGCGGTCAGCAGGATCGGCCGACGCCGATGCTCGGTCGCCTCTACCACTGCATCCCACGGCGCGTAGCCCTTCTTCTCGAACTCATCGATCTGCGTCACCAGAATCACCGAGTTACGGATGATGATGCCGATCAGCGCCAGAATCCCCAGAATCGCCACGAAACCCATCGGCGTGCCGGTCGGCACCAGCGCCAGCACCACGCCGATCAGCCCCAGCGGCGCGACACTCGCGACGAGGAACATCTTCTGCACGCTGTGCAACTGGATCATCAGGAACGTCGCCATCAAAAACAGCATCAACGGCAAGACCTTGGCAATCGGCCCCTGGGCCTTGCCGCTTTCCTCGACCGTACCGCCGGTGGCGACTTTGTAGCCCACTGGCAGTTTTTCAGCGAAGGCATCAATCGACGGCTTGAGCAGTTTCACCAGATCGGTCGGCTGGATCTCGTCGCGCACCGAGGCCTTGATGGTGATGGTCGGCAAGCGGTCGCGACGCCACACCAGCGGCTGTTCCAGCTCATAGCGCACAGTGGCGAACGCCAGTAACGGTATCGATGTGCCGTTGGGCGTAACGATCTGCAGATTCTGCAGGGTTTCCGGCGTACCGCGCTCCGAATTCACCGCCCGGCCGACCACATTGATCAGGTAGATGTCGTCGTTGACCTGGGTCAGCGGCGCGCCGCTGACGATGCTGTTCATCAGGTTCGCCACGTCTTCGGACGACAGCCCGAGCTGCCGCGCCTTGTCCTGAGCGATATCGATGCGCAGGACTTTGCCCGGCTCGTTCCAGTCATAAATGATCTCGCCGATGTGCGAGTTCTTGTCCAGTTCGGTGGCAAGGTCGATGGCGTGCTTACGCACTTGATCGATGTCTTTGCCACTGACCCGGTACTGGATCGGCCGCCCCACCGGCGGGCCCATTTCCAGCGCCTGGACGTAACTGCCGATGCCGACGAAATCCTTGTGCAAGCGCTCGCGCAGACGCTGACTCAGTGCCTCACGGGCCTCGAAGTTTTTGCTGACGATCACCAGTTGTGCGTAGTACGGGTTTTGCAATTGCTGGTCGAGCGGCAGGTAGAAACGGATCGCGCCCTGACCGATGTAGGTGCTCCAGCGCACAATGTCCGGGTCGCCTTTGAGGGTTTCTTCCAGCTTGTCGACGGCTTTGCGTGTTTCGTCGATGGAGGCGTTCTGTGGCAGGTTCAGGTCGACGAGAATTTCCGGGCGGTCCGATGCCGGGAAGAACTGATTCTGCACAAAGCGCATGCAAAAAATCGACAGGGCAAACAGCAGCACGGTGATACCGATCGCCCACCAGCGATTGCGCATCGCCCACAACAGACCGCCATTGAACGCACGCCCGACGCGGCCCGGCTCGGCGTCATGGGGTTTCACGTTGGCGCTGAGAATGTGCACGCCGATCACCGGCGCGAAGAACACCGCGACAATCCACGACACAATCATGGCCACGGCAATCACCGCAAACAGCGTGTAGGTGTACTCACCGGCGGAACTGGCGTTGAGGCCGATGGGCACGAAACCGGCGACCGTTACCAGCGTCCCGGTGAGCATCGGGAACGCCGTCGAGGTGTAGGCGTACGTCGCGGCCTCCTCCTTGCTCTCGCCCATCTCCAGGCGCGTGACCATCATCTCCACGGTGATCATCGCATCGTCGACCAACAGGCCGAGGGCGATGATCAATGCGCCGAGAGAAATCCGCTGCATGGTGATGCCACTGTATTCCATGAACACAAACACCATCGCCAGCACCAGCGGAATCGAGCACGCCACCACCAGGCCGGCGCGCACGCCGAGGCTGATGAAACTGACCACCAGCACGATGATCACGGCTTCGAACAGCGCGCTGGTAAAGCCGCCAACGGCCTCCTCCACCACCACCGCCTGATCGGACACGGTGTGTACACCCACGCCAACCGGCAAGTCTGCGGTCAGTTCATCGATGCGCTGGTGCAACGCCTTGCCGAATTCCTGAACGTTGCCGCCCTTCTGCATGGCAATCGCCAGACCGATGGCCGGTTTGCCGTTGAAGCGGAATTCCGGGGTAGCCGGATCGGTGTAACCGCGAGTGATGTCGGCGATGTCAGCCAAACGATAGAAACGGTCGTTGAGCTTGAGATTGACCTCGGCGAGATCTTTTTCGGAGGCGAACTGCCCCGAAGTGCGCACGGAAATCCGCTCAGGACCGGCCTCGATCACACCGGCCGGGGTCACGGCGTTCTGCGATTGCAGGCTCTGCACAACCTGACGCTGATCGATACCCAACGCCGCCAGTTTGCGGGTAGAGAAGTTCAGATAAATCACTTCGTCCTGCTGGCCGATCATTTCGATCTTGCCCAGCCCCGGTACATTGCGGATCTCGGCCCGCGCCTGTTCTACGTAATCGCGCAACTGGCGCATGGTCAGGCCGTCGGCGGTGAAGGCGTAGACCGAGCCGAACACATCACCGAACTCGTCGTTGAACCCGGGCCCCTGAATACCTTGGGGGAACTGCCCGCGAATGTCGTCGATCTTCTTGCGCACCTGGTACCAGATTTCCGGGATGTCCTTGGCGCTGGTGGTGTCGCGCAGGTACACGTACACCGTCGATTCACCGGGGCGCGTGTAACTTTTCACGTAGTCGAGGGAGTCGAGTTCTTCGAGTTTTTTCTCGATGCGGTCGGTGACCTGTGCGAGGGTTTCTTCCTGGGTCGCGCCCGGCCATTTGGTCTGGATCACCATGGTTTTGATGGTGAACGACGGGTCTTCTTCGCGGCCCAGATTGAAGTATGAGAACACGCCCATCAGCAACGCGACGAACATCAGGTACCAGACGAATGACTGATGCTTGAGGGCCCATTCGGAGAGGTTGAAAGAGCCTTTCATTGACTGTCCTCGTCAAGTTTTACCGATTGTCCGGGTTTGAGGCTGTTGACGCCGGCGCTGACCACGCGCTCGCCGTTCTTCACGCCACCCGCAAGCACCACACTGCTGTCGGTGCGGCTGATCACGCTGACGTCGCGGGGGCTGACGGTTTTGCTCTGGGTGTCGATGACCCAGATACGTGGTTTGCCGTCGACCTCCTGCAAAGCGGTAGCCGGCAATTCGATGCGCGGTTTGATCGCCGAACTGAGGGTCACGCTGATCGCCGTGCCGAGGCGGAAACCGTCCGGTGTCTCGGCCAGCGTCAGGCGTGCGCGACGAGTACGCGTGGCGCTTTGCGCCTGCGGTTCGATCTCGCGAAGGGTTGCCGTGGTGTTGATGCTCGGGTCGAGTTGCCCGGCCACCAGAAACACCACGTCGGAGGGAATCTGATCGACCAGGGTGTCCGGCAGATCGATTACCGCTTCCTTGATGTCCGGTTGCGCCAGGGTCACGACCTGCTGGCCCGCCGTCACCACTTGCCCGGCTTCGGCGTTCCACGCGGTGACCACGGCTTTATGGTCGGAACGCAGTTCGGTGTAGCCGAGCTGATCCTTGCTTTGATTGACTGCCGCCCGTGCCTGGTCCAGCGAGGCCTGGGTGGTTTTCAAGTCCGTGGTGGCGATGTCCAGTTGTGCCTGCGCTCCTACGCCACGATCGAACAGCGCCTGCTGACGGCGGGCATTGGCCTGGGCATTGATCAGTTGCGCCTGAACCTTGGCCAGGTCGCCCTGGGCCGAACGCAATTGGTTCTGCTGATCAGACGGATCGAGGGTGGCGAGCAGCGTGCCCTTTTGTACTTCGGCTCCGACATCGACGTTGCGGCTGGCGATGCGGCCACCGACGCGGAAACCGGTGTTGCTTTCATAACGCGCCTGGATGCTGCCGGCGAAACGCCCGAGACTTTCCTCGCTCAACGCCTGAACCTTGACCGATAACACCGGACGTACCGGCTCTGGAGGAGGCTCGCTTTTCGAGCAGGCCGCCAGCAACACACCCACGAACAACAGCCCCAGACGCTTCATGGCTGTGCTCCCGGTTGCAGACCCTTGTAGGTGTTTTCAGCGATTTCGACTTTCATGCCGGGATGCAGCAACTGGCCACCGGCGACAATGACTTTCTCCCCGCCCTTGAGGCCTTCGCTGATGATGACCTTGCCGATCAGGTAGCGGCCGACGGTCACGTTGTGCAACTGCGCTTCACCTTTATCGTCGACCATCCACACCGCCGGATCACTGATGTTTTTCGTCAGCGCCGACCATGGCAGTTCGACTGCCGACTTGCCGCTGCCCTTGGCGGTGGCGCTGACCACCGAGCCCAGCTGCATCCCCTGTGGCAGGATGTCGAGGCTGACTTTGACTTGCACCGTGCCGGACTGCGCCGACACCGCCGGGGTGATTTCACGCACCGTACCGGTGGTTTTGATGGCCGGGTTATCGAGCAGGCTGACGACGATCGAGGGATCCGCAGGACGCTCGGCCAGCAGCGATTCGTAGACGTTGAACACCGCGTCACGGTCGCCGTCGCGGGCCAACGAAAAAATCGGCGCCGTGGCCTGCACGACCTGGCCGACTTCGGCCTGACGCTCGGTGATCACCCCCGGCGCATCGGCAATCAACGCGGTATAGCTGAGCTGGTCCTTGGCGTTGGCCAATTGCGCCTGCGCCGCGCTCAAGGCGCTCTGGCTGCTGCGCAACGCGGCTTGGGCGGAATCATATTCGCTCTGGCTGGTGTAGCCCTTGGGCAGGAGTTTTTGCTGGCGCACGAAGGCCGCAGCGCTCTGTTTCACCCGGGCTTGTTCAGCAACGACCTGGGCTTGAGCCGAATCGACGTTGGTCTGCAAATCCTTGGGGTCGAGTTTGGCCAGCACCTGTTTGGCGGTAACCCGGTCGCCGACGTCGACCATGCGCTGGATGATCTTGCCGCCGACGCGGAACGACAGTTCGGTCTGCACGCGCGCCTGCACGTCCCCGGTCAATGTCACCGAAGCCGCGTAATCCGTGGGCTTGACCTCTTGTACAAAAACCCGTGGCAGGTACTCAGCGGGAGCTTTTTTCTCGCCGCATGCGGTCAGCAAAGTGAACAGACTCAGCATGACCGCTGTTTTCAAACCGGGACTCGCCATGCAGACTCCTTCCTGTGTACGAACGTGCAAGTGACGATACGACTGTGAGCTTAGAACAGGGTTCAACGTTCGCCCGTTCGTCCCCCATATTTCCTCTAGGAGCTGCCGGAGGCTGCGATCTTTTGATCTTTTAAAAACAACATCAAAAGATCGCAACCTTCGGCAGCTCCTACAATAGGCGCCTGAAGAGAAGGAATTCCATGCTCAATACTCTCGCGGTGGCCAATTACCGTTCGATCAACAAACTGGTGATCCCGCTCGGCCGGCTGAACCTGATCACCGGCCCCAACGGCAGCGGCAAGTCCAACCTCTACCGGGCCTTGCGCCTGTTGGCGGAAACCGCTCAGGGTGGCGTGGTCAATGCGCTGGCCCGTGAAGGCGGGCTGGAGTCGACCTTCTGGGCCGGGCCGGAAACCATCAGCCGGCGCATGCGTAACGGCGAGGTGCCGATCCAGTCGGCAGTACGCCGAGGTGTAAAGCGTCTACGCCTGGGGTTCGCCGGGGAAGATTTCAGCTATTCGATCAGCCTCGGCCTGCCCGACTCCAACGGGCACTTCATGCTGCCCGAGCATTCGCAACCGATTCCCTCGCGCTTCAGCCTCGACCCGCAGATCAAGCGCGAGTGCATCTGGGCCGGCCCGCTTTACCGCCCCGCCAGCCTGCTGGTGGATCGTGACGGCCCGATGATCCGCACACGCAACGAGCGCCAATGGGATGTGCTGGCGCAGCACACGCCGAACTTTGACAGCCTGTTCGATCAGGTCGGCAGCCTGCGCAGTTCGCCGGAAGTGTTTCAGATGCGCGAGTTCATTCGTCGTTGGCGCTTTTACGATCACTTTCGCAGCGATGCCGATGCACCGGTGCGCCAGCCGCAATTGGGCACACGCACGCCGGTGCTGCATCACGACGGCCGTGATCTGGCGGCGGCGTTGCAGACGATCATCGAGATTGGCGATGGGGATGCGATGCGTGCGGCGATTACCGATGCGTTTCCGGGCGCGCGGGTGCATATCGAAGCGCAGGCCGGTGGACGGTTTGCCATCGAGTTTTATCAGGAAGGTTTGTTGCGACCGTTATCGGCGGCGGAGCTGTCGGACGGGACGTTGCGCTATCTGCTGCTCGTCGCGGCATTACTGACGCCACGGCCACCGTCATTGATGGTACTGAACGAACCGGAAACCAGTTTGCACCCGGATCTGCTGCCAGCGTTGGCGCGGTTGATTGTCCGTGCCTCGGAGCAGTGTCAGGTGTGGGTGGTGTCGCATGCGCGGCGGTTGATTTCGGCGTTGCAGGAAGATCCGGAGTGCAACTGCATTGTGCTGGAGAAGACACTGGGGCAGACCGGGATTGTCGGGCAGCGGGTGCTGGATGAGCCGGCGTGGAACTGGCCGGATTGAGCCTTCCAGCCAAAAGCCCCTCACCCTAACCCTCTCCCAGAGGGAGAGGGGACTGATTGGGGGATGCTCAAGAGTGACGCCGACGTGAAAATGCATCTGTGAATCCAAAGTCGAAGTGACGCCGACGCGAAATGCGTCTGTGAATCCATAATCGACTCGGTTTGTCAGGTCGATGTCTGATGCAAGACACCTCGGTCGGCTCCCTCTCCCTCGGGAGAGGGGTGGGGTGAGGGGCAGGCCTCACCACCGACCTGACAGACAATCACCCCTGCCACTTGCCGCCTTCAACAATCACACTCTCAGGCTTGGTGTCATCACTCAGCTCTTTACGCACATATTGGTCGTACAGCTTGAGCAGATATTTCTCCTCACCCAGTTTGGCCAGCTCAGTATTCACCCAGTCGCGCAGCTCGATATTGCCCTTCTTCACCGCCGGCGCAATCGGCGCTTCGGCACCGAGCTTTTCATCGAGCACGCGATAGCCCGGGTTCTGCTTGGCCCAGCTGAACAACACCAGGTTGTCCTGTGCATAAGCATCGCCACGACCGCTGGCCAAAGCTTGCAGCGATTCGGAGTTTTTCTCGAATTTCAGCAGTTTCCAGTCCGGATGATTCTTGGTCAGCCAGATATCAGCGGTGGTGCCAGTGGTGACGATGGTGGTGCGGGTTGCCAGATCATCGAGTTTCTTCACCGAGCTGCTTTGCGGCACCAACGCCTGCACCGCGACCTTGAGGTTTGGGTTGGTGAACTCCACCGCTTCCTTGCGCTCAGGCGTAACGGTCATGTTGGCGAGGATCAGGTCGACCTTGTCGCTTTGCAGAAACGGAATACGGCTTGCCGGCTCGACGGCAACGAACTCGACCTTGTTTTCATCGCCGAGCAGATCCTTGGCGAAACGCCGGCCAATGTCGGTATCGAAACCGACGTAGCGCCCGGCCTCATCGACAAAACCGAATGGCGGCTTATCGGTAAAGACGCCAACGATCAGTTTGTCGCGAGCCTTGATCTTGTCCAGGTAACCGGCCGGCGCAGTGCTTTCGCTGGCAACCTTCGGCTTCGGCGGTTCTTCGGTTTTGCTGCAACCGGCAAGCAAGGCGAGGCTCAGTAGAGGCAGTAAAAAAGCGGCAGTTTTCATAACAGTTCCAGTTCCTTTGTCGGATTCGTTTTTGGCAGTGTTGCAACGAAGGAGAACTTCTCCAGAAACTGCTGCGCGCGTGCGGTTTGCGGGTTCGTAAAGAAAATCTCGGGCGGGTTCTGTTCAAGGATGCGCCCGGCATCCATGAACACGATGCGGTCGGCCACCGCACGGGCGAAGGCCATTTCGTGGGTGACGATCAACAGGGTCATGCCTTCGCGGGCGAGGCCCTGAATGACCTGCAAAACTTCCTTGACCATCTCCGGATCAAGGGCGGCGGTGACTTCGTCGAAGAGCATCACCCGTGGGTTCATGCACAACGAGCGGACGATGGCGATGCGTTGCTGCTGGCCGCCGGAGAGCTGACGCGGGAAGGCATCGCGCTTGTCCAAAAGTCCCACGCGTTCAAGCAGCGCTTCGGCTTGTTGCTGGGCTTCACGGCGCTGACGCTTCTGCACCTTGAGCGGGCCGAGCAGCAGGTTGTCGAGCACGCTCATGTGCGGGAACAGGTGATAACTCTGGAACACCATACCGATCTGCTGACGGATCTCGCGCCAGTCGGTGGCCTTATCCAGCAGCTCACGGCCGAGGAATTTCAGGCTGCCGCTGTGCGCCTCCTCCAGACCATTGAGGCAACGCAGCAAGGTGCTTTTGCCGCAGCCGCTGGGGCCGAGGATGACGATCACTTCACCGCTCTGCACTTGCAGGTCGATGCCGTTGAGCACTTGCTGCTCGCCATAGAATTTGTTGAAACCGTGAAACTCGATCAATGCGCTCATGCTTGCGTCCAGCGCCGCTCCAGCACGCGCGAGGCGGCCGACAACGGGTAGCAGATGAAAAAGAAAAACAAGAACAACGCGCCGTAGATCAGCACCGATTCATAGGTGCGCTCGATGATCTGTTGGCCGACTTTGATCACGTCGACCACACCGATGAGCACCGCCAGCGAGCTGGTCTTGATGATCCGTGTGTAGACGTTGATGGTCGGCGGCGTCATGCGTTTCAGCGCTTGCGGCAGCAGCACGTAACCGTAGAGTTGCGCGGCGTTCAAACCAATCGACAGCCCCGCTTCACGCTGGCCGCGTGGTAACGAATGCAGCGCACCGCGCGCCACTTCGCCCACCTCGCTGGCGCCCCACAGGGACAGCACCAGCACCGCGCACCAGAAACTCGGAATGCTCAGACCAAAGAAAATCGGCAAGCCGAAGAACAACAGATACAACCAGACCAGCACCGGGATCGCCCGGAACAGTTCCAGGTACACCCGCAAAATCGCGTTGAGCCACGTCACATTGAGCGTGCGCAACACGCCGTAGAGCACGCCGCCGACGGTGCTGATGGCGATGCTCAGAAACGAGATCGACAGAGTTTGCCCGGCGCCTTTGGCCAATTGCGGCAACGACACCCAAAGTAATTCAAGACCCGAACTGGCCATGCTGGAGCCTCCTTTCCAGACGGCTGAGCAGCAGCGACAGCGGCAAGAACAACAGCACGCAGATCAGCGTCAGCACGGCGAGCATTTCGTAGGTTTTGTAATACAGCGCGATGTAGCTCTTGGTGGTGTAGAGGATTTCCGGCACCGCCACCGCCGAGACCACGGTGGTTTCCTTGAGCAGGAAAATGAAATTGGCGAACAGCGACGGCAGGCTGAGGATCCCCGCTTGCGGCAGGATCACATAGCGCAGCAACTGGCCGTGGGACAGACCGATAGAGCGCCCTGATTCCAGTTGCGCCTGCGGCACCGCATCGACGCCGGCACGCAGCACTTCGGTGAGGTAGGCGCCGCCGAGGAAGGTCATGGTGATGATTGCGGCGGTGAAACCGGAAACCTGGATCCCCACTGCCGGCAAGGCGAAGTAGACGAAAAACAACTGGATCAACAGCGGCGTGTTGCGCGCCAGTTCCACATACAGGCCGACCAGTTTTTGCAGGTATGGCGTGCGGAACACCAGAATCGTCGCGTTGAGCAGCGCCACCAGCAATGAGGTGCCAATGGCGATAAAACCCACCTGCAGCGTCACGCCCACGGCTTTGAGAAACGCCGGCAGGGTGCTGAGGATAAATGCGTAATCGAAAGTCATGAAACGTCCTGGACGCCGCTCGGTAAGCGACGGTGGTGCAGTCCGTGGACAGCGGATGGCTGTCCGGCAAGCACCGACTTTATAGGTATAAAAACAAGAATTTAAATACCGTTAAAGCATATTGATATCACCCAAAAAACTATCCTGTGGGTTTGCCGGGAAGGAATAAGAAGGCTATTTTCCTTTGCGCTGTAGGACGGATCTTTTTTTCACGAAAGCCCTCCAAGGACGAACAGCTTTTGGCCAGACTCCCCCGGCCAAACCCATAACAAGGAAGAAAACATGGACGTAAAAGTGCCGCAGCGACTGGATCCGCAGGAGATTGTGAAATTGTTGGTGGCGTTGAGGCGGGCGTTGAAGGCTGCAGCGTAAGTCAAAAGCCCCTCACCCCAGCCCTCTCCCGGAGGGAGAGGGAGCCGACCGAGGTGTCTGGCGTTTTGCATCGACCTGAAAGACTGAGTCGATTATGGATTCGGCAGAAATCTTTCACGTCGGCGTACCTCTACAGCATCCCCCAATCAGTCCCCTCACCCCAGCCCTCTCCCGGAGGGAGAGAGAGCCGACCGAGGTGTCTGGCGTATTACGTCGACCTGAATCATCGAGTCGATTATGAATTCAGCAGAGATCTTTCACATCGGCGTACCTCTACAGCATCCCCCGATCAGTCCCGTCACCCCAGCCCTCTCCCGGAGGGAGAGGGGGCCGACCGAGGTGTCTGGCGTATTACGTCGACCTGAATCATCGAGTCGATTATGAATTCAGCAGAGATCTTTCACGTCGGCGTACCTCTACAGCATCCCCCAATCAGTCCCCTCTCCCTCTGGGAGAGGGTTAGGGTGAGGGGCTTTTTCAAGGCACACACAAAAACGCCGATGCCCATCACTGGCCATCGGCGTTTTCACACCTTGAAGGGGGTGGTTCAAGCGTCAGATCAGAACGCCGGCAGTACCGCGCCGTTGTACTTCTTCTCGATGAACGCTTTGACTTCCGGGCTGGTCAGGGCTTTGGCCAGCTTCTGGATCGCGTCGCTGTTCTTGTTGTCCTCACGGGCCACCAGGAAGTTCACGTACGGCGAGTCAGCGCCTTCAATCACCAGCGCATCTTTCTGCGGGTTCAGTTTGGCTTCCAGCGCGTAGTTGGTGTTGATCATGTCCAGATCAACTTCTTTCAGAACGCGTGGTAGCAGGGCCGATTCCAGTTCCTTGAACTTGAAGTTGTGCGGGTTCTTGGCGATGTCTTTTGGCGTTGCCAGAGCGTTTTTCGGGTCTTTCAGTTCGATCAGGCCAGCCTTCTGCAGCAGGATCAGGGCGCGGCCGCTGTTGCTGCCTTCGTTCGGGATGGCGATGGTGGCGCCGTCCGGCAGTTCAGCCAGGGTCTTGTACTTGCTCGAATAACCACCGAACGGTTCAACGTGAACGCCCTGCACGGTCACCAGGTACTTGGACTTGTCGTCCTTGTATTTGCCCTGGTTGAAGCTGTTCAGGTACGGCAGGGTCTGGAAGTAGTTGGCGTCCAGACGCTTCTCGCCAACCTGTACGTTCGGCTGAACGTAGTCGGTGAACACCTTGATTTCCAGATCCACGCCTTCTTTGGCCAGGGTCGGTTTGATCAGCTCAAGGATTTCAGCGTGCGGCACCGGGGTCGCGGCAACCACCAGTTTCTCGCCGGCATTGGCCAGGGAAGCAGTCAGAGCAGCCGCCAATGCGGTAAACAACAGAACCTTTTTCATGCAGTGTCCTTATCGAAAATCACGGTCGTCATCGACGACGGCATTAATACGTGTGCCAGTGAAGTGATATCGCTGGCGTGGGTCGGACAATACCGGGATTTTTTATTCCCGGACAATAACGTTTATTCAGCTTCATATTCCATTTTGTTCATGTTGAACGAAACGGTTACAACGCCTCACCCAAACGAATCAGCAAATCTTTCAATGCCTTACGCTCATCGACGCTGCCGCCGATGTTGATTTGTGCAACCAGTCGCTCGATCTGAAGCTGCGGCCCAGACACCTCGGGCAGATTCAGGTGCTCCGGCAGAATCTCGTCGCCGGTGCTCACCAGCAAGGCAAAGTGAATGACGTTTTCCAGCTCGCGGGTGTTGCCCGGCCAGCTGTGTTGTTCGAGCACGTGTTGTGCCGCCTCGCTGATCAGCGGCACCGGTAGATCCAGACGCTGGCTATAAATGCCGAGGAAATACTCGGCCAACGAAAGAATGTCGCCGATACGCGCGCGCAAGGCGGGCAATTCCAGTTGCCCTTCGCTGAGGTAGTGATAAAGCCGCTCGTGGAATTTCCCGGCGTCCACTGCTTGCGCCAGATCGATGCTGGTCGCCGCCACCAGGCGCACATCCACCGGACTCGGCTGATGCGCACCGACACGGGTGACTTCGTGGTTCTCCAGGGCGGCAAGCAATTTGATCTGGATTGGCAGCGGCAAGTCGCCGATTTCATCGAGGTACAGCGTGCCGCCGTTGGCCGAACCGAACCAGCCTGCACGGCTGCTGGCCGAGCCGCTGTAACTGCCGGCGGCATAGCCGAACAGTTCGGCATCGGCGTAGGTCGGGCTGATCGCACCGCAATTGACCGAAACGAACAGGCCGCTGCGGTCACTGGCGCGATGGATGTGCCGAGCGAGCAATTCTTTACCCGTACCGGTCTCGCCACGGATCAATACCGAGGTCGAGCGCGGCGCCAATTGCTCCAGCTCTTCACGTAACTGACGTGAGCGTGGGTCGACAAACACCAATGCCTTGGCGCGAATGCTCAGGGGGCTTTTTTCCGCGTCAGGAAAGGTCAGCAATGGCTGACCGAAGGTTTCGAAACTCATGGCAGACTCCCGCCCAAAACCGCCGGGAGACGGGGGCGTTGAAAGAAATAAAAATCAGGCGCGGCGGCGAGCGTGGTGTTCCATGCGGTTTTGCAGGCGATAGAGATAAGCAAAACCCTGCTCCCAGCGCTGATGCCCGGACTTGACGTTGATGTGTCCGGCACCGGCGAGAATCCCCGCCTCGGCGCCCCAGTTGCGCGCCAGCTCAAGCGCTCGCGGTGCACTGACGGCAGCATCGTTATCGGAGCTGACAACCTGGCTGGGGAACGGCAGCAGATTGGTCGGAATCGGCGCAAAATTGCGCAATGCCGGCGCGCAGGCCGGGCGCTCGACATCGGCCGGCGCAACCAGCAGGGCGCCGCGTACCTGACGCAGGTATTGCAACGGCGCCGTGGCCGCCCAGTGGGCAACCGTGACGCAGCCAAGGCTGTGGGCGATAAGGATCACCGGCGTACTGTCGGCAGCAATCGCCTCGGCCAGTGCCGCGACCCAGTCTTCACGACGCGGCGTCAGCCAATCGGCCTGTTCGACCCTTGCACTGTTCGGCAGGCTGTTCTGCCAATGGCTTTGCCAATGATCTTCTGGCGATCCTTGCCAGCCCGGCACAATCAGATAGCGGATTGATTCGTTGCGCATGGGGAGCTCTCCTGCGTCGTGTCTGTTCCTGAACGAGTATAGGGAGGGGATTTATATTCGTTAAGGAATAAGAAGCTATTTATTAAGACCTGAATTGAATATGAGTATTGTTTATGACTTTAGATTCTTTCCCCCCTCACCCCAGCCCTCTCTCCCAAGGGGGCGAGGGGGAAAGGGAGCTGATCTTCTGGCCTTTCAAATCCTGAGCTCGACTGGATTTCACATATCGGCGTACAGCGGCCGAACAACGCGGTCAGTCCCCTCTCCCTCTGGGCGGTCCGACGTTTCGGGAGGGCTAGGGTGAGGGGCTTTTCTCCCTGCCAAAAATAAAAAAAGGGCCGCACCCTGCCAAGGAGACGGCCCCGGAAAAACGTAAATCCTGTTACCGCGCGGTAATCACCGACAACTTGGTAATCCCCGCCCGTTCAATCGAAGCCATCGCCCGTGCCACTTCGCCGTAGTTCACCCCGTCATCGGCCTGCAATTGCACGCGCACTTCCGGGTCTTTGGCCTTGGCCGACTTGAGGTTGAATTCCAGCAAGTCCGGCTGAATCTCATCCTTATTGATAAACAGCTTGCCGGCACCGTCGATGCTCACCACCAGCGGATCCTTCTGCTCGACCGGCGCCACCGCTTCGGTCTTCGGCAGGTTGATCGGGATCGCGTTGGTCAGCAGCGGCGCGGTGACGATAAACACCACCAGCAGCACCAGCATCACGTCCACCAGCGGCGTTACGTTGATCTCGCTGAGTACCTCATCACTGTCTTGCGTGGAGAAGGCCATATCAGGACGCCTCCTTCACTTTTGCCGCGTTGCCCGGGGCTGCAACCTTGTGCGCCGTCGGGTGGATCAACACGCGGAACGCACTCTTTTGCGCCAGGCTGTAGAAGTCGTGGGCGAAGTCATCCAGATCCGCCGCCGTCAGTTTCAACCGGCGCAAAAAGTAGTTGTAAACCAGCACCGCCGGCACCGCGACGGCGATCCCCACGCCCGTGGCGACCAGTGCCGCACCGATCGGGCCGGCCACCGTTTCCAGGCTCGCCGAACCGGCCGCGCTGATTCCCTTCAACGCTTCCATGATTCCCCACACCGTGCCGAACAAGCCAATGAACGGCGAGGTGCTACCAATACTTGCGACGACCGCCAGACCGGTTTCCAGCGAACGGCGTTCGCGGACAATTTGCTGACGCAGGGCGCGCTCCAGTCGATCCTGATGGTTGATCGCCTGGCTCAAATCATTGGCCTGAGGCGCCTCGCCCACCTGAATCGCCGCGTAACCGGCTTGTGCCACCCGCGCTGCGGCGCCGGGTTGGGTCTCGCTCAATTCAGCGGCTGAATCCAGACTCGACGCCGCCCAGAAACGTTTATGAAAACGCCGGTCCTGCGCCTTCAGACGCCCGAACTGCCAAGCCTTGAGCAATGCCAGACCCCAGGTGGCGACGGAAAAAACCACCAGCAGCCAGATCACCGCGCTTTCGATGGATTCCAGTGGAGATGCCAGTAACGTCATGATGTATTCCCTCGTGTAAACGTTTCGCGCGAATTTGGTTTCGGTTTAATGAATCTTGAAATCGATGGGCACGCTGACCCAGCCGTCCTGGGCGACATCACCCTGCTTGGCCGGGACGAAACTCCAACGCTTCACGGCGTTCAGCGCCGCGTCGTCGAGCTGCTGCCGGCCGCTGCTTTTGGCTATCTGGATCTCACCCGGTTTGCCGCTGGCCAACACATGCACGCGCAGCAACACCGTGCCTTCCCAACCGCGACGCTGGGCCAGTGACGGGTATTCCGGTGCCGGGTTTTTCAGGTACGCGGCATTCGCTGAGGCCGGGGTTACCGGTGCCGGCGCGGGAGGTGCAGGTGGCGCTGGCGCTGCAACCGGGGCTGCCGGTTGTGGCGGCGCCGGTGGTTGCTCAACCGCTTTCGGTGCTGGTTTGGGTGCCTGTTTAACCACCGATTTAGGTTTCGGAACGGGTTTGGGCGGCGGCGGTTTTACCGCGAGTTCGTCTTCCACGGGCGGTGGTGGTTCAACCACTGGCGCAGGTGGCGGCGGCTCGACTACCGGTGGCGCTGGCGGTGCCGGGCGCGAGAACTCGATGGTCATCGGCGGAATTTCCGGCGGCACGATCGGCAGCACTGGCGTCGGCTTCTGGCTGATCCAGTAGATCACCGCGCCATGCACCACCAGCGCGAGCACGCCGAGCAGAATTGTTTCGCGCCGACTCAGAATGCCCTTGGGCGCACGCTGCAAACGCAACTGCCCCAACGGCACACGATGCGGCCGGCCGAGATCGACCAACTCGCCACCCGGCGTCTGACGCCACAGCAATTCCTCTGCGCTGGCGGCGGTCTGGACATTGCCCATTGATTCACTCCCTGCGGTCTTTTTGCGTTCTCTACAAAAACTGCCGATCAACCGTTTTGTTGAATCCCCCACGGCGAATCGATGGGTGAATCATTGGGCTTGACGCTTATCTCCGAAAGTAATCTTTAACGTTATGCATAGGTCTTTATGGAATATAAAAATTGATCAATTCTGCCAAAGCCACGCGCCACGCGGGCTGCAGCGATGCGTGAAAAAGAGCATGCTTTTCAGGCATTGAAAGTATTCATGCAACGCATCAAATTCGCCTGACCCGGTTTTGCAGGACGACTAATACCAAGTAGATAATTGATTATTATTTTCCAGAAACAGCAAAAAGGCCGGAGCACTTTCGTGCACCGGCCTTTATCGATTGCGCGCGTCTTATTGTTTGACGAATTCCCCTGCAAGGGTCACTACTTCACCGTCAAAGTTAGTACGGGAACCGGCCGCGCGAACTTTTGCGTAATTGTGATCAGGAGAAAACAATGACCACGCTTGAAATCCGCTATTACCATTCAGACCGACAAATGTAATGGTGGTAGGTTGTCCGGTGCTGTTCTGGAAATGGTAATGCCCGTAGCTGACGTCATAGTTAACGCCGCCCTGGCTGAACGTCCCGCTGAATGTACCGTTGGAGTCGTTGCCATCGGTAATCGTCAGTTTGGCGCCAGCGTTAGCGTTCACATAAGTGCCATTAATGCTCGACATGATTCGATTTCCTTTATCGTGGGGATAAGTGTCTTCCGATGAGAGCAAGTTTCCTCCTGGAAACTCACGACAGTCAGGATGGTTGGACATTCAATTATTGTCCACGCGAGTTACTAACCAAATTGCAATAAGCACTGTTCAACTCGCTCATAACTTATCGCCGTTCGTTCGAGCATTAATTCCAATTTAACTAACGACTGGCATTGGTTTGCTGCACACCGACAACCGGAGCATTAACCGCCGTCTCGGAGCGTGGTGTGTCCGTTGGCACCCAGTCATAACTCACAGGCAGCGCCCGATACACCCAGTTGCTGATCGCGTCGCTGCCCGGCGCCTTGCCGAGATAGGGGCTGACGTATTCCCAGACGTTTTCACCGCTGGCCGTCACTTGGAAAAACCGTCCATTCATGCCTTCGTCGATCAGCGTGTTGCCGTTGGGCAAGCGCCGCGCACTGCTGATAAACGAACTGTAGAACGCCCAGCCCGGCTGCTTCGAATTTGCCGCGCTGTACTGCCAGACGATTTCGTTTTTCACCGGGTCGATTTCCAATACCCGCGAACCGGAAATCAGTCCAAGGGTGACGTTCGGATAACCCGCCGATCCCTGGTTATCGAACACCAGTACGTTGCCGGCTCCAGGCAATCCGGCCGGAATGATGTGCGCATCATGCTGACCGACAAACTGATCCACCGAACGCGGCAATTTCTGCGCGGTTTTCGGGTTGATCAGCGGCAAATTCGGACCCAGACGCCAGACTACTTTGCCGCTGTTCTTGTCGATGATCGCGATGAAGTTGGCGTTGCGTGAATCGATCAGCAGATTGTCCGGATTGAAGCGCTTGTCACCGGCATCGAACCACTTGTTCGGCCCTACCAGGCTGAGGTTGTTGATGTGCAGGTAGTCCGGATTCTCACTGGCACGGACCAGCTTCAACTGCTCGGCGGTGAAGCCGAACTCATTCAGATGCTCCGAGGCCAACCACTGCCATTTCACCGCGCCGTCGGGGCTGACTTCATAGATCGCATCGTCGATCACCTCGGGCACTTTGAAGCCTTTGACCGTGTGCACCTTGTTCGCCAGCACCACGGTGTTGCCGTTGCTCAAACGGCGCTGATCATGGTGCTGTTGCGCGGCGCCACCGGGCGCCTTGTCGCCCCACTGCCAGACGACTTTGCCGCTCCAGTCCAGCTCGCCGACGCTCTGATTGCCCAGACCGTTGCCGGCCGAACCGAGTTTTCCGGGATCCTTGTCACTCAGTTGCAGCAACACATGCCCGCGCTCGCCGCCGACCAGTTTTGGATCGATGATCGCTGACGGGAAACCTGCCTGTGGCCAGGTTTTCACCTCGTTGCCGTTCATGTCGATCAAGTGCGTCTGTTTGTCGGCGCCGCTGAAAATCACGTACTGGTTGAACGCCTTGTTCGGGTCGTAACGGGTGACACCCGTCGGGTAAACACTCGGTGCGGCGAAGGCGCCGGCACTGAGCACTGCGCCGGACAGCAACACCGGCAAAGCGGTTTTGATACGCAACATGATGCAGCTCCTTGAGTGACGAATCAGAAGTCGTAGCGACCGGTGACGCCCAACGTGCGCGGCGTGCCGAGCAAGCCTTCATAGCCGCCATTGCCGCCCGTCCACAGGGTTGTGTAATAGGTTTTGTCGAAAGCGTTTTTCAGCCACAGCGACACGTCCCACTGGCCCTGGTTGAAGTCACCGCGCAGGCCGGTGGAGAAGTTGACCACGGCGTAACTCGGGATCTGGCCGTAGTCGGAATCCTCGACCGTACCGACGGCTTTGGAGCGGAACGCATAGCTGGCGGTGACGTAAGGTTCGAAGCCGTTATCCAGATTCCATTTGTATTCGCCGTTGGCGTTGCCGATCCATTTCGAGGCGCCGACCACTTGATGGCCGCTAAGGTCGCAAGACGCTGGAGCACCCGGCGCCTGACTGACTTCCGGCGGGCACGGGGCATCTTTGTACGAGAGGTAACTGACGTCGTTGTAGGAGCCGTTGATGTTCAGAGTCAGGCCGCGCAACGGGATCACCGTGCTCTCGAACTCGACGCCGCGCGAACGCACGGAGCCGGCATTGGTCAGGTATTGCACGCGGTTTTCCGCGTCGTAGGCGTTGGTCTGGTAAGCGTTGACCTGCGTCCAGAACACGTTGGCATTGAGTTGCAGACGGTGATCCCACAGCGTGCTCTTGAAGCCGAGTTCGGCGTTGTTCGCGCGTTCAGTGCCGATCAGTAGCGAATCGGCGCCGGCCACCGGCGCAGAACCGACGGCGAGGTTAACCCCGCCGGATTTCTCGCCGTGGGATAACGTGGCGTAGCCGAGCACATCGTCGGTGATCCGGTAGCTGAGATTGAGCAGCCCAGAGGGACTGGAGCTGTACTGATTCAAATCGCCGGAATCGTAAGCGCCGGCACGACCACGTCGTGCGGTGGCCGCCGCGCCTGTTACAGCAGCGCCACCAATCGGCGCATCCCTCGTGACCCAAGCGGATTTTTCTTCATAAGTGCCACGCACCCCGGCGGTGAAATCCAGCCGCTCGCTGAGGTGCCATGTGCCTTGGGCGAACAGCGCAAAACTGTCGGTCTTGATATGGCCGTTGCCAATGCTGGTGACGTTGGCCAGCGCACCGCGCGCGGTGCCATTCCAGATATCGGCTTGCGGGCCGTAATAAGCGAAGGATTTATTGTCCAGATCCGAACCGAAGTAGTAGGCGCCGACGACGTAATCGAAGAACTCGCCCTTGGGCGAGGCCAGGCGAAATTCCTGCGAGTACTGTTTGTCCTCCACCGACACCCCGGCGTTGTAGCTCGCCGGCACGTTGAGGCCGTCGTCGTTGCGCGGAGTGAAATTCCAGAAGCGATAGGAGCTGATCGAGGTCAGCGTGAAATCGCTCGGAAGCGTCCAGTTAGCCTCCACCGAGGTGCCACCCTGATGCACGGTGACATGCTGGTCGTTGTCCAAATTGACCTTGCGGTGCGAACCGTTGACCAACGTTGCCCCGGCCGCGTTGGCGCGCGACTGGTACAGGTTGACGCCGTTGATGGTCGGCCCGGTGTTGTAGAGCACACGGGTGCCCGCGCTGGAATCCTCTTCGTTGTAGTCGCCGATCCAGCGCAGGTTGAAATCTTCGTTGGGCTTGAACAGCAGTTGCGCGCGGAAGCCCTCGCGCGAGCCGCCATTCAAATCATGGCCGTCGTATTCGTTTTTGATGTCGCCGTCGCTACGGGTGCGGTAGGCCGAAAAACGCCCGGCCAGTTGATCGTTGAGCGGCCCGGAAATCGTGCCCTTGGTCTGGAAATAACCGTCCTCGCCGACCGAGGTTTCTATGCTGCGTTCAGGGGTGAAGCTTGGCGCGCGGGTGCTGATGTTGATCACCCCAGCGGTGGTGTTTTTGCCGAACAGCGTGCCCTGCGGACCACGCAAGACTTCGAGCTGTTCGATGTCCATCAAGTCAAACACCGCCATCCCCGGACGGCCCAGATAAACGTTATCGATGTACAAGCCAACGCTGCCTTCCAGGCCATCGCTGGCCGGGTTATTACCGAGGCCGCGGATCGACACGCTGGACTGGCGTGCGTGCATGTAGGCGACGTTGACGCTGGGCACCAATTGCTGCAAATCCTGAATTCGGTAGACCCGTTGCGTCTCCAGATTCTGCCCGCTGACCACGCTCATTGGCGTTGGTACATCTTGCGAACTTTCCTCGCGGCGGCGGGTGGTGACGGTCACGGTTTCCAGTTGCGAACTGTTGGCGGCAGGCTTGCCGGCCGGCACCGGTGCCGGGGTTTCAGAATCGGCGGCGTAGCCGTGAGTCCAGCTCGCGCTCCCTGCCAGCAACAGGGCTAGAGGCAGACGTTTGAGCCGTCGTGGCGTTAGGGGTGACGCAAGGTTCAACGGACTCATGGCGCGGCTCCTGGTCAAAAAACACACAGACATCTTCAGTGCTGCATATTCTTTTAAGTTATTTATTTATGGATTTACAAATATTTACTGCATAAGAGATTGCCTTTATAAGGAGTCGACCTAATGCATATCCAATGCATTTCCCGGATATTTTTTATGTGAAAAATGCATATCGACTTGCGTCAACTTCGTCACTTCATCGCCTTGGCTGAACAACGCAGCTTCGTCGCCGGCGCGCAGGCGGTGAACCTGTCGCAGTCAGCGTTCAGCCGTAGCATTCAGGCGCTGGAACACAGCGTCGGCTGTCAGTTGGTTGATCGCGGGCGCAAGGAATTACCGCCGACCAAACAGGGCCAGGTGCTGCTCGAGCACGCGCGGCGACTGGTCAGTGGCGCGCAGCAGATGGCCAACGAGATCAGTCAGTTCAATGGGCTTGAGGCTGGGGAATTACGCTTCGGTTGTGGGCCAGCGCCGGCAGCGGGTTTGATTCCTCGGGCGATTGGCAGCTTCATCGGCCGCTATCCGAAAGCGCGGGTGCAGTTTCAGGTCGATGACTGGCAGAGTCTGAGCAAGCGGTTACTCAGCGAAGAGTTTGAATTTTTTGTCGCGGACACTCGGCACTTCGAGGCAGATCCGGATTACCTGACCCACCGGTTGCGACCGCGCAAGTGGCATTTCTGCTGCCGTGCCGGCCACCCTTTGGCCGGGTTTGAGCGGGTCACGGCCGAGCAATTGATGAGCTATCCGCTGGCGGTGAGTATTCGTCCGCCGAACCTGCGCAAGGTCATTGTCGACCTCAGTGGGCGGCCGGATTTCACGCCGAATGTGGAGTGTGAAAACAGCTCCAGTTTGCTCAGTGTGGTGCTGCGTTCAGATGCGATCGGGATTGTCGGGGCATATTCCGATGCGCTGCATCAAGCGAAGGGTGAGTTGGTGTGTTTGCGCATTGAAGGGTTGGCGGATGATCTTGAGGAGTTGTACACGCGTTATGGGATTGTCAGCCGCGCGGGGTATCGGTTGTCGCCGTTGGCGGAGGCGATGATTGAGCAGATCAAGGCGATTGATGCGGTGGATGAGGAGGTGTGTTCGCTGGATAGACTTGCCGTCTGATCGACCGCTATCGCGAGCAGGCTCACTCCTACATTTGAAATGCATTCCCCTGTAGGAGTGAGCCTGCTCGCGATAGCGCCAGTACAGCCACCCATGCATTTCCTGCATAAAACCCATTCCCCAAATGCACTTGCCGAACACCCCCACTGAAAGCGAAAAACCTCGCCTGTCCCACTGACCGGTGAACCCCATGCCCACCCCGCCAAACCCCGTGCGCAACGTGCTGTACATCATGTGCGATCAACTGCGCCGCGATTACCTGTCCTGCTACGGCCATCCGCATCTGCATACACCCAACATCGATCGACTCGCTGCCGCCGGCGTACGTTTCAGCCACGCCTACACCCAAGGCACGATCTGCGGCCCGTCGCGGATGTCGGCTTACACCGGACGCTATGTCAGCAGCCATCAAGTCGCGTGGAACGCCGTGCCGTTGCCGCTGGAAGAACTGACCATCGGCGACTATCTGCGCCCGCACGGCATTCGTACCGCGCTGGTCGGCAAGACCCACGCCACGGCGAATGTCGATGCCTTGCAACGCCTGGCGATCAATCCCGAAAGCGAACAGGCCGAAATCCTCAACGAAGTCGGCTTCGAACCGTACATGCGCCATGACGGCATCTATCCCGACGACCCGCTGTTCGATGACAAACGCGAATCCGCGCCCTATACCCATTACCTGCGTGAACACGGCTTCGACGGCAAAAACCCCTGGCACGACTGGGCCAACGCCGCCGAAGGCGCCAATGGTGAAATCCTCAGCGGCTGGCAAATGCGTCATGCGAATTTGCCAGCACGAATTCCCGAGCAGCACTCAGAGACTGTCTACACTACAAATCGAGCCATCGACTTCATCACCGAGCAAGGCGAGAAATCGTGGTGTTTACACCTTTCCTATATCAAACCGCACTGGCCCTACATCGTACCAGCGCCGTACCACGCCTTGTACAGTACGAAATCGATTCTCGAAGCGGTCCGCGCGACGCCCTCCGAAGCCAGCAAACACCCCGTATACACTGCCTTTCGCCAGCATGAGGAAAGCCTCAACTTTTCCCGCGATTCAGTACGATTGACTGTAATCCCTACGTATATGGGTCTGATCAAGCAGGTGGATGATCAACTCGGGCGGCTGTTCGATTTTCTGCAGAGCAACGGTCGCTGGGATGACACGTTGATCGTGTTCACCAGCGATCACGGTGACTTTCTCGGTGATCACTGGCTTGGCGAGAAGGAGTTTTTGCTGGAGCAGGCGGTGGGGGTGCCGTTGATCGTGCGCGACCCTCGGGCGGCGGCGGATGTCACCCGAGGAACCGTCGATGATCGACTGGCGGAAACCATTGATGCGTTGCCGACGTTTCTTCAGGCATTGGGATTGCCGGGGGCAGAGCATCGGCTTGAAGGGCGTTCGTTGATCCCGCTTCTGCACGGTGAAAATCCGGACTGGCGCCGCTATGCGATCAGCGAATACGACTACGCCTTCCAAGCGCCGGCACGTGAGCGTCTGGGCCAGCCGATCGACCGTTGCCGCATGACCATGGTGCGTAGCGAGCGCTGGAAATACCTGGCTTACGACGGTTTTCGACCGCAGTTGTTTGATCTGCTGAATGATCCGCAGGAGCTGCGTGATCTGGGGGATGACCCGGCGTATGCGGCGGTGCGCGAGGAGCATTCGGGGTATTTGTTTGAGTGGGTGCGCGGGTTGAAGCGACGGACGACGATCAGTCATCAGGAGATTGATTTGCGTGGGCAACGGTTTCGTTATGGAGAGCCGGAGTCCGAGAAGGTTGTTCAGATTGGTGTTTGGTAGCTTTAAGAGCCCCTCACCCTCACCCTAACCCTCTCCCGGAGGGAGAGGGGACTGAATGGGGGATATTTCAGAGGTACACCGACCTGATCGTGCTTCACCGAATCCATGATCGATAAGGTGGTTCAGGTCGATGCATCCCGAAAGACAACTCGGTCGGCTCCCTCTCCCTCTGGGAGAGGGCTGGGGTGAGGGGCTCTTGATCTTCAATCGCGACCTTTGATGGTCTGGCTACGCTGCCCAGAAGCCCCAACCGGCACTTCCCCCTTCAACGTCACCCGACGCACCACCCGATCCTGAGTGCCGTAATCATCAATCGCATAATGCTGCGTCGAACGGTTATCCCAGATCGCCACATCACCGGCCTTCCAGCGCCAGCGCACGGTGTTTTCCTGGCGGATCACATGACTCTGCAACAGCCCGAACAGGTGCGCCGAATCCGCCTGCGAATAACCCTTGATACGTTTGACGAAATGCCCGAGCAGCAAGCTCTTTTCGCCGCTGATCGGGTGCACGCGGACTACCGGGTGCTCTGTCTCGTAAACGGTGGAGGTGAAGACCTTGCGATAGCGCTCCAGCTTCTCTGCCGAGACGTCCGGTTTCGCGCTGGCATAGTCGTATTCGTTGCTGTGCACTGCGACCAGTTTGTCGGCCAGTTCACGCAGCTCGGTCGGCAAGCCGTTGTACGCCGTCGCGGTGTTCGCCCACAGGGTGTCGCCGCCGAAGGCCGGGGCCACCACCGAGCGCAGGATCGAGGCTTTCGGGTAGGCGTCGACGAAGGTCACGTCGGTGTGCCAAGAGTTGGCGCGCTGACCTTCAGCGCCGTCCAGCTCGAGCAGATAACGCGTGCCTTCACGCGACGGCACGGTCGGGTGCGCCACGGGTTCGCCGAGCAGATGGGCGAAGGCTTCCTGCCGCTGATCATCCAGCTGGGTCTGCTCACGGAAGAACACGACTTTGTACTGAACCAGCGCCTGTTGAATCGCTTCGATCGTGGCGGTGTCCAGCTCACCGGACAAATGCACGCCACGAATCTCGGCGCCGATACGACCGGCCACCGGATGAATTTCCAGCGCGTGGACAGCGGGTTTTACTGCGAGTGCGGCATTGCTCATGGGTAGGCCCTCATCGACTGCTTACGGTTGGACGGCAGCGAAACAACGCTCTATCTATATTCCATTTACATCTAATAGATATTCACATGCTTCGTTGACGGAATAAGAGCTTGCATTTAAAACCTCTAACAACCCTCGTCGCAAATGCCTTCGAGCTATTTTTAGGATGCCGGAAAAGCATATGGATCTTCGCCAGTTGCGTTACTTCATCGCCCTTAACGAACACCGCAGTTTTGTCCGTGCGGCGGACGCGATGGGCATCACTCAACCGGCGTTCAGCCGCAGTATTCAGGGGCTCGAGCAGGAGTTCGGCTGCGTGCTGGTGGATCGCGGCAACAAAGATTTGCGCCCCACGCCTGAGGGCCAGGTGGTGCTGCAACATGCCCTGAGCCTGGTACAAGGCGCGGCGCTGCTCAGTGCTGAAGTGACGCAGATGACCAAGCTCGACGCCGGCGAGGTGCACTTCGGTTGCGGCCCGGCGCCAGCGGTGAAACTGGTGCCGGATGCGGTGGCGCAATTCATCAACGCGCACCCGAAAGTGCGCACCTGTTTTCAGGTGGATAACTGGGAAAAACTCAGCCGCGCATTGAGCCGTGAAGAGATCGAATTCTTCATCGCCGACATCCGTCATTTCGAGTCTGATCCGAACTTCCAGACCCAGGCGCTGACACCCAAGCGCGGGGTATTTTTCTGCCGGCCCGGGCATCCGTTGCTGGCCAAGGAAAGCCTGTCGACCAACGACATGTTCGACTACCCGTTGGCGACCACGCTGATCCCGCCGGGGATTCGCAAATTATTGGCGAACCTCAGTGGGCGCATCGATTTTTCCCCGACCATCGAGACAGAGCATTTTCCGGCACTGGTGAAAGTGGTGCTGCAATCGAATGCGATTGGCGTCGGTACGGAAGAGGCGTTTGTCGAGGACATTGCCAAGGGTTCGCTGGTGTTGCTGCACTGGCGCAATTTGCCGCAGAACCTGGAGAGCATGAATGCGCGCTGCGGGATTGTCAGTCGCACCGGGTTTCGCCTGTCGCCGGCGGCGCGGGCGCTGATCGAGACGTTGGTGGCGGTGGATCGGCAGGAAGTCAGTGTCGCTGTTTAGGGCCCTTTCGCGAGCAGGCTCGCTCCCACAGTGGTTCAGTGGCGAATGCAGAATCTGTGTTCACCTAAGAACCCTGTGGGAGCGAGCCTGCTCGCGAAGAGGCCAGAGCAGGCGCTAAAGATTCAGAGTTTGGCCGCTGCCAGTTCAGGCGCCACCCAATCATTGACCTTGAACGGCTTGCGAATCAGCTTCTGCTGCGCCGCCAGATCAACTTTGTCCTGCAAGCTGCCAAGGAACACCGGATCCAGCGTCGACGGGAACACCTCGCTCAATTTCTGATCCTTCAGATCCTCGGTGAGGATCACCGGCGGATAACTCGCCAGCCCCGAGACCAATTGCACGTAGGCAGCCTTGTTGCTGTCCTGGGTCAGCCACTCGACCGCCTGCTGCTGCGCCTTGAGCAATTTCGCCACCGCCTCCGGGTGCGCATCGACAAACTTGCCCGTGCCGACCAATACCGACTGCACGCTGCCTGCGCCACCGAGATCCTTGGTGTTCAGCGGCAACTCGGCCAGCCCTTTGGTCTGTAGCGCCGCCAATCCGGAACTGCCCCACGATGCATCGATCTGCTTCGCTGCCAGCGCAGCGGTCGCGCCGGTGAAGTCGAGGTTGATGACTTTCAGATCCTTCTCGCTCAAGCCTTGGCTGGCCAGTGCCGCATCAAACGACAACTGTGTTGCAGTGCCCCTGAAGATCGCCACGCGCTTGCCTTTCAAATCCTGCAGGGTCTTGATGCCCGAACCCGGCACCACGCCCAGATACTGCTTCACCCCACGCGCAGTGGCACTGAGCAAGCGGGTGTCGAGGCCATTGGACTTGCCGATGATTGCCGCCAGATCGCCCAGATACGCCAAATCAACCTGACCATTGGCAAATGCCTCGTTGATGACCGGCCCGGCACCTTTGAAGAAACTCCACTGAATCTTGATGCCCTGATCGGCAAAGGCCTTTTCGAAAATCTGCTGATCGCGCAACACATCAACCACGCCCCCACCGCTGTGCTGAGTGCCGGCGCTCAGGTCGGGCACGGCGATTCTGATTTCCTTGAGTTCATCAGCGTGAGCGGTGAACGCCAGCAGGCCCGCCAGTGCAGGAACGGCAAACAGACTGAAAACACGTTTGAAGGGGAGGTTCATGGGTGCAGCTCCTTGATCACGACGGGCGTTGAGGAGCCGAAAGTAGGCCGAATGCACACCTACGCTTAAATACTATAAATGCACATTTTTATAGCTTTTAACGCTAAGCAAGCATTAACGGGGCTTGCAGCGGCGTATGCATTAACAGCATCGAAAATATTCTTCGAATGCATTGGATGCGTGTGGTCTGGAAGCCTTAAATGGCGCTGCTTATCTCTAAAAACAACTTATTACAGATTGCTTATAACCATTAGCCCTTAGTTAATATCGCAAGAGATCGCAGCCTTCGGCAGCTCCTACAGGGGTCAATTCAAGGACGCATTCCCCCCGTAGGAGCTGCCGAAGGCTGCGATCTTTTGATCTTGAGCCAACCCGACAACGGAGGTCACCCATGGCCCGCCAATCCTTGCTCAGTCTCCCACTCCCCGCGCCGCCGCTGAAAAGCCGCCGTACCTGGCCCAGCCTGAACCAACGTCTGTTGCCGTGGCTGCTGCCCCTGAGCCTGTTCGCCCTGTGGTGGCTGGCCGCACGCAATGAGTGGATGAGCGAACAGATCCTGCCCGCACCGTCGCTGGTGTGGAGCAGCGCTGTCGAGTTGTCGCAAGGCGAGTTGTGGAGCCATTTGTGGATCAGCCTGCAACGCTTGTTCTGGGGTTTGCTCGCAGGGATTTCAGCGGGCGCGGTACTGGGTGCTGCGCTGGGTTTTAGCCGACGTCTCGAACGCCTGATCTTCCCGACCTTCGCCGGCCTGTCGCAAATACCGACGCTGGCGTGGATTCCCTTGTTCATGGTGTTTTTCGGCATCGGCGAAGTGCTGAAACTGGTGGTGCTGATCAAAGCGGTGGTGGTGCCGGTGACCCTGCACACACTGGTCGGCGTACGCGACGCTCAACCGAAATTGCGTGAAGCCGCCGCGGTTCTGCGTCTGCCGCCGCACTTGCTGGTGCGTCGCCTGGTCTTGCCCGCCGCCCTCCCCGCGTTCATGGCTGGCGTGCGTCTGGCACTGGCCGCCGGATGGACTTCGTTGCTGGCGGTCGAACTGTTGGCCTCCAGTGAAGGCATCGGTTACCTGATGGTCTGGGCGCGGCAGTTGTTCATGCTCGACATCGTGTTCGTGTGCATCGTGGTGATCGGTTTGATTGGTGTGGCGATGGATCGCGGCATCGGCCTGCTGGACAAGAAACTGGTGCACTGGCCGCATCCGGCCACCGCCGAAATTCGTCGCGGCCCGCGCTATGCAGGCTGGCAGCGTCTGCAACCGTGGCTGCTGCCGCTGGGCTTGTTGGCGCTGTGGCAATTGGCAAACGAACTGCAGTGGGTCGATGCCAACATTCTGGTCAGCCCGTTGGCCGTTTTGAGCACGGCATGGGACGGTCTGCTTGATGGCACGTTGATCAGCGGCATGGCGCTCAGCCTCAGTCGCACCCTCGGCGGTTTGCTGTTGGGCGGCGGACTCGGTTTCGCCCTCGGCTTGCTGCTGGGCTTGTCGCGCACCAGCGAACGCCTGCTCGGTCCGACCCTCGCCGCCCTCCGCCAGATCGCCATTTTCGCCTGGGTGCCGCTGCTTACCGCGTGGTTCGGTCTGGGCGAACTGGCGAAGTGGGTGTTCGTCGCCCTCGCCGCGTTCTTTCCGCTGTTTATTGCCACGCAACGCAGCGTCGCCAACCTCTCGCCACAACTCAACGAAGCCGCTCAAGTCCTGCGCCTCAGCCTCGGGCAGCGCTTGCGTCGGCTGGTGCTGCCGGGCGCCGCGCCGGGGATTTTTGCAGGGCTCAGGCTGAGCCTGATCTACGCCTGGCTCGGCACCATCGGTGCTGAATATTTCATGCCGTCCAACGGCGGCATCGGCAGCCAGATGATCGGCGCACAACAGTTGTTGCGCATGGATCTGATCATGGCCGGCATGCTTTTCGTCGGTCTCACCGGCGCCCTGCTCAACCTCATTGGCCAACGCCTGGAAATTCGCGCGACCCGCTGGAGACACGCATGAACGCACCGATTGTCAGCTTTAAACATGTAGGCAAATCCTTCGATGTCGACGGTTTCGAACTGGAGGCAATTCGCGAATTCAACCTCGATATCGCCGAGGGCGAATTCGTCGCCATTGTCGGCTCCAGCGGTTGCGGCAAATCTACCTTGCTACGTTTGCTGGTCGGCCTCGACACGCAGTTTCGCGGGCAGATCACTGTGGATGGCAAAGCCGTCAGCGGCATTGGCGGCGAGCGCGGCATCGTCTTTCAGGAGCACCGTTTGTTTCCGTGGCTGACCGTCGCGGACAACATCGGCCTGGGCCTGGTCAACGAGCCGCTGAGCGCGGCGCAGAAGCAACAGCGGATCAACGACTTCATCGAGCTGGTCGGCCTGCGCGACTTCACCCGCGCTTATCCGCACCAACTCTCCGGTGGCATGGCCCAGCGTGTGGCTATTGCTCGCGGCCTGGTTGCCAGTCCAAGAATTCTGCTGCTCGACGAACCGTTCGGCGCGCTTGATGCGCTGACCCGCCAGCAAATGCAGGACGAACTGCTGGCGATTCGCGACCGCGCAAAAATCACCACGATCCTCGTCACCCATGACGTCGAAGAAGCGATCTTCCTCGCCGATCGCGTGGTGGTGATGGAGCCGCGCCCGGGGCGGATCAAGCAAGTGGTCGACATCGCCCTGCCGCACCCGCGCCAGCGCAGCAGTTTCGACTTCCATCAGTTGCGTGAAGAGCTGCTGCACGAGCTGACCAGTGACGACCATTACCAACCGAGCGTACCGGTACAGATCCGCGATCTGCCGCTGACGTTCATTGCCTGCTGAACAGGAGTTTTGCGATGCCGCAACGTCCCAATTTTCTGGTGATTCTGGCCGACGATCTAGGCTTCTCCGACATCGGCGCGTTCGGCGGCGAAATCGCCACGCCGCATCTCGACGCCTTGGCCAACAACGGCCTGCGCCTCACCGATTTTCATACCGCACCGACCTGCTCGCCGACCCGCTCGATGTTGCTCACCGGCACCGATCACCACATCGCCGGCATCGGCACCATGGCCGAAACGCTGACGCCGGAACTGATCGGTAAACCGGGTTATGAGGGCTACCTCAACGACCGCGTGGTGGCGCTGCCGGAGTTGCTGCGCGAGGCCGGTTATCAAACGTTGATGAGCGGCAAATGGCACCTCGGTTTGAAGGCTGAACTGGCGCCCCATGCGCGGGGTTTCGAGCGCTCGTTTTCGCTGCTGCCGGGCGCGGCCAACCACTACGGTTTCGAGCCGACCTACGACGAGCAAACCCCCGGCCTGCTGAAATCCACTCCGGCGCTGTACATCGAGGACGATACTTTCCTTGATGAGTTGCCGAAGGACTTTTATTCCTCCGATGCCTTTGGCGACAAGTTGCTGCAGTACCTCAAGGAACGTGACCAGACCCGGCCGTTCTTCGCCTATTTGCCGTTCTCCGCGCCGCACTGGCCGTTGCAGGCGCCTGCCGAGATCGTTGAGAAATACCGTGGGCGCTATGACGCAGGCCCCGAGGTGCTGCGCTTGGAGCGACTGGAAAAACTCAAAGCCCTCGGCCTGATTGAGCCAGACGTCGAGCCGCATCCTTTGATTCAGTTGACCCAGCAGTGGGACGCATTGAGCGAGGAACAAAAACAGATTTCCGCGCGGGCCATGGAGGTCTACGCGGCAATGGTCGAGCGCATGGACTGGAACATTGGCCGGGTTGTCGATTATCTGCGCCAGCAGGGGCAGCTCGACAACACGTTCATCCTGTTCATGTCCGACAACGGTGCCGAAGGTGCGCTGCTTGAAGCGTTCCCCAAATTCGGCCCGGAACTGGTGACGTACCTCAGCCAGCATTACGACAACAGCCTCGACAACATTGGCCGGGCCAATTCTTACGTCTGGTACGGGCCGAACTGGGCGCAAGTGGCGACCGCGCCATCGCGGTTGTTCAAGGCGTTTACCACTGAAGGCGGGATTCGCGTGCCGGCGCTGTTGCACTATCCGCAGTTGGCGATCAAAGGGCAGATCAGCCATGGTTTCGGCACGGTGATGGATATCACGCCAACCATTCTCGATCTGGCGGGCGTGCGTCATCCAGGCAAGCTCTGGCACGGCAAACCGGTGGCGCCGTTGCGTGGCAAATCGTGGTTGGGATTCTTGTCCGGCGAGACTGCGCAGGTGCATGACGAGCACACGGTGACGGGTTGGGAATTGTTTGGCCGAAGGGCGATTCGGCAGGGGTCGTGGAAGGCCGTGTGGATCCCCGGGCCGGTCGGGCCGGCGACCTGGCAGCTGTATGATTTGAGCAGTGATCCGGGGGAGATTCATGATCTGGCGGTGAGTCGGCCGGACAAGCTCAGCGCGTTGATCGGGCATTGGCAGCAGTATGTCGAGGAGACCGGGGTGATTCTCAGTGAGTCGCCGTTTCAGCCGGATTGATACAGAATCAAGAGCCCCTCACCCTAACCCTCTCCCGGAGGGAGAGGGGACTGACCGAGGTGTCTTTCGTCAAACATCGACCTGAAAAATCGGGTCGATTATGGATTCAAAGAAAAACATTCAGGTCGGCGTAGTTCCCCAATATCCCCCGATTGATCAGTCCCCTCTCCCTCCGGGAGAGGGCTAGGGTGAGGGGCAGCTTGTCAGGCCTCAACCGCCTCACCAGACACCGCAACTTCATCCCGACGAACAAACCGGTTCGCCCGCCCAAACGTCCCAAAATCATTAAACCGCACCCCCATCTCACGCATCACCTTATGCGCCACCGGCACCGTCATCTGGCGAATGTAAAACGGCTCCTTCACGACAAAATGATGGATCCCGTGACTGCTGCCAAAGTTGAAGCAGAACGCCTGCAACGGCCACAACCACCAAGGGTTCAATACCTGACACTGCTGCAGCACATTACCCAACTCGACATCGCCGTAGTAATGCATGTTCGAGCTGATGAAGTGCAGGCAAAACGTGCGCAACACGTTCGGGCCGATAATCACCACAGCGGCGATATCGATCACCTGCATCACCGACAACGTTGTCGCTGACCATTCGATCGGCGAGCCCAGCAGATAGCCGATGCCATTGGCCGCGTGAAAACCGAGAAACACATACCACGCGCCCCAATGCACCAGCGCCAGCGGTGCATAGACTTTGAAAACCCGTTTCAGAATGCTCCACTTGTGCGCCCAGGTCGGCGCCCGCAGCAAGCGGATGAAGGCCGACATCATGTTGTCGCCGACCATCAGCAAGCGCGCAAAACCCCACGGCTCGCCGTTGGTGATCGCGCGTTCTTCCATGTCGGTTTCAGTGCCGGAGACCTTGTGGTGATTGAGGTGCAGATGGCGACGAATCCATGGATTGATCGTGCTCGGCCGCGCCAGCCAGACCAGGGCCATCATCAAATTGTGCGGCACACGCTGCTTGCGGAAATACATGCTGTGGATCAGGTCGTGCTCAAGCTCATGGGTCAGCGAAGCAAAAAACGCGTTGAGCAACAGGCACGCCCACCACGCCATGTGGCCGGTGATGTACAGCGCCGCCGAGCCGATCATCCCGATCAGCGCAAAGGCCAGAATCCCCGCCCCCAGCGCATCCTGATGCTTGAGAATCGGGTAGCGCTCGCGCAGTTCGATGCCTTTGGCCAGCACCACTTGGCGAATATGCGCTGATCGCTGGGCCGCATTGTGTCGCTGGGGACTTGCAGAAGTACCGTCCATGCTTCCATCCTCGGGTTTATGATGTTCGCATCGTGCCTCGCCAAGGCTTCAATTGCGGTAGCCGAGAACGCCAACCTGTTGACCGGAAGCGCCAATCAGCATGAAGGAACCGACCTCCCTCGCCAGCTGGACCCGTGCCTTGCGCAAACAACTCGATGCGCTGGGGCTGGACAGCATTGCCTTGTGCCAACAGGCCGGGCTCGATCCGAATTTGATGGACGACCCCAACGCGCGCTATCCGCTGTCCGGCACCACGCGCCTGTGGGAAATCGCCGTGCAGGTCAGCGGCGACCCGGCGCTTGGTCTGCGCGTGTCGCGCTTTGTCAGTCCTACCACGTTCCATGCCCTCGGGTATGCGCTAGTGGCCAGCGGCAGTTTGCGCGAGGTGTTCGAACGTATCGTGCGCTATCACCCGGTGGTCAGCGATGCGCTGGAGCTGGAGCTGAACCGCAGCGATGATCGCTATCAATTCCGTCTGAAAATTCCGTCAGGCAATCCGGCGCCAGCCTTCGAAGCCATCGATGCGTTTACCGCGATCTACGTGCGCACCTGCCGTAATCGTCTTGGTCGCGATTATGCGCCGCTGGCCGTTTACCTGCGCCGCCCGGAGCCGAGCGATGCGCACCAATGGCACAAAGTCTTCCGCGCTCCGGTGCATTTTGGTTGTGCGGAGGATCGCCTGGAATTCGCCCTCGCCGACTTCGACAGCCACCTCGACGACGCCAACCCGGAACTCGCCGAACACAACGAGGCCGTGCTCAAACGCACCATGGCTCAGCTCCAGCCGCTGACCTGGGAGCGCAAGGTGCGCGATGCCATTGAAGAACAACTGCCGGAAGGTGAGCCGAGTGCAGAGCGCATTGCTCAGGCCTTGCACCTGAGTTTGCGCAGCCTGCAAAGGCACTTGGCGGATGAGGGTTGTCGATTTGATACGTTGCTGAATGAGAGCCGCGAAAATCTGGCGCTGCTGCACCTGCGCGATCCGCAGTGTTCGTTGAGTGAGGTGAGTTATTTGCTGGGCTTTGCTGATACCAGCAGTTTCAGCCGCGCGTTCAAGCGCTGGACCGGGATGACGCCGGGGCAGTTTCGCGATGGGTTGCGCTGATTGTCAGCTTTTAATCAGGCTGCGCGCCATACCAGACAACCATTGTTCGATCATCGCAGCACCCATCTCAGCGAACGCTGGATGACCTGCGCTGTACCCGGCCATTTCGTCCATCGTTACCTGCATGCCATTAGCGACTTGCTGCAGTAATTCATTGCAACGCGCTTCGGTCAGATTGCAGGCAGTTCGACCGAAGCGCACCAGCATTTTGTGCTTTGGCCAAGCCTTCGAACCACCCAACAGCAACGCCATACTGTCGTTCTTTATGTAGACCGAAGTGGTGATGATGTCGTATGCGGGGGCGAGCCTGATTACTGATTCCTCGCCGCAGTTTTCGTAAAGCACGCCAAAATTTTTTAGATGCGCGTCGCCGTTTTTCAGGCCTGCGGACAAAGCCACTATTTTGAAAAATGCTTCCAGCGCCTGATTGAGCAGCGCGGGTGACACAAATGCTTTGATCTGCCGGGCCGCACCTTCGTAAGAGCCGTCGTATTTGGCCTTCGATGACCAACCATTGAGTACGCAGAAGTCCTCGAAACCGAGGTAGCCCGTAGGGCTCAAGTCAAAGCGCTCGATTACCAGAAACTTGCCATGTTCGCTCAGTTCAAACTGCGGAACCTCAAGCCCGCTGTGTTGCGCAGCACGCATGCAAAAGTATTCGTTGGTCGCCAAATGCGGATATTCATCGGCGCGAAAAGCTTTAACCAGGTGAGTGGACCCGCGATGAGTCAGGCGATCAATCGCGGCCGCGCTGTCACGCACCAGCACTTTGGGTTGCACACCGGACACACCGGAATACTGACCATAGGTTTGCAACAGTTCCTCGAACAGGTCTTGTGCACCATCGTGCACCAGCAGATCGGCCAGAGACGTTTCGGGCGGCCGATCCGTCATCGATGCGCTGGCAATGGATAACCGACCGAGCTGATAGGGGCCGACAATAGCCAGCAACGCAAAATCATCGAAGCCGCGAACCGCCTTACTGAAGCGCCGAACCAGCTCATCACGTAGCGCACCTTCCGGCAGATTCATCTCGAAAACCGGATGGATACCATGCTGCCAACCATAACTTTCCAGGCGGGACGGCATTGTCAGCGACACGGCATTTTCAGCACTGGCTTCCTCGCGGTAATTGAAGACGCTGTCGACTCGATCTTGCCCGCGCGCCAACGTCCCTACCGCTTGCCCGCCGACACAGACGTTTAATCGATCCGACGACTCAGTCATGGAAGTTAACCTTTTGCAGCGTATCGAGTGTCGGTCGACGAGACTGACGTGGAACCGCCGTCAGCTCATAGCCAAACCCGTTGAGGATCGCTTCGACTTTACGCAGGCCGATTTCCGAAATAGTGTTGTTTTCGATCCCCGAAATCGTCGCGCGGCTCATTCCGTATTGCTGAGCCAGTGCCTGCTGAGTCATTTTGTTCGCCTTGCGCAGGGCTTTGATCAATTCACCAAGCTGTTCCATGTTATTTCCTGCATCAAATACGGTGCAAATTCAGATATTTGCTTAATTTGCATCGCATTTGATGCAGTCAGTGAGCAAGATTAGCCTAATTCCGAGTGAGCAAGTAGTAATCACCTGTTCACACCAAAACCCAGCTCAAAAATGGTGCCATCAGCATCACTGCTCACCCGCACCTGTCCCCCATGCAGTTGCGTGATCGACTGCACGATAGCCAACCCCAAGCCACCGGAATCCCCCGGCGCCGCCCGTGAAGGATCGACACGGTAGAAACGGTCGAACAGTTTGCCCAGATGCTCGGGTGCAATCGCCGACCCGTGGTTGTGCACCTGCAACCAGCACCAACCCGACTCGTCGCGGCGGCGCAAGCTGATCACGGTTCCGGAGTCAGCGTGGCGCACGGCATTCGCCAATAAATTCCCGAGCGCCCGTTGCAGCAATTGCTGATCGGCAAGCAGTTCGCCATGCAGTTGATTGTCCAGCCGCAGATCGCGGTCATCGGCCAAGGCTTCAAAGTAATCACACAGTTCACTACCAACGCTGTGCAAAACCAGTGTTTGCAGATTGAGCGCTCGCTCAGCCTGCTCGGCACGGGCGAGGAACATCAGGTTTTCCGCCATGCGCTTGAGCCGTTCGAACTCTTCCATGTTAGAGGCCAGGACTTCCTGATACTCCTCGGTACTGCGCGGATGATTCAGCGCTTGGCCGTTGCTCGCCAACAGCGTGTGCAGCGGCGTACGAATCTCGTGGGCGAGGTCAGCGGAGAACTGCGACAGGCGCTGCACGCTGTCGTCCAGCCGCGCTAGCATGCCGTTGAGCGCCTGCACCGGTTCAAGCAGTTCTGCCGGCGTGCCGTTGGCGGGCAGGCGTTGATCGAGGCTACGCAGATCGATGCCGCGTACCGCTTCGCTTAACTGACGTAGCGGTTGCAGGCCCCGTCGTAGCAGCAGTAAACCCAAAGCAAAAGCGAGCAAAGCGCCGAGTCCAACCGACAGATATAAGCGCAAGCGATAGCTACCGAGCATCTGCTCGCGCTCGCCCAACACCTTGCCGGCGATGACGGTCAGCGGCTCGCCGTTCGGCCCCTGCGCTTCGCCGGACAACAGTGCCAGCTCGGCACCGTCCGGCGCTTGCCACGTCAGCACATCGGGACGCTGTGGCGTTTGCTCGCGAGGGATCGCGTTCAGCGCGGGCAAAGCGCGTTGCCGTGGATTGATCGCGATCACGCTCGCCCCATCTGCACGCCGCACCAGCAACAGGCTGTCGAGATTGCCGAGCATGTTCTGATACAAACGTGGTCGAGCCTGCAAAGCCCCCAGGCTGTCGCTGTCGGCGAGCAAGGCGCGCACTTGCTCCAGTCGACCGAGCAACGCGAGGTCGTCGCGGTAGGCGATTTCCGAGGCCAGCGAGCGATAGAGAAACACACCAATCGCACTCAACACCAAAGCGCAGACCAATGCGAACGCCAGCGCCAGGCGCCAGGCGATCGACCTAGAGCGCATCTTCAGGGGCTTCCAGCTGATAACCGACGCCGCGCACGGTGTGGATCAGTTTCGGCATGTACGGGTCATCGACTTTCGCGCGCAAACGGCGCACCGCGACTTCGACCATGTTGGTGTCGCTGTCGAAATTCAGGTTCCACACCTGCGAGGCGATCAGCGTGCGCGACAGCACTTCGCCCTGGCGACTGGCGAGCAATTGCAGCAGGGCGAACTCCTTGTTGGTCAGGGCAATGCGCTGGCCACCGCGACTGACGCGGCGGCGCAGTACGTCGATTTCCAGATCGGCGATGGTGTACGACTCGGCTTCGCGCATCGGCCCGCGCCGCAACAACGTGCGTACCCGCGCGAGCAGTTCGGCGAAGGCGAAGGGTTTGAGCAAGTAATCGTCGGCGCCCAGTTCGAGCCCACGCACGCGGTCTTCAATGGCGTCCTTGGCAGTCAGGAACAGCACCGGCGTGGCGCCGCGCTGGCGGATCAGCTGCAGCAATTGCCAGCCATTGAGCCCGGGGAGCATCACGTCGAGGATGATCAGGTCGTATGCCTGCTGCTCGATAAAGTAACGGCCATCGAGGCCATTGAGCGCCACGTCCACGGCGAAACCCGACTCGCCCAGGCCTTTGGCGAGGAAATTCGCGGTTTTGGCTTCATCTTCTACGACCAGCAAACGCATGGCACACCTCGATTATTCAGACACACAGGCTAGGCGCCTTCGGCGGCGTTGCCCATTACAAACTTGTAATCAGACTGACGAGGTTCTGACGAGGACCGACGATTAAGGTGGCGACCTTCGCTTTTGGAGGCTGTCCATGACCGTTAAATTCCTCGTTGCAAGCCTGATGATCGGCCTCAGTGGTGCCGCTGTCGCCAGCCCTGAGCTGCCGCGTCACGCCGACCTCGACCTGAAAACTGCACGCCTTCTCGCCGACACGGCAATGGCCAATTGCACCGGCACGGTGTCGGTGCTCGATCGGGGCGGCAATCTGCTAGTGACCCTGCGCGGCGATGGCGTAGGCCCGCACAACACCGCTGCCAGCCAGCGCAAGGCTTACACCGCGCTGTCGACGAAAACCGCGACCCGATTGTTCGCCGAACGCGCTCGCAGCAACCCGGAAACCGCCAACCTCAACACCCTCGATGAATTGCTGCTGCTTGGCGGCGGTATCCCGCTGTTCCTCGGCACTGAACTGGTGGGCGCGATGGGCGTGGCCGGTTCCGGCGGCGGTGAGCAAGACGAAAACTGTGCGATCAAGGCTGCCGAGAAAACCGGTCTGGCCATAACCCGTTCCCAATAAGGAGTTTCATTCATGACGACTATGCGCATGACCCTCGCCGCGTTCGGCCTGGGCGCTTTCTCAAGTCTGGCCCTCGCCGCCGGCAATCCGTTGAGCGTGCACGTGCTCAACCTGGAAAACGGCCTGCCGTCGCCGGGCATCGACGTGACGCTGGAGAAACACGTTGGCCAGAACTGGCAGCCGTTGGCGCAGGGCACGACCAATGAACAAGGGCGGATTGCTGAACTGTTCCCGGCCAAACAGCCTTTTGAAGCGGGTGAATACCGCGTGGTGTTCAAGACCGGCGAGTACTTCAAGAAGATCAAGCACGATACGTTCTTCCCGGAAATCCCGGTGATTTTTGAAGTGAAGCAGACCGATCAGCACTACCACATCCCGCTGCTGCTCAGCCCGTACGGTTTCTCGACCTATCGCGGTTCCTGAGCCCTATACAAATCCCCCTGTAGGAGTGAGCCTGCTCGCGATAGCAATCTGTCAGTTGATCAATCTGTGACTGACAGACCGCTATCGCGAGCAGGCTCACTCCTACAATGGTTCGGCGTTGGATCCTAGATCGTGGCGAGGGCGCGCAATCGTGCGGCGTCGAGGATTTCGATCTCGCCATACCCGAGCCCGATAATCCCCTGCCCCTGCAAATCCTTGAGGATCTGGTTGGTGGTCTGCCGCGACAGCGACAGCATCGATGCCAACTGCTCCTGAGGCAATTGCAGCACGCGGCGTGGCGCGTCGAGTTCGCCGTAACCTTCGGCAATCATCAGCAAGCGATGGGCCAAACGCGCCGGGGCTGGCAGCAGGCTAAGTTGTTCGAGGTTGATGAAGGCCAGGCGCAGTTTGTGGCTCATCAGCAGCGCCAGGTGTCGCCAGTACACCGGCTGCTCATCGAGCAGTTTCAGCAGCACCGCCTGCGGGATATTCAGCAACGTGCACGGCCCGACCGCATAGGCGTCATGGGTGCGCGGCTGGCCATCGAACAGGCAGATTTCACCAAACCAGTGCGGCGCTTCCACCAGACTCAGCAACGCTTCCTTACCCTGCTCACTCACCGCACCGATGCGCACCGCGCCGTCGAGTACTGCGTATAAGCCGCACGGCGCATCACCACGCTGAAACAAGCGCTGCCCCGCCGTCAGCCGCCGCTCCCGGGCCACCGCGAGCAGACTATCCTGAAAGGACACCGGTAGATGACTGAACCATTGGCCACTCATCAATCGCGAACGCATTTGCATAAACACTCCTGGATTGTCGCCTGCCTGACAGAGCGAACCCTGATCCCGAGGGATGATGCGATCAACCCTACCGGAGGAACAACAATGAAAAGCCTCGTCGACCACCTCAGTCAATACGCCGCCTACCACCGCGATCCGCGCAACATCGCCAGCCACTTTATCGGCATTCCGCTGATTGTGGTGGCCGTGGCAGTGTTGTTGTCGCGCCCGGAATGGTCGCTGGGCGGGTTGTGGATATCGCCAGCGGTTGTGTTGGCGCTGGCCTCGGCGTGGTTTTACCTGCGTCTGGAATTGAAGCTCGGGGTATTGATGACGGTGCTGATGGGCCTGTCGGTCTGGGCCGGGCATGTATTGGCGCAGCAGAGCACCATGGTCTGGTTGAGCAGCGGCCTGGCGATGTTTGTCGTTGGCTGGGTGATCCAGTTTGTCGGGCATCACTATGAAGGGCGCAAACCGGCGTTTGTCGACGATGTCAGCGGGCTGATTGTCGGGCCGTTGTTTGTGGTGGCCGAGTTGGCGTTCATGCTGGGGATGCGCCATGAGTTGAAAGAGCAGATCGAGGCGCGGGCGGGGGTTGTGCGGGTCAATCCGAATCGTGCGGCTATCTAAATCGCATTCGCGAGCAGGCTCGCTCCCACAGGGATTTTGGTTGTTCACACATTTTGTGTTCAACACTCATCCACTGTGGGAGCGAGCCTGCTCGCGAAGCTTTTGATCTTAGAGGCTGGCGACTTTCTGCCAGACCTTGGGTTTGAAGAACAGGGTTTCACCCTTGGCCAAGCCGATCAGGCTGTCGTGGTCTTTCACCACTTCGGCCTCGATCAGATCAGTCTGCCCTTCTACCTTCAACGTCACCCGCGTGGTCGCGCCCAACGGCCGGATATCACGCACCTCAGCAGCATGGTGATCTTCCAGCTCATGCTTGGACAACGACACTTCATGCGGGCGGAACAGCACGTGGTTGTCATCGCTCAACAGCAAGCGGTTCGAATCGCCGAGGAAGTGATAAACGAAATCGCTGGCCGGGTTTTCGTAGACGTCGCCCGGTGAGCCGATCTGCTCGATCACACCCTTGTTCATCACCACGATACGGTCGGCGACTTCCATCGCCTCTTCCTGGTCGTGGGTCACGAACACCGAGGTCAGGTTGATATCTTCGTGCAAGCGCGCCAGCCAGCGGCGCAGCTCTTTACGTACCTTGGCATCGAGGGCGCCGAACGGTTCGTCGAGCAGCAGTACTTTCGGCTCGACCGCCAAGGCACGGGCCAAAGCGATGCGCTGACGCTGACCACCGGACAACTGCTCCGGATAACGATCCGACAGCCAATCCAGCTGCACCATGTTCAGCAGTTCGTGAACCTTGGTCGCGATCTGGCTTTCGCTCGGGCGCTGGTTTTTCGGTTTCATGCGCAGGCCGAAGGCGACGTTGTCGAACACGGTCATGTGGCGGAACAAGGCGTAGTGCTGGAACACGAAACCGACGTTGCGATCACGCACGTCGTGGCCGGAAACGTCTTCACCGTGGAAAACGATATTGCCGTTATCCGGGGTTTCCAGACCGGCGATGATCCGCAATAGCGTGGTCTTGCCGCAGCCCGACGGGCCGAGCAGCGCGACCAGTTCACCGCTGTGGATGTCCAGGCTGATGTTGTCCAGCGCCTTGAAGGCATTGAAATTCTTGCTGACGTTACGCACTTCGATCGACATGAATTATTCCTCCGCGGCGCTGGCGCGCAGGCGGTTGATACGGTTTTCGCTCCACTGCTTGAGCAGCAGGATGAAGAGCGCCAGGATCAGCAACAGGCTCGCCACAGCGAACGCGGCCACGTGGTTGTATTCGTTGTAGAGGATCTCGACGTGCAGCGGCAGGGTATTGGTCACCCCGCGAATGTGCCCGGACACCACCGACACCGCACCGAATTCACCCATGGCCCGCGCGGTACACAACACCACGCCATAGATCAGGCCCCACTTGATGTTCGGCACGGTGACATGCCAGAACATCTGCCAGCCATTGGCGCCGAGCAGGCGCGCGGCTTCCTCTTCCTGCGTGCCTTGTTCCTGCATCAGCGGGATCAGCTCACGAGCCACGAACGGCACGGTGACGAAGATCGTCGCCAGCACGATGCCCGGCAAGGCGAAGACGATCTGGATGTCGTGATCCTGCAGCCAAGGTCCGAACAGGCCCTGCGCACCGAACATCAGCACGTAGACCAGACCGGCGATCACCGGCGATACCGAGAACGGCAAGTCAATCAGGGTCACCAGCATGCTCTTGCCGCGGAACGAGTATTTGCTCACGCACCACGCAGCGCTGACGCCGAACACCAGGTTCAACGGCACAGAAATCAACACGGCGAATACGGTGAGTTTCAGTGCCGACAGTGCATCCGGTTCAAAGATCGCGGTGAAGAACGCACCGAGGCCATTTTTCAAGCCCTGCGATACCACGATGAACAACGGCAGCAGCAGAAACAGGAAAAAAACCAGCCAGCCAAGGCCGATCAGGATTCTGCGCGAAGTGGCACTGCCACGGCGTGCAGCGTTGGCCGAAGAGGCGGCCGCAATAGACGATTGGGACATGTTCGCGCCTCCTTATGGGGTTTCGATGCGCCGCTGCAGCAAGTTGATCAGCAGCAACAGGACGAAGGAAACCACCAGCATCAGCACGCCGATGGCAGTGGCGCCGGTGTAATCGTATTGGTCGAGTTTGACCATGATCAGCAGCGGCAGGATCTCGGTTTTCATCGGCATGTTGCCGGCAATGAATATCACCGAACCGTACTCGCCGACACCACGCGCAAACGCCAGGGCAAAACCGGTGAGCCAGGCAGGCAGCAGCGCAGGTACGAGGATGTGGCGGAACACCTGCAACGGTTTCGCGCCGAGGCACGCGGCAGCTTCTTCGACCTCACGGGGAATGTCGGCCAGCACCGGCTGCACCGTGCGCACCACGAACGGCAGGGTGACGAAGGTCAGCGCCAGAGTGATACCGAGCGGGGTGTAGGCGATTTTGAGACCGAGGTCGGCAGCGAACTGGCCGACCAGTCCAGCCGGCGCATACAACGCAGTCAGCGCAATACCGGCCACCGCTGTCGGCAGGGCGAACGGCAGATCGATCATCGCGTCGATCACCTTGCGCCCCGGGAAGGTGTAGCGCACCAGCACCCAGGCCAGCAACGTGCCGATGATGCCGTTGATGATCGCAGCGCACAGCGCGGTGCCGAAGCTCAGCTTCAAGGCCGCAAGCACCCGCGGTGCGGAGATGATCGCCCAGAACTGATCCCAGGTGAGTTGGGCGGCGTGGACGAACATCGCCGCCAGCGGGATAAGCACAATCAGGCTGAGGTACACCAAGGTGTAGCCCAGCGTCAGCCCGAAGCCGGGTATGACGGGGGAGATACGACGCGACATAAAAGTCCTTGGTTAAAAACGCATCAATGTGGGAGCGAGCCTGCTCGCGAAGAGGAAGTATCAGTCAACATCCCTGTCGCCTGAAATACCGCCTTCGCGAGCAAGCTCGCTCCCACATGTGGTGTGCCTAAACAGTAGGCTCGTTGTGGGTCAGATTACTGCGCCTGATAAATCTGGTCGAACACGCCACCGTCGTTGAAGAATTTCGGTTGCGCGGTTTTCCAGCCGCCGAAGTCCTTGTCGATGGTCACCAGGTCCAGTTTCGGGAACTGCTGGGCGTACTTCGCGGCCACGTCCTTGTCACGCGGACGGTAGAAGTTCTTCGCGGCGATCTCCTGACCGGCCGGGCTGTACAGGTGCTTCAGATAGGCTTCGGCGATCTGCTCGTTGCCCTTCTTCTCGGCGTTCTTGTCGACCACCGCCACTGGTGGCTCGGCGAGGATCGACAGCGACGGCACGACGATGTCGAACTTGTCGGCGCCGCCATCTTCTTTCAGCGCCAGGAACGCTTCGTTTTCCCAGGCCAGCAACACGTCGCCCTGCCCGTTGTTGACGAAGGTAATGGTCGAACCGCGTGCACCGGTGTCGAGAATCGGCACGTGCTTGAACAGGGTCTGTACGTATTCTTTGGCTTTGGCTTCGTCACCGCCGTTGGCTTTCAGGCCGTAGGCCCAGGCGGCGAGGAAGTTCCAGCGCGCGCCACCGGAGGTCTTCGGGTTCGGCGTGATCACCGAGACGTCGTTCTTGACCAGATCGCCCCAGTCCTTGATGCCTTTCGGGTTGCCCTTGCGCACCAGGAAGACGATGGTCGAGGTGTACGGCGTGCTCGCTTCCGGCAGACGCTTCTGCCAGTCGGCCGGCAGGGTCTTGCCGAGTTTGGCGATTTCGTCGATGTCGCCAGCCAGGGCCAGGGTCACCACGTCAGCGCGCAGACCGTCGATCACCGCACGGCCCTGCTTGCCCGAACCACCGTGGGATTGCTGGATTTTAACGGTGTCGCCAGCGTGATCTTTCTGCCAGAACTTGATGAATTCAGCGTTGTAGTCCTGATACAGCTCGCGCGTCGGGTCATACGACACGTTGAGCAGCTCGTAATCCTTGGCAACGGCAGAACCGGCAAACACAGCGCTGGCCAGGGCGGCCAAAGCGTAACGGCGAATCGACGACATGGTGAAAGCTCCTGGAATTCTTGGTGGTGGCTTTTTCTTATGAATATCTGGAATCGGGTGTGCCGGCTAAAGATCGCAGCCTTCGGCAGCTCCTGCACACAGCCCCCTGTAGGAGCTGCCGCAGGCTGCGATCTTTTGATCTTCAACTCAGCCCGGTTGTTTGCCCGGTTGCTGCAAACGGAATTTCTCTTTGCGTTCGATCTGCACGACTTGCGCGTTATGCACAGTGATCTCCACCGCGCCGAAACGCAGATCGCGCAGGGCGCTCTGGATTTCACGCAAGATGGCGCTTTCGTCCTGACCGTCAACGCTGCGAAGGGATGCGCTCATGGTGCTGCTCCTTTGAATGGGATTTGCCTGGCAGTGGGCGGCACTGCGTTCGGCGTAGGAGCAATATAAGAGAGGCGCGGATATTCTTAAAAAGACTATTTAAGAATGTTTATATAACTGAAAAACATTATGTGACGGGGCAAGGGTTTGCAGCCTGTTGAAGCAAAAGATCGCAGCCTTCGGCCCCTCCTACAGGGATCGGTGTAGGAGCTGCCGCAGGCTGCGATCTTTTGATCTTTTAACCAATCACCGGAGTTCTCGCCCAATCAATCTCCTGCTCCGGAACCGGCCGCCCAAACCAATACCCCTGCCCCAGATCGCATTCCTGCTCAAGCAGAAACGCCGCCTGCTCAACCTGTTCGATACCCTCGGCGTGCACCTGCATGCCCATGCTCCGGGCCAACGCGATAATCACCCGAACAATCGCCGCGTCGTCCTCATCCCACGGCAACCCGGCGACGAAACCCTGATCGATCTTCAGTTTCTGCACCGGCAAGCGCTTGAGTCGCAACAGCGATGAATACCCGGTACCAAAATCATCGATGGCCAGACGAATACCCAACTCACGCAAACGGTGCATCTGCTCCAGCGCCACTTCCGGATCATCCATCACCGCACTTTCAGTCACCTCCAGCTCCAGATACGCCGGATCCAGCCCGGTGTCGTGCAGCACCTGCGCAACCTGTTGGTACAACTCACGACGAGCGAACAATCGTGACGAAACATTCACCGCGACAAACGACAGCACCAGCCCGGCCTGCTGCCACTGGCACATTTGTCGACACGCCTGCTGCATGACCCAAGCGTCGATCTCGGCGATCAACCCGGTGCGTTCAGCGATCGGAATGAACTCCGCCGGAGACACCAGACCACGCACCGGATGCTGCCAGCGCACCAACGCTTCGACGCCAATCAGGCGACTGGTTTTCAAGTCATGCACGGGTTGGTAGTAAACCCGCAGTTCCTGCTGCTCCAGCGCGCGGCGCAGCTCGAATGCGATCTCCACACGTTGCTGGGCGTGGGCGGTAAGTTCTTCGGTATACAAGGCATAACCGTTACGGCCGCTGCTCTTGGCCTTGAACAGCGCCGCATCGGCATTGCGCAACAGTTGCTCGGCGCTTAGCGCATCGCTGGGGAACAGGCTGATGCCGAGGCTGGCGTTGATGAACAACTGATTGCCATCAATGCTGAACGGCTCCTTCAGCGCATCGAGAATCCGTTGCGCCAGCGCCGCCGCCTGCACCGGCTGTGGACAACTTTCCGCCAGTACCGCGAACTCATCGCCGCCGAGCCGCGCCAGGGAAATGCCGGGGCCGAACAGCGCTTGCAAACGCGCCGCCACGGCCTTGAGCAAGCGATCGCCGACGTTATGGCCGAGGCTGTCGTTGATCATCTTGAAGTGATCGAGATCGAGCATCAGCAATGCACAGCCGCGCTTGTGGTTTTGCGCCGAGGCCAGCGCCTGCTCGGCGCGATCGCTGAACAGCAGACGATTGGGCAGATCGGTCAGCGGATCGTGGTGTGCGAGGTGTTTGAGTTCATGCTCGGAATCCTTGATCGCGCTGATGTCGGAAAACACCGCGACGTAATGGCTGAGCCGGCCCTGATCATCGTGAATGACCCGGATGGTCTGCCACTGTGGATAAATCTCGCCGCTTTTGCGCCGGTTCCAGATCTCGCCGCTCCATTCGCCCTGCGACTCAAGGGTAGCGAACATCGCCTGATAGAACCCTGGCGGATGGTGGCCGGATTTGAACAGACTCGGCTGTTGCCCAATGACTTCTTCACGCTGATAACCGGTAATCTCGATGAACGCGCGATTGACGTGCACGATCAGCCCTTGATGGTTGGTCACCAACACCCCTTCGCGGGTGCAATCGAAGACCGCCGCGGCCTGACGCAGGCGTTCGCGATCAGCGTGGCGCTCGCGCAAACGCGCGCCAATCCCGAGAAACTCACACAAGCGCGCCCGCGCCAGAAAAATCAGCCCGGCGCTGAGCGCCGCAAAGACGTAACCGTTGATCAGTTGCCATCGGGCAAGATCGACGGAGTTATCGAAGAAATTGTTTAATAAATGATCAGTACCTTGCAGCCAGACAGCGGCAAGCACGAGATAGAGCAGCGCTGCACGCAATGCATCGCGGTAAGTGGCAGGCATTCGGCTGTCCATGTCCCTACAAAAAGGTTGGAATTATAGGTCAAGAAACATCCAGCGACTCTTATCTGAAAGGGCGACTGGTTTTATCTGTGTGCTTGGTGATAATGCAACGGCTGTTTTTATCTTTATCGAGGGCCCTATAGCCTATGTGGTACGAAGGTTTTCTTGGCTTGTCGGCCTGGTCTCTGGTCGCAGTCACCCTGCTGATGACCCACGTGACGATTGTTGCCGTCACGGTCTATCTGCACCGCTACTCGGCCCATCGCTCGCTGGAGCTGAATGCCGGTCTGAAGCACTTTTTCCGTTTCTGGCTGTGGCTGACCACGGCGCAGAACACCCGCGAGTGGACCGCCATCCACCGTAAACACCACGCCAAATGCGAAACCGAAGACGACCCGCACAGCCCGGTCATCAAAGGTCTTTCCACTGTGCTGCGTACCGGTGCCGAGCTGTACCGCGCCGAAGCGCAGAATCCGGAAACCCTGCGCATCTACGGCAAGAACTGCCCCGAAGACTGGATCGAACGCAACGTCTACAGCCGCTACCCGCTGCTGGGCGTGGCGATCATGGGCGTTATCGATCTGCTGTTGTTTGGCACCATCGGCATCACCATTTGGGCGATCCAGATGATGTGGATCCCGGTGTGGGCTGCCGGCGTGATCAACGGTCTGGGCCATGCCGTTGGCTATCGCAACTTCGAATGCCGCGACGCGGCAACCAATCTGGTGCCTTGGGGCATCCTGATCGGCGGCGAAGAACTGCACAACAACCATCACACCTACCCTAACTCGGCCAAGCTGTCGGTAAAAAAGTGGGAATTCGACCTCGGTTGGGCGTGGATCAAAGTCTTCAGCTTCCTGCGTCTGGCCAAGGTTCAGCGTGTAGCGCCGATCGCCCACCGTGTCGAAGGCAAGGGCAATCTGGACATGGACACCGCCATGGCCATCCTCAACAACCGCTTTCAGATCATGGCCCAGTACCGCAAATTGGTGATCGGCCCGCTGGTCAAGCAAGAGCTGGCCAAGGTCGATCATTCAGTGCGTCATCAGTTCCACCGCGCCAAACGTCTGCTGTCGCGGGAAACCAGCCTGCTGGAAGACCGGCATCACTTGCGTATCCAGACCATGCTCGAGCACAGTCAGGCGTTGAAGGTAATTTACGAAAAACGCCTGGCCCTGCAGCAGATCTGGGTCAAGACCAGCGCAAATGGCCACGACATGCTCGCTGCCATCAAAGAGTGGATTCACGAGGCAGAAGCCAGTGGTATCCAGTCCCTGCGTGAATTCGCTGACCAGCTGAAAACCTACTCGCTGCGCCCTGCGGCGGTCTGAGACCGTTGATCGGTGCACCCGGCTCCCGGGTGCACCCTTCGGAACTTCGCTAAAAATCGCCTATCTCAAAGACACTTCGCCATCCCGGCGGGCTGTACTGTGGCCGTTGTCGAATTGCGGCACGTCCTTTGAGATCTGTGCCGATGGTCAACAACAATCAAAAAGACTCATCCCTCCCGCAGTGGCCCGAGGCCGCGCAAACCCTCATGGCGTTGATGCACGCCCAAGGCGAGGTCGCCCGTTTGAGCGAACGCGAGCAGCTGTTCAGCTCCTTGCTGGTCAGCGTCAACGCCGTGCTCTGGGCTTTCAATTGGGAAACCCGTCAGGTGCTGTACGTCAGCCCCGCCTACGAACGGATTTTCGGTCGCTCCGCCGGCCTCCTGCTCGCCGACTACAACCAATGGCGCGACAGCATCTACCCCGACGACCTGGAATACGCCGAACGCAGCCTCGCCGAAGTCCTGCACAAAGGCGCGGTGGAGGATCGCGAATACCGCATCATCGCCGCCGACGGTCAGGTGCGCTGGCTCAGCGATAAGTGCTTCATCAACCGTCAGGACGAGCCGGGGCAACCGGTGATCATCGTCGGCATCGCCGAGGACATCACTGACAAAAAGCAGATGGAAACCGAGCTGCATCGCTTGGCGACCACCGACGTGCTGACGCAAAGCAGCAACCGCCGCCACTTCTTCGAGTGCGCCAACCGCGAGTTCGAAGAGGCGCGTGCGCAGGGTTCGCCCATGGCGTTTTTGCTGCTCGATATCGATGACTTCAAAGTGATCAACGACAGTTACGGCCACCCCGAAGGCGACAACGTGTTGCAGCGGATCGCCGAGTGCGGGCGCGGCTCGTTACGTCGCGGTGATCTGTTCGGGCGGATTGGCGGGGAAGAGTTTGCGGCGGTGTTTCCGGGTTGCGCACCGGACATGGCCATGCAAGTGGCTGAACGGCTGCAGCAGGAGATTCAGCGCTTGAGTTTCAGCCATGACGGGCAGACATTTGGCATCACCGTCAGCCAGGGTCTGACCAATCTGACCGATGGCGATGAAAACCTCGACAGCCTGTTCGCCCGAGCAGATGCGGCGATGTATGAGGCCAAGCGACAGGGCAAGAACCGCATCATTTCTGCCTGAGCCCTATTTCAACCACACAGAGATCAATTGTAGGAGTGAGCCTGCTCGCGATAGCGGAGTGTCAAACGAACAATTCTTGTATGACACTCCGCTATCGCGAGCAGGCTCACTCCTACATTGGAAATGTGTACGTCGTTTATTTGCGCATCCGCATCAACTCCGGCAAACCGATCTTGAGCAACCGCGCCGTGCGGCTCTTCGCCAGTTCCTCAACGCCTTCATGCTCGGTCAGATGCGCCATCTGCGCCGCCATGTTCATGACCAGCGCCTCGCGGGAATACACCCCTCCGCCGAGTTGGTAGACCGACGCAATCAGCTCACGCAATTCCAGCGGCAATCGCCAGCGAGTACGCAGGGCCGAACCATACGCCGCGCCAAACTCGGCCAACGCCTCGCCAACTTCCTCCAGCTCATCCAGCTCACCACCCGCCTGCTGCCATTCCTGCAGACAACGCAGCAACGCCAGATCACCCAAGCGATGCAGCATGCCCGCGCAGTAACAGCGCTCCTGATCGAGATCGAGCAGCCGCGCGAGGGTTCGCGCATATTCAGCGGTGTGCAGCGACAGCCCCCAGTAACGCTCGGCATAGTCCGCCAGGCACGGATCACTGAGCTTGGCGCTGCGCTTGAGCGCCAGCCCCAGAATCAGGTTCATGCTCTGTCCGGTGCCCAAGCGATGCAGGGCTTGCGCCAATGTTTGCACCGGCGCGCCATGGTGCTGCGCCGCGCTGTTGGCCGCAGCGATCAACACGGCAGTGATTTGTGGATCGGTTTTGATCTCGTCTTCCAGCAGCTTCAAATCCAGACCGTTGGGATTGAGACTGCGTTTGACCGCCACTTGCACATCGGTCATCAACGGTGCGCCGTCGGCTTGCTCGCGGCGGCGCTCGAGAAACACCGACAAGGTCATGCCCGGCGCCAATGCCGGCACTTCACAGAACACCTCTTCACCGGCATTCAGCAACAAGCCCTGTAGACGCTCAGTCAGGTTTTCCATGTTCAGTGGTTTGGTCAGATACGCCGTCGGCGCCAACGGAATCGCTTCGCGCACACTGGCGCTGTCGTTGCGGCTGCTCATCAGAATGAACGGCAGCGGCGGATTGCGTTTGCGCTGACGCACGCTGCGCAGCACATTCAAACCATCGACGCCGGGCAACTCCCAATCGACGATAGCGAGGTCATACGGCACCTCACTGAGCATCGACATGGCTTGCTGGCCATCGGCACACAGATCCAGTCGCGCATCGCAACGCACGTTCAGCAACACTTGTTTGAGCAGATCGCGAGACCACGGATCAGCCTCGGCAATCAGCACTCGGGGTACGGCGGGTAAATCAACGGCAGTCATGCGCGCTCTCCCTTGCAATGCCTGAACCTTAGCCAATGCTGGCCATTCGATACAGCGCTAAAGCCTCCGATGTGTTTCAAGGGGCGTAAAAAAACCCGCCGAAGCGGGTTTTTTGTCGATCAAGTCACACGGGGTGATCAGAGCTCGGAGAAGCACTCTTCGATGATCGCCAGACCTTTGTCCAGTTGCTCGTCCGGCGAGGTCAGCGGTACGAGGACGCGCAGAACGTTGCCGTAAGTGCCGCAGGACAGCAGGATCAGACCCTTGTCACGCGCCTTGGCCACAACCGACGCTACAGCAGCAGCGTTCGGCTTGTGGCTGTCGCCGTTTTCGAACAGCTCAACCGCGATCATCGCGCCCAGGGCACGGACTTCGCCGATCACCGGGTACTTGGCCTGGATAGCTTTCAGGCCAGTGACCAGACGCTCGCCAACAGCCTTGCAGCGGTCCAGCAGTTGCTCTTCTTCGAACACTTCCATCACCGCCAGTGCAGCGGCGCAAGCAATCGGGCTACCGGCGTAGGTGCCGCCCAGACCGCCTGGCGCGATGGCGTCCATGTATTCGGCCTTGCCGCAAACACCGGCCAGCGGGAAGCCGCCAGCGATGGATTTGGCGAAGGTGGTCAGGTCGGCAGCAACGCCCATCTGTTCCATGGCGAAGAAAGTGCCGGTACGGCCAGCGCCGGTCTGTACTTCGTCAGCGATCAGCAGGATGCCGTGTTGGTCGCACAGGGCACGCAGACGCTTCATGAATTCCTTCGGCGCAACGTAGAAACCACCTTCACCCTGAACCGGCTCGATGATGATTGCGGCGATGTCTTTCGGCTCGGCGTCGTTCTTGAAGATGCGTTCGATCGAAGCGATCGAATCGTCGATGCTCACGCCGTGCAGTTCGTTCGGGTACAGCGCGCGGAAGATGCCGCCTGGCATCAGGCCCATGCCGGCCGAGTACGGCACGACTTTACCGGTCAGACCCAGGGTCATCATGGTGCGACCGTGGTAGGCGCCGGTGAAGGCGATCACGCCAGCGCGGCCGGTGGCGGCACGGGCGATCTTCACGGCGTTTTCCACGGCTTCGGAACCGGTGGTGACCAGCAGGGTTTTCTTGGCGAAATCACCTGGCACCTTGGCGTTGATTTTTTCACACAGCTCAACGTACGGCTCGTAAGCCAGTACCTGGAAGCAGGTGTGGGTCAGCTTGTTCAGCTGTTCGGTCACGGCGGCGATGATTTTCGGGTGCACGTGGCCGGTGTTCAGTACAGCGATGCCGCCGGCGAAGTCGATGAACTCACGACCTTCAACGTCAGTCACGGTAGCGTTCTTTGCCGATTCAGCGAAGATCGGGTGAATCTGGCCAACACCACGTGGAACAGCTGCGGTACGACGGGCCATCAGTTCAGCGTTAGTCTTGCTCATTACAGTCCTCATTCGCCGCTCATCGGGCGGCGTGGTTCAAGGATTAAGCGGGAGAAATCGACGGTGGCAGCATGCGATGATCGACTGCCACGGCGTTCCTGGCCGCAGAGAAAATTCCGGTTTGAAACCACGCAAAGGGACAGCGCTCTCGTGCCCTTTGCGTTTGCAGCGAACCCTTTCCCGGCTTAGATGCCCAGGCAGAGGTATTTGATTTCCAGGTAATCTTCGATGCCGTACTTGGAGCCTTCACGGCCCAGGCCCGAGGCCTTGATGCCGCCGAACGGCGCGACTTCGTTGGAGATCAGCCCGGTGTTGACGCCAACCATGCCGTATTCCAGCGCTTCCGCGACACGGAACACACGACCGAGGTCGCGAGCATAGAAGTACGAAGCCAGACCGAACTCGGTGTCGTTGGACATCGCGATCACTTCGGCTTCGTCTTTGAAACGGAACAGCGGCGCCAGTGGACCGAAAGTTTCTTCCTTGGCCACGGCGGCATTTTTCGGCACGTTGGTGAGGATGGTCGGCTCGAAGAAGTTGCCTTCCATCGCCTTACCACCTGCCAGCACGGTTGCGCCTTTGGCCACAGCGTCAGCGATGTGCTCCTGCACCTTGGCCACGGCTTTTTCGTCGATCAGCGGGCCAGTGGTGGTGCCGTCTTCCAGACCGTTGCCGATCTTCAGTTTGGCCACGGCTACTTTCAGCTTCTCGGCGAACGCGTCGTAGACCGAATCCTGAATGTACAGACGGTTGGCGCAGACGCAGGTCTGGCCGTTGTTGCGGTACTTGGAAATGATCGCGCCTTCGACGGCCTTATCCAGGTCCGCGTCGTCGAACACGATGAACGGCGCGTTGCCGCCCAGTTCCAGCGAAACTTTCTTGATGTCCTTGGCGCATTCAGCCATCAGCTGACGACCGATTTCGGTCGAACCGGTGAAGGACAGCTTGCGCACGATCGGGTTGCTGGTCAGCTCGCTGCCGATGTCGCCGGCGCTGCCGGACACCACGCTGAACACGCCGGCAGGAATGCCCGCACGCTGAGCCAGTTCGGCCAGTGCGAAAGCGGAGAATGGTGTTTGCGAAGCCGGCTTGAGCACCATGGTGCAACCGGCAGCCAGTGCTGGACCGGCCTTGCGGGTGATCATCGCCGCCGGGAAGTTCCACGGGGTAATTGCCGCGGTCACGCCGATTGGCTGCTTGATCACGATCAAGCGCTTGTCTGGCTGGTGGCCCGGAATCACATCACCGTAGATGCGCTTGGCCTCCTCGGCGAACCACTCGATGAACGAAGCGGCGTAAACGAGTTCGCCCTTGGCTTCGGCCAGCGGCTTGCCCTGCTCAAGGGTCATCAGGCGCGCGAGGTCGTCCTGGTTCTCGATCATCAGTTCGAACCAGCGGCGCAGCTTGCCGGCGCGCTCTTTGGCGGTCAGTGCACGCCAGGCCGGCAGCGCTTTGTCAGCGGCTTCAATGGCACGGCGGGTTTCGGCGGCGCCCATTTTTGGCACGGTACCGAGGATTTCGCCGGTGGCCGGGTTATTGACCTTGATCGTCTGACCGTTGTCCGCATCGACCCAAGCGCCATCAATGAAGGCTTGCTGGCGGAACAACAGGGTGTCTTTAAGCTGCATGTCGGCTTTCCTTAACAGCACCGCGGCCTGCGCGGAGCAAATTATGATTGTAGAAAGGCGCCTCGCGAGGCTGCCGTCAGGGAAATCAGTGACCGGGTGTGGCGCATCGACAGTGCACGATTCGAAACACCGGCGCTTCAACGCCCAGTCAACGAGCGTTTGAAATCTCAAACGGATCGTAGGATCAAAGGGGGTAAAGGACAATAGGTCGTTCGAAAAAAAGAACAAAAACGCCGTGTTTGTGGAATTTTTCAGATCAACGAGCCAAAAGCCTCAGCCGCAGCAAAACCATAGAACAGTCCCGCGAAAGCGCCAAGCGAGGGTTTTGCAGGACGTTACCGCTTTATGGAATACCGCGATTTGCGCCGACACGCGCACTGACAATCCGTGCCGAAACCCAGCATGGACGCCCCGAGCCGACCTAGGTATGATGTCGCCCGCTGCACCAGTAGCTCAGCTGGATAGAGTACTGCCCTCCGAAGGCAGGGGTCGTGGGTTCGAATCCCGCCTGGTGCACCATTGATTTAAACGAGAAAGCCCCGGACTGTGATGGTCCGGGGCTTTTTTGTGGGCGATGCGCTGGTTCTCGAACGACGTCACTCCGTCGTCCAGTCGAACTCGTCGTAATCATCGTCGTCTTCTTCCTCCTCAACCTCCTCTTCGAAAACCTCGTCTTCATCAACGACATCCTCTTCCGGCTGATTCAGCAGAAATTCCTTACGTGCTTCAGTAATCGCGCGCCGCATCTCTTCGCCCTTCTCCGGGCAGTTGAGCAGTTGGGCGATGCGGTCAATTTTTGCTGCCACGTTGTCCTCCAGCGCATTGGCAATGCCCCGATAGTGCGCGTTTTTGCGGGGCAATGCCAAATGGCTGGTGGATCAAGTGGTCATTTTTTCCGCAACTGCTCAAGTCGGGCATCGAGATCGGCGTTCGGGTAGCGTTTGTGCAGGTTGTTGAACAGGCTGTCGGCGGCTTGCGATTGGCCGGATTCGCGCAGGCGCAGGACTTCGCGCAGTTGTGCGTCGAGGCCATTGGCCGGGGCGGTGGCGCGTTTGCTGAGTTTGGTTTCATCGGCGCTGATCGCTTGATCTTGCATCGGTGCGGCCATTTCGATCATCGGCACAGGTGCTGGCAGGGCGCCGGCCGGGGCAGACAATCGGTGCAGTTGCGCTGAGTCCGTGTCGGTCATGGGCACTGCTAGCTCGGGGGCAGGAATGTAGTCGTACTGACGCAGCGGCTCAGGAGCACGCTGGACAAGCGACAGCATCAATGCCACGCCGACGAGGCTGGCGAATGCGACTTGCCAGCGCGGTTTGCGGCAGACGTCGAGCCAGCGTTTCCACAGGCTTGGTTTCGGCGCAGGGGTTTGACGCTGCGCGGCGTTGAGGATGAACGCATCGAGGTGCGCTGGTGGTTTGGCGTTGTGCTGTTCGCGCACATGTTTGATCAGCGGATCTTCGGGTGTCTGGCGGGCGTCAGTCATGTCAGTACCTCCTCGGCCAGCAGCCGACGCAGTTTATGCTGGGCGTAGCGCAAGCGGCTTTTGACGGTTTCCAGCGGTGCTTCGGTGAGGCTGGCGATTTGTGCCAGGTCGAGGTCGCCGTGGGCGCGCAGCAGGAACACTTCGCGCTGGTCGGCGGGCAGGGTTTGCAGGGCGCTTTCCAAACGCTGGTTGTCGCGGCTGAGGCTGAGCAGTTGTTCGGGATCGTTCGCCTCGTCGCTGACGGCATGCGCTTGTTCATCATAACTGTCGTGCAGCGGTTGCTGGGCGCCATGCTTGCGCCAGTGATCGATCAGGCGATTGCGCGCGATCTGGAACAGCCATGTGCGAAATGTCGCCCGGCCTTGTGGCTGACTGGCGCTGCGAATCAGGCTCAGCCAGGTTTCCTGAAATACTTCGTCGGCCAGTTCCGGTTTGCCGCTCAAGCCGAGCAGAAACCGGTACAGGCCTTGGCGATGGCGCGCGTACAAGATCTCGAACGCGGCGCCGTCGCCCTCGCGATAACGCGCCAGCAGCGATTCATCGCTGCTGGCGGTTGAGCTGTCTGCCGAGGCAAACAGCTGACTGATGAAGCCTTTCAGACGACTCACTTATTCAATCCGTTGTTCAGTGGCCAACGCGTTCGATGCGGTTGAGTTGCGCAAGCTCTGCGCCAGTTCGACCAGTTGCACGAACTCATTGCGCAAACCGAAGCGATCATCGCCACGAGCGCCACGGGCCAGTGTCTCCGTGTCTTTCAGGCTGAAGTCGCCGGTGTAACGGCCATCCTTGAGCTGCTGGGAAAACGCGGCAACGGCAGCAGCAAAACGCAGATCCTCGCTAGCCGGCGCGGTCTGATTGGCTATCGGCCGCTCGATCAGCAGACTTTTCCCACCCTCAGGACGTTGATAACGCACACGCAGCATCGCCAATTCTCCGCTTTTCCCGGAAACAACTGGCTCCGACTTGCCGTAACGCAGCGGCTCCAGCCAGCCCTTCTCGCCCGCCGGAACAATTTCGTACAGCGCGGTCACCGTGTGTCCTGCGCCGATTTCGCCGGCATCGACTTTGTCATTGCTGAAATCCTCACGCTTCAACGCTCGGTTTTCATAGCCAAGCAGGCGATACTCGCTGACCTGTGCCGGGTTGAACTCCACCTGCAATTTGACGTTTTTTGCCACCACGGCGAGGGTCGAACTCAACTGATCCACCAGCACTTTGCGCGCCTCGCGCAGGTTGTCGATGTAGGCGTAGTTGCCCTCGCCGGCGTCGGCCAGTTGTTCCATCAAGTGTTCATTGTAGTTATCCACACCAAAACCCAGGGTCGTCAGGGAAATTCCGGTTTTGCGTTTATCCACAGCCATTTGTTTGAGGCTGTCGAAGTCGCTGACGCCGACATTGAAATCACCGTCGGTGGCCAAGAGGATGCGGTTGATGCCTTTGGGGATGAAGGCCTGCTGCGCCATTTGGTAGGCCAGGTCGATACCCGAGGCGCCAGCGGTCGAACCACCGGCGGTCAATTGTTCAATGGCCGTGCGAATTTTCGCTTTCTCGCGTCCGGAAGTCGGTTGCAGCACCACTCGCGATTCGCCGGCATACACCACCAGCGAAACGCGATCCTGATCGCGCAATTGATCGACCAGCAATTTCAGCGTGCTTTTGACCATCGGCAAGCCTTCGCGGCGATCCATCGAGCCGGAGACATCGACCAGAAACACCAGATTGGCCGGGGCCAGTTCCGCCGCGGCGCGGTCGGAAGCCTTGATGCCGATGCGCAGCAAGCGGGTGTGCGGGTTCCACGGTGAGGTCGCCAGTTCAGTGGTCACGCCAAATGGCGAGCCGTCGCTGGGCAGCGCGTAGTCGTAGGGGAAGTAATTGACCATTTCCTCCAGCCGTACCGCGCCTTCCGGCGGCAATCGGCCTTGATTGAGCAGGCGACGGACGTTGGCATAAGCGCCCGTGTCGACGTCGGCACTGAACGTTGAAACCGGGGTTTCGACGACGCTATGGATCGGGTTGTCGGCCAACGCCTGATATTGCTCGCGCTGCGTATCGCGATAGCCCTGTGGATAACTTTCACTCAACGGCATCGGCGCACCGCCCGCATTGGGCATCTTGTACAGCGCGCGTTTGGCCATTGAGGTGTCAGCCATGACCGCTTCCTGCTGAACCAGCACCTCAGGCTGCGCCGGCGCTGGCACAGCGGCGGAATCGGGTGTGGACGAAGCACCGCAACCGGCGAGCGCCAGCAACACAGCAACCGCAACAGGACGCAAGAGAGGATGAGACATGGGGGCTGACCTCGGGATGAAATTGATCATTCATCCACTGAGACGGGCAGCCCTTTCAGTTCGGGTTAAACGCCGCGAAAAAATTTCAGCGGTGATAACGCCGCACCGCACTGCTGTTACGCAGCACATGGCCTTTGATTTTTTCCATCAGCTCAGCGCGGGTCAGACCGGCCGGCAAGGCATCCGGGGCCAAATCCAGTGCGTAGATCTGGATGATGTAGTGGTGCGCACTGTCGCCCACTGGCGGGCACGGCCCCATGTAATGGGTATTGCCCTTGCTGTTGGTGCCGCCGACACCTTCGAACGCGGATTTGGCGCCGACGCCCGCGGCGATCTGGCGCGTGGTGGATTTGATGCCGTAATGAATCCAGTGATCGACGCCCAGGCCTTTCTGGCCGTCCGGGTCGTGCATGACGATCGCATAACTCTGGGTACCGGCAGGACCTGCGTTCCAGCTCAGGGCCGGCGACTGGTTCTTGCCACCGCAGCCGGCCGCATCGCTGGCCGCGGCCGAGGTGAACAGGCGGTTATCGGAAACACCCGGAATGTTCAGGGTGAAACGCTCCTGGGCCTGCGCCGGAAACTGCACGCAAAGGGTGACGGCGAGGGCCGCCAGCCAGGGGTTGAGAGAGGTCAATCGGGTCATTCCGGGAGCACCTTGTGCAGTGGGGCCGTCGTCGGCCTGCAAACTATAGCTGTACCGTTCGTGCCGTGGCAGTGGCAAATGGCTGAACCTCGCACTACCGCGCAAACTCACAAGAGAAATGCCCGCGAGGAAGCCGACCATGCCCCTGCACCGTGTCGCCTGTATTGCCGATGTCCCTGAAGACCGTGGCCTGCAAGTTGAAATCGGCGACTGCAAGATTGTGCTGTTGCGCATCGGTGAGCAGCTACGCGCCTTTCAGGGCGAATGCCCACATGCCGGCGCGCCGTTGGCTGAGGGCGCGGTGTGTCACGGACGCCTGATCTGCCCGTGGCACAAGGCTGCGTTTCGCGCGGAGGACGGCGCGTTGTGCGAACCGCCGGCGCTCGACGGCCTCAAGCGCTATCCGCTGGAACTGCGTGGTGAGGAGGTCTGGGTCGACGATCAGCCGTTGCCGGATCCGCATGCACCTCCAGCGGATGATTCGCGGACTTTTGTAATCGTCGGTGCCGGGGCGGCAGGCACCGCGTGTGCAGCGGCGCTGCGGGAAAAGGGTTTCGGTGGCCGCATCGTCATGATCGACCGCGAGGCCGATGCCGGTTACGACCGCACGGTGCTGAGCAAATTTGTCCTCGCCGGGGAAATGCCACCCGAGGAAGCGCCGCCGCTGCGAGATGAAACTTTCTATAAAGAGCAGCGCATCGAGCGACTGGAAAACCAAATCACCTCGCTGGATGCTGCAAACCAGACGTTGCATCTGAGCGACGGTCAATCCCTGCGCTATGACGCGGCCGTGCTCGCCACCGGCGGTGAACCCAATTCCTTGGAATTGCCCGGCGCCGACCTGCCGCAGGTCTTCGTCCTGCGCTCAAAAGCCCAGGCAGAGCAAATAATGAATGCCGCCAAACCCGAGCAACGCGCGGTGATCATCGGCGACAGTTTCATCGCTCTCGAATGCGCCTCGGCCCTGCGCCAATACGGCCTCGACGTCACGGTGCTGGCTCGGCACGCGATTCCTTTCGCCGCGCAATTCGGCGAAGCCGTGGGCAAAACGATTCGCACGTTGCACGAAAAGAACGGGGTGAAATTCATTACCGAACACGAGGCCACCGAGATCATCGGCGACGGCAAAGTCGAGGCGGTGCTGCTGGACAATGGCCTGCGGCTTTCTGCGGATCTGGTACTGGCCGGGATCGGTGTGCACCCGGCCACCGAAGCTTTCGCGTCACTGCCGAGGGAAAAGGATCAGTCATTGCGCGTCGATGACGGCCTGCGTGTGAGCGAAAATCTGTGGGCCATCGGCGACATCGCCACGTTCCCGTTGAACGGCCAGTTGCAACGCATCGAGCACTGGCGCCTGGCTCAACAACACGCGCGTATCGCCGCTGCCAATATGCTCGGTGGCGACGAACATTACCTCGACGTGCCGTTCTTCTGGACCTGGCATTTCGGCAAGAATTACGACTACCTTGGCCACGCTGAGCACTGGGATGAGGTGGAGTTTCTTGGCGAGCCTGAACATCCGCCATTTATTGGTCTGTTCGGTAAAAACGGTATGGTAGTTGCCGCCGTGGCTTGCGAGAAAGAAAGAGCGATGGCGTTACTCACCGAGCGCATGAGGCAACCGCTGCCGATGGAAGAGGCTTGGGAACTGATCCGCGATTAGCGGCCGATTGATCGTTCCCACGCTCCTGCGTGGGAATGCAGCCCCTGACGCTCCGCGTCACTGGACGCGGAGCGTCCCAAGAAGCATTCCCACGCGGAGCGTGGGAATGATCAATTAACGGGGAAGAGGTTCACGATTGTCATCATCTTCAGCATGCAGAAAGATCACCCGCGGGTGCTCCAGCGGTGCCAGCGGCGGTGGCAATTCTTCCTTTTGCACCGGCCAGAAATGCGTCACCACATGGCTGATGTCGCCTTCCTGATCGTTGTGAATGGTCATCACCCCGGGCGTGCGCAGTTTCTGAAAGCGGTCATCACAAAGCTTGAAGCTCTTGCTCAGCCCTTCATCGTCGATCACCGGCGACGGCAGCCTGCGCTGGGAAAAACTGCGACTCTTGCGCTGCTGATAACGCGCCCAGGAAATCAGAATCACCGCGTTGACCAAGGCAATCCACAGATAAATCTGCAGGGTGCCCAGCGCGTCGAACGCCGATTTATCGATCAGCGGCCCGCCAGCGTGAGTTTCGACCAGCGGCCACAAGCCACGGATCAGCAGAAACAGCAGGCCAACCCAGGCCAGCACGGTGAGGATCACATCGATCACTACCAGAAAGGGCCGCTGGCGAGTCCGGATGATTTTCATTTGATGACCTCCTCTTCGTCATCGCCGATCGGTTTGATGCCCCGATCAGGACTGACCCAACGCGCACGTTTCTGATGTTGGCCGAACAGCACTTTGGGGAAGCTGACCAACGTGGTCAGCAGGCTGACAAGCCAGAACACCAACGGATACCAGACCACCCAGAACATCGTGCGGCCCAACCCCGGCTCATAGCGCCGATCGATGACGATGCTGACCGCGAACTGCACCAGGCAGACGAAGGCCAGCAGCAACCCGGTAAACGCTGGTGGCATCAGGTGATCCACCGCGATGGCTTCCGGCATGACCACAAACTTGCCGACGGCCCAGAAAATCACCGACAACAGGAAGGTGAATGCCCACCCGGTCGACAGGCAGTATTCAAAGAGCAGCGGCCACAGGTAACGATGGCGGTACTGCCAGATGCCACGGATGTTTTTGAACAGCACTTCGGCCCCGCCCTGCGCCCAGCGCAGTCGTTGCTTCCATAGCCCACCGAGGGTTTCCGGCATGAGGATCCAGCACAGCGCGCGCGGCTCGTAGAAGATGCTCCAGTGATCCAGTTGCAGTTTCCAACTGATGTCGATGTCTTCGGTGATCATGTCCGGGCTCCAGTATCCGATGCGGTTCAGCGCGGTACGGCGGAATGCGACGATCACGCCGGAGACGGTAAAAATTCGCCCGAACACCCGTTGCGTTCGCTTAATGAGCCCGATGATCGACGAGAACTCGCCGACCTGCACCCGCCCGACCAGCGTCGAGCGTGTGCGAATCCGTGGGTTACCGGTCACCGCGCCGAGGCGTGCGTTATCCAGCATCGGCGCGACCAGATAAGCCGCCGTGTTCGGCGCCAGCAGCGCATCACCGTCGATGCACACCAGATACTCACTACGCGCCGCGATGGCGCCCATGCGCAGCGCGACAGCCTTGCCCTGGTTTTCCGCCAGATGCAGCACGCGCAAACGTGGATCTTCCTTGGCCAGCGCATCGAGCACTTCGGCGGTGTTGTCCTTGGAGCCGTCGTTGATCGCGATGACCTCGATGTTCGGGTAATGCTGGGCCAGCGCTGCATGGATCGTATCGGCGGCGTTGTCACCTTCGTTGTAGCAAGGGATCAGGATCGAGATCAGCGGCTCGCCTTCCAGTGGCGGCGGCAGGGTGTCGTCCTGCCACGGCCAGTGGCGCTCCCAGTGCAGCCAGAAATACAGGCCGCCGGCAATCCACAAGCCGGACATGAACAACGGGTAGAAGAACACGAAGTCCATCAGGAACTGCCCGGTCACCAGGAAGATCAGCCCCAGCGGTACGCCGAGGACGATCGCCAGAACAAGCAGGGCTAACAGTCTATCCAGCATGTTATGGATTCCATTTGTTGGAGAGTGCAGGCCTTACGGTTTTCAGGTCCGGCAGGTTGTCGAGGAAGTTGTCCGGGTAGTAACCGAAACTGGTCGCGCCCTGACGCTTGAGGCGACCCATCCAGTCCGCAATCACCGCAGCGTCAATGTCGGCCTGATCCTTTTTCGTCCAGTCGCGTGCCTGCAGCTCGAACACCGTGCGATCCAGCGCGCCGGGGCGCTTTTTGACCGTGGCCACCAGCGCTTCCAGCCACGGGCCGGACTCTGCCTGGGTCTGTTTTTCCATCAGCGGCATGGCCATCGGTGCCGTCCAGTCGTAGGTCACGAGGAAGTCATCGAGGTTCTGTGCGTACCATGCTTCGCTCTCGGGGTTGAGCATCGGCTCGGCGAAGATGTTGCGCGCGGTCTGCACTTGCGGACCGCGAATCGCACGGACTTTGGCGGTCAGCTCGTTGGTGAAGTCGATGAGGTATTGGCTCTTGAAGCGCGTCCAGCGCTGCATCGCTGCCGGATCGTCGCGCAATGCGCCAATCGAACCCGGCAAACCGTGGGCAGCGTAGGCTTTCAAGGCTTCAGGACCGGCATCTTCGAAATCCGACAGTACCGCGTCGTCGTGGTAAAGAATGCCGTTGACCGAGGTCAGGCGCGCCACGTCTTCGTAGATTTCACCGATGATCCGTCGCACTTCAGGATCGAACGGCGACAAGCGTTGGTACTGATCCGGATCCACCGAGGTGATGCCGGTTTTCGGGTCCCAACGGGTCACGCGCGGCAGTTTCGAGTCGAGACCAAAACTCAGCACCGGCATCCACGCGAAGACCTTCACGTTAGCGCGGGTACGCAGTTGCCAGGCGACGCGGTTGAAAATATCCGCACGCACCGGCAAGTGACGGTTGGGGAAGTACAGCGAATGCACCAGGCCATCGCCCTTGGGATCGGCGAAGGCTTGCAGGAACACCGTGTTGGCGCCCAAGTCAGCGATGCGCTGCACCAGTTTTCCGAGGTTGATGTCCTGCTGCGCCGGATCCGGGTCGTAAACGTTGTCCAGATCAACATGCACAACGCGCATGACGAAATCCGACTGCACGTCGACGATACTGTTGGCGAAACGCTCGCCGTCAGGATCCGAAGCGACGAGAAAGCGCGGGCTGCTCATCAGGTTGTCGAGGGCGTCGAGACCGTCTTCGAGGGTCAGGGCCATTTCGTAGCCCGCCTCGCCGACTACCGTCAGCGATGTGCCGTCCGCCGCGCCATACGGCCAGACCCAGACGCGTGGTTTGTTGCCGGTGACCTTGCGGATTTTTTCCGAGATGTTGTTCACGTCAGTGCGGATCCGCGCCTGGAAATCAGCCTCGGATTCATAACGCTTGGTCACTGGATCATAACGCCGGGTGGCCGCCGCAGGCTGCAGGTTGCCCTGCGGGTTGGCCAGAATACCTTTGTGATTGGCGTCGGTGTGAGCCGCGATTTCCACCAGCCCGGAGCGTGAGATTTCGCGGATCTGATCCCAGGTCAGAAAGTCGGAACGCGCACGCGGAGCACCGGCGAAATCCACCGGTTGATTGAGTGGCGTGTCGATCCAGCTGCCGACCGGCGCCAGCAAGGCATGCCAGTTATAGGCGCGCAGCACCGGCAGTACGCGGGTGTAGAAACTCGAATAACCGTCGTCGAAGCTGAGCAGGATTGCTTTCGCCGGTAGCTCCGGACCACCCTTGCGCGCGGCCATGATCTGGTCGACGGTGACCGGTTTGTAGCCGTTCTCGCGTAGCCACGCGAGTTGCTCGATCATGCGCTCGGTGCGCACCGCAACTACGGCCTGATCAGGATCGCGGTCTTCGACGTCGTGATAGGCAATGCCGAGCACGTGATTTTTCGGCCAGGGTTTTTCGCTGGCCGCCAGCGGACGCTCGGACGGCGGCGCGAAGGCCGGGGCTTGCTGGGCGCAGGCGCTGATCAGCAGCGCTCCCAGCAGAAGGATGAAACGCGAAATCAAAGGCATCTTCAAACTCTTCTAGAAGCGGAAAGTGAGGTCGACGAGCAGACGCAGATCGGTCTCCCGATCACCGTCGTAGGGCCGGTTGATCACACTGAGCAAACCGCCCACCTCGAACACGTCGTTCCAGGCATAACGCTGGCCGTAACCGAGCAGGGCCATGCCGCCGGTGCCGTGCTCACGCTGGCTGTACGTTCCCGCGCCAGCCTGGAATTGTTGGCTCCAGGCCGTTTCGTAGCGGTGGTAGAGCACGTGATTGACGTTGACCAGCGGCATCACGCTGAAGTCGGATTTGGGGTTGAAGTACGGCACATCATCAGACTTGGAGTTGTGGCTGGTGCCGACTTCCAGACCGGCGTCGACCTGCACGTTCGGCGCGCTGTAGACGCCCTCGCGACCGGTGAGCAACGCTTCGACGCGGTTGTTGCCGTCGCTGAAGTGCGACGGGCTTACCGACAGGCGCCACTCGCGGCTTTCGTTGGCGCGCCAGCGAATGAAACCGCTGCCGCCATTGGCTTTGATGTCGCTGTTGAGCGCGCGCAATGGTGTCTCGGCCGAGAGGTATTCGAGGCTGCCGCCGTACTGCCAGTGATCGTTGATGTCGCGAGCGATCGCCAGACGCGCGCCTTGTTTGTCGCCGAAACCGTAATCGTGATTGGACACTTCCGCTTCGAGGGTCATGTCGCGGGTGCGGCGTTCCAGGCCAACACGCTGAAAGCGGTGGTGCCCGGTGCCTTCGGCGAAGTCACCGGTGGCATACCCGACCCCGGCGAACACGCGCCAGTCTTCATCGATCGGCGGGCTGTACAGGGTGGTCTGGATGCCAAAATCGCGGCTGCCACTGACGGCTCCGGCATCGCCGCTACCGCCACCATTGGCCTTGCCGCCGTAGGCTTCGACGCGCAGCTCGGACATGTCATGCACTTCGCGCTCACGGGCCAGACGCTGTACCTGGCGGTTATCCGGATAGCGTGCGACGACGTCGTCGGTCAGCGCATCCATTTGCCGCCATTCCTGTAATTCCATCGCGGTGTGGGCCTGGCCAATTTCCAGGCCCATGGCGCGTGGCACCATGCTCTCGGTTTCCTTGAGCTGCATTTCTGCGCGGCGCGGCCAGTTGCGGGCCAGGTACAAATCGGCCTGAGCCAGACGCAAACCGACGTTACCCGGCGCTTGATCGACCAAGGTCTGCAAACGCTCCTCACCGTGGGGCAAGTCAGCGCTGTAAGTGCCGGCCTGCGCAGCCAGTTGCTGGGCGTCCATCCATTCATCGTTGGGGTTGCCGATGGGCAGCCCTTTGAGTTCGACACGCGGACGCTGGGACTTGGCGGCGTCCTCGGCGACTTTGCGCGCCTCATCAGCGCGGTCGCTTTCCAGCAGCGAGTAGTACAGCGCAGTGGTGTCTACGAGTCGGTCGCCGACATCGGCATCCGGCGCCGCCAGCACTTGACGATACAAGTCCGTGGCGATTTCCGGCTGACGTTGATCCAGATACGACGCCGCTACCCAACGCAGGGCGTAAGTCGGAATCTTCACGCCTTCGGCTTGCAGCTTCTGGTATTCAGTGATGACGTCGGCGGTGCGCGCCCGGGCCTTGAGCGCGCCCATGCGGTCGATGCGCCAGCGAATCACGTCGTCGTGAGCCGTGGCGTCCGGTGTCCAGGTGGCGAGCAGTTTGTCGTAGTCGGCCAGTGCGCGGTCGGCGATGACGTAGCGTTCTTTTTCACTGCGGGTGGCGAGTTCGGCGAGACGCACGCGCTCGGCGGCCAGATCACCTTCGAGGCGACGCAACGTGACCGGATCGATCAACCCCGGACGCTGATTGGCCAGACGCAGCGCCGGTTCCGGCAAACGCGCCTTTTGCAGAGCAACCACGTATTCGCGAGCGACTTCCGGCTTGCTGCCGGCGCGCTTGAAGGCCTGATCGTATTCGAACAGGGCATCGTAAGGTTTGTTGTCACGGGTCAGGGCGTAGCCCAAGGCGAGACGGCGCGACGGATCATCAGGTTTGGCCGCCACCAGCGCTTTGGCGCGGATCACCGCTTCGTCGGGTTTGCCGGCATCCGCCTGGGTCAGGGCCAGGCCCAATTGCAGGTCGGCGTTATCCGGTTCCAGCGCCAAGGCCTTGTTGTAGACCTGCGTGGCTTGATCCCAACGCTTGAGGTTGCGATAGGCACGGGCAGTGGCGGTCAGCGCCTGCACCGGCAGCACGCGGTCGCGGCCCTGGGTTTCATAGACCTGCACCACTTCGGCGTCGAGTCCGGCCCAACTGGCGATCTGCAGGTGATCGCTGATCTGCCCGGTGGTCGACTGGCCGGGCGGCACCTGACGCAAGATCGTCAGTGCGGGCGTGGTTTGCCCGGCACGGGCGTCGCGCACCATCTGATCGTAGGGTGTATCGGCAAACGCCAGCGCCGGCCAGAGCAATTGGCTGCACAGCGCGACTCGAAACAAAGGGCGTAAACCACGATGTAATACGGGAACATCAATCCGCGGCATTCGTCAGCATCCTTACATGGCCAGCCGGGTCGCAATGCCCTCCTTGCCCTTTCGTAACGGTGGCCGCCAATGCAGATGCAACGGCCAAGCTTAGTCAGGCAGTTTTGCACGCAAGCGCAGACCGATCTCCGGAACACAATAATTGTTCAGAATCGTGCTGGCGGTTCAGCCGAAAACCCGAACGCCAGACAGCAAAACGCCCGGCGTCTGTGCGATACAGAGGCCGGGCGTTGCTATCAAGAACGCAGAATTACTGCACTTGCGTGACGCCGGCGAACTTGCTCATCAGGAAGCCGATGAACTGCTCGACGGTCATCTTCTGGCCGTTGAATTCGACCTGATTGGCGGCGTAATGCAGCTTGGTCACCACGTTGCTGCCGTCGACGACTGCCAACTGCGAACCGACGGCCATGCCGGCGAACATGTCGGCCGCTTCCTTGGATTGATCGACGATGGCTTTGGCATCGGTCTGACCATCCAGCTGTGCCTGCACGCTGAGCAGATCGACCAGCATCGGCTTGGACACCTGGATATTCAGATCCAGCAATGCGATCAGTTGTTTGCCCAGTTGATCCGGCGGCAAGTCCATCGATTGCGGCTTGGTCAGGTCGATCACCAGATTGGCTTTGCTCTCGCCGTTGGCGGTGTTGAACGAGAGGTTTTCCAACGCAAACTGCGGGCCGGCAGCCAGCAGTTTTTGCAGGTCGGCTTTGACCTGGGCGTTTTCCGCTTCGGTGAGGTTCAGCTCCGGCGCTGGCAAGCCTTGGGCTGCGGCTTCGGCGGCGGCTTTTTCGTACGGCTGCAATTTGGTCTGGTAGACCTGCATCAGCGACATGGTCGAAGGGATATCGAGGTTCTTCAGGCTCATGGCCATGTTCGCCGAACCGATTTTCTTGTCGTTGAGGCTGACTTCGCCAACCTTATAGTCCGCACGGCCCGAGGCATTGCTGCCGTTTTCTTCGGTGAGGTTCTTCATTTCGAAGTTCTTCACGCCAAGCACCGATTGCTTGGTGCCGAAGGTGGTTTTGCTGTTGGTCAGCACCAGGGTGTTTTCCCCGGTGTAGTAGCCGTAGCTGCTCTTGGCGAGGTTGCTGGCCAGGGTCAGACCGTTGAGTTCGACCTGCACCGGAGCCTGATCTTCAGCAACGGTGACCAGTTTCAGGTTGTCCATGTAGCCGTCCGCCTTGACCTTCTGCGCTTTGGCGTTGGCAGAAATGTTCATGGTCAGGCCGGAAAACTTCAGACTCGACTGCTCATCCAGTGCAGTTTCGAACGGCAGCAGATCGAGGGTGCTGGTGGTGGATTCGTCGTAGCCGATGCTGGTCACGCCTTTGAGCGGCGCGGCGCCCTTGGTGGCGGCGAACCATTTTTCGGTGGCCGGATTCTTTTCCAGCTCATAGTTGCTGGTGGCCATGACCGGCAGCCATTTCAGCGAAACCAGACGCGAGAACGGCAGCGGGCCATGTTCGATGTGATCAACGAACAGCAGTTCGACCGGTGCATCGCCGAACATCTCGCCTTCACCTTTGAGGCGGTAGTGCGCGGTGCTGGTGAAGGTGTGGCGCTCCAGCGACACCAGCTCCAGCGATGCAGTGCCGTTGGAGCCGGCCATCGCGGTTTGCAGCTCTTGGTTGGCGTTGCTGACGGCGTTGTTGAGCACGCCTTCGATCTTGGTCCCGGTGTACCAGGCCCCGCCTGCGCTGATCGCGCCGATGGCAACAACAATTCCGAGAAGCACGCCTGCTGATTTATTCATGAATGACCTGATCGATTTCCGTGGCTGTGAGTGTCGTCGTCTTCCCTGAACCCGTGACCGGGTCGCGGCTCGACTCCGCTGAATTCAGCGGTGGAGATTAGCACCGGGCGCGCAAGGTGGCCCAATGTTTAAAGGTTAAAGAGTGTCTATGGGGAGAGTGGACAGTCGCTAGGCTGGAAGAGTTTCGCTGTTTTTCAGTCCGCCTTCGCGAGCAGGCTCGCTCCCACAAGGACAACGCTGTACCTGTGGGAGCGAGCCTGCTCGCGAAGGGGCCAGATGATTCAGCAGAAAATCAGGAATACTGAACCTCAATCTCATCCAGTTGATGATCAAAGCTTTTCAGCCGCGCGGTCCAGGTGTACACCAGCACTTCGAAGTCCCGATCGATCACCGCCCCGCCCGCCCCGTCGGCGCGCGGATCGCAGAAATCCAGTTGATAGCGTTCACGGGCCATCGCTGTGGCGACATCGGATAATTCGCGGGCATTGTTGAGCCAGTGCCAGCCCTCGCCATCAATCTGCTTGTCGAGTTCCAGGCACTGCTTTTTCAGCGCTTCGAGGCTCTTTTCCAACGGCGTGCCGGTGAGTTCGCCCATGACTTCGGCGAAGGTTCGCCCCGGCTGCCAGTAACTGCCCCAGAAATACCGGTCGAACACGGTTTCGACCCGGCGCAGAGCGACTTTGGTGTCCCAGATCAGCACCAGAGTCTTGCCCTGTTCAAGTTGCCGTTTCTTGACACGCTGCACCTGGATCGACGCCCACGCCACGACGACGATTGCCATGACCGCGATCAGCGCGACGGCGCTGTCGAGGAAGACCATGGCCTTGTCGATCTGGTGAGCCAGCATGATGCCGTAGAAATAAGTGGCCGAGAGCAGCAACAACGCTACCAAGGCGCACCAGAAGCCGAGAGCGTAAGGGTTTTTCATTATTGGTTTCCCCTAGACCAGCGCTAGCAATGTGCGCTGAAGGGGCGCTTTGCACGGGGCGCCCCTTCAACACTTCAAAGCATAGCAACGGCCTCAGGGTTTGCCGGGGCTTGCAGCGTTCGTTCGTCCGCTTTCCCAACCACCGCCCAAGGCGAGGAACAAATCGATCTGGCTCATCGCAACCTGGGTGTTGGCGGCGGCCAATTGCGCGGTGACGTCGGTGTAGGTGCGCGTTGCTTGCAGGTCAGCGAGGAACGACTCGCGGCCGGCCTGGAAGAAGCGGTGAGTCTGGTCGGCGGCCAGTTTCGCCGACTGCTCGGCATCGGCCAGCGCATCGCGGCGTTGCAACAGCGCGCTGTACTGGGCCAGACCGGTCTGGGTTTCGCGAATGGCGTTGAGCACCACGCCGTCGAAGTGCGCCAGTGCGCCTTGGGTGCTGGCTTCAGCCTCGCGGATACGCGCACGGGCGCCGTTGGTCGGCACTTTCCAGCTCAGCGATGGGCCAAAGCCCCAGCGGTTGGTCGACGGATCACCCAGGTCATCGATGAGACCAACAGTGCCGATGGTCGCGCCGATACTGATGTCCGGATACAACTCGCCCGTGGCGACGCCGATCCCGGCGGTCGAAGAGGCCAGACGACGTTCGGCCTGGCGAATGTCCGGGCGACGTTTGAGCAGCGCAGCGCCATCGCCTACCGGCACCAACTGGGCGATTTTCGGCAACTCGGCGCAGGTCGCGGTGCCGGCGGGCAACTGATCAACCGGTTTCGCCAACAACATCGACAAACGGAACAGCCCGGCCTGACGCGCGGCCTCATAACGCGGCAAGTCGGCGCGCAGGGATTTGAACTGGGTTTGCGAACGGGTGACCTGGGTTTCGTCACCACGACCGGCGTCGCGCAGTCGCTGGATCAGCGTGGTGCTTTGCGATTGCAGGTCGAGAGAGTGCTGGGCGATCTCCCGTTCTTCGTTGGCCGCGCAGACTTGGGTGTAAGCGCGAACAACATCCGCCACCAAGGTGATCCGCGCCGTGTCTGCCGCGGCCTGGGTCGCGTCGGCATTGGCCTTTGCGCCTTCGATGCCACGCTGCAAGGTGCCCCACAGATCGAACTGATAAGAAGCGCTGATGCCGATGTCGCCGACGTTATCGACCGGGACTTTTTCCGGCAGCAAGAATGCCTGACCAGACTCTTGCAAACGCTGCGCGCCCATCTTCACACCTGCGCTCCAGCCGCCCGCGGCTTCGGCCTCATCGACCTGAGCGCGAGCCCGTTGCAGGTTCGCCGCCGCGACGCGCAAATCGGTGTTGGAGGCCATGGCCTGCTGCACCAGTTGATCCAGCCGCGCATCTTTATACAGCCGCCACCAGTCCGCCGGCACCGGCGCCGAAACTACAGGTTTGCCGGCCACGGCCAGTTCACCCTGAAAATCCTTGCGCTGCACCGCCGCATCCTCAGGCACGTGATAGTCCGGCCCGACCATCTGACAGGCCGAGAGCATCACGCCCAACCCGGCGATCATCAGCGCCCTGCTCATTGCGCGGGCTCCTGCTTTTTATCGTCGATTTTTGCGTCATCGATAATGGATACCGTGGCAGTGCGCCCGGCGATCATGCGGAAGTCTTCCGGCACATCGTCAAAGGCAATCCGCACCGGAATCCGCTGCGCCAGCCGCACCCAGCTGAACGCCGGGTTGACGTTCGGCAACAGGTTGCTGCCGCTGGTACGGTCACGGTCTTCGATACCAGCGACGATGCTTTCGACATGCCCACGCAGTTTGGCGCGGTCGCCGATTACACGAATATCCACCGACTGGCCAACATGAATGCCGTCGAGTTTGGTCTCTTCGAAATAGCCGTCAATGTGAAACGAATTACTGTCGACCACCGACAGCACCGGACGCCCGGCGGTAACGAATTCCTGTGGACGCGGCGCGCGGTCGTTGACGTAACCGTCCACCGGGCTGCGAATCACTGAGCGGTCGAGGTTGAGCTGAGCGCTGTCCACGGTGACCATGGCTTCGGCCAGTGCCGATTGCGCGCGAGCGACCTTCGACTGGCTTTCTTCCAATTGCTCAGCCGGTACGAGGTTGCCGAGGCCACGGTTACGTTTGGCTTCGCGCTGGGCCTGGGCGAGGGTTTCTTCGCGATCGGCGACAGCCGCTTTGGCCTGACGCAGGGCCAGTTTGAAGCGATCCTGGTCGATGCTGAACAGCACCTGGCCACGCTTGATCAACTGGTTGTCTTTCACTTCAACCTGTTGGATCAACCCGGAAACGTCCGGAGCGATCTGGATGATGTCGGCGCGAATGTGGCCGTCACGGGTCCACGGCGCAAACATGTAATACATCACCATGCGCCAGACGAGAACAACGGCAAAAGTCACGATCAGCAGGGTCAGTACCACGCGACCGATGGTCAAAAACGGTTTTTTCATGTCATCAGGTATCGACTGAGTGAGTCCACGCCGTACAGCAGTACCGCGTAGAGGGCCACGTTGAACAATGCCCGGTGCCAGACCAGACGGTAAAAGTGCACGCGCGTAAGCACGGCATGCACCAGCAAAAACAGCACATAAGTGATGCCCATCAACACCAGCAGGGTCGGCAGGAAAATGCCGCTGATGTCCAGATCACCGATCATAGGGGCGCTCCATCGGGCAGCGGTTCTTCGGAGTCGGCACTGGAGACGAATTCGACGCCGGGCAACAACGCCAGACGCAAACCGCTCAAGGCATGCAACAGGTTCAGACGGGTTTCATCGTCGCCGTGGCCATTGAGTGCGCGACGAGTGCGATCGAGGGTCATCAGCAACGGCGCTGGCGCCGGCAAGCGTTCGCCAGCCTTGAGGCAAGCGCGGAAATACTCGCCGACTTCACTGACCACTTGCTGCAACAGCGCGTTCGGCGCGCCGGTCACCCGTGGGGTATAGGCGAGCAAATCGAGCAGGTTCAGGCCCACACGCACTTCGCGCATGGCAATGCCGGTGTCCTGGCCGGTCAGGGCCAGACGCGGCAGGTGCTGCATCAGTCGATCGAGCAACTGCACGCCCAATTTGCGGTGTTCGGCAAGGTTGGCCGGCTCGGTCATGTCGACGATGTCTTTCCAGCTGAAACGCGTCAGGCGTTTGGCCGCCAGTTCGGCACCGAAAGGGCGTGCAACCAGCGTCCAGATAAACGCGAACAACAGCCCTAACGGACCCGCGAGGTTGGAGTTCACGAAGGCAAAAAAGTCCGCGTCGTAAGCCCCCTGAATACTGATGAATGAGGAGGTGTTGACCAGCGTCAGCAGCATGCCGAGGAAGAACCGCGGCTGCACCGTCAACGTGCCGACGCAGATGAACGGAATGGAAAACGCCAGCACCAGCATCGGGAAGTCATGCAGGTTGGGCAGTATCAGAAACAGATAAAGGCTGGCGAACAAAACCGACATGCCGGTCCAGAAAAAGAACCGGTAAATCTGCGGTGCCGGGTCGTCCATCGAGGCGAAGAAGCTACAGGCCACCGCGGCGAGAATCACCGCGCTGCCGCCGTCCGGCCAGCCGAGCAGAATCCACAGCACCGAGGCAGTGATGATCGCCAGAACGGTCGAGGCCGCCGAGTAGAGCATCAGCCCACGATCGATAAACGGGGTGAGCCGACCCAGGCGCCAGTGGCGATAAACCGCGCGCCAGCTGTCCTGGCGTTCGCAAAGAATCGCGTCCTGCAAACTGCGGCAGTCTTGCCACAGATCGATGAATTCGCCGAGGCGATAAATCGAATTTGAGAACAGCAACTGCCTGCGATCCTCAAGTGCCTCGATGCTCGGCTGCTGGGCTTCGAGCTGATCTTTCAGGGCTTGCCAGCGATCGAGATCGGCGTCCTGATGAGCGAGCCATTCGCGGGTCGCGGCCAGCAGCGGTGCGAATTTTTCCACCAGTTCCGGCGTGCGCCGTTCGAGGGCGTAGAGCGAATCTTCCAGCGCATCGATCACCGGCAACAGATGAATCATGCGCCCGCGCAATTCCTTGGTGTTGCGCACGGTTTGCGGTCGCGCGCCTTCGTGGGGCAACTGGCCGATCATCAATTCGAGGCTGTTGAAGTTGGCAACCATGGCCATGCGCAGCGCAGTGACTTCTTCGGGCTGCACATCGCGGCTGAGGAATTTCAGGCTGTAGGTCGTCGCGTCGGCGAACCACTTGCTCACCGCGTCGTTGAACACTGGCGCCAAGCGACGCGGCCAGAACATCGCACCAACCACGGCGGCGACAGCGATGCCGAGGAAAATCTCTTCGGTCCGCGCTTCCGCCACGTCCCACACCGCCAGCGGGTTATCCACCACCGGCAAGGCAATCAGCGGCAGGGTGTAACCGGCGAGCATCAATGCATAGTTGTTGGCCGTGCGCAGTTGCAGGGACAGGAACAACAAAATCCCCGTCCACAGCGCGATGACCACCACCAGCACATACGGGCTCTGAACAAACATCGGCACGAAAAAAACCGCCGCTGCGGCACCGAGAAAAGTACCGATGGCACGGTACAACGCCTTGGAACTGGTCGGTCCAAGAAACGGGCTGGAAACGATATACACCGTGGCCATCGCCCAATACGGACGCGGCATTTGCATGAGCAAGGCGATGTATAGCGCAATCATCGACGCTGCAAAAGTCCGCACCCCGTAGAACCAGTCGCGGGCCGGCGGAATGCCGGAGAAAAAACCGTTCAAGAATTAACCACCCATGGCGGGTTGGCCGCCTCAAAAGCTCTGAGTACCCGAAGCGTAGCTTCCAGATCGCTTTGCTCGATGCCTTCGAGCACCTCATGACGCAAGCGCACCAGTTCGATCTCGACAGCCTGCACCAGTTCACGCCCGGTGTCGGTCAGGCTCAGGCATTTGGCGCGGCGATCCTGGGCATCTTCGGTGCGGCAGACGTAGCCGGAATGGCACAACTGATCGAGCAGACGCACCAGCGACGGACTCTCCATCCCGGCCGCCTGCGCCACTTGCACCTGGCGCACGCCCTCGCCCAAGCGGCCGATCATCAACAGCGGCACGGCGCAGGCTTCGGAGATTCCGTAGTTGACCAGCGTGGTCTGGCAGATCTTCCGCCAATGCCTGGCGGCAACCACCATGGCACTGCTGATGTTCATCTGGAGAGCGTCGAGTTCGTTCGGCACGGGGAAATGCACACTGTTAGTTTGCTAACTATCAATATCGCATTGGAGGGGAATTTCAGTCAAGTTTTGAAACAAATTGCCTGTTCAGGGTTAGCCTACCGAATCGAAATCACCCGCAATCTGCTCAATGAAATCGAAAACCTCCTCCGGCACGCTGAACTGGAACTGCTTACGTCGATGCTTTGAAACTTTGTCACCGTTGTCCAGACACATCATTACCAGTTTCGAGAGGTCGCTCCCCCGTACGTCAAAACGCCCATTCACCTCTTTGATGACGTAGTCGTATTTTTCAAGAAACTCGGTCTCCTCGCGCAGCTCCACTTCCAATGCTCGCAAGGCCATCTGCAAGGTAAATTCTGCACATTGAGTCCCGTCCCAGAATCGATAGATCGAGTCGTGCCCAATAAAATCGAAAGCCATCTGATCAGCGTCCAGCCAAGTGACATTCCAGAACTCTCTTGCTGGTTTCGAGAACTCCTTTAACGCTTCGAGATAGCCAGACTCTTCGTGTTTCATCGCTACGGAAACCGGTAACAACAAACCATTTTTTAGAGCGCCAGAGTGGCAAAGCGTCTGGTGAATCAGGAAACGTGAAAGTCGACCATTGCCATCCATGAACGGGTGAAGAAAGACAAACCCGAAAGCCACAACCGCTGCAGCTATCAACGGATCAACCTGCTTGGCTGAGTGATTGGCAAAACTCATCAACTCGTCCATCAACTCCCTGCACAATTGCGGTGGAGGCGGGACATAGCTGACGCCAGCTGCGCCTCTCAAGCCGTTGTGTAAATGGTTCTGTTCATGACGGAAAAGCACAGCTTTATCGAAAGGATTGGAAACCGTACTGTTCTGCAACTCGACCAAATAGTCTTCGCTCAACTCTGTTCGCTCATGGGCTTGGCGGAGAAGCCGAACAAAACGGCGCGACTTTTCTTCGTTGGGCTCTTCTTTCTCAATAGCAAAAGAATCGCGGGTCTCATGCAGATAGGCCCAATTGATTGCCCGATCCATCATTTCCGGCGGCAACGTCGCCATAAAAGCCTGGGCTCGACCAAGGATGTCCAGATCAAGCAGCGCCTGCAGCTCCGTCGTACGCTCGACTGTGGCGCAGTAACGCATTGACCCCAACCCGTTAAAATCTACCCGCCAACGACTATTTCGAATTGCAGGCCCGGTGACATAACGCTTGGGATCAAACAAAGCGACAACGTTGCCCCGAACCGGTACGGAATATTCCAGCTGTTTGCCCGTGAAACTTTCCCAAAGAAAACAGGCTTTGCGGATAAATACCCCGTTAGGTGATCGGCTCAACTCACCTAGCAACTCGTCCGCTTCAACGGTTTCAAGCGCCTGAGCAAGAATGCACAGGTTTATTCCCTCATGCTTCAGAGCAAACAAGATGTGCTCAAGTGTCGAACCCTGTGCCGGCGCGACGCCGCTTGGAACCGCTAGACACTCACCGATCAAGGTAATCCGGGTAACCGGTTTGATCATCGCAATGCGCTTGGGGGCAAATGCATTAAGCTTCAGCGCATCACGCAGGTGGGCATATCCAACAGTTGGCATCGTCATCGTCCACATAAAAAATTCACTGCGACGATTAAAGCCCAGTTTTTTTTACATCTCGCATGTTTTTTTTACATTTCAGCCTTTTCCTACAATTTTTTTTACACACTTCTGCCCTTACGCAACAACACATCCAACTGATCCACCACCTCCGCCCAGTCGGCGTCATCCAGAATCTCGTCACGCAAAAACTCCGCTTGGCTCTTCGTCCAGAAAAACGCATCAGCCAAATGCAGGTCGGGTTTGAGCGGGGAATGGGTGGCGATGAATTTGTCGATGTCGACCGGTTCGTCGGGGAGGCCGAGTTGTTTGAACAGGGATGGGAGGTTGTGTGTTGGGCTTTCCATTGATCAACTCCTTCAAAAATGGGGTGTTTGGAAGATTATTCGCGATCAGGCTCGCTCCCACAGGGGAATGCGATCAACCTGTGGGAGCGAGCCTGCTCGCGAAGGCGTCAGTGCCAGCGCCGCAACACCTAATCACTCAACTCCCGCACCTCGGCATGCGGCACCATTTTCAGAAACTCGGGCATGCTCATGTGCAGCAGATAGTTGTGGTTGCCCGCCTCCAGGTAAATATCCTTCTGCCGCGTCAACAATGGGTCGATGACCATGTCCAGGCCATAGGAGCCACCCAGCGGCGGCACCGCGCCGCGTTCACAGTCGTCGAAGATGTGCGCCAGATTGCTTTCGCGGGTCAGTTGCCATTCGCCGCTGTTGCGCACTTTGCTCAAATCCAGGTGACGGCTGGCCGGCAGCACGGCCATCAGGTAATGCCCGTGGTGGTCGTCGAGGATGATCGATTTGGCCACGCGCTCGGCGGGCACTCCGGCGACCCGCGCGGTTTCCAGGCTGCTGGACGAGTGACGATGAGCGACGATGTCGTATTCGCAGTGCGCCCGGTTCAAGCTGCTCTGCACCTTTCTTGCCATACGCATGATGCACCTCGGTGTTGCGCTGAACGGTGGTTGCCGTGTCTTTGAGTCTAGTTCGGCGGCGTGCTGACGCCGGTAAATCCGCCCACTGGACACATCCTCACACTGATCAAAATTCAACCACTGCAACCCTCAACTAGACTGTAAGAACCAGACATGACGCTCGCGGAGGGTCACGTGAACAGCCGATGTTGTGCGCTTGCCTTGCTCCTGCTGATCAGCGGCTCAGCCTTGGCTGCCGACACCCCGTTGCCGCCGATGAGTCCGGCCGGTTTGTGGCTGATTACCTTGGGCATCGTCTTCCTGATCGCTGAAGCTGCACTGCCCAATTACGGAGTGATCGGGCTGGGCGGCATCATCATGTTCGTCATCGGTGCGCTGATTCTGAGCAACGCCGAGTTGCCGGTGCCGATGATGATCGGCCTCGGTCTGATCAGCGCCCTGCTGTTGCTCGCGCTGCTGATCCGCGCCCTGAAAACCCGCCCGCGCCATGCGGTCAGTGGCGACGCCGGCCTGCTCGGCAGCGTGACCGCGATCACCACGGTGCAACCGGGCGATGCCCGTAATGGCTGGGTGCAACTGCAAGGTGAACGCTGGCAAGTGCTCAGCGCCACGCCGCTGCACACCGGGCAACCGGTACGCGTGGTGGCGCGCAAGGGATTGTTGCTGCAAGTGGCCGCGACTGACGCGGCACCGCTCGGAGAGTGATCATGGGTCTGCAAATCGGTTTTGTTGCGCTGCTGCTATTGGTGATTGTCCTCGCCGGTTCGACGTTCCGCATCCTGCGTGAATACGAGCGCGGCGTGGTGTTTCAGCTCGGCCGTTTTTGGCAGGTCAAAGGCCCCGGCCTGATCCTGCTGATCCCGGTGGTCCAGCAAATGGTTCGGGTCGACCTGCGCACGGTGGTGCTCGATGTTCCGCCGCAGGATGTGATCACCCGCGACAACGTCTCGGTCAAGGTCAACGCCGTGCTGTATTTCCGCGTGCTCGATCCGCAGAAGGCGATTATTCAGGTCGAGGATTATCTTTCCGCCACCAGCCAACTGGCGCAAACCACCCTGCGTGCGGTGCTCGGCAAACATGAACTGGATGAGCTGCTGGCCGAACGCGAGCAGTTGAACATCGACATCCAGCAGGTACTCGACGCGCAAACCGATGCCTGGGGGATCAAGGTTGCCAACGTCGAGATCAAGCATGTCGATCTCAACGAATCGATGGTCCGCGCCATCGCCAAACAGGCGGAAGCCGAGCGCGAACGTCGGGCCAAGGTGATTCACGCCGAAGGCGAACTGCAAGCCTCGGAAAAACTCATGCAGGCAGCGGAAATGCTCGGTCGCCAGCCTGGGGCAATGCAGTTGCGCTATATGCAAACCTTGAGTTCGATTGCCGGGGACAAGAGTTCGACGATTGTCTTTCCGCTGCCGATTGAATTGCTCAAGGGCATGGCGGATTTGTCGGGGAAATCCTGACCCGCCTATTCACCCGCAGGTTTGGGCACGAACAAGCGTGCTTGCATCCCGCCCGCATGGACTTCAGCGCTGGCCTGCCAGGTTGCGGGTAGCGCTGAGAACTCTTGTGGCTCGTCGACGGTTCCGACCAGCCAGACCCGGCCTCCGGCTGACAGCTCCGTCAGGCTGTTCAGATAGACATCACTCGTCACCAGCGTGCCGAACCCGTACTCATTTGGCCGCGTCGATTGGCCATCGGCTTTAGGTGGCGTGAAGAGGCGCACCTGCGCCCCGCTGCGATCGTAGTAGACGTAGCTCAGATACCAGAGCATGTCGCTGGTGACGATGCGGTCACCGGGAAGGAAATGCTGGTTGACGTACTTCACGACCGTGTCGAGTTGATCATGACTGTCGACCGTGGCGTTGTTGCTCACACCGACCAGTTCCACGCCGACCAGCGCTACCAGCACCGCCAAAGCAAGCATGCGAACGCGGCTATACAAACGATCAATGGCCAACGCCGCCAGCATCGGTAAACCGAGGGCGAATGCCGTCAGATATCGCTCAATGAATACCGGCGTGATGAACGACACCGCGAACACCAGCAACAGCGGCAGACCGGTGTACAGCGCCAGCAGAATGCTGCCGCGCGACACACTGCGATCGCGTATGACGGCCACAACTGCCAGCACCAGCAGTGCCAACGGCAGCGCGCCAAAGACCAGCAGCGGCAGACTCTCGCCATCGTCCTGAATCAGCCATGACCAGATCATCGACGGCAACGAACCCAGCGTCACCGCTGGCTCCCAACCGACATCGCCGCCGACTTCGAGTTGTTGCATGTGCTGCATCAAGTCGAGCAGTTTTGGCAACCAGGGCAGATACAGCACGCCGATTGCCAGATTCGCCAACCACCAGTCCGCGCGCTGGATATGCCGGAAGCGATAACCGCGCTGCACGCGAATGCCGAGCAGATAAACCCAGTGACACAGTGCGGCCAGCACGGCGAAATAATGGGTGTAGAACGCTGCACTCATCAGCAGCACGTAATACACCAGATAGCGCTGACGTCGCGGGTGCCGGATCCAGTAGACCAGCGCCAGGCTTGCGGCAATCAGCAGCGCACCGAGCAGCGCGTACATGCGCACTTCCTGGCTGTAGCGCACCGCCGTCGGTAGCAGTGCGAGCAACAATCCGGCGATGAACGCGGCGCGGCGAGTGGCCAGGCGATCCACCAGCCACACGCCCAGCCCAACCGCCGCAATGCCGGCCAGCGCACTGAGAGTGCGGACCGCGAGAATGCCGTCCCCGAACATAACGACCCAGCCATGCAGCAGCATGAAGTACAGCGGCGGATGCACATCAAATGCAGCGTGCTGCCAGATTTCACTCAGTGAGTAGCGCGCCAGCAGCAGGCTGGAGCCTTCATCGCCCCAGATCGCTGCCGCCGTCAGATCATAAAAACGCACGAACGCGGCCAGCACCAGAATTGGCCACAGCCAGTGATCTTTTACCCAGCGCACCCAACGCAGACTGCCGAACCAGGAACCGGGCGCGGCAAACGGGTCTTGCGTGTCGCCCATTGGCGTGACTCTGTTGACCGCCATCGCTTCCTCTTGCCGCGCCGCAGCGCCACGAGAGTATGACGCGCCAACCTGCCCATCACTTTAGGTCAGCCACAGCAGAACCGTCGATGCCGGTTGGCGCTTTCACGACACCCGGCAACCCGGCGGCGACTTTCGCCTATGGATACACCGATTGCCAACCGCCGCCCAAGGCCTTGTACAACCCGACCATGGCCAGCGACACGCCGGTCGAACTCTCCACCCACTGCTCCTGCGTCGCCAGCAGCGCGCTTTGCACGGTGAGGACGTTGACGAAATCGACCACGCCTTCGACGTATTGCTGTTGCGCGGTGCGCAGGGCGATCTGGTTCTGGCGGACGGCTTCGGCGAGGCTGTCGCGACGACGCTGGCTGGCGTTGTAAGCGGTCAACTGATCGTCGATTTCATGCCAAGCGCGCAGCACGGTCTGCTGGTAGGCGACGGCGGCCTCCTGCTGCTGTGCTTCACGCAATTGCAGCATGCCACGCAGGCGTCCGCCGTCGAACAGCGGCAGGCTGAATTGCGGGCCGATGCCGAACGCGCGTGAGCCCCACGAACCGAAATCGCTGAGCTGCATGGCTTGCGAGCCGAGGTTGCCGGACAAGGTGATGCGCGGATAGAAATCGCCTTTGGCCACGCCGATATTGGCGGTAGCAGCATGCAGGCGCGCTTCGGCCTGACGGATGTCCGGGCGGCGTTCGGCCAATTGTGACGGCAGACCGATGGCGACTTGCAGCGGCGACTGCGGCACGGCGGCGTCTGTGGATAACTCCTTGGCCAATGCCTGTGGCGGTTCGCCCATCAGCAGGCTGATCGCGTTGATCAGTTGCGATCGGCGTTGTTCCAGCGCCGGCAAGCGCGATTCGATGGCCGCGACTTGCGCGGCGGCTTCGGCGACGTCGAGATCAGTCGCCACGCCGTCGGCCAGACGCAGTTGCGAGAGTTTCAAGCTGTGCCGGGCGACGTCGAGGTTCTGCTCGGTGACGGCGCGGGTGTTCTGCACGCCGCGCAGTTGAATGTAGTTTTGTGCGGTGTCGGCGAGCACCGCCAACAGCACCCCGCGACGGTCGTTTTCGGCGACTTCGAGGTTGGCGTCGGCGGCTTCGGTTTCGCGGCGCACGCGGCCCCAGAAATCCAGTTCCCATGAAGCGGAGAAACCGGCGTCCCACAGGTTGAAGGCGGAATCGCCATTGTGCCCGGACGGGTCGTTCAGGCCCTCGCCGCTGTTGCGTTTGCGCGCGTAACTGCCCGTGGCGGCGGTGCTCGGATAACGGTCAGCGGTGATCACCTGGCGAGCCGCGCGGCTTTGCTGCAGACGACTGCTGGCCAGTTGCAGGTCGAGGTTGCTCTGCACCGCACGTTGGGTGAGCGCGGACAGTTGCGGGTCGTGGAAGACTTCCCACCAGCGTTCGTTCAGGGGTTCGCTGACGGCTTGGCTGGGGGCGGACTTGGCGGGTTTGGCCCAGTCGGCGATTTGTGTGGCTTGAGGCTTTTGGAAGTCAGGGCCTACTGTGCAAGCGGTGAGAGTTACTGCGAGCAAGGCACTCAAGGTGATTGGCTGCCACGCGCCTCTTCGCGAGCAGGCTCGCTCCCACATTTTGGATTGCGTTTTCCCTGTGGGAGCGAGCCTGCTCGCGAAGGCGTCGGTTCGATCAACACGGCTCATCGCTGAGTCACCTCACGCACCGATGTCGCCGAGCTTTTGGTATCAATGCTCGCCTCCACCGACATGCCCACGCGCAAGCGCTCGGCCAGCGGCTGCCCTGGCTCCAGCATGATTTTCACCGGAATCCGCTGCACCACCTTGGTGAAGTTGCCGGTGGCGTTGTCCGGCTTCACCGCCGCAAAGGTCACGCCCGTCGCCGGGGCGATACTCTCGACACGACCGGTCAGCGCTTCACCACCCAGGCTGTCGACGCGTACTTGCACCTCTTGCCCTGGCTGCACGTCAGTCAGTTGCGTCTCCTGAAAGTTCGCCACCACATACGCCTGCTGCAACGGCACCACCGCCAGCAGCTTGCTGCCCGGCGTCACATAGGCGCCGACGCGCACGGCCCGTTCGCCGATCATGCCGTCCTGCGGCGCGGTGATGCGCGTGTAGGAGAGTTCAAAACTGGCGATTTCCAGTGCCGCTTGTGCGTGCTTCAGACTGCCTTCGGCGGCGTCACGTTGAGCGGTAAGAATGTCGACCTGCTTGCGCTCTGCCGCCAGTTTCGCCGTGGCGGTGTCGAGATGAGCCGTGGCCTGATCGATGCGCGTGCGCGCCTGTTGCGCGTTTTGCACGGTGCCGGCACCAACGCCGGCCAAATGGTTGTAGCGATTCAACTCCTGCTGGGCGAAAGCCATTTCAGCTTTGGCCGACACCACCGAAGCTTGCGCCTGGGCGATCACCGACGTCTGGCGTTCCAGCGTCGCTTTGGCGTTCTGCAACTGCGCTCGCGCCACCAGAGTTTGCGCATCCGCCGCCTCGGCTGAAGCGCGCAGATCGCGATCATCGATCAGCGCCAGCAACTGTCCGGCCTTCACTTGCTGGTTGTCTTCCACCAGCACTTCCTTGATGAAACCGGCCACGCGCGGCACCACCAGGGTGTAGTCGGCGGAGACGAAAGCGTCGTTGGTGTTTTGCTGCGTACGTTTGCCAAACACACCGGGCAGCGCCAGATACACCAGCACGCCTACAGCCAGCGCGGCCGCCACAGCCACCGCGAGTTTTTGCTTTGCTTGAGTCGTCATAAAAACCTTCTGTTTCAGTACAGCGATCAGGTCGGCGCGCGCGGCGGATAGATTCGCGTCGGCAGCCAGAAAATCAGCAGGATCAACGCCACCGCGACGCCGGCCATGCACACATAGAGATCGGAAGAAGTCAGCACCACAGCCTGTTCGTGCAGGCGATGGGCAAGGCCCGGATCGCTGTGATCGGCGAGCGGCGAATTGCCAAGACTGTCAACGAGCATGGTTGAGTGGAAATGCAGGCGCGCCGTGGTCAGCGCTTCGATCACGCCGGTTGCGACCACGGCCGCCAGGCCTTTCACCGTGTTGAACCACGCGGAGGCGAACGGCCCGTCCTGCGGCTGGATGCTGCCGGTGGACAACATCAATAGCGGCAACACCGACATCGGTTGACCGAAGATCTGCAGCCATTGCAGAACGTAGAAGTTGTCGCGAATCCATTGCGCGGTCAGCAGCGAGCCACCGAGGCAGGACAGCACCAGCATGCTCAAACCGATCCCGAGCACCCAGCGGCAATCAACCCAACGCAGGTTGCACAATGCCGCCACCAGCGGCAGCGCGATCAACTGCGGCAACGCGGCGATCAGCATGATCGGGGCAGTCTGCGCCGGGCGATAACCCTGCACCTGTGCCAGATAACTCGACGGAATCAACACCACCGCCTGCAGAACTATCAGCACACCGGCCAGGGTCATCAAGGCGAACGACAGGTTACGAATACCGAGCATCTGCAACTTGAAAAACGGAATCGGCTGCGACCACTCGTTGATCAGAAACGCCACCAGCAACAACGCGCCGGCGCTGAGCAATCCACAGATCAGGCTCGATTCGAACCAGTCCAGCCGATTGCCTTGCAGCAAACCGATCGCCAACATGCAGATCGCTGGAAAGCCCAGCAGCAGACCTTTCCAGTTGAACGATTTGAGGCGTTCCAAACGCAGCGGGTCCTGCGGAATGCCCCACGCGACCATCGCCATGGCGATCAGGCAAGGCACGATGATTTGCCAGAACGTCCACTGCCAGCCGACGTATTCAGTCCACAAACCGGCCAGCGGCGTGCCGAGGCCGGGGCCGAATGTCGCCGTCAGGGCGTAGCCGGCCAGGCCATAGAGTTTGATGTTCGCTGGCAAAAAGCGCAGGGCGACGGTCATCAGCATCGGCGGTAATGCACCGCCGGCCAGACCTTGCAGGATGCGCATCAGCAGCAGACTTTCGTAGTTGGGCGCGAATGGACACAGCACGCCGAGCAACGTGAACAGACCGATCGCGCAAAGGGTGAAGCGGCGCAGCGAGAAGGTCACCGAACACCACGGCGCGAAGGCCATGGCCGCGACCGAAGTGGCGGTGTAGCTGGCAACCAGCCAGGTGCCTTCGTCGTAACCGATGCTCAGCGCGCCACGGATGTCGGCCAGGGCCACCTTGGTGACCATCTCGTTGAGGCCCGACACCAGCACCGCCAGCAGCACGCCGACCAGGCCAATGATGATCCGCGCCCCGAACACCGGTGGCGTCGCCGCCTTCGCCGGGTTGGCCACAGCGATGGGCGCTGCTGCCGTCAGGGATGTCATGAATTCACACTCCGGAGGGAAAAATACCGGAGCATCTTAGTCGGGCTTGGCAATGACGAAAATTGACTTATTGGCAGCTTATAAGTGCGCTAGACGCATCAATGGATATCCCTTGTGGGAGCGAGCCTGCTCGCGAAGGCGTCAGGTCAGTCAATATCATTGGTGACTGATCCAGCGCTTTCGCGAGCAGGCTCGCTCCCACAGGTTTTGTATTGGCTGGGGGATTAAGGCTGGGCAGCCAGCCAGGTTTCGTCGCAACAGGCCTTGAGGGTTTCGCGCAGCCAGCGGTGCGCCGGATCTTTGTCGAATCGGGGGTGCCAGGCTTGAGTCAGCATCAGCGTCGGCAACGGGATTGGCAGGTCGAACGAGCGCAGTTTCAGCCCGAGCCGGCGGACGCTGAGCAACGCTTCCTTGGGCACTGGCAGGATCAAGTCGGAATCCGGCAAAGCGAACATTGCCGCATGAAAACTCGGCGCGATCACCGCCACACGGCGCTCCAGCCCCAGCGCATTCAGCGCCGTATCGATCGGGCCGCGCGCGATGCCGCGTCGCGACATGCTGATATGGGAAAACCCGGCGTAGCGCTCGGCGGTGATTTCGCCGTCGAGTAATGGATGGTCTTCGCGTACCAAGCCCACAAAGTGTGTAGAAAACAGGTTCTGCACTTTGACTTCCGGGGTGACGGGCCGGGTGTTGCTGACGCTCAGGTCGATGCGCCCTTCACGCAGAGCTTCATCATCGCCGTCGCCCTCGGGGACGAAACGCAGTTCGCAGTGCGGCGCCAGTTGGTCGAGGGTGTCGAACAGCTTGCCGCCGTAGACACCGATGAAAAAGTCGTTGGCGCGGATGCTGAAGCGGCGGCGCAAACTGCTCAACTCCACGGTGTCCGCCGAGCGGAACAAAAGCGCAGCCTGTTCGACCACATCGCGCACCTGTTCGCGCAATTCCAATGCCTTGGGAGTCGGCACCAGCCCCCGACCGGCGCGCACCAGAATCGGATCGCCGATGGCTTCGCGGATCCGCGTCAGGGTGCGGCTCATGGCCGCCGGGCTGAGGTTCATCCGCCGTGCAGCGCCGACCACACTGCCCTCGTCGAGCAAGGCGTCGAGGGCGACCAGAAGGTTCATGTCCGGGAGTTGCATGCTGAGCACTCATGGCCGATCAGTATTGATCTGGGCGCAATGCTAGCAAACATTCTTCAAGTATTGAGGTGGCATGACTGACGCTATCGCGAGCAGGCTCACTCCTACATTAGATCTTCAGTGCCTACAGATTTTGTGTCCTACGCAGATCCCCTGTAGGAGTGAGCCTGCTCGCGATGAGGCCAGCCGCAACGCTACAGAATTACCGCTGCATACCCCAGCGCTTGACCGTCACCCGCTCCAGCGTATCGAACACCAGATTCTCCACCAGCAAGCCAATCAGAATCACCACCGCCAACCCGGCAAACACCTTGTCGGTGTACAGCTCATTACGATTCTGGAAGATGTACCAACCCAACCCGCCCTTGCCACTGGTAGCGCCAAACACCAATTCAGCGGCGATCAACGTGCGCCAGGCAAACGCCCAGCCGATCTTCAACCCGGCGAGAATCGACGGCAGCGCGGCCGGGATCAGGATGAACAGCACCAGTCGCAAACCCTTCAGACCATAGTTGCGCCCAGCCATGCGCAGCGTTTCGGAAACGCCGAGAAACCCGGCATAGGTATTCAACGCCAGTGCCCACAACACCGAATGCACCAGCACAAAAATCAGGCTGTTCTGCCCCAGACCAAACCACAGCAGCGCCAGCGGCAACAGGGCAATCGCCGGCAACGGGTTGAACATCGAGGTCATCGTGCTCAGCAGATCACGGCCCAACTGCGTCGATACCGCCAACGTAGTCAGGGCGAACGCCAAAACGATGCCGATCAGGTAGCCCTTGATCAGCACCACCAGCGAGATCCACACCTTGTTCAGCAGCTCACCACTGAGCAGCCCCTCGAACAGCGCGTGGCTGGTCTGCAAGAAACTCGGCAGCATCAGGTCATTGTTCTGAATCCGCGCGACCACTTCCCACAGCACCGCTAGCACAATCAGGATCAGCCCTTTACGCAACCAGCCCTGTTGCCACAGCCGCGTACCCAGCGACAACTCCCGCTCGACCGGCACTTCAGTCAGCGGCTCCAGCACAACTTCGAATTCTTCACGCACAGATGATGAATGGCTCATCGGGTAGTCCTCCTGGCCGCTCAATAGGCGATGCGAATGTCGTTGAAGTCGTGGTCACGCTCGGTTTCCGGCGACTGGCCTTCGTCGAACAGCAGACGATGAATGCGCCGTGCCGACTCCTGGAATGCCACGCCACCGAGGCTGTGCAGATCGTATTGATGGCTGTGCACTTCGGCGCGCACTCGGCCGGGATGCGGCGACAGCAGCAGGATGCGATTACCGACCACCAACGCCTCTTCAATCGAGTGGGTGACGAACAGCAGGGTGAAGCGCACCTCTTCCCAGAGCAGCAGCAATTCTTCCTGCATCTTGCGTCGGGTCAGTGCATCAAGGGCGGCGAACGGTTCGTCCATCAAGAGGATTTTTGGCTGCATCGCCAGCGCCCGGGCAATCGCCACGCGCGCTTTCATGCCGCCGGACAGGGTGTGCGGGTAAGCATCGGCGAACGCTGCCAGCCCGACTTTTTCCAGATAGTGCAGCGCGCGTTCTTCGGCTTCTTTTTTCTTCAGCGTGCGCGAAGCGAGCAGCGGAAACATCACGTTCTGTTTGACGGTTTTCCACGGTGGCAGCTGATCGAATTCCTGAAACACCACAATCCGGTCCGGCCCCGGCGCGTCGACGCGCTGGCCTTGCAGACGGATCTCGCCTTCGCACGGTTGAATGAAGCCGGCCACTGCTTTGAGCAAGGTGGACTTACCGCACCCGGATGGACCGAGCAGCACGTAGCGATCGGCCGGGTCGATTTCAAAACTGACTTGGTGGGTGGCACGCACCACGCGTTGCGGGGTGCGGTATTCGAGGCTGACATGATCGACCGCGAGCAGCGCTTCGCTGCGAGCGATCGGGTTGCTGGCCGCGTGGCCTTGCAAGGGAGCGTTCATTTTTTGATCAATCTCCGGCGAATCAGAAAGGCGCGTCGCCCTGAATGGTCGTGCGATACAGCTTGCGGCGCAGGTGCGCGGGGCAGCCGGCGGCGAGATGGATCAGCGAACGGTTGTCCCAGAACACCAGATCGTGGGGCTGCCACTGATGGCGGTAGATGTTCTGCGGCAGCACGCTGTGGGCATAGAGCTCGGTCAGCAGCTGCTGGCTTTCGTCTTCCGGCAGGCCGACGATGCGCGTGGTGAAACCTTCGCTGACGAACAGCGCTTTGCGGCCGTTTTCCGGGTGCGTGCGTACCACCGGGTGCACCACTTCCGCGACCTGGGCCAGTTGCTCCGGGGTCAGGGTCGGGCGCCAGTTGCCTTCGAATTTGGTTTCGCTGTAACGCGCCGTGTAGGAGTGCGCAGCGCTGCGGCCCTCGACCGCTTTGCGCAACGCTTCGGGCAAGTTGTCCCAGGCTTTGTGCATGTCGGCGAACAGCGTGTCACCGCCCTCGGACGGCAATTCTTGTGCGTGGAGCATCGAGCCGAGGCTTGGCAGCTCTTTATAGGAGAGGTCGGAGTGCCAGAATTTGCCGGCATCACCGAGGCCGATGTTCTGGCCGTTTTCGATGATGTTGGAAACGATGAGGATTTCCGGGTGATTGGCCAGCAGGAACTGCTTGAGCACATGGATCTGCAACACGCCGAAGCGGCGGCTGAAGTCGATTTGCTGTTGCGGGGTGATTTGCTGGGCGCGGAACACCACGACGTGGTGATCCAGGTGCGCGCGATGGATGCGCGCGAAGTCTTGATCATTGATCGGCCGGGTGAGGTCGAGGCCAATGATTTCGGCGCCGACGGCACCGCTGAACGGGCGGATTTCAAAGGATTGCGGCGCGGCGGTCGCGGCGCTTGGGGAAGCAGTAGCTGCGGACATCTTTCCATCTCCCACGCACGGCACGCTCACGGGCGCGCTCGTCGATCAGACACTCACGCTGGATTGCGTGTTGGTTCAGGTCGTGCGGCGCGCCGATTGGTCGGCAGGTACGCAGGGGGATGACTTTATAGCTATAAGAATCGGAAATTAAATACCGTTAATGAATAACGATATGGCGGAATGGACTGGATGGTGAGTGACGGTTTTTGTCACTTCCTGACAGGGATGTGGTGTTCCCGCTGACGCCTTCGCGAGCAGGCTCGCTCCCACAGGGGTTCGTTGGTGAGCACAAAATGAGTGCTTAACAAAGATCCAATGTGGGAGCGAGCCTGCTCGCGAAGAGGCCATTAGCCGCGCTGCAAATCTAGCGCTCGTGCAAAGCCTCAGCCCGCGCACGAATGATCGGCTTGAGCAGATAACTCAACACCGACTTCTTGCCGGTAATGATGTCCACCGACGCAACCATCCCCGGGATGATCAGCAACGGCTTTTCATCGGTACCCAAGTGGCTGCGCTCAGTGCGCACCTTGATGATGTAGTACGTGGTTTTCTTGTCTTCGTCGGTGATGGTGTCGGCACCGATCTGCTCAAGCTTGGCTTTGAGCCCGCCATAAATGGTGTAGTCGTACGCGGTGAACTTGACGATCGCTTCCTGCCCCGGGTGCAGGAAGGCGATGTCCTGCGGACGGATCTTCGCTTCGACCAGCAAGGTGTCATCCAGCGGTACGATTTCGACCATGTCGCTGCCTGGCTGGATCACGCCGCCGATGGTGTTGACCAGCAACTTGTTGACGATGCCGCGCACCGGCGAGGTAACCAGCGTGCGGCTGACGCGGTCTTCCAGGGCCTTGCCGGTCGCACTGGCCTTGTTCAGGTCGGTGCGCGCTTCATTGAGTTGGGTCAGCGCTTCGCTGCGGAATTTGCCGCGCGTCTCGTCGATCTTGCGCTGCACTTCCTTGATCGCCGATTCGGCGCGCGGAATCGCCAGCGTCGTGGCATCGAGCTGACCACGGGTTTCCACCTCGGCACGCTTCAGACGTAGCACTTCCACCGGCGACACCGCGCCCTGGGCCACCAGCGGCTCGGACATGTTGATTTCCTGCCGCTGCAAGCCGAGCTGCTGCCGATACTGCGCTTGTTTGGAGGCGAATTCGCGCAGCTCTTGCTGACGCTGAATCAACTGCTCCTGTAAACCACCGATCTCGTCGTGCAGTTGCTGACGACGGCTGATGTACAGCGATTCTTCGCTTTTTGCCTGACCCGGCACGGCTTTGAGCACGTCCTCGGGGAAATTCAGCGGCCGGTCGTCAACCTCAGCGCTGAGGCGCTCTACGCGCAACAGCATCGACAGACGATCAGCTTCGGTTTCGCCAACGTTAGAAGCAAATCGCGTGTCGTCGAGACGAATCAGCGGTGCGCCGGCTTCGACAATCTGACCTTCCTTGACGAACAGCTCGGAGATGATCCCGCCCTCAAGGTTCTGGATTTTCTGAATCTTCGACGACGGAATCGCTTTGCCGTCGCCCTTGGTCACTTCGTCGATCACGGCGAAGTTGGCCCACAGCAGCAGGAAGATAAAGAAGCCGATGATCGCCCAGATGGTCAGGCGCACGACGCGCGGGGCGTCTTCGATCAGCGCTTTGTTGACCTCCGGCAGCGGCTGGCCCTGCAGCGATGCCGAGCCCTTGAAGTAGCGACGGATCGAATCCTTGAAACCCGACTTAAGCAACACTGATCTGCCCCTTCTTCAACGCTTCCATCACGGCGGCTTTCGGGCCATCGGCGAGAATTTGTCCACGGTCGATCACCAGCAGACGATCGACCAGCGACAACAGTGAAGCCCGGTGCGTGACCAGCACCACGGTCTTGTTTTCGATCACGGCGGCGAGGCGTTGCTTGAGGCGTTCTTCACCGGTGTTGTCCATCGCACTGGTTGGCTCGTCCATCAGCAAAATCGGCGGGTTGAGCAACAAGGCCCGGGCCAGCGCGACGTTCTGCCGTTGGCCACCGGAGAGGTTCTGCCCGCGCTCGCCGACTTGCAGCTCATAACCTTGCGGGTGCAGACGGGCGAATTCGTGGACGCCGGCCAGTTCGGCGGCTTGCAGGACGAGTTCGTCTTCTACATAGCGTGCGCCGGAGACGAGGTTGTCACGCAGGGTGCCGGCCAGCAGTTGAATGTCTTGCGGCACGTAACCGATGTTGTAGCGCAGCTCGCTGACGTCAATCTGGCGGATATCCACGCCGTCGACCAGCAAGGCGCCGTCATCCGGCTGATACAGGCCAACCAGCAATTTGGCGAGGGAGCTTTTGCCCGAGCCGCTACGGCCGATGATGCCGATTTTCTCGCCGGGGCGAATCACCAGGTTGATGTTCTTCAGCGCCGGATTCTGTTGTTCCGGGTAGGTGAAGCTGAGCTGGCGGCATTCGATCGCGCCTTGCAGGACCTTGCGGCTCAGTGGGCGCTCTTCGAAATTGCGCTCTTGCGGCAACTCCATCATCTGGTCGACCGAGGTCATGGTCACTCGCGCTTGCTGATAGCGAGTCAGCAGACCGGACAGCGACGCCAGCGGGCTGAGGGCGCGGCCACTAAGCATGTAGCAGGCAATCAGACCGCCCATGCTCAGGTTGCCGGCGATGATCTGGTAGACGCCGAAGACAATCATGATCACCCCGGCCAGTTGCTGGATCAGCAAGGTGATATTCATCGCCAGACCGGAGAGCATTTTCACCCGCAGTTCGAGGCGGCTGAGGGTGCCGATGGTTTGTTCCCACTGGTACTGGCGCTCGCTCTCGGCGTTGTTGACCTTGACCGCGTCGAGGCCGGCGAGGGTTTCGATCAGGCTCGACTGGCGCTCGGCACCAAGGGCCATGGTGCGCTCCATGGTCGCCACCAGCGGCTTCTGCAAGGCGTAGCCGATCAGCAGGGCAATCGGGAATGCCAGCACCGGAATCCACACCAGATGCCCACCGAGAATGGCGATAACAATAAAGATCAGGATGGTGAACGGCAGGTCGATCAGGCTGGTCAGGGTCAGCGAGGCGAGGAAGTCGCGCAGGCTCTGAAACTCGTGGATGTTCTGCGCAAAGCTGCCGACCCGCGCCGGGCGGTATTTCATCGACATGCCGACGATGCGTTCGAACAGCGTCGCCGAAATGATCAGGTCGGTTTTCTTCCCGGCCAGATCCAGGCACAGACTGCGCAGGCTCTTGAGGATCAGGTCAAAGAGGTAGGCGCCGGTGATGCCCAGCGCCAGCACCCACAGGGTCGCTTCGGCCTGGTTCGGCACCACGCGGTCGTAGACGTTCATCACGAACAGCGGCGCGGCCATGGCGATGATGTTGATCAGGAAACTCGCGGCGATCGCATCGGCATACAGCCAGCGCGAACGCTTGAGGGTGTCGCGGAACCACGAGCGTGCACGCGGAATCAGCGTGCCGTGGTTGACGTCGAATTTGTGCTGCGGCTGGGCGAAGAAGACTTTGCCGGTGTAGTCGTCGGCGAGCAGTTCGCGACTGACGACGGACTCGCCACCGTCGGTTTCACTGAGCAGCACCCGCGCTTCGTTGTCACCCTGCCAGCCGAGCAGGACGGCGCTGCGGCCATCCTTGAGCAGCAGCAAGGCCGGCATGGCGATCGCCGGAATCTCTTCCAGCTTGCGCTGTAGCACCCGACCTTGCAGGCCGGCGCGAGCCGCCGCACGGGGCAGCAACTCGACACTCAGGCGTTGTTTGGGCAGCGGCAGGCCGGTGGTCAGCATCGCCGCGCTGGCGGGTTTCTGGTGCAGCATGCAAAGGGCGAGCAGACCGTCCAGTAACGGATCGTCGTGCAACGCGCGTGGATCATGACTGAGTTGAACTCGACTGACTTCTGATTCCACGCTCGACACTCTTTGACAGTTGAAAAGGGATAACTCAATTCATCCCAGGCAGCTGGACCTTGGGCTTGACGTCGTTCTGCACAACGGATGCCAACGGTGCGACCACTCCTTGGCTTCTGAGCAACTCGCCCATGGTCGCCTTGATTCGGTACTGAGTAAATAACTGAATGTTTTTGATTTCCGCCAGACGCCGCGAAGCGGTGAACAACTCGTTTTCGCTGTCGAGCAAATCGAGCAGGGTGCGTTCGCCGAGGCTGAACTGACGCTGGTAAGCGGTGCGCACCGAGGTGCTGTGATCGACGTATTGCTGCGCGATTGGCACCTGCGCGTTCGCATTGTTCAAGGCGTTCCAGGCCAGGCCGAGCTCTTCGTTCAACTGACGCAAAGCGTTGTTGCGGATGTCCAACGCCTGGTTCGACAGGTACGACTTGGATTCCAGATCGGCTTTGTTGCTGCCACCGGAATAGAGGTTGAAGCGCATGCGCAGCATGGCTTGCCATTCGTTGTTGTGGCCGTTCTGGCCATCGAGATCGTTATCGGCGGTACGGCCCAGTTCGGCGTCGAAACGTGGGTAGAAGGTCGATTTGGCGGTTTCGTATTGCTTCTCGGCGGCGGCGATGTCGGATTCGGCCGAACGCAGGATCGGGCTGTTTTCCAGCATCTGCTGGCGCGCTTCATTGAGGTTGGCCGGCATCATCGCCATGAACGGCGCCGGACGCTCGAGTTGATCGGGCATCTGGCCAACGGCGCTGAGGAAGTTGGTTTCCGAGTCGGCGAGGTTAGTCTGCTCGGTGATCAGGTTGTTGCGCGCCTGGGCCATTCGCGCTTCGGCCTGATCGAGGTCGGCACCGCTGCCGACACCGCGCTGGGTGCGCAGCTGGATCTGGTCGTAAATGCGCTGGTGGCTCTTGAGGTTTTCTTCAGCCAGACGCACGAATTCACGACGGGTCAGCACGTCCAGATAAACCTGGGCGACGGTCAGCGCGGTGCGCTCGGAAGTACCGAGCAACGAGTAGGCGCGAGAGTTAACGGTGGCTTGTTGACGCCCGACTTCGCTGGACGTCGCAAAACCGTCAAAGACCATTTGTGAGAGACGTAAACTTGACTCGCTACGGTTCAGGGTTTCGTAGTGGTTACCGGAATTGGCGCGGGTGGTAACGCTGTCGGTGCCTTCACGGCCATAACCGCCGAGCAGATCGACCTTCGGCAGGTATCCACCTTTTGCCGCTCTTAATTGATAATCCGCCGCCAAACGACTGTTGACCCCTGCCTGGATTTCCGGATGGACATCCAGTGCCTGCTGCATGGCTTCTGGTAAGGATTGTGCTTGTACAAACGAGGCGGCGAGAGCGAAGGGTACGGCGAAAAGCAGGGGCGAACGCATGATAGGAATTTCCCAGAACTTCTTGTCTTGAATCACAGCAAAACGTGGCGCTGCGTCGGATGATGGCAACCAGATTGACCGTATGTCGGAAAGTTCAAAACAGGAACTGGATCACACGCTGAAGGACAGGTCGCCGCGGAAATATCAATGTGACATTAGTGGGGCGATTGTTTAGGATGGCACCCAGAAGGTCAATAGTTTGGCATAAAGTTAATAGCGAAAGAATCTAGCCAAATTATTGACGAATTAACGCGTCAAACTTGATTCGCAAATTTTAAAAGTACGTCCAGACTGAGTCGGCGCCCATGCCTTCAGGTCCATGGAAGTCAACTGAACGTGACACCCGGAGAGTCTTCAATGAGCAGTGTTGTTGCCATCGTCAAAAGCATTGTCGGTCAGGTATTTGTAGTCTCCCCTGAGGGTGTACGTCGCGTACTCGTTGAAGGCGATCGCCTGTTTGTCGGCGACCAGGTCGACACCGGCCTCTCCGGCGCCGTGTCGCTTGAATTGGCTGATGGCCGCACTCTCGATCTGGGTCGCGAAACCCAGTGGAGCGCCACCGCGCCCGACTCCAGCACGGACCTGGCTGAGGCCACCGCGCAGGCTGCGCCGTCGGTAGCCGAACTGCAGCAAGCCATCGCCGCCGGTGTCGACCCGACTACCGCGCTTGACGCCACCGCTGCAGGCCCGAGCGCCGCAGGCACGGGCGGTGCCGCCGGGGGTGGTCACAGTTTCGTGATGCTCGACGCCACCGCTGGCCGTGTTGACCCGACCATTGGTTTCCCGACCGCAGGCATCAACGCTGCCGGTCAGGCTGCGCAAAACATCACCGGCGGCCAGACCACCGATACCACCACCAACGCCCTGCGTGAATCGACCCTGAGCCTCAGCGCCACGCCGACCATCACAGAAGCCGGCGGCGTGCTGGTGTACACCGCGACCCTGACCCAGGCACCGCTGACCGACCTGACCATCACCCTCTCCAACGGCGCGGTGATTGTGATTCCGGCCGGGTCCACCACTGGCACGGTCAACGTGCCGCTGGCGCCGAACGACACGGTTTATAACGACCCGAGCCAGATCGACGTGACCGTCACCGGCACCACCGGCGGCAACGGCATCACCGTGACACCGCCGACCAACCCGGCGACGACGCAGGTCACCGACACCATCGACACCACCACCGTCACCCTGACGGCCGGGCCGAGTGTCACCGAAGGCGGCCAGATCACCTACACCGCGACCCTGACCAACCCGGCGCAAACCCCGGTGACAGTCACCCTGTCGAACGGCTCGACCATCACCATCGGCGCCGGCCAGACCACCGGCACCGTCAACGTGCCGACCCCGGCCAACGACGTCTATAACAACGGCAGCACCGTCACCACCACCATCACCGGTGCCAGCGGTGGCAACTTCGAAAATCTGGTGCCGAACACAACGCCTGCGGTGACCACCATCACCGATTCGATCGACACCACCACGGTCACGCTGACCGCTGGCTCGACCGTCACCGAAGGCGGCCAGATCACTTACACCGCGACCCTGACTAATCCGGCGCAAACCCCGGTGACCGTCACCCTGTCGAACGGTTCGACCATCACCATCGAAGCCGGCCAGACCACTGGCGTCGTCAACGTGCCGACCCCGGCCAATGACGTCTACAACAACGGCAGCACCGTCAGCACTACGATTACCGGTACCACCGGTGGCAACTTTGAAAACCTGGTGCCGAACCCGACGCCAGCAGTGACCACGATTACTGATTCGGTCGACACGACCAACGTCAGCCTCACCGCCACTGGCACCGTCGTCGAAGGTGGCCAGATCACCTACACCGCGACCCTGACCAACGCCGCGCAAACGCCGGTGACGATCACCCTGTCGAACGGTTCGACCATCACCATTGAAGCCGGCAAAACCACCGGCAGCGTCAACGTGCCGACAGCGGCCAACGACGTCTACAACAATGGCAGCACGGTCAGCACCACGATTACCGGCGCAACCGGTGGCAACTTCGAAAATCTGGTGCCGAACACCACGCCAGCGACCACCACCATTACCGATTCGATCGACACCACCAATCTGTCGTTGTCAGCGACCGGCAGCGTTGCTGAAGGCGGCTCAATCGTTTACACCGCGACCCTGACCAATCCGGCCGGCACGCCAGTGACCGTGACCCTGAGCAATGGCTCGGTGATCACCATCGACGCGGGCAAGACTACCGGCACCGTGACCGTTCCAGCACCAGCCGATGACGTCTATAAAGACGCCGGCCAAGTCGAAGTCAGCATCAATACCGTCACCGGCGGCAATTTCGAGAACTTGGTGCCGAGCACCGTTCCGGCCGTCACCGAAGTGACCGACACCCTCGACACCTCGACCGTGAAATTGACGGCTGACACCTCGGTCGCTGAAGGCGGCACCGTCACTTACACCGCGACCGTCGGCGCGCCAGTCACCGGCTCGCCGGTTGTCGTGACCCTGGCCAACGGCCAGAATATAACCATCGCCGTCGGCCAAACCACCGGCACCGTGACCACCTCCGCGCCTAACGACGCGCTAGCCGGCAACGCGCCGTTGAGCAACTCGATCACTGGCGTTTCGGGCGGCAACTACGAAAATCTGGTCGCCGATAAAACCCCGGTCTCCACCAACGTCACTGACGTTGCCGACACCACCAACCTTTCGCTCAGCGCCACCGGCTCTGTGGCTGAAGGCGGTTCGATCGTTTACACCGCGACCCTGACCAACCCGGCCGGCACTCCGGTGACTGTGACCCTGTCGAACGGCTCGGTGATCACCATCGAAGCGGGCAAAACCACCGGCACCGTTACCGTCGCGGCACCCGCTGATGACGTCTATAAAGACGCCGGCAAAGTCGAAGTCACCATCGAAAACGCCACTGGCGGCAACTTCGAGAACCTGGTGCCAAGCACCGTTCCGGCTGTCACCGAAGTGACCGACACCCTCGACACGTCGACCGTCAAACTGACCGCTGACACCACCGTGGCTGAAGGCGGCACCGTCACCTACACCGCGACCGTTGGCGCGCCGGTCACCGGTTCGCCTGTCGTCGTGACCTTGGCCAATGGCCAAACCATCACCATCGCGGTCGGCCAGACCACCGGCACCGTAACCGCCACTGCACCGAACGATGCGCTGACCGGCCATGCGCCGCTGACCACTTCGATCACTGAGGTTTCCGGCGGTAACTACGAAAATCTGGTGGCTGACAAAACTCCGGTCAGCACCACCGTCACCGACACCACCGACACCACCAATCTGTCCCTCAGCGCCACCGGTACGGTGGCTGAAGGCGGTTCGATCGTTTACACCGCGACCCTGACCAACGCAGCCGGCTCACCCGTCACCGTAACCTTGTCGAACGGCGCCGTGATCACCATCGAGGCCGGTAAAACCACCGGCACCGTGACCGTTGCCGCACCTGCCGATGACGTCTACAAAGACGCCGGTAAAGTCGAAGTGACCATCAAGGACGCCACCGGCGGCGACTTCGAGAACCTTGTTCCGAGCACCACGCCAGCCGTCACCGACGTGACCGACACCATCGACACCTCGACGGTAAAACTGACCGCGACCGAGACCGCTGCTGAAGGTGGCACCGTCACTTACACCGCGACCGTCGGCGCGCCAGTCACCGGCTCGCCGGTCATCGTGAGCCTGGCCAACGGTCAGACCATTACCATCGCCGTCGGCCAGACCACCGGCACCGCGACTGCCACCGCACCGAACGATGCGCTGACCGGTCATGCTCCACTGACCAACTCAATCACCGAGGTCAGCGGCGGCAATTACGAAAATCTGGTCGCTGACAAAACCCCGGTCAGCACCACCGTGACCGACACCACCGACACCACCAACCTGACGCTCAGCGCCACCGGTACCGTGGCTGAAGGCGGTTCGATCGTTTACACCGCGACCCTGACCAACGCAGCAGGCTCGCCCGTCACCGTGACCCTGAGCAATGGCTCGGTAATCACCATCGAAGCGGGCAAAACCACCGGCACCGTGACCGTCGCTGCACCTGCCGATGACGTCTACAAGGACGCCGGCAAAGTCGAAGTGACCATCAAGGACGCCACCGGCGGCGACTTCGAGAACCTGGTGCCAAGCACCGTTGCAGCCGTGACCGACGTCACTGACACCATCGACACCTCGACGGTGAAGCTGACTGCCACCGAAACTGCTGCTGAAGGCGGCACCGTCACTTACACCGCCACTGTTGGCGCGCCAGTGACCGGCTCGCCAGTCGTAGTCACCTTGGCTAACGGCCAAAGCATCACCATCGCTGTCGGCCAAACCACCGGCACCGTGTCGACCACCGCACCAAACGACGTACTGGCCGGCCATGCACCGCAGACCAACTCGATCACTAACGTTACCGGTGGCAACTACGAAAACCTGGTCGCCGACAAAACTCCGGTCAGCACCACCGTGACCGACACCGTCGACACCACCACCGTTTCGCTGACCGCCACCGGCAACGTCAACGAAGGCGGTTCTATCGTTTACACCGCGACGCTGACCAACCCGGCCGGCACTCCGGTGACCGTGACCCTGAGCAACGGTTCGACCATCACCATCGACGCCGGCAAGACCACCGGCACCGTGACCGTCCCAGCCCCGGCCGATGACGTCTACAAAGACGCCGGCAAAGTCGAAGTGACCATCAAGGGCACCGACGGCGGCAATTTCGAAAATCTGGTGGCCAATCCGACGCCAGCGGTGACCAACGTTGCCGACACCATCAACACCACGCACCTGACCCTCAGCGCTGAAAGCTATGTGCTCGAAGGCACCTCGATCACGTACACCGCGACCCTGACCAACGCCGCGCAAACGCCGGTCACCGTCAACCTGAGCAACGGCCAGACCATCACCATCGAAGCTGGCAAAACCAGCGGTTCGGTGACCATCGCTGCGCCGAGCGACGACGTCTACAAAGACGTCAGCAAGCTCACCGTGACCATGACCGACGCCACTGGCGGCAACTTCGAGAAACTCGACGTCAGCAAGACCCCGGTCAGCACCACTGTCAATGACACCGTCGACAAAACCACGCTGACCCTCAGCGCCAGCGACACCGTCAGCGAAGGTGGCCAGATCACCTACACCGCGACCCTGAGCAATCCGGCCGGCACCGCCATGACCGTGACCCTGGCCAACGGCGCGGTGATCAACATCGCCGCTGGCGCCACCAGCGGCTCGGTGAACTTCGCTGCCCCTGCCAACACCCCGTACATCGACGGCGGCAAAGTACAGACGGCGATTGCCAGCCACAGCGGCGGCAACTTCGAGCAGGTCGATGCCAACCGTTCCGCGGTGGTCACCACCGTGACCGACACGGTCGACACCACCAATATCAGCCTGAGCGCCACCGGTTCGGTCGCCGAGGGCGGCTCGATCGTCTACACCGCGAGCCTGACCAACCCGGCAGGCACGGCGATGACCGTGACCCTGAGCAACGGCGCGGTGATCAACATCGCCAAGGGCGCGACCACCGGCACCGCGACCGTCGCAGCGCCTGCCGATGACGTCTACAAGGACGCCGGCAAGGTCGACGCGAGCATCACCAAGACCACCGGCGGCAACTTCGAAAACCTGGTGGTCGACAAGACTCCAGCGGTCACCGACGTGACCGACACCATCGACAACAGCACCGTTTCGCTGACCGCTACCGCCAGCACCACTGAAGGCGGCGTGGTGGTTTACACCGCTTCCGTGACCGCTCCGGTCACCGGCGCGCCGGTTGTCGTGACCCTGTCCAACGGCCAGACCATCACCATTCCGGTCGGCGCCAGCAGCGGCAGCGTCAACTTCACCGCACCGAACGATGCGCTGGCCGGCGGCAACACGCTGAGCGTGAAAATCGACGGCGCCAGCGGCGGCAATTACGAAAATCTTGTGGCCGACAAAACTCCGGCCGTGACGTCGGTGACCGACACCGTCGACACCACCAACCTGTCGCTGAGCGCGACCGGCACCGTGGCTGAAGGTGGTTCGATTGTTTACACCGCAACGCTGACCAACCCGGCCGGCACGCCAGTCACCGTGACATTGAGCAACGGCTCGGTGATCACCATCGAAGCGGGCAAAACCACCGGCACCGTCACCGTTGCGGCGCCTGCCGATGACGTCTACAAAGACGCCGGCAAAGTCGAAGTCACAATCAAGGACGCCACGGGCGGCAACTTCGAAAACCTGGTGCCAAGCACGACGCCAGCCGTGACCGATGTGACTGACACCATCGACACCTCGACCGTGAAACTGACGGCCGACACCACTGTCGCTGAAGGTGGCACTGTCACTTACACCGCCACTGTTGGCGCGCCGGTCACGGGTTCGCCTGTCGTGGTCACTCTGGCTAACGGCCAGAGCATCACCATTGAAGTCGGCAAAACCACCGGCACCGTGACCACCACCGCGCCGAATGACGCATTGAACGGTCAGGCGTCGCTGGGCAACTCGATCACCAACGTTTCCGGCGGCAACTACGAAAACCTGGTGGCCGACAAGACCCCGGTGTCGACCACGGTCACTGATACAGTCGACACCACTGATCTGTCGCTCAGCGCTACCAATTCGGTCGCCGAGGGCGGTTCGATCATCTACACCGCGACCCTGAGCAATCCCGCCGGTACGCCGGTGACCGTGACCCTGAGCAACGGCTCGGTGATCACCATTGAAGCGGGCAAGACCACCGGCACCGTCACCGTCGCGGCACCGGCCGATGACGTCTACAAAGACGCCGGCAAAGTCGAAGTCACCATCAAGGACGCTACCGGCGGCAACTTCGAGAACCTGGTGCCGAGCACTGTTCCGGCCGTGACTGAAGTCACCGACACCATCGACACCAGCACCGTCAAACTGACCGCCACCGAGTCGGCGGCTGAAGGTGGCACCGTCACCTACACCGCCACTGTCGGCGCGCCAGTCACCGGTTCGCCGGTCGTCGTAACCCTGGCGAACGGCCAGAACATCACCATCGAAGTCGGCAAGACTACCGGCACCGTGACCACCACAGCGCCGAACGACGCGTTGAACGGCCACACGCCGCTGACCAATGCGATCACCGACGTTTCCGGCGGTAATTACGAAAACCTCGTGGCCGACAAAACTCCGGTTTCGACCACTGTTACTGACACTGTCGACACTACCAACCTGACGCTCAGCGCCACCGGCACTGTGGCGGAAGGCGGTTCGATCGTTTACACCGCAACCCTGACCAACCCGGCTGGCACGCCAGTGACCGTGACGTTGAGCAACGGTTCGGTGATCACTATCGAAGCGGGCAAGACCACCGGCAGCGTGACCGTTGCGGCGCCTGCCGATGACGTCTACAAAGACGCCGGCAAAGTCGAAGTCACCATCAAGGACGCCACCGGCGGCAACTTCGAGAACCTGATTCCGAGCACCACGCCAGCCGTCACCGACGTCACTGACACCATTGACACTTCGACGGTCAAACTGACCGCCACCGAGTCTGCAGCTGAAGGCGGCACCATCACCTACACCGCCACGGTCGGTGCGCCAGTCACTGGCTCGCCAGTTGTGGTGACCCTGGCCAACGGTCAGAACATCACCATCGAAGTGGGTAAAACCACCGGCACCGTGACCACCACCGCACCGAATGATGCGCTGACTGGCCATGCACCGCTGACCAACGCGATCACCGACGTTTCCGGCGGCAATTACGAAAACCTCGTGGCCGACAAAACTCCGGTCAGCACCACCGTGACCGATACCGTCGACACCACCAATCTGTCGCTGACCGCGACCGGCGCGGTGGACGAAGGCGGCCAGATCACTTACACCGCGACCCTGACCAACGCTGCTGGCTCGCCGGTCACCGTGACCCTGTCGAACGGTGCCGTGATCACCATCGACGCCGGCAAAACCACCGGCACCGTGACCGTCGACGCACCGAAAGATGACGTCTACAAAGATGCCGGCACCGTTGAAGCGACCATCAAAGGCGCGACCGGTGGCGACTTCGAAAACCTCGTTACCAGCACTGCTCCGGCCGTTACCACCGTCAACGACACCATCGACACCTCCACCGTGTCGCTGACTGCCACGGCGAACGTCGCCGAAGGCGAAACCGTGGTCTACACCGCGACCGTGACCGCGCCAGTGACGGGTTCACCGGTTGTCGTGACCCTGTCCAACGGCCAGACCATCACCATCGCTGTCGGTGAAACCACCGGCTCGGTGAACTTCGTTGCACCGAACAGCCCATTGGCCGGTGGCAGCTCGCTGAGCGTCACCATCGACGGCGCCACCGGCGGCAACTACGAAAAACTCGCGGTCGACGGCAAGTCCGCCGACACCGCGGTTTCGGACACTACCGACACCACCAACCTGAACCTGACCGCAACCGATTCGGTGGCTGAAGGCGGTTCGATCGTCTACACCGCGACGCTGACCAACCCGGCTGGCACGCCGGTAACCGTGACCCTGTCGAACGGTTCGGTGATCACCATCGAGGCTGGCAAAACTACCGGCACCGTGACCGTTGCTGCGCCTGCCGATGACGTCTACAAAGACGCCGGCAAAGTCGAAGTGACGATCAAGGATGCAACGGGCGGCAACTTCGAGAATCTGGTGCCGAGCACCGTGCCGGCCGTGACCAACGTCACCGATACCATCGACACCACCACCGTCAAACTGACCGCGACCGAGTCGGCGGCCGAGGGTGGCAGCGTGACTTACACCGCAACCGTCGGCGCGCCAGTCACTGGTTCGCCTGTGGTCGTGACCCTGGCTAACGGTCAGACCATCACCATTGGTGTTGGCCAGACCACCGGCACCGCGACCACCATCGCGCCGAACGATGCATTGACCGGCCACGCGCCGATCACCAATGCGATCACCGAGGTAAGCGGCGGCAACTTCGAAAATCTGGTGGCGGACAAGACGCCGGTTTCGACCAATGTCACCGATACCGTCGACACCACTGACCTGTCGCTGACTGCGACCGGCACCGTGGCCGAAGGTGGTTCGATCATCTACACCGCGACGCTGACCAACGCGGCTGGCTCGCCAGTCACCGTGACGCTGTCTAATGGCGCGGTAATCACCATCGAAGCCGGTAAAACCACTGGCACTGTGACCGTTCCAGCTCCGGCCGATGACGTCTACAAAGACGCGGGCAAAGTCGAAGCGACGATCTCCACCGCTACCGGTGGCAACTTCGAGAACCTGGTGCCGAGCACGGTTCCAGCCGTCACCGAAGTGACTGACACCATCGACACCTCGACCGTCAAACTGACGGCTGATACGTCGGTCGCTGAAGGCAGCACCGTCACTTACACCGCCACTGTCGGCGCTCCAGTGACCGGCTCGCCTGTTGTCGTCACCCTGTCAAACGGCCAGACCATCACCATCGGCGTTGGCCAAACCACCGGGACCGCAACCACCATCGCCCCGAACGATGCATTGACCGGTCACGCACCGATCACCAATGCAATCACCGAGGTAAGCGGTGGCAATTACGAGAATCTGGTGGCCGACAAGACACCGGTTTCGACCAGCGTCACTGACACCGTCGACACCACCAGCCTGTCGCTGAGCGCGACCGGCTCTGTGGCCGAAGGCGGTTCGATTGTTTATACCGCCACCCTGACCAACGCCGCTGGTTCGCCAGTCACCGTGACCCTGTCGAACGGCGCGGTGATTACCATCGAAGCCGGCAAAACCACTGGCACCGTGTCTGTTCCAGCGCCAGCGGATGACGTCTACAAAGACGCCGGCAAAGTCGAAGCGACGATCTCGACGGCAACGGGCGGCAACTTCGAAAATCTGGTGCCGAGCACTGTGCCGGCCGTGACCGAAGTCACCGACACCATCGACACCTCGACCGTCAAACTGACGGCCGATACCTCCGTGGCTGAAAGCGGCACCGTCACTTACACCGCTACTGTCGGCGCTCCAGTGACCGGCTCGCCGGTCACCGTGACGCTGGCCAATGGTCAGAACATCACCATCGAAGTCGGCAAAACCACCGGCACCGTGACCTTCACCGCACCGAACGATGCCCTGACCGGCCACGCGCCGCTGACCAACTCGATTACCGGTGTTACCGGCGGCAATTACGAGAACTTGGTGGCTGACAAGTCTCCGGTTTCGACTAACGTCACCGATACCGTCGACACCACCAACCTGTCACTGAGCGCGACTGGCTCGGTCGCTGAAGGGGGCTCGATCGTCTACACCGCGACGCTGACCAACGCGGCTGGCTCACCAGTCACCGTGACCCTGTCCAACGGCGCCGTGATCACCATCGAGGCGGGTAAAACCACTGGCACCGTGTCCGTTCCTGCTCCGGCTGATGACGTCTACAAAGACGCCGGCAAAGTCGAAGCGACGATTTCCACCGCCACCGGCGGCAACTTCGAAAACCTGGTGCCGAGCACTGTTCCGGCCGTGACCGAAGTGACTGACACCATCGACACCTCGACCGTCAAACTGACGGCTGATACGTCGGTCGCTGAAGGCGGCACCGTCACTTACACCGCCACTGTCGGCGCTCCAGTGACCGGCTCGCCTGTCGTGGTGACCTTGGCCAACGGCCAGAACATCACCATCGAAGTCGGCAAAACCACCGGCACCGTGACCACCACCGCACCGAACGATGCGCTGACCGGTCAGGCGCCACTGACCAACTCGATCACCGGTGTAACCGGCGGCAATTACGAGAATCTGGTGGCTGACAAGACGCTGGTTTCGACCAATGTCACTGACACCGTCGACACCACCAATCTGTCGCTCAGCGCGACCGGCTCTGTGGCCGAAGGCGGTTCGATTGTTTACACCGCCACGCTGACCAACGCCGCAGGCTCGCCAGTGACCGTGACGCTGTCCAACGGCGCCGTGATCACCATCGAGGCGGGTAAAACCACTGGCACCGTCACCGTCGCTGCACCGGCGGATGACGTATACAAAGATGCAGGCAAAGTCGAAGCAACCATTTCGACCGCGACCGGCGGCAACTTCGAGAATCTGGTACCGAGCACCGTGCCGGCCGTGACCAATGTCACCGACACCATCGACACCACCACCGTCAAACTCACTGCGACCGAGTCGGCAACTGAGGGTGGCACGGTCACCTACACCGCCACTGTTGGTGCAGCCGTCACCGGCTCGCCTGTCGTCGTGACGCTGGCCAACGGTCAGACCATCACCATCGGTGTAGGCCAGACCACGGGCACCGCAACCACCGCAGCGCCAAACGATGCGTTGACCGGTCATGCGCCACTGACCAACGCGATCACCAACGTGACCGGTGGCAACTACGAGAACCTCGTGGCTGACAAAACCCCGGTCAGCACCAACGTGACCGACACTGTCGACACCACCAACCTGTCGCTCAGCGCGACTGGCTCGGTTGCTGAAGGCGGTTCGATCGTCTACACCGCGACCCTGACCAACGCCGCTGGCTCGCCAGTGACCGTCACCCTGTCGAACGGCGCCGTGATCACCATCGACGCCGGTAAAACCACCGGCACCGTGACCGTTCCTGCGCCGGCTGACGACGTTTACAAAGACGCCGGCACCGTGCAGGCGACGATCAGCACAGCCACCGGTGGCAACTTCGAAAACCTGGTGCCGAGCACGACGCCGGCTGTGACCAGCGTCACCGATACCATCGACACCACCACCGTCAAACTGACGGCCACTGAGTCGGCGGCTGAAGGCGGCAACGTTGTCTACACCGCTACCGTAGGCGCACCGGTTACCGGCTCGCCAGTTGTCGTGACTTTGGCCAATGGTCAGACCATCACCATCGGTGTTGGCCAGACCACCGGCACCGCAACCACCGCAGCGCCAAACGATGCATTGACCGGTCATGCGCCACTGACCAACGCGATCACCAACGTGACCGGCGGCAACTACGAAAACCTCGTGGCCGACAAGACGCCAGTCAGCACCAACGTGACCGACACCGTCGACACCACCAACCTGTCGCTGAGCGCGACCGGCTCTGTGGCTGAAGGTGGCTCGATCGTCTATACGGCGACATTGACCAACGCCGCTGGCTCGCCAGTGACCGTCACCCTGTCGAACGGCGCCGTGATCACCATCGACGCCGGCAAAACCACCGGCACCGTGACCGTTCCAGCGCCAGCCGACGACGTCTACAAAGACGCCGGCACCGTGCAGGCGACGATCAGCACCGCCATCGGTGGCAACTTCGAGAATCTGGTGCCGAGCACGACTCCGGCTATCACCAGCGTTACCGATACCATCGACACCACCACCGTGAAGCTGACTGCCAACGCCACTGCCGCTGAAGGCGGCAATGTCGTCTACACCGCAACTGTCGGCGCGCCAGTGACGGGCTCGCCAGTCGTGGTCACCCTGTCGAACGGTCAGACCATCACCATTGGCGTCGGCCAGACCACCGGCACCGCGACCACTACCGCGCCTAACGACGTATTGACCGGTCATGCACCGCTGACAAACGCGATCACCGACGTGACCGGCGGTAACTTCGAAAACCTCGTGGCTGACAAAACGCCGGTCAGCACTACCGTGACCGACACTGTCGACACCACCAATCTGTCGCTGAGCGCGACAGGTTCGGTGGCCGAAGGCGGCTCGATCATCTACACCGCGACGCTGACCAACGCCGCTGGCTCGCCAGTGACCGTCACCCTGTCGAACGGCGCCGTGATCACCATCGACGCCGGTAAAACCACTGGCACCGTAACCGTTCCAGCGCCAGCCGATGACGTCTACAAAGACGCGGGTACCGTGCAGGCGACCATCAGCACCGCCACCGGTGGCAACTTCGAAAACCTCGTGCCGAGCACGACTCCGGCCGTGACCAGCGTCACCGACACGATCGACACCACCACCGTAAAACTCACTGCAACAACAACTGCAGCCGAGGGCGGCAACGTTGTCTACACCGCTACTGTCGGCGCGCCAGTCACCGGTTCGCCGGTTGTTGTGACCTTGGCCAACGGTCAGACCATCACTATTGGCGTCGGCCAGACCACCGGCACCGCGACCACCACCGCACCGAACGATGCGTTGACCGGTCATGCGCCGCTGACCAACTCGATCACCAACGTGACGGGCGGCAACTACGAGAATCTCGTGGCTGACAAAACCCCGGTCAGCACTAACGTGACCGACACTGTCGACACCACCAATCTGTCGCTGAGCGCTACCAATTCGGTCGCTGAAGGCGGTTCGATTGTTTACACCGCGACCCTGACCAATGCCGCTGGCTCGCCAGTGACCGTGACCTTGTCGAACGGCGCCGTAATCACCATCGACGCCGGCAAAACCAGCGGCACCGTGACCGTTCCTGCACCAGCGGACGACGTCTACAAAGACGCCGGCACCGTGCAGGCCACGATCAGCACCGCCACCGGTGGCAACTTCGAAAACCTCGTGCCGAGCACGACTCCGGCCGTGACCAGCGTCACCGACACCATCGACACCACGACGGTGAAACTCACGGCTACCGGCACAGCGGCAGAGGGCGGCAACGTTGTCTACACCGCGACCGTCGGTGCTCCAGTGACTGGCTCGCCGGTTGTGGTAACCCTGTCGAACGGTCAGACCATCATCATCGGTGTTGGCCAGACCACCGGCACCGCGACCACCACTGCACCTAACGACGCTTTGACAGGCCACGCACCGCTGACCAACTCGATCACCAATGTCACTGGCGGCAACTACGAGAACCTTGTCGCCGACAAGACTCCGGTTTCGACTACCGTCACCGACACCGTCGACACCACCAACCTGTCGCTGTCAGCGACCGGCACCGTGGCCGAAGGTGGTCAGATCACCTACACCGCGACCCTGACCAACGCTGCCGGTTCGCCAGTCACCGTAACCCTGAGCAACGGCTCGGTGATCACCATCGACGCGGGCAAAACCAGCGGCACCGTGACCGTCCCGGCGCCAGCCGATGACGTCTACAAAGACGCTGGCACCGTCCAGGCAACGATCAGCGCCGCCACCGGTGGCAACTTCGAAAATCTGGTCACCAGCACGGCTCCGGCCGTGACCAGCGTCACCGACACCATCGACACCACCACCGTGAAGCTGACGGCCACCGGCTCTGCGGCTGAGGGCGGCAACGTCGTCTACACCGCCACTGTCGGTGCAGCTGTGACTGGCGCGCCGGTTGTCGTGACCTTGGCCAACGGTCAGACCATCACCATCGACATCGGCAAGACCACCGGTACCGTGACCACCACCGCACCGAACGATGCGTTGACTGGTCACGCCCCGCTGACCAACTCGATCAGCAACGTCACGGGCGGCAACTACGAAAACCTCGTGGCCGACAAAACCCCGGTCAGCACCACCGTGACCGACACCGTCGACACCACCAACCTGACGCTGTCCGCGACCGGCACCGTGGCCGAAGGTGGCCAGATCACCTACACCGCGACCCTGACCAACGCCGCTGGCTCGCCAGTCACCGTAACCCTGAGCAATGGCTCGGTGATCACCATCGACGCCGGCAAAACCAGCGGCACCGTGACCGTTCCAGCGCCAGCCGATGACGTCTACAAAGACGCCGGCACCGTGCAGGCAACCATCACTGGCACCAGCGGTGGGGGCTTCGAAAACCTCGTGACCAGCAACACGCCAGCCGTGACCAACGTCACCGACACTATCGACACCACCACCGTCAGCATCACTGGCAGCAGTTCGGTAACCGAAGGCCAGACCGCCAGCTACACGGTCAGCCTGAACCACCCGGCGCAAACCGAAGTGACCCTGAAGATCGTCTACAGCGGCACCGCCGCCGACGGTTCGGACTTCACCGGCGTGTACACCGTGAAGATCCCGGCCGGTGCGAGCAGCGCGCAGTTCAACGTCGCCACCATCGATGACAAGATCACCGAAGGCACCGAGAACTTCGTGGTCAAGATCGATTCGGCCACCGGCGGCAACTTCGAGAACCTTGCGGTCAGCAGCACCAATGGCAGCGTCAGCACCTCGATCATCGACAACGATGCGCCGCCCGTGCTCGACCTGGACGCCAACAACTCCAGCGGCGCCACCGGTGCCGACTACAAGGTGACCTTCACCGAAAACACCCCGGGCGCCGGCGTGTCGATTGCCGACACCGACATCAGCATCACTGACCCGGACAGCACCCTGCTCACCGGCGCCACCGTGGTCCTGACCAACCGTCAGGACGGCGATGCGCTGAACCTGGGCAACAGCGTCAACGGCATCACCATCAATGCCAACAGCACCAACGGCACCGTGACCCTGACGCTGTCCGGTAACGCGACGCTGGCTGATTACATGCAGGCCATCAAGAACATCAGCTTCACCAACGGCAGCGAAAACCCGAGCACCGTACCGCGGATCATCACCGTGACCGTGACCGATGGCGGCAACTACTCCAACACCGCGACCACCACGGTCAACGTGGTGGCGGTCAACGACGCACCGGTCGCTGCACCGAGCAATGTCACCGGCACCGAAGACACGCCGCTGGTACTCGGCTGGTCGACTTTCGGTGTGACCGACGTCGACAGCCCGGCCAGCAGCCTCGGCATCAAAATCACCCAACTGCCGGGCGAAGGCAAACTGCAGTATCTGGACGGTTCGACCTGGAAAGACGTCGCCAACAACCAGACCTTCAGCAAGGCTGACATCGACGCGGGCAAGCTGCGCTTCCTGCCGGATGCCAACGAGTCGGGCGTCAACGGTTACGGCGGCACAGGTCTGGGCAACAACCAGGCTGACTACGCACAGATCAAGTTCCAGCCAACCGACGGCCAACTGCTGGGCAACACCGGCACCGTGAAAATCGACATTACGCCGGTGGCGGATGCGCCGACCGTGAGCGTGGCCGACAACAGCGTGAAGTCCACCGGCCTGATCAAGGAAGTCTGGACCGGCCTGTCGGGTCTGGGCACCAACGGCAACGGCGCAGATTCGACCACATTGAAAAATGTGATCGACGGCGCTGGCACACCGAACACCAGCACCAATGTGAACAACGTGCAGTCCGACGGCAGTGTGACCGCCGGCACAGCGTCGAAGACCTCGGGCCTGATCTATCTGGAAGCCGGCAAGACCTACACCTTCAGCGGTATCGGTGATGACAGCCTGTTGGTGACCATCGGTGGCAAGAGCGTGGCCTCGACCACGTGGGGCGTGGGCGGCAACCTCAACGGCTCGTTCACCCCGACCACCAGCGGCTACTACACCCTGGACATCTACCACCACAACCAGAGCGGCCCGGGCAGCTACGACGTCAACCTGTCGGTCAACGGCAGCACGCCAATCGACCTGAGCAGCGCCGGCGTGCCGATCTACACCGGCGTGCAGGATCTGATCAATTCGGGCGTGACCGTCTCCGATCTGCACGGCAGCAACGGCGAAGGCTATTACGACGGCTACAAACTCAACACCGGAGCCGAAGGCACCACGGTGAAACTGTCGGCGATCACCACCGCCCTGACCGACACCGACGGCTCGGAAACCCTGAGCGTGAAGATCAGCGGTGCACCGGTCGGCTCGGTGCTCAGCGATGGCGCGGGTCATACCTTCACCGTCACCGCCAGCAGCGGCGACGCCAACGTCACCGGCTGGAACCTCGGCAGCCTGACCGTAACGCCACCGCCGTACTACAACGGCCAGTTCAACCTGACCGTGACCTCGACCTCCACCGAGATGGTCGGCGGCTCGGCCAGCAGCACCGCGACCATTCCGGTCAGCGTGGTGCCAGCGGTCTACAACGCCATTGTCGCCACCTCGGCCGATGACACCGTCACCGGCACCGATGGCAACGACATCATCGTCGCCGACATCGGTGGCCTGACCGTGGTGCCGGGTACCAACTACAACATCGCGTTCATGGTCGACAGCTCCGGCAGCATGAGCAGTTCGTCGCTCAACGCCGCCAAAGACTCGCTGACCTCGGTGTTCAACAGCCTCAAGCAGAGCCTGGGCGGCAGCAATTCGGGCACGGTGAACATTTTCCTCGTCGACTTCGATACCCAGGTCAACAAGTCGGTGTCGGTGAACCTCAACGACCCGAACGCGCTGACGCAACTCAAAGCGGTACTGGACTCGATGGCCTCCGGTGGCGGTACCAACTATGAGGACGTGTTCAAAACCACGGCCAACTGGTTCCAGAGCGCTGACGCGGTGGCCAACAGCGGGGCGAAGAACCTCACGTACTTCATCACCGACGGCCAGCCGACCTACTACCAGAGCGGCGAGCAGACCAACCCGACGCTGTACGGCAACGTGAAGCTCGACGATGTGGTGAAAACCAGCAACTACAAGCCGGGCGATACCTTCAGCACTTATATCGACAATACCCATGCGTTGACGATCAACAGCGCCGGCACAGTGACCCTGCAAACCTACAGTTCGTGGTGGGGCTGGAGCGGCACTAATCTGGGCACCATCCACGCGCAGGGCGACGGCACCTATGAGTTGTCGAGTCTGGCGGGTACCGGCAACAGCACCAACTCGGCAACGACCAGTAACTCGACCAGTGGTTTTGCCTTGCTCAGCGGTCTGTCGAACGTCGAGGCTATCGGACTGAACAACGATGTCAGCCTCAACGATCTGAAGCCTTACGACTCGGACAAAACGCCGCAGACCAACATCGATCCGAAGGACCTGGCCAACTCGATCATCGGCCACACCGAGGCGACGATGCCGGGCAACGACACCGTCAGCGGTGGCGACGGCAATGACATCCTGTTCGGCGATCTGGTGAGCTTCAACGGCATTGCCGGCGAGGGTTATCAGGCGATGCAGGCGTTCGTGGCCAAGGAAACCGGGGTCGATGTCAGCAAAGTCACCACCAGCAACGTGCACCAGTACATCACCGAGCACTATCAGGCGTTCGATGTCTCCGGCGCACATGACGGTAACGACACGCTGCTGGGTGGCGCAGGCAATGACATCCTCTTCGGCTCGGGCGGCAACGACTGGCTCGATGGCGGCAAAGGCAATGACATTCTGCTCGGCGGCACTGGCAACGACACGCTGATCGGCGGTCAGGGCAACGACATCCTTATCGGTGGTTCGGGTGCCGACACCTTCGTCTGGAAGGCGGGCGACACCGGCAACGACGTGATCAAGGACTTCAAAGCCGCTGACGGTGACCGTATCGATCTGCGCGATCTGTTGCAGGGCGAGACCGGCAGCACCATCGACAACTTCCTGAAGATCACCACGGTCGACGGCACGTCGTCGCTGCAAGTCAGCTCGGCGGGCAAGTTCAACTCCGGCGATGCTGCTGCGGCAACCCCGGACGTGACGATCAAACTGGAAGGCAACAACTGGTCGAGCGCCAACATTCACAACCTGATTGCCGGCAGTGACCCGACCATCAAGGTCGACCACAACAACAGCTGATACGTGAACAAGACGGCCGCCCCAATGGGGCGGCCGTCACGTTTGTGCGGTCCGGACCGGTGACGATTGCGTCGCCGCACCGCATACTCGCGCGCAGTTGGCTATGCTGCTGACAGCATGACGCTGGTTCATTTCCGAGGGATGCTCAATGTTTTACGTGCAACGCGATGCGCAAGGTCTGTTGATTCGCGTGGAAGCCGCGGCCTACGCCGAGGCCACGGAAACCCTGCCGGCCGACAGCCATGAAATCCAGGCCTGGTTCGCCAACGAAGTGGTGGAAACCAGCCTCAAACAGCTCAAGCAGAGTGACTTCGAAATGATTCGGGTCCTCGACGACCTGATTCAGGTGCTGACCCAGAAAGGCGTGATTCGTGTCACCGATCTGCCGCCGGCGGCCCAGGCCAAGTTGATGGACCGGACACAGGCGCGGGAAGCGTTGGGCGGGTTGAGCCAGTTGATCGATGAGGATGAGGGCGGGTTGATCTGATCCCCCGTAATCAAAAGCCTACCCTCACCCCAGCCCTCTCCCCGAGGGAGAGGGGGCCGACCGAGGTGTCTGGCGCCATACATCGACCTGAAAAACCGGGTCGATTACGGATTCAGCGGACATCTTTCACGTCGGCGTATTACATCAATATCCCACGGTCAGTCCCCTCTCCCTCCGGGAGAGGGCTAGGGTGAGGGTTGCTTTTGCAATGACTCACCGCCAAGGCTTCGGTTCACCCAACAACTGCCCCTGAATCCCATACAAGCCCTCTCCCCGACGGAGAGCAGCCGACCGAGGTGTCTGGCGTTATACATCGACCTGAGAAGTCGAGTCGATTACGGATTCAGCGGACATCTTTCACGTCGGCGTATCTCCCGAATATCCCCCAATCAGTCCCCTCTCCCTCTGGGAGAGGGCTAGGGTGAGGGTTGCTTTTGCAATGACTCACCGCCAAGGCTTCGGTTCACCCAACAACTGCCCTTGAACCCCGTACAAGCCCATCTCGCGAATCACCGCCAACTCCCCTTCCGTCTCGACGCGCTCGGCAATCAGCGGCAGATCGATGCTGTGCGCCGCACGCTGGATCGCCTCGATGAACAGACGCTTGTCGCTCTCCTGATCAATCGCACGAATATAGCTGCCATCGATCTTCAAGTACGCCAGCCCCAACCGCGCCAGGTTGCCGATCATGCTGAAGCGCCCACCAAAGCGCTGCAGGCTCAGCGAGAAACCAAGTTCACGCAGACGCCGGGTCAACTGCTCCAACACCGCTTGCTCCGGCAGCTGTTCCTCACCGATCTCAAGGGTCAGGCGTGAACCCAGGTTGGAGTGCGCACGCAGAATCTCGAAGACTTTGTTCAGCGCCTGCGGATCAGCCAGGGTCGCCGAGGACAGGTTCAGCGCCAGCGAATCCTCATGCGCTTTCATCTGTTCCAGCACGCGTTCGAGCATCAGCCGATCAAGCCGCGCGGTCCAGCCGAAGCGCTCCAGCCATGGCAGGAAGCGCCCGGCCGGGATGGTCTGGCCCTGATCATCGAGCAAGCGCGAGAGCACTTTGTAATGCAGCACCAGTTGCGTGTCTGCGGCGGCGACCACCGGTTGGAAATACAGCTCGAAACGCTGCTGACTCAAGGCCTGATCGAGCAAACGGTGCCAAGCGTGGTGATCGTCGCCGACATCCGCCGTCAGGCTCTGATCGATGCAGGCCCAGTTCTGCTCGCCCTGCCCTTCGGCTTGCGCCAGCGCCTGATCGCCAAGCGTCAGCACTTGTTGCGGCGAATCACCGTGGGTGAATGGCGCCAGGCCGATCGACGCCACGGCCGCGACGTCGGTCGCGCCGGTAGCGTGCAGACTGCTCAAGGCATTGTCGAGGTTCTGCGCCAGTTGCAGCGCTTCTTCACGAACCAGCCCCGGCGCCAGCACGGCGAATTCACCGCCACGAATACGGGTGACAAGGTTCTGGGTTTCCGGGTACTTCGCGCATTCGCGGGACAATTGTTCGCCAACTGCTTTCAGCAGTTCATCGGTGCGCTGGCCACCGAGACGCTGGTTGAGCCCGGCCAGATCCTTGACCCGCAACAGCAGCAGATAACCGGAGCTGGCCTGCTCCGGGTTGCTCACCCGATTATTCAACTGCATCTCGAAATAACGGCGGTTGGCCAGCCCGGTGAGGTTGTCCTGATAGGACTCGGCGCGCAGTTTTTCACTGCGCTCGGCCTGCTCCTGAAACAGTGCCTTGAGCTTCTCGACCATCTGGTTCATCGCCTGCACCACGCGACGCAACTCAGGCGTGCGCGGCAGATCCGGCAGGCTGAGGAATTCGCGGCGGGCGATGGCGTGCGATTGCTTGACCATGTAATCCAGTGGCTTCAACTGCCGACGCAGCAGCAGTGCCCCGAGCACCGCACTCACTGCGCCGCAGATCAGCAGCCAGCCGAGGCTGCCCAACGCGCTCTGCCACAGTTTGGCCACGGCGAACATCGGATGGCTGACCACCTCGACCCGCGCGGCCTGTTCCCAGCCACGACTGACCAGTGCATCGCCACCAGCCGGTTCCAGACCGATCAGTTTGACGAACCAGTCCGGCACATTGCTGACGGCCGGAATGCCGCTGCGCTCGACAATCGTCTGATCAGTCTTCAGATCGACCACACGAATGCTCGCGTAATAACCGCTGTCGAAAATCGAGCTGACCAGCAGCTCGACCATCGCCGGGTCGTCGATATTCGGCGTCAGCGACAAGGCCAGCGCCGTCGCGGCGTCCTGCGCGTGGGAGCGCAACTGGTTGACGTACTGGGTGCGCGAGCTTTCCAGACTGACCATGAAGCTGCCGGTGAAGGCGACCACCAGGAACAGACAGATAGCGATCAACAGCTGTTTGAACAAAGACATCTGAGCGCGTGCTCCTAGTTAGTCGTCTCGACCGGGAAACCTTCGGCCTGCATTTTCTTCAAGACATCCTGCCAGCGCGACAGGCGTTTGGTGTCACCGACCTTCTTGTTGCCTTTGGCCCCCGGCAAATACAGACCTTCAGCATTGAAAGAGTAGACCGGCAGCAAATCGGTTCGCTGCGACGCCGGCTGGATCGGATCGATCAGGCTGTCGAGCACCAGCGGCATGGCATCGGGGGTGGCATAGTAAGTCAGGACCATGTGCGCGCGGTTCTGGCGCAACGCTTTGACATAGGTGATGCGTAGCTTGTCACTGGAAACCCCGAGGTGGCGCAGGCTGAAATACTTGGCGATCGCATAGTCTTCGCAGTCGCCGGCGCCTTTCCATAAGGCTTCGATCGGCGTTTCCCAATAGTCGACCTCGTGCCACAGATCGATGTCCTCGACGTAGCGCACCTGTTTATTGAAAAACAGGTTCACCACTTTGAGCTTTTCCATCTCGCTGACCTGTTTCTGCGTGGCCAACAGATTTTGCCAGGCATCAATGCGCTGCTGCCCGGCACCCAACGGTCCGTAGAGCGCCGTGGCTTTGCGGCTTATCGTGGAAAAATCCCAATCGGCATGCAGACCGCCCAGCATCATGCCGGCCAGCAACAGTGCGCAGCCTAGCCAGCGCAACGTCCGGGGGATCGCGAAACGTACCGCCACAGCAGGTTTCCAGGAGGCAGGATAGAAAGCGTTTGATGGTGAAGCTTAGCCCGGCAAAAAACAATGGCACCATGAGATCATCGACGACGCGCTAAACTTCAGTTGGCGCCCGATGTTTTACAAGGTTTGACAACCTGTAGAGCAATCACTAGTGTCATTTGGATCCAAATCAGGCCGACATACAGGGTGCGTAGTCGTGACACAGAAGCCCAAACCGCTGCACAGCATTAAAGTCGATGGACCGATTCCTGCGCATCTGGCCCGGTCGGTGATCGAAGAAACCCTGCGTTCGGCAATCCTCGATGGTCGTCTGCCCTGCGGCACGGCGCTGCGCCAGCAGGATCTGGCCGATTTGTTCGGCGTCAGCCGCATGCCGGTACGCGAAGCCTTGCGCCAGCTCGAAGCCCAGGAACTGCTGAGCGTTACTACGCATAAAGGTGCAGTGGTCGCGCCATTGATTCAGGGCGATGCCACCGAAACCTACGAGCTGCGCATCCTCCTCGAATCCGAAGCCATGCGCCAGTCGATTCCGTTGCTGACCGCTGCCGATCACACGCGCGCGGCCGGTTACATCGAAGAGCTGGAGGCGCAACACGATTACACAGAAATCGGCCGGCTCAACCGTTTGTTCCACATGGCCCTGTACAGCAAGGCGCCCAACCAACGCTTGCTGCGCCTGGTCGAAGACGGGCTCAACGAAGAAGAGCGTTTTCTGCGCTTCAATCTTGAGGCCATGGGCCTGGGCAAATTGTCCCAGGACGATCACCGGGCGATGCTGCAAGCCGTGCAGGAGTGCGACATTGAACTGTCGATCAAACTCCTCGAGCAGCACCTTAATCGGGGCGTCGAGGTGATTACCCGCTATCTCGCCACCCCCGCCGCGCAAAGCCGCAAAGCCGCGCACTGAGCGCGTACTTACCCGCGAATCACCCGCTTACAAATCCCCCAGCGATCTGCCAACCCTCGGGTGGGCGGATCCGCCTGCCCGCTCTAACCCCCCTGCGCCGTTCAGTCCGAAATTTGCACCTCGCGGTTGATGAATCGGTAATAGCCGTGGCGCTCATTTACCCGCACTCTTGAACGGCCAACCCCATAAAGAACGGGCGACGCGCCGCCCTGACGGCGCAGTCCCCGCACCAGGAACCTACGGAAGGAGCCTTGCCACGGGAAAAAGGAAGTCATGGCGCGGGGTCACGGCCAACTTCCGCCCTTTTAAATCATTCAACTCTTATTACTGGAAAGTTGCTTCGAGTGAGGCATTCACTCTTATCGATCAATTTTGGCCGTTATTCGCCGAAAGGAGCAACTACGCCCAAATAAAACTTCAGCCAAAAGTTTTATCGGATCTACTCAACTTCAAAAAACAGCAAACTTAAAATAATTAAGAATGTACTTGTTAAATACTTTGTCGGTGTATTAGCTTTTCCTCGCCAAGTTTGAACTTTGTTCTTCGCTTCGGCACCCGCCCAACGCCAGCAGCAAGCAGGCAGCGCCTTATGGGCAGACATGACGCCATGTCACAGGTATATCGATCCGCACTTACCTATCAGGAAGGAAGCCTGTCGTCCGCCGACAGAAAATAATTAAGTCGTCGTTTCAATGATTGCGCAGCTGCCAGAACAGCTCAATTTAACATCAACGATAAAGGACATCATGATGCCCAATAAGAACCAACTCGCCCTGAAGAAAGCCGAACTTAGTATTCACCCGATCTTTTCCGAGATCACTTCGTTATCGGTCTTGCGGCGTTTCATGGAAACCCACGTATTTGCCGTTTGGGATTTCATGTCGCTGACCAAACGCCTGCAGCAGGAACTGACCTGCACGCGTTTGCCCTGGCTACCGCCGCGTGACCCTCACGCCGCCCGGTTGATCAACGAGATCGTTCTGGGTGAAGAATCGGATGATCGCCTGAACGAAGGTCATTACAGCCATTTCGAGTTGTACCTGGATGCGATGCGCGAAATCGGCGCGAGTACCACGGCCGTGGAGCGCTTTGTCGCCCTGCAACAGGAAGGTGTGAGCTATGACGTCGCGCTGCAAAGCGTCGAGGTTGATCCGGCCGCCGCGCAGTTTGTCCGCGACACCTTGCGCACCGCCCTGCATGCCCCGGGGCACAGCGTGGCGGCGGCGTTTCTGCATGGCCGTGAGAGCGTGATCCCGACCATGTTCCAGCGCATTCTTGACGACTGGGGCATCGGCATCGAACAGGCGCCGACCTTTCGCTATTACCTGGAGCGGCATATCGAGGTCGACTCCGAAGACCATGGCCCGGCGGCAGAACACCTGCTCGAACGCCTGGTCGACGGCGACCCGCAACGTGAAGCCGAGGTCTACGCCAGCGCCATCGCTGCCGTGGAAAGCCGCATCGCCTTGTGGGACGGCCTGCGCCTGAGCATGCGCGAACCGTTGGCGGAGGTGACCCAATGAACGCTGCCGACTATCAATCCTTTGCCGACGCCTGGGAGAACCGCGCCACCATCCGCACTCGCCCGCGCCGCGTGCTGGAAGACGATGAACGCCTGATCTACCCGCTCAGTCGTCAGCCGCTGGTGCTCAGCGAAACCTTTCTGCGCGACTGTCCGCAGCAGCGCGATTTCGCCTTGGTGCAGACGTTGTACAAATTCATCAACGACGTAGTGATTTTCGAGACCGAGATCGTCGACAAGACCGCGCGCAGCATCGCCAAGAATCGCTTCGCCGTGGCCTTCCCGTTTGCCTGTCGTTACGACGCGATGACCGTGGTGGTCGATGAGGATTACCACGCCTTGGTGGCGATGGATTTCATGCAACAAACGGTGGCGATGACCGGCATCGAACCGATTCAGTTGCCCGATCAGATCGAACTGAGCCGGGCTATTCCCGCCGCCGTCGCGCTGGCACCGGAACACCTGCGCAGCGCGATGGAATTGATTTGCGTGGCCATCGCCGAAAACACCGTGACCGGCGATGTCGCCGCGTTCGCCCGCGACGACTCGGTCAAGCCGTCGATCAAAGGCCTGATGGCCGATCACTTGCTCGATGAGGGTCGCCATTCGAGTTTCTGGGCGCGGATGGTGCGCATCTATTGGCACACCGCCAGCGCGGCGGATCGCGAAACCATCGCGCAGATTCTGCCGGTGTTCATCGGCCATTACCTGACCAACGACATCCAGAAATCCTTCGACCTGCGCCTGATCGACGCGCTGCCGGTCAGCGAGGCCACACGGCGCTCGCTCAGGGACGAGATGGCCGGGCTCGCGTTCCCGATCAATCGCCACCATCCGCTGGTGGGCAACATCGTCAAGTTCTTCCACAACAGCTCGCTGCTCGACACGCCGTGCGTGCAGCACGCCTTGCGCGATTACCTGGTTTGATGAGGAGGCCGACATGAAACGTCTCGACATTTTGCTGATTGGCGCCAGCCAGGCCATGACCGACCTGGCGCAGGAACTGGAACAACACGGGCACTCCTTGCGGCGCAGCGGCGTGGCGGCATCGACGGTGGATTTGATCATCGACGATGGCTTCATCGGCGCCGGCGATTTCTGCGCGATCCCACACCTGCATCTGCGTTTGGGGGTTGGCGCGCTGAGCGCGGCGGGTTTGCCGACACTCGACCTGCTGTGCTTCCTCGGCTCGTCACTGATCAGTCGTGTGCCGATCGGCGATGAGCCGTCCGGCAACGGTCAGGCGCTGCGCCAGCGAGTGCTGACGCAGGTGGTGGACGAAGTGGCGCTGCTGGTCAGCCGCATCTCCCGCGATGCTGACTATCTTCAGCAGGTCGCGCCGGTGACTGCACCGGATTTCGAGCGGATGGAAAACCTGCTGTTTCTCGACAGCCTGGCGTACGTCCATCGCCTCAATGACACGGCCAATCCGGCGCTGCTGAAGCAGGCGCAGCTCCCAGTGATCGAGCGTCTGCAACAAAGCCTGATCCGTCATGCCGAACGACCGGCGCTGCACCTCGCCGAACAGTCGATCAGCTACCGCCAACTGCACGCCCACAGTCGCGCGATCCAACAGCGTTTGCAGCCCTTGCTCGAGCAACATCCGCAACCGTGGGTGGTCGGCATCTGCCTGCCGAAAAGCCCGGCGCTGTTCGCCTCGATTCTGGCGATCCTCGGCAGCGGTGCGGTGTATCTGCCGCTGGAACCGAGTCATCCGTTGCAGCGCCAGCAACACATTCTGCAAAACTCGGGCGCGTTGTTGTTGCTGCATGATGGCGAGCATCCGCTTGGCGAAACCATGGCGGGGCTGGATGTCAGTCACATCACCAGCGCAGACGCGGATCTGAGCCAACCGCTGATGTGCCGACGCCCAGAGCTCGATGCGCCGTGCATGGCGCTCTACACCTCGGGCACCACTGGGCATCCGAAGGGTGTGCTGCTCAGTCAGGCCAACCTTGCACACTTCTCGGCGTGGTGCGCCGATTACGTGCAGTTGCAGGCAGAAAGTCGGGTCTTGCAGTTCTCGTCACTGAGCTTCGACTCATCACTGATCGACATCTTCCCGACCCTGCTCGAAGGCGCCGAACTGGTGGTGCCCGACGACACGCAACGGCGCGATCCGCTGCAACTGGTCGCGTTGATCCGGCGCCGGCAACTGACCCACGCCTTCCTGCCGCCAGCGCTGTTGAGCATCCTGCCGCTAGAGCAACTGGAAGGCGTACAGGTGACGACCGGCGGCGATGTCTGCGAGCCGTTCGTCATCGAGCAGCTGACGCGTCAGGGCACGCTGCACAACCTTTACGGCCCGACCGAAGCCACGGTGCTGATCACTGCGCGTCAACTGATACCCGGCGACAGCAACCGCAGCCTCGGTGCGCCGATCGCCAACAGCCAGGTGCTGATTCTCGACGACGATTTGCAACCGGTGCCGCAGAACACCGTCGGCGAATTGTTCATCGTTGGCCCCGGCGTCTGCCTCGGTTATCTGAACAACCCACAGCAGACCGCCGAACGTTATCTGACCCTGAATCTGCCGGACGGCCAAACGCTGCGCGCTTACCGCAGCGGCGACATGGCCAAGTGGGGCGAGCACGGCATCGAGCTGTGCGGACGGCGCGACAATCAGGTGAAAATTCGCGGCTTCCGGGTCGAGCCGGAAGAAATCGAACGCTGCCTGCGCGAGAGCCAGTTGTATCGGCAGATCGCAGTAGTGATCGACAGTCAGCGGCGCATTCTCGCCTTCCTCGCCCAGCCGCAATCGAACACCGCGCGCGAAGCACTGAAGACCCACGCCCGGCAGTTTCTGCCCGACTACATGCAACCCGTAGCGTGGACCGAGCTGTCGAGCATGCCGTTCGCCAGCAACGGCAAGGTCGACCGTAAGGCGCTGCTGGAACTGCCGGTGAGCGTGCAGGACAACGGGCCGAAATGCCTGCCAGCGAATGCCGACGAAGCGCTGTTGCTGGAGATCTGGGCGGAGCTGCTGGAGCTGCCAACCAGCGACATTTCCACCGACGAAAGCTTCTTCAATCTCGGCGGTCACTCGATTCTGCTGTCACGGATGTTGCTGCGGCTGCGTGAGGAGTTCGGCCGCAGCATCTCGATCAACCGCTTCATCGAACTGCCGACCATCATCAAACTGGCAACGCTGGTGCGTGGCACCGATGACAGCGCCGTGCTCAGCGCCCAGGCCATGGCCGACGCCGAGCGCGCGCTTGATATCGAGCCACTGCCGATCAGCCGCATGGGCGATGTGCATAAGGTCATCGTCACTGGCGCCAACAGTTTTGTCGGCGTGCACATCGTCGAGGCACTGCTCGGTTGGGGCGCCAGCGAAGTCGCGTGTCTGGTACGCGATGGCGGCGGGAAAACGGCGGCGCAACGCTTTGCCGAGTCACTGAGTGAAAACCGCCTGGAGCATCTGGATCTGAGTCGCGTGCGGGTTTACGCGGCCGATATTACGCGCCCGCAACTGGGCCTGAACGACGACGATTATCAACGCCTGGATCGTGAATTCGGCGCACTGGTGCACAACGCCGCCAACGTCAATCACGTGCTTGATTACGAGTCGCTGGCGGCGGACAACGTCGAACCGATTTTCGCCCTGCTGCGCTTGTGTGAAGGGCAGAGCAAAAAGGTCTTCAATTTTGTCTCGACGCTGTCGGCTTCAAGCACGGTCGATGACGCGGGACGGGTGCTGGAACTGCCTGCGGCACTGACGCCACCGATCTACATTCGCAACGGTTACAACCTGTCGAAATGGGTCGGCGAGCGCATCCTCGAACGAGCGCGGGAACGCGGCGTACGCGTCAATCTGTATCGCCCCGGCAACATCAGTTTCAACAGCTTGAGCGGCGTTTGTCAGCCGCACAAAAACCGTTTGATGCTGATGCTCAAAGGCTCGATCCAGCTCGGCCAGGTACCGGCGTTCGCACTGAATTTCGACCTGATGCCGGTGGACTTTCTCGCCCGTTTCATTGCCTTCCACGCCAGCCGTTATTCGCCGGAACGTGCGGTGTTCAACCTGCATAACCCCGAACCATTGAGCTGGGACGCCTATGTCGCGTCGTTCCGCGAAAGCGGCAGCGAGTTCGCGTTGGTCAGCGTCGCTGACTGGCAACAGCAACTGGGCCGGGTCGACGCCGACAACGCGCTGTTCGGCGTGCTCGGTTTCTACCTCAACGGCTTCGAAGAAGACATCGGCGACATCTCCCTGATCGGCCACGCCAACGCTGAAGCCGGCGTGCAGCAGATGGGCGCGCACTACCCGCAGAAATCCCCGGCGCTGCTGCGTCGCGGCTGCGACTACCTGAAACAAATCAACTTCATCTGATCCAACAAAAAGGAGCAACACCATGAGCAATTTGCAACCGGATACCCTGATCCAAAACCCGCATGGCTGCCACGTTGTGTCTTCGGTGGAAGTGCCAGCGGACGCGACGCAAGTCTGGGCGGTGGTCGGCCACTTCGGCGGTTTCGACCGTTTCATTCCGGCGCTGTCGCACATCGAAATGACCGGCGAGGGCGTGTCCTCGCTGCGCAAGAAGTTCTTCAAGGATGGCAACGTGGTGGTCGAGCAACTCAACTCCCGCGATGAGCAGGCGCGAAGCATGACCTGGACGACGATTTACAACACGCTGGGGGTGGCGAATCTGTGGGCGGCGATGAATGTGGAGTCGCTGGGCGCAGGTAAATCCCGGGCGACGTGGACGATCATTGCCGAGCCGGCTTCGGGCGGTGAAGAGGCGTTGCCGGGGTTCAAGGAGTTTGTGCAGGGGTTTGCGGATGATGCGATGGGGAATGTGCTGAGGCTGTTTGTTTAAGGCCTGAGTTCGGCGGTGAGTTCTAGACCGCTATCGCGAGCAGGCTCACTCCTACAGTTGATCGGGTTCCTTCAGATGGAACCCGGTTTAATTTGTAGGAGTGAGCCTGCTCGCGATGAACGATAACGCGGTCTGACTTGAGGTCAGATCTTGAAGCTGTCGACCAATTGCTTCAGGCGATTGGCCTGCTGCGACAACGCATCACAATCCTTCAACGTTTCATTGAGGTTGGCCACGCTCTGCTGGTTCAGCAGGTTGATCTGGTTAACGTCGACGTTGAGGGTTTCCACCACGGCGGTCTGCTCTTCGGTCGCCGCGGCCACCGACTGGTTCATGCCGTCGATTTCACCAATGCGCTGAGTCACGCTGACCAGACGCAAACCGGCCTGGTTGGCCACTTCCACGCTCTGCTCGCTGGAGGCCTGACTGGCGTTCATGGTGGTCACCGCTTCGCGCGAACCGATCTGCAGCGAGGTGATCATCTTGTGGATCTCTTCCGCCGATTCCTGGGTGCGATGGGCGAGGTTACGCACCTCATCCGCCACCACCGCAAAACCACGTCCGGCTTCACCGGCACGCGCTGCTTCGATCGCGGCGTTGAGCGCCAACAGGTTGGTCTGCTGCGAAATGCCTTTGATCACATCGAGGATGTGGCCGATGTTGTCGGTGCTGGCGTTCAGGGTTTCGATCTGCGTGCACGACAGGCTGATCTTCTGCGACAGCTCGGTCATCGCCAGGATCGTTTGCTCGACCACCTGACGCCCGTCATCGGCCTGCTCGCTCGCGCCGCTGGCGTGTTGCGAAGCATCCGCGGCGTTGCGCGCAATTTCCTGCGTGGCGGCGCCCAGCTCGTTGATCGCCGCAGCGACGCTGTTGGTGCGTGCACTTTGCTCGTCAGAGCCGACGATCGAGGCGTTGGACGACGCCATTACGCGTTGCGACAAATCATGCACGTGGCGGGTGGCGGAAGACACTTCGGAAATCGACGCGTGAATCCGCTCAACGAACTGGTTGAACGCGCTGCCCAATTCACCGAACTCGTCTTTGCTTTCCACAACCAGACGACGGGTCAGGTCGCCTTCGCCCTGAGCAATGTCCTGCATCGCACGGCCCATGGTGGTCAGCGGACGCATCAACACATTGATCAACAGGCTCAGCAGCAAGGCAATCGCGGCCACGGCGACAAACATCGCGATCAGCGCCGAAGTGCGGAATTGGCTCAGTGCGGCGTAGGCCTTGTCGCGATCGATCGACAGACCGATGTACCACTGCGCATTCGGCAGGTCGCTGACCGGAGTGAACGACAAAATACGTTCCTGGCCGTTAAGCACGACGTTCTGGTTGCCCTTCTCGATGCGCACGCTGGTGTTCGGGTAGATGTCTTTCAGGTTTTTCATGACCTGGTCTTTGTCCGGGCTGACGATCACCTGACCGTCGGCGCTGACCAGAAACGCATGGCCAAGGCCACCGAAGTCCACCGAGTTGATGATCTTCACCAGGGTTTCCAGGCTCAGGTCACCACCGACCACACCGAGCAGCTCGCCGTTCTTTTTCACCGGCATGGCGATGGTCACCACGAGCCCGCCGACGGCCGCCATGTACGGCGGCGTCAGCATGGTTTTGTCAGCCACAACGGCTTGCTTGTACCAAGGACGCTGACGTGGGTCGTAGCCGTCCGGCATCTTCGCGTCAGGGCGCTGGGTGAACACACCGTTGGCCTGACCGACGTAGGTGAACTGGAAGTTCGAGGTGAAGGCTGGTTGATCGACCAGACCCGGGAAATCCGCGTCCTTGCCCTGATGGGCAACGTTCTGCGCGAGGTTTTCCAGCACCAGAATCCGCCCGCTCATCCAGTTCTGCACGCTGCTGGCGGTCAGATCACCGGCCTGCTGCACAGAGGACTGGAGGTTCTGGCGAATGGTGTTTCGCTGCAGATAGTCGTTGTAGAGGGTGAACAGCGCGAACGCCAGGACCACGACGCCCGAGGCGGCCAACAGGATTTTATGGCTGAACTTGAGATTCATTTCATGGGACTTCTTATGCGAAAAGTGGGGATGCGTTCCGGATGCAACATTCCATGTACAGCGCAGGCAGCGTTCTTCAGGCCGCTCTACTTTGGTGCACGCATGTCTCACCAGTCTGTCGGCACGTGTCGGAGAAATCTTAGGGCTGAGCGGGAAATGGATGACATTTCTGAAGGATTCCCGCCGAACGGCGTGCCAGAGCGTCCTCCCCGATGTTTTTCAGGGCTGATGTTCGGGTGGCTGTTGCAAATTTCGTAACCCTTGATGACAATGCGAGTAATTATCATTTGTGACGTTCGCGTTCATGTCCTCACCTGAGTTTGCAGTACAGGCGCTTTACAGTAGTCATCACGGCTGGCTTAACGCTTGGCTGCGCGCACGGCTGGGCAACGCGGCGGATGCGGCAGATCTGGCCCAGGACACTTTCGTCCGTCTGTTGCAACGCACCGAACGCCTCGAACTCAAGGCGCCGCGCGCCTTCCTGCGGACCATCGCTCGTGGGTTGGTGATCGACCATTGGCGCCGCGAAGAAATCGAACGGGCCTATCTCGAAACGATCGCCCATTTGCCGGAAGCAGAAACACCGAGTGCTGAAGCCCGGGCGCTGGTGATCGAATTGCTGGAGAGCATTGCGCGGATGCTTGAAGGACTGAAGCCGAAAGTGCGTCAGGCCTTTCTGCTGGCGCAGTGCGAAGGTTTGACCCACAAGCAGATCGCCGAGCAGATGGGACTGTCGTTGCGCTCAGTTGAACGCTACGTCGCCGATGCGCTGTATCACTGCTACGTGCTGCGGTACGAAAGCTGATGCCTGTGGATAATCTTTCTCTGAGCCGCCGCACCGAGCCGCAGCAACAGGTGGTCAAGCAGGCCATTCACTGGCTGTTGCGACTGCGCAACAATCACGGCAATCCGCGCCTGAATCGCCAGTGCGAACAGTGGCGCGCCGAACACCATGAGCACGAACTGGCCTGGCAACGGGTGCAGTCGCTGCAAGCCGAGTTGAGCAATAACCTGCGCGCGGTGCCCGGTGCGCAAGTGGCGTTCAACACCCTTGAAAACAGTGCGCAGGGTTTGGGCCGGCGACAGGCGCTGAAGCTATTGTCTGGCGCATTGCTGATGGGCTCCGCTGCATGGCTGGCCAAGGACACTGCCGCTTGGCAGCAATGGAGCGCCGATTACGCTACGGCGACGGGCGAGCGGCGCGGCTTCCAGTTGCCGGACGGTACCCGGATCGAGTTGAACACTGCCAGCGCGGTGGATCTGGATTACACCGCGCAACAGCGCCTGATCAAACTGACTCGCGGCGAGATCATTGTCACGTGTGGTGGCTCCGACGAGGGCACGCCGACTGATCGGCCGCTGCGGGTACAAAATCGTCACGGGACTTATGAGCCCCTCGATGCCCGATTCATCCTGCGTCAGGACAATGACTGCACGCGGCTCAGCGTCACCCATGGCCAGGTTGCCATCCACTCCGGCGGCACCTCGGTAGAAGCACTCGCCGGGCAGAGTTATCTGATCGACCATCACCAGGTCCGTCCGGCCCCGACGCTGGACATGGACGCTGGCGCCTGGGTCGATGGCTTGATCGTCACGCGCAATATGCGTCTGGGGGATTTCCTCAGCGAAGTCAGCCGTTATCGTCAGGGCTTTCTGAATTGCGCGTCGGAAGTGGCGGAGCTGCGTCTGTCCGGTGTATTCCGCCTGGAAGACACCGACAAACTGCTGGCGATTCTGCCGCAGACGTTGCCGGTGCAATTGCGCTATCGCACGCGTTGGTGGGTGACGCTGGAGCGCATCGCCTGAAATTATTCTGGCGGGTTTTCTCAGCCAGTCCGGCTTAGTCAGTAAGCACTTCAACTCAGCCTTCGCGACTGCCTACGGAAACCGACAATGACTGTCCGCGCCACCTGTAAGAACTCTCTGAATTTCAATTCCGAATCTGGCCTGTTGCGCCACGCTATTCGCGCGGCGCTGTTTTCGACCGCACTGGGCGTTGTCGTGATCCCCGCTATAAGCATGGCGGCGACTCCCGCTGGCGGTGAAGTCAGCCATCGCTACAATGTGGCTGCGGGCCCTCTCGGTGAGGCGCTGAATCAGTTTGCCCGTCAGGCTGGCATCACGTTGTCGATGACCCCGCAGCAAACTCAAGGACGGCAATCGCCGGGCGTTCAGGGCGATTATTCCACCGATCAGGCGTTGAGCCATTTGCTCGGTGGCTCCGGTATGGAAGCAGTTAGTCAGGACGGCAGCAGTTACATCCTGCGCCCATTGGCTCAGACCGAAGCACTGGCCCTGCCGACCACCGACATCAAAGGCTTCGCCCTCGGCAACGCCTTGGGCAGCATGGATGGCTACAACGCCACTCACAGCCAGATCGCCACCAAGACCAGTACCGCGTTGCTGGAAACTTCGCAAAGCGTGTCTGTGGTCACTCGCGAGCAAATGGACGATCAGGGTTCGCAGACTGTCTCGCAAGCGATGCGCTACACCCCGGGCGTACTGACCAATCCGTACGGCGCGACTCATCGCTATGACTACGTGGCAATGCGCGGCTTCAACGACGGCTCGGTGGACAACATCTACCTCGACGGCCTCAAGTCGATGGGCGACAGCGGTACTTACAGCACCATGCAAGTCGACCCATATTTCCTGGAGCGCGTGGACATTCTCAAGGGACCCTCGTCGGTGCTGTACGGTCGCAGTTCACCAGGCGGCCTGGTGGCGCTGACCAGCAAGAAACCGCTGTACGAGGCTTACCATCAAGTGCAAGCCACGGTTGGAACGCAGGGTCAGCGCGGAGTCGGTTTTGATTTCAGCGGCCCGGTCGATGACGACAAGCGTATTGCCTATCGTCTGACCGGGTTAACGGATCAGTCCGACACGCAATTCGACCACAACAAGGAAAAACGCTTCGCTCTCGCACCCACGCTGAGTATCGATTTCAGTGAAGACACCTCGCTGACGCTGCAGGCTTATCTGCAACACGATCCAGATGGCGGTTACCACGGCGGTGTACCGGCCGACGGCACCATTCATCAGCGCAACGGCAACCGTATCTCGCCACACTTCTTCGAAGGTGAGCCGGGCGTCGATGGTTACTCGCGTGATCAGCAATCGTTCGGTTATCAATTCGAACATCGCTTCAACGATGTCTTCACCGCGCGACAGAACTTTCGTTATCTCGATTCCAAAGTGAACCTGGATCAGGTCTACGCCTATGGCTGGACCTCGCCGAGCAGCAACGAACTTAACCGCTATTACACCGGCGGGGATGAGCGTCTGCATGCGTTTATCGTCGACAACATGCTCCAGGCGGAATTTTTCACCGGCGCGACCAAACACACGGTGCTGATGGGCGCGGATTATCAGCGGCGTAAAACCGTGGTCGACTGGACCAGTGGCGGTCTTGCACCGATCAATGCGTTCAATCCGGTGTACGGCAATTCGGCGATCGACATGTATGGCGAGACCAGTTACCTGCGGCGCCTGGAACAGACCGGGGTCTACCTGCAAGACTTGATCGAGATGGACAAATGGCGTTTCTCGCTGGGTTTGCGTCAGGACTGGGTCGAGACGTCGGACGAAAACCGTATCGCTGAGGCCGGACGTCCGGTTGGCACAGAGATCAATGATCGCCGCACCAAACTCACCGGCCGTGCCGGCGCGCTGTACCTGTTCGATAATGGTTTGGCGCCCTACATCAGCTACTCCGAATCGTTTAACCCTAACTCCTACGCCGACAGCGCCGGCAACCCGCTGGCTCCTACCGACGGAACACAATGGGAAGTCGGCTTGAAGTATCAGCCACCGGGTACTGACAACCTGTTCACCGCGTCGCTGTTCCGCATCGATCAGGAAAACCTGGCAACCAAACTGCCGCAGGAAAACTTCTACCGCGCGGTCGGCGCTGTGCGCTCGCAAGGCCTGGAACTGGAAGCGCACATGCAGCTGACAGACAACCTCAAAGTGCTCGGCAGCTACACTTTCACCGATATCGAATACTCGAAGTCGATGGTCAGCACCTTGAGCACACCGACCGAAGTGATCGAGAACAAAGGCAACTCACCGACGCAGGCCCCGCGTCATATGGCGTCGTTGTGGGCTGACTACAAATTCGACAGCGCCGCGCTCGATGGCCTGCGCCTGGGTGGCGGTGTGCGATATGTCGGTTACAGCTGGGCTGATGCGGAAAACACCCTGAAGGTACCTTCCTACACATTATTTGATGCCTCGATTGGTTATGACTTGAGCAAGGTCGGCTTGAAGGGCGTCGATGTGCGTCTGAACGCGAACAACCTGACCAATGAGTCCTACGTGGCGTCCTGTGCGAGCTTGAACTTCTGCTACATGGGTGAAGAGCGCAACGTCGCGGCGACGGTCAGCTACCAGTTCTAAGCCTTTGTCCGGTGCATAAAAAAGCCAGCCCCTGATGTTTCAGGGGCTGGCTTTGTCGTTTCTGTGGAGAAATTCCAATGCGTGCGTTTTTGGTTTTGTTGCATCGTTATATCGGCTTGGCCACCGCAGTTTTTTTGCTGCTTGCCGGGGTCACGGGAAGCATCCTGGCGTTCAATCATGAGCTGGATGAATGGTTGAATCCGCAGTTTTATGCCGCGTCTGCAGTGGGTGAGCGACTGCCGCCCGGTGAATTGGTTGATGCCGTGCAGAGTACCCATCCAAAGTTGCAGGTCTGGTACATGGAGTACCCGAATGAGACTGGCCACACCGCGTTGCTTGCGATGGTCCCGCGTAACGATCCGGGAACCGGCCAGCCATTCGCTGAGCGTAATCAGTTGTTCTATCTGGATCCGGTGAATGCTGAGCAAAAGGGCCAGAGGTATTGGGGCGAGTGCTGTTTTCAACGGGAGAATTTTGTCCCGTTCATTCTTGAGTTCCACTACAACCTGACGTTGCCGGGTAATTGGGGATTGTTGTTGATGGGCCTGGTTGCCATTGCCTGGGTGATCGATTGCTTCGTTGCGCTGTGGCTGACATTGCCGAGAGGAAAGCCATTCTGGAAGAAGTGGTCGACGGCCTGGAAGGTCAAGGGTGGGCATGCCTACCGGCTGAACTTCGATCTGCATCGTGCGGGGGGATTGTGGCTGTGGCTGTTGTTGCTGCCGATCGCCGTCAGCAGCGTAGCGATGAACTTACCGAGCCAGGTGTTCAAGCCTGCGGTGTCGCTATTTTCACCGATCGAGCCGAGCGTCTATGAGGCTCGGGGGCGAATGCCTGTTGGTGATCTTGGGGTGACGCAGTTGAGTTACCAGCAAGCGTACGAAAGGGCACTACAGGAGGGGAAAAGGTTAGGACTGACTGCAGCGATCGGGGAGTTGTATTACAGCTTTGAGTACAACTTCTACGGCGCAGGATTTGGGCAGCACGACACTGAAGCCCATGGCAAATCCTGGTTGTTCTTTCATGGAACGGATGGACGCTTGTTAGGGCAGGAGATCGCAGGACAGGGGACGTTAGGGGAACAGTTTTACCGGTTGCAGTTACCGATACACGGAGGAAGGATCATTGGTGTGACCGGGCAAGTAATGATCGCGGTGTTAGGTGTTTTGATTGCAGGGTTGTCAGGTACTGGCGTCTACATCTGGTGGCGCAAATGGCAGGCTCGCCGTACCAGCAAGGCACGTAAAGCGATGTGAGAATTGGCTTTTACAAGCCCTGAAATGACAAAACCCCTGTCTGCGTTAGCAGACAGGGGTTTCGGAATTCAATCTTGACGATGACCTACTCTCACATGGGGAAACCCCACACTACCATCGGCGATGCATCGTTTCACTGCTGAGTTCGGGATGGGATCAGGTGGTTCCAACGCTCTATGGTCGTCAAGAAATTCTGTATCTGGCCCGTCAACACGGTAACAAGCCAGCAAAAACGGATGTTTCTACTAAAACAAAACCCCAACTGCTTTCGCAATTGGGGTTTCGGAATTTAATCTTGACGATGACCTACTCTCACATGGGGAAACCCCACACTACCATCGGCGATGCATCGTTTCACTGCTGAGTTCGGGATGGGATCAGGTGGTTCCAACGCTCTATGGTCGTCAAGAAATTCGGGTACTGAGTCGTGACCAGATGGCCTCGCTTCAGCAAATTGGGTATGTGACAGCTTTCGGTGTTTGTGAACATCGAACTTTCGGTTCGTTTCGTCTTCACACACCGCAATCTGGTCTCTTCGACGCAAATTGCTTGGGTGTTATATGGTCAAGCCTCACGGGCAATTAGTATTGGTTAGCTCAACGCCTCACAGCGCTTACACACCCAACCTATCAACGTCGTAGTCTTCGACGGCCCTTCAGGGAACTCAAGGTTCCAGTGAGATCTCATCTTGAGGCAAGTTTCCCGCTTAGATGCTTTCAGCGGTTATCTTTCCCGAACATAGCTACCCGGCAATGCCACTGGCGTGACAACCGGAACACCAGAGGTTCGTCCACTCCGGTCCTCTCGTACTAGGAGCAGCCCCTCTCAAATCTCAAACGTCCACGGCAGATAGGGACCGAACTGTCTCACGACGTTCTAAACCCAGCTCGCGTACCACTTTAAATGGCGAACAGCCATACCCTTGGGACCGGCTTCAGCCCCAGGATGTGATGAGCCGACATCGAGGTGCCAAACACCGCCGTCGATATGAACTCTTGGGCGGTATCAGCCTGTTATCCCCGGAGTACCTTTTATCCGTTGAGCGATGGCCCTTCCATACAGAACCACCGGATCACTAAGACCTACTTTCGTACCTGCTCGACGTGTCTGTCTCGCAGTCAAGCGCGCTTTTGCCTTTATACTCTACGACCGATTTCCGACCGGTCTGAGCGCACCTTCGTACTCCTCCGTTACTCTTTAGGAGGAGACCGCCCCAGTCAAACTACCCACCATACACTGTCCTCGATCCGGATAACGGACCTGAGTTAGAACCTCAAAGTTGCCAGGGTGGTATTTCAAGGATGGCTCCACGCGAACTGGCGTCCACGCTTCAAAGCCTCCCACCTATCCTACACAAGCAAATTCAAAGTCCAGTGCAAAGCTATAGTAAAGGTTCACGGGGTCTTTCCGTCTAGCCGCGGATACACTGCATCTTCACAGCGATTTCAATTTCACTGAGTCTCGGGTGGAGACAGCGCCGCCATCGTTACGCCATTCGTGCAGGTCGGAACTTACCCGACAAGGAATTTCGCTACCTTAGGACCGTTATAGTTACGGCCGCCGTTTACCGGGGCTTCGATCAAGAGCTTCGCGTTAGCTAACCCCATCAATTAACCTTCCGGCACCGGGCAGGCGTCACACCCTATACGTCCACTTTCGTGTTTGCAGAGTGCTGTGTTTTTAATAAACAGTCGCAGCGGCCTGGTATCTTCGACCGGCATGAGCTTACGGAGCAAGTCCTTCACCCTCACCGGCGCACCTTCTCCCGAAGTTACGGTGCCATTTTGCCTAGTTCCTTCACCCGAGTTCTCTCAAGCGCCTTGGTATTCTCTACCCAACCACCTGTGTCGGTTTGGGGTACGGTTCCTGGTTACCTGAAGCTTAGAAGCTTTTCTTGGAAGCATGGCATCAACCACTTCGTGTTCTAAAAGAACACTCGTCATCAGCTCTCGGCCTTAAGATCCCGGATTTACCTAAGATCTCAGCCTACCACCTTAAACTTGGACAACCAACGCCAAGCTGGCCTAGCCTTCTCCGTCCCTCCATCGCAATAACCAGAAGTACAGGAATATTAACCTGTTTTCCATCGACTACGCTTTTCAGCCTCGCCTTAGGGACCGACTAACCCTGCGTCGATTAACGTTGCGCAGGAAACCTTGGTCTTTCGGCGTGGGTGTTTTTCACACCCATTGTCGTTACTCATGTCAGCATTCGCACTTCTGATACCTCCAGCAAGCTTCTCAACTCACCTTCACAGGCTTACAGAACGCTCCTCTACCGCATCATCCGAAGATGATACCCGTAGCTTCGGTGTATGGTTTGAGCCCCGTTACATCTTCCGCGCAGGCCGACTCGACTAGTGAGCTATTACGCTTTCTTTAAAGGGTGGCTGCTTCTAAGCCAACCTCCTAGCTGTCTAAGCCTTCCCACATCGTTTCCCACTTAACCATAACTTTGGGACCTTAGCTGACGGTCTGGGTTGTTTCCCTTTTCACGACGGACGTTAGCACCCGCCGTGTGTCTCCCATGCTCGGCACTTGTAGGTATTCGGAGTTTGCATCGGTTTGGTAAGTCGGGATGACCCCCTAGCCGAAACAGTGCTCTACCCCCTACAGTGATACATGAGGCGCTACCTAAATAGCTTTCGAGGAGAACCAGCTATCTCCGAGCTTGATTAGCCTTTCACTCCGATCCACAGGTCATCCGCTAACTTTTCAACGGTAGTCGGTTCGGTCCTCCAGTTAGTGTTACCCAACCTTCAACCTGCCCATGGATAGATCGCCCGGTTTCGGGTCTATTCCCAGCGACTAGACGCCCTATTAAGACTCGCTTTCGCTACGCCTCCCCTATTCGGTTAAGCTCGCCACTGAAAATAAGTCGCTG